>JAEUIA010000051.1 GCA_016795245.1 Planctomycetota bacterium | reverse complement strand
TAGAGCCGCGCGCCGGCGCGCGGCTCTACGCCGGCGAAGGTGCACCACACGAGCCTGGCTCGGTACGGTCAAACTCGGACGAAGGCCACCGCGCAAATCGCGAACCAGGAGGCCGCACTGCGAAGCATGCGTCGAATGCTGTTGCTCTTCTGCCTGCTTCGTTCGTTTCTTCTGCTGCGCGCTGCGTGAGTCACGATGACGAGTGGCTGTGCTCGACTTTGAATCGAGCTGTGAGGTCGATGTGAAACTCACTTGTGCCTTCACAGCCCGAAAGGCAGATGGCACCGGCCCGGCCAACTGGAAGCAAAGGCATTCGACGCGTGCTCCGCAGCGCGGCCTCCTGGTTCGCGGTTCGCGCGGAGTACCGCGCAAATCGCGAACCAGGAGGTCAACAATGGGGCGGGGTCGAGCGGGCGGGGTTTGGTGTCGGTCTTGAAGCGTCGAGGAGCGGAGCTCGGTGAGGGTTTCGATCGACGGTGTGGGCCGTAGATTTCGTTTGTCGGCAGCAGCGCCTTCTCAGCGCCCGCAGCCCGCGCAGTGCGCATCGCTCGCCTGCAGGGGCATGCCTTCCTGCATCGACTCGAAGAACAGTTTGGGTCTGGCACCCGCTCCGCCGTCAGCCGGCGCGAGCGTGTGCGCGTCGTAGATGCGACCGTTCAAGACAGTGAAACGGATGTCGTCAGAGTTGCGGATGTCCTCCAACGGATTCTTGTCCATGACGATCATGTCGGCCAGCTTGCCGGGCTCGATCGAACCGATGTCGGCGTCCAGCCCGACGTAGCGTGCCCCGTCGAGCGTCGCCGCGCGCAGCGCTTGCAGGTTCGTGATGCCGCTCTGCTTCAAGAGCCACAGTTCCCAGTGCGCGCCCAGACCTGCGAGTTGTCCGTGCGCACCGAGTTGCGCGCGTGCACCGGCGTCGACGAGCGACTTCACGATGCCCGCACTGCGCAGGATGTTGTAGTCCTCGTCGGGCGCCATCTCGCGCCGGCGCGAGCGCGGATCGAGCACGAAACGCGGCACGAAGGCGTTCAAGCGCGCCTCGCGCCAGGCGTCCATGTGCTGGTACCAGTAGTGCTCGCCGTCGAGCCCGCCGTAGCCGACGACGAGCGTGGGTGTGTAGCCGGTCTGCGTAGCGCCCCACAGTTGCGTGATGTCCTTGAACACGCGCTCGACCGGCAGCGAATGCTCGACGCCCGTGTGGCCGTCGACCACCATCGTCAAGTTGTGCTGCAACAGCGAGCCGCCTTCGGGCACGACCATCATGTTCAGCTGTCGCGCAGCTTCGATCACCATCTGGCGCTGCTCGCGGCGCGGCTGGTTGTAGCTCTTGACGCTGAAGGCGCCGATCGCTTTCAAACGTCGCAGGTGCGACAGCGCGTCGTCCAACGAATCGATCTCGGCTTTGAACGAGCCGGCCGCGCCGTACAGGATCGTGCCGGTCGAGTACGTGCGCGGCGAGAGGATCGCGCCGGTTTTCGCCAGCTCGGAGACGGCGAAGATCGAATTCGTGTCGTTCGACGGGTCGTGGATGGTCGTGACGCCGTAGGCCAGGTTGGCGCAGTGGATCCAATTCGTCTGCGGCGTGATGCCGTTCGCTGATTGCGAGCCGTGCGCGTGCACGTCGACGATGCCGGGTGTGATCGTCGTGCCCGAGACGTCGACGATACGCGCACCAGACGGAAGCGCGACCTTGGCGCGACGCCCAACGGACTTGATGCGGTTTTTCTCGATCACGATGACGCCGTCTTCGATGACTTCGTCGCCTTTCATGGTGACGATGCGCGCGCCGACGAGTGCGAGCGTGCGGTCGGGCTTGGATTGCTGCGCCTGAAACGAGATGTTGCGGCCCGTCGCCGGAACCTCCGGCAGCTTCTCTGGCGCGCCGTCCAGGAACGCGAACGCGTCCGTGAGCTTGCGCTCGAACAGCTCCGGACCCAGCGACCAGTGCAAGGCGCTGGAATCCCCTGAAAACTGCAGGTTTTCGCCGGCGTCACGGCTCGCGCGCGCGATCGGCAGCGCTTTCGACTTGGGTCCGATGGCGAGCTCGCGACCGGTGGGCACGAAAGGCGCGATGTAGGCGTTGAAGCGCTCCTGGAACGCGACCCAGCGGCCGTCGGGCGAGAGCGCGAACTCGGTCGCGTTCTCGCTCGTCAAGTGCGTGCGCGGTTCACGTCCGTCGATGCCGATCGACGAAAGGATGTGCTTGTCGGTCTCCTTCTCGCTCGTCTCCGAGTACAGGTATACGCGGTCGCTGTCGGCTCCGAACTGCGGGTTGGAACCGTCCTTCGTCACCAGGACGGACTCGCCTCCGGTGAAGGGCACTTTGTAGATGCCCTTGTCACTGCTCCACAGCGGCGATACGAGGTACCCGCCCGATCCCTTGCGATAGACGACGGTCTTGCCGTCCGGGGACACGACGGGTTCGAAGTAGTGTCCCATTTCACGCGTGAGAGAGCGCGTGTCGCCAGTCGTCACGTTCGTGACGCGCACCGACGCCAGGTCTGCGTCGCTCCAGGAGACATAGACGATCGACGAACCGTCGCGCGAGAACGAAGGCATGAACTCGAAATGTGTCTCGTCGTTCGTCAAGCGCTGCGGCGTGCCGTCCGGCAGCGCGCGCACCCAGATGTGCCCCAAGGCCTGGTAGGCGACACGATCGCCGCGCGGCGACACGCGCACGTCGCGCAGCGCTTTGACGTCGAATGTGTCGGGCGCGACGGCAACTGGATAGCGCACGGCGTCTTGCACACGGCGCGTGGTCTTGACGTGGAAGGGAATCGGCGTGGAGCGCTTGGCGGCGACGTTGACGCGACGAATCTTGCCGCCGGCGTAGAGGACGATCTCGGAATCGTCCGGCGACCAGGCCATGCGCGGGTAGACGCCGTGGATGGCCCAGGTCTCCTGCATGTCGCGCTCGAGCTCGGAATACACGAGCGTCGCGCGTCCGGACCGCGTGTCCATCACGAACAAACTCGTCTGGAAGCGCACGCGCCGCACGAACGCGAGTTGATTGCCGTCGTGACTGGGCGTCGGCCTGCACGCGCCGCCGGGGCCGGTCACGAACGGGATGCGTTCGCCGCTGGCCAGGTCGAGCCGATCGATCGCGTAGATCTGCGTGTTGCTGTTCTTGTTGTATTCGAACGTGTCGCCCGCGGTCGAATCGTAGCTGAAGTACAGGTAGCGCCCGTCGGGTGAGAACGCGGGCTCGCCCAGGTCCTTCTGTTCGTTGCGGCGCGTGGTGAGCTGCAGACCGTCGCCGCCGGTCGCGACGTGGTACATCCAGATTTCGCCGGCGCCCAGAGAGCGGCGCGACGTGAAGTGTTTGTGCGCCGCGATGTACTGGCCGTCAGGCGACCAGCGCGGGTCGTTCAGGAGGCGGAAGGATTCCTTGGTCACTTGCTTCGCATTCTTGCCGTCGCGATCCATCACCCAGATGTTGTCGCCTCCCCCCTGGTCGCTCGTGAATGCGATGCGCTTGCCGTCCGGCGAAAAGCAGGGCTGCATCTGCCACGCGACGTCGTGCGTGAGCGCTGTCGCTTCGCCGCCTGTGATCGGCAGGGTGTAGATGTCACCCAGAAGGTCGAACGTGATCGTGCTGCCGTCGGGCGAGAGATCGACGTTCATCCACGTGCCCTCGTCGACGTCGATCGGCACGTCCTTCGAAGGCCCGGAAGCGTTGTTCACGTCCCATTTCGGCTTGTCGTCGGGCTTCTCGCCCTCGCGCGCCGCGAGCGGGAGAGTAAAAACGGCGAGCGTGAGAGCGATGTAGATGTTCGTGCGCAACATGCGACGCAGTCTAACGGCTGACGAATCCGCATACCGTGCCTGGATCAAATCCTCGTGATTCGCTGCGTCGGTACGGAGTCAGACTCCACTCCACCGTTTTCGCCGGCGTCGTTGCGGCGGCTGGTCGAGTGTGACCGTACCGAGCCAGGCTCATGTGGTGCA
>JAEUIA010000009.1 GCA_016795245.1 Planctomycetota bacterium | reverse complement strand
CGGAGTGTGTCAACGATTTTGAGACAGCCTGGACATGAGATCAGTGAGTGCTGGCGCTGCTCATCGCTAGCGGTGGGTTGATCCACACGGCGGTGGGCAATTCGGGCGGTTTGGGTGGGCTGCGCACGAATCGTTCGGGGTGCTCGCGGTAGGCGCGATCGAGTGTGTCGGCTCGTTTTTCACGGACGTCATGCGCCCGTCCGTGATGCACGTCGGCCGGCGTCATCCAGGCGATGCCGCTGTGACGGTGGTGGTTGTTGTACCAGTCGAAGAATGCGACGCAGAAGGCGCGTGCATCTTCGATCGATCCGAAGCGTTCTGGAAAGTCGGGTCGGTACTTCATGGTCTTGAACTGGGATTCCGAGAATGGGTTGTCGTTGGAGACGTGCGGACGACTGTGCGTCTTGGTCACGCCCAGATCCGCGAGCAGGAAGGCCACATCTTTCGACGTCATCGATGATCCGCGATCGGCGTGGACGGTGAGTTGTCCGGGCGCGACGCCTTCTTTGGCGATCGTTGCCGCGATCAATCTCTGTGCGAGTTTCGCGCTCTCGCGGCGTGCGATCATCCAGCCGACGACCTTGCGGCTGAAGATGTCGATGATCACGTAGAGGTGGAAGTAGTTCCACTTCTTCGGTCCCTTGATCTTGGTGATGTCCCACGACCAAACTTGATTCGGCAGAGAAGCGAGCAACTCGGGCCTGGTGTAGACGGGCCGGCGCAATTGATCGCGCCGTTCGCGGACTTCGCCCTGGGATGAAACGATGCGGTACATCGTGCTGCGCGAGCAGAAGTAGTGGCCTTCGTCGAGGGTCGTAGCGAAAACCTGCGAGACGGACATGTCGACGAAACGATCTTCGTGGACGAGGTCGAGCACGGACTGCTGCTCTGCACTCGAAAGCGCTCTGGGCGAGGCCTTGCGAGGGCGAGAATGTGTTTCGGATGCCAGGTCCGCACGCGATGTTCGAGCTTGCATGCGATACCAGGATGCGCGCGGAAGGCCCAGGGCTTTGCACGCGAGCTTCACGCCCAACGTCGGTCGCGTTTCAGTGACCGCTTGCATCAGTCGTCCTCTTCGAGCTCGTGGCTCTTCAGGGGGATCCCCAGGAGCTCGTGCACTTTTTTTTGGAACGCGATGACGGCCTCGGCCTGAGCCAGGCGCTTCTCGAGCTTGCGATTCTCGCGTTCCAACTCGATCTCACGTTTGCTCGGCTTGACCTTGGGCGTCGGGCCGCGCTTCTTCTTGAGACCTTCGATGCCGTGGCGGCGCACCTGCTTGCGCCACACCGAAAGATGCGACGAGTACAACCCTTCGCGTCGCAGAAGCGCGCCAATTTCACCCGGGCTCTTGCACGCGTCGGCCTCGCGAACGATGCGCGCCTTGTACTCCGCGTCGAAACGACGACGAGTGGCACGCGCCAGAACTTCGGGATCCGGATCAGCTCCCCGAGGAGGTAGATCGTCGCGAGTACGCTCCGATCTACCTCCTCGGGGAGCACTCGGGCGGTCGGGAGTTTCGGCGCTGGATTCGTTGGTCACGGGGGGACATCCTTCTGCCCTCGACACTAAACTGTGGGAGAAAGGTTGTCTCAGTCACGTTGACACAGAGGGGACTGCGGATGATCTTGCTCGATTCGACGTGCACGGCCGTCATGCTCCAAGCCTTCTTGACCGCTTCGCGATAGAACTCGAAAGGGTCCGTCACGATCAACACGCGCGGCGCACCCAGCCGACAACGCATGCGCGCCTGGCGCAGAAGCAGCCGGCAATTCCTGCGAGTTCGGTTGCCGACGCAATGGCTCAACCACAACCGCGCACTCGTCTCGATCACGCAGAAGACATAGTGCCGATCGTCGCGCGATGGTCCCGCGCCGCGCACTTCGTCGGCTTGCAGTTCCTCCGGCACCGTCTCGCGCAGCGCGCCATCGACGAAGCGCCGCGCGTGACTCGCGGCGCGGTCGAGCCAGCGCGATACCGTCGAGCTCGAGATCCCCTCGGCCCGCGCGATCGCAGCCTTGCTGGTTCCTTCCATGCTCAAGTGCACGACCCGATCGAAGCGCGAGGGCGACGTGCGCAAACGATGATAAGGCGTCGCATGGCGATCGGTGAAGGTCCGACGACACGTCCGACAGCGCCAGCGCGCGCGGGTGCCGCTCGACGTGCGCAGCAGGGAATGGCGAATGACGGCCGGAGGTGCGCCGGGAGACAGTATCGGCCGGGGCCTGGAGGGCGTCGTGCAGGAGGGGCAGAGGGGTTCGAGTCGGGGCTGGTTCTTCATGCCGCGCGATTCCGAAACCGACAGTGGTTTCGGGGCCGGCTGCAGGCCCGATTACCGGTCGTTCGGCGCGCGGATTGCCCTTCCAGATCGATCCGGGTTGCAAGTGGAGTTCAGGCACGGACTTCGGTTTGGCCGACAACAGTTCCCGCACGCTGTGCCCGTGATTCAAAAGCAACCACTTACGTCGATCGCGGCGGTTTCGCAGCCGATTCGGGATGGATTGCGAGCCGGAGGATCCGCGTCGGGCCGGTATCGGACGCGGGAGCACGTCAAGCGCGTAACGGCTGGGAACGGAGCAAGTGGATTCGCCCTCGCGCAGGAGAACACACAACCGGACCAGAATAGACTCGGGTGCAAGCCCGCGTCATCCGCCCCCAGCATTGAACCGCGTCTCGAAATCCCGCACGACAGCGAGAATGGAATCGAACTCGGGCGGCGTGCCGAAGAACATCGCCTCGCGCATGGATTCGTAGTCGCGCTTCCATACGGCCATGTGTTCGAGCCGCGGCAGGAGTTTCAGGCGCCCCCTGCGGAGTGATTCTTGAGCAGCGCGGTTCTTCTTGAAGAACACGGCGCGATGCGCAGCGATGCGCTCGAACAGTTCCGTGTCGTGTTCCGCGCGTTCGGCGACGCCTTTCGTAATCAGGCACCACACATCGTAGTAGTGCCGAGAAAGTCGCGGGGCCGGCGGCGCTGTGGTTCCGCGCTGGGCCTCTTCGTGCAGGAGCATGGCCTTCTCCCAGAATGTCCGTTCCGGCGCGACCGTGCGGATGCTGAACGCCGAATCCGGCAACAAGATCGGGAGTGCGTCCGCCAGGTAGGTCGTGATGTCCGGCTGCTCGATGGGTTCCGTGTCGGATCGCGCACCGAGCTCGATCTTCACGAGCGGCCGGACGTACGGCCCTGTTTCGAATTCGCTCGGATATTGCAGCAACAAAGTCTGTCCAGCGGGGTCAGCAGCGTCGTTCTCCAGCTTCCAATTGCCTCGGCCTGCGAGCCTCTCACCCACGCGTTCCCTGAGTGCGCTCTTCAATTCGTTCTGAACGAAGCTCCCGCAAGCCCCGCCCAGCCGCTCGAGTCGGCGTTCTCGTTCCTTGTTGGAGATCCCCACGGCATCCGGTGCATCCCCCCCGCCGAAACCCAATGCCGTGCGCGACACCACGATGTCGATGTCCTCAGAGAAACGATCGATCAGCTTCCACCCTTTGGACAGCGACGTTCCGCCCTTGAACGTGAGCTTCGCTCCGTGATCGTCCAGTTCGAACAACTCGCGCAGCGTCCAGCAAATCCAATAGTCCTTCTCGATGCTCGCGGCAGCCAGGCCCAGTTGGGCGCCGGCTTCTTCGCAGACCGTCTTGCGGCGAGCGGCACTCAGGTCGAGGTACGGACTCAGGCCCGTCTTCACTTCCCGTCCCCGAGCGCGATCCGACGCAGCAAGCTCGCCACCCAAGCCGGAGCCTGGCGCTGATCCGCGAGCAGGACCTTCTTGTCTGCCTTGCTCAGTCGTTCACGCAGTTGTGCAATCTCGGCGTCCCCCACGTGATCCGCGCCCATCCAGCGCAGCGCCTGGATGACCGTGCCGCTGATCTTGCCGGCCGTCGCCATCTGCCTCGGCGTCGTGCGCCTCAGCACGATTTCTCGCTTGCCGAGACGAATGCGTCGCGTCGGACCGTCAGTCAAGAACACCACGCGCACCGGCACTTGTGTGGACAGCCCCAGGATGTTGGCCGCGTGCGCGCCCGACGGCAGGAGCCGGATCCCGTCGCGCTTCTGCAGCGCCTCGACGATCGCGTCGAGTGTCGGCGCGAGCGTGCCGAGTTCGGGGTCTCGCCGAGGGACCTGATACAGCCCCCGAGCCACCTTCCGAATGAGGCCCGCTTCGACCGCCCTGGACAAGGCCTGGCGAACCGCCGGACCGGAGCCCAGATCGAGCAGGTCGCGCGGGGAAAGGACGACCCCAGGTCCCTCGCGGCGGAATCGTTTCAGGATGCGGTCCTGGAGGCTGGGGGCTGGGTTCGGCATGGAGCTTGTCACAAATACTGGCATGTTTTTGTGACAAGGTCCAGGTCGGACCCCACGCCCGGATCAGAACGTGGTGCCTGGCAGGCAGCAGACTGTCCAGGTAGCTTCTAGGCCTGTCAACGACGGCGTGCGCGAGCGCGCATTCGCGTTCGCATCGGGGAGCCATCCTCTCAAAACGCGCGCCCGGCGGTGGCTGCGGTTAACAGGGGCGGCGCTGGAACCGCGATTCGGCGCGCCTGGTTGGGGATGCTGGCTCTCGGATCGGGAGCGGGTCGCAAAGCACCAGCGCCCGATTCCCCTGCGCGGCGCGGATTGGCTCTCTTGCTCTCGGCGATGCAGGGAGAGAGCCGGAGCTACTTCGCCCCGTCGCGCTCGATCGCCCAGATCTTGATGCCTTGCGTCGTCGGCGCGGCGAACTCTGGTGCGCCATCACCATCGGTGTCGCCGAGCCATGCGATCGCGTCTCCGAGCTTCGAGTCTTCCTGCGTCCCCCAGACTGCCGCCAGCAACGCATTCGTGCGCGCGGATTGCACGTAGATCGCTCCCCAGTCGTATCCCTGCTCGTTTCCGACTTCATCGTGACCGAGCAGAAGGTCCCGCCAGCCGTCGCCATCCACGTCGGAACCGATCGCAACGGCGGACGGGAACCAGCCGTCCTCCCGACCGTTCGGGTCTGGATGCGCTGTCATTCGTGCGAGCACGGAATCATCCCTGCCGCTCAGTACGTCGAGCACGTTGGGCTCACCAGTGCGCAAGGTACGAATGGTCAAGTCCGAAAAGCCATCGCCATCGATGTCCTCTCCGCCGACGAGTTGAAACGGGACCATGGATTCGCGCCGCGTCCATGAAGGATCCGGTGCTCCCGGGATCGAGCGCAGCGTCTCCCCCGTGGATCCGCGCAGGATGTCCACGCGCGGCTGGCGCTCGTTAGAACCAACCCCCGAATCGGATGGATCTCGCGCGATCACGAGTACGGCCAGTTCCTCGATGCCGTCTCCGTCCACATCGGCGTGACGAGCCATCTGCCATCCGGTGCGCATCCCGATCTCGCCGCGAAGCTGCCACAACGCGTGACCGTCCTTGCCGGAGCGCACCTCCACGAACCCTGCTGCGTCCGTCCAAGCTGGAGGCGATGGACCGCCGTCATAAGGCGGAACCCCGATTGCGAGGTCACGGATTCCGTCGCGATCCAAATCCCCGACGCGTTGCAGGGTGAACGGCATGCAGCCGTTCGGCACAGTGATGTCCTGCTTCCAGATCGGGTCTGGTCGGCCATTCCCGAATGCACACAACACCGCCCCGCGCGTGCCGTCCGCGCGAATGCCGGAGCTGAGCAGGGCGACATCCGATCGCTTGTCCGAGTCGATGTCACCCAACGTGGTGAACCGCTTCTCCCACCTCCACAGGGTCGGCGAGTGGACGATCTCAGGTGCCCCGAGCAGCGCGGCGACCTGACGGCCATCACGCGATGAGAGGATCAGGACTCCCGCCGCCCCGTATGGATTGCCGCGCGTGTCCTTGTTCGCAGAGTCCGAGTTCGACACGGCGAGATCCACGATGCCGTCTCCATCCCAGTCGCCGACACTCTCGATGTGCTCGACGGTCCAGTGCTGTTGGTACGGCGGAAGCGTACGCAGGAGCCTCGATCTGAAACGGGCTGGAAGTGATGGAGAGGTCGAGCCTTCGATCTGCGTAGCCATCTGCACCTGCAGGGGCCTTTCAGGCGTCGAGCAGGCGGCAGCGAGAAAGATGATCGGGATAGCGCGCATGAGGAGACGATCCGAGCAAACCGCTCAAGGGACGGCAAGGTGCGGGTGACATTCGGGATGTTGGCTTAGGCCCGAAACCGCTCCCCATCCGCTAGGTTCCACCGCCATGCCCGCCCTAGCCCTCGCCCTTCTCGCCGGTGACCCGCAGGTCAATCCGCATGAGTGATCGTCACGACTTGCGCCTCGCGGTCAGCGGAATCGTTGCTGCGACGCTGGTCTGCGTATTCCTGTCGCGCATGCCCGCGGTCCAGCCTCGGGCTCAACCCGTTGATGAGGATCCTACGGCCACCGGTCACGGCCCAGAGATCGACGTGCCCGCGCGACACGCGCTGATCCACTCGTTGCCGCCGTTGGTCGATGACGCGCAAGCTGTCTCTCCCAATCATACGCGCATCGCCGTCTCGACCCGCGACCAGGGCGTGTGGGTCATCGATATCGCAACGAAGACGGTCGCGCTCACGATTCCGGCTTCAGGTTCCGTAGTCGACTACATCGCGTGGAGTTCGGACAGCACCACACTCGCTCTGCTTCGACAAGGCGGAGTGATCGAGGTCTTCGACGCCGAAGGTGGCGAGATGCGAGCTTCTTTGTGCACAACCCCCGGCTTGCCCGACGAGATCCGTCGTCGTGAGATTCACTTCGCTGCAGGGGACGCAGTCCTTATCGCAACCCTCGGCGGACCGCCGACGGACATCTTCCCAGCCCACGGCGGAAAACTCATCGCGCAGATAGGTACGGGTGCTTCTCGCCTGACTACAGCGATGGCGTTGAGCCGTGACGGGAAATTGATCGCACTTGGTGACGACGGTGGAACGGTCGCGGTCTGGAACGCACTGGACGGTGCACCGCTTCCGGACATCACCAGCGTTCCACTGGGCAAGACGTTCCACCGGATTCACAGCCTCGACTTTTCACCGACGGGAGCGGTCATCGCGATCGGCGGCGGAGACTGCAAGGTGAGGCTGTGGAAGCGTGATTCTGCAGGCCCGAAGCAAGAGTTCACTTTCTGCGACGAAGACCTGTTCGACAACCAGGCGATCGGCAGCGCCCGGTTCAGTCCGGACGGCACTCGACTCGTGGCGACCACATTCAAGTACTGGGACATCCGCGTCTGGGATGTGAGCACGAACGATGTCGTGCAATGGGTGGACTTTGGCGGAGGTCAAGCCCGTGGCATCGGCGCGTGGTTCACGACCGACGGGAGATTCATCTTCACGGATCTCGCGTGTCGAGTTGCACTATCTGTCGGCCAGGACCCTACGCAGCGTGGCGGTCAGTTCGATCCTCGACGACTAATTCCCGGCGGATGGCCATCCTCTTCGAAGTTTGCCTTCTTCCAATCTATCGGCGACTACGCATGGGCCGTCGTCGATCACCACCTCGTCGTGCGCAAGATCCCCGACGAGGAGGCTGTGTTGAGGATTCCTGTGCGCGAGAAGTAGTTGCCCGAAACCCCTCCCCATCCGCTAGGTTCTACCGCCATGCTCCCCCTGCTCCTGATCGCGCTGGTGCAAGCGGTTGAGACGCCCAAGCCGATCGAGTCGCTGCCGCCGCTGGTCGAGGACGCGCAGGCCGTCTCGCCCGATCACAAACGCATCTCGATCTCCACCCAGGACGAGGGCGTGTGGGTGATCGACATCGCGACGAAGACCGTCGCGTTCCGCGTAGCGCCGACCAAGTCCGTAGTCGAGTACGTGGCGTGGACGAGGGACAGTGCGAAGCTCGGGCTTCTTCACCGCAACGCGGACATCGAGATCGTAGACGCGGCGAGCGGTGCGGTGATGAAGACGTTTCCCTCGACGAGCAAGAACCCTGTTGAGTGGGAGAAGCGCGAGATCCACTTCGCTGCGGGCGGAACAGTGATCGTTGCGGCACTCGGCGGGCCTCCCACCGACATCTTCAACTGCGATACGGGCGAACGCATCGCGCAGATCGCCAACGATGAGCAGGTCATGACCACGGCAATGGTGCTCGACCGAGATGGGGACTTGATGGCGCTGGGCGACAGCAAGGGGCTCGTCACTGTTTGGGGCACGTCCACGGCCACGAAACTCCACTCACGCCAGGTCGTTCCCCTCGAATGGCCGCGTCGTGATCGAATCTCCGCTCCGCGATCGAACGTGCACGCGCTCGCGTTCGACCCCACCGGCAGCGTCCTCGCGATCGGCGGAGGCGACTGCACGGCAAGGCTTTGGGAGATGGGAAAGGACGAGCAAAGCCTGCGCGAGTTTTCGCACTGCGACGAAGACCTCTTCGACGACATGAAAATCGGCTGCGTTCAGATCAGCCCCGACGCGACGAAGCTCCTCTCAACGTCGTACAGTTTCTGGGAAGCACGAGTCTGGGACATCGCATCTGGCGAAGTGATTGCACACTGCGACTACGGCGGAGGAAATCCGATCCGAATGCCCGCGTGGTTCTCCTCTGACGGGGCGTACTTCACGACGAGCTTGGACCTCAAGATCTCGCGCATTGCGGATGGCACGACTTCGCCTCCAATGGGCTGGCCTGCTCCACGCGTCGCGTGGTGGTCCTCGGATGGCGACTACGCGTGGACGATGCGCGGAGGCTATTTCGTCGTGCGCAAGATCCCGGACGAGGAGCCGGTGTTGAGGATTCCTGTGCGCGAGAAGTAGTTGCCCGAAACCCCTACCCATCCGCTAGGTTCTACCGCCATGCTCCCCCTGCTCCTGATCGCGCTGGTGCAAGTGGATATCAAGCCGGCCTCGATCTCGCGATCAGCTAGGTGCTGGTCCTCACACGAGGCCGAGTGCTCGCGATGAGCACTTCTTCAGCGGGCTGCTAGACTCTCCAATCATCGAATCCACCCTGGGTACAACGGAGGCAGGCTTGAATCTGATTGCGACCACTCGTGTATTTTTCGCGCTCGCTGTGTGGACCGTCGCCAGTCCCGACCTGAGCGCACAGATCTGCACGACTCGGCTCGTAAGCGCCCCGCTCTCGGGGCCGGGGGCGGCTCCCCGCGGCTCGTACCAGCCGAGCATGACGCCCGACGCACGATTCGTGGCGTTCAAGAGCATGGCTTGGCAGCTCGTCGTGGGCGACACCAATGCAGTCGAGGATGTGTTCGTGCGAGACATGATGACGTCGACCACCGAACGTGTGAGCGTTTCCTCGAGCGGCGTCGAAGGAAACGCAGCGAGTTTCGCGCCCGCGTTGTCGGCCGACGGCAGATTCGTGGTCTTCGCGAGCCTGGCCTCAAACCTCGTGAGCGGCGACACGAACGGCAGGGTCGATGTCTTCGTGCGCGACCGCCTGATGGGTACGACAGAACGGGTCAGCACGAGTTCGACCGGTGTCGAAGGCAACGGCGATTCGGGAGATGACGCCTCCGGAGCGCAGGACATCTCGGCCGACGGTCAGCGCGTCGTGTTTCACAGTTGGGCAACGAATCTCGTCGCTTCCGACCTGAATCAGGATCGCGACGTTTTCATGCGCGAGCGCACGACCGGGGTGACGATCCGCGTCAGCGTGACAGCAGGCGGAATGGAAGCCAGCGGCGGCTGGCCGGCGATCTCGGGTGACGGCCGCTATCTGGCGTTCCAGAGTTTCTCGAGCGCCTTCATTGGTCCGCTGAACTCGGCCGGATCGATCTTCCGTAAGGACCTCCTCAGCGGGGCGGTCGACCATGTGAGCGTGAGCCAGATCCTCGTCGTGCCGGGCGGGACGAGCTCATCCCCATCCATATCGCATGACGGTCGCATCATCGGCTTTGGAAGTTGGGCCTTTGATCTCGTGCTCGGTGACTCGAACGGCGCGCCTGACATGTTCGTCCGCGACATGCAGTCACCAGTCTGCGAGCTGGTGAGCCGCGGTCTGCTCGGGAATCAGTCGCAGTCGATCAGTCAGGGCAGAGTCTCGTCGAATGGCAGATTCGTCACGTTCAGTACACTGGCGAAAAACTTCGTGCCCGGCGTCAGTGGGGGCACGCCGATCCTCGTGCGGGACCGGCAACTCAATACTCTGCGGCGGGTCGATCTCGCCTCAACCGGCGTCGAGGGATACGGTGGCTACAACCTCGACACGCTACCCGTGTCCGACGACGGGCAATCCGTCGCTTTCTCCTCGGGCTCGTTGCGGATCCAGGAGCCGTTTGGCTCGACTTACAGCTACAATCAGGTCTACTTGCGAGTCGACACGGTGCCGCCTCCACACACCGTTTTCTGCTCCGGGCAGAACGCGACCTGTCCCTGCAACGTCGATTTGCCCTGGGCTGGCTGCACGAATTCGGCCACGACGGGGGGTGGTCAACTGCTCGCAATCGGCAATGCCGCTGTGACCGTCGACACAGTGCAGCTCGTGGCGTCCGGCCTACCAACGAACGCGAGCGCCATTTTCTTCCAAGGCACGAGTCCAGTGAACGGCGGCGCTGGAGTGATCCTCGGGGACGGTCTGTTGTGCGTCACCGGTAACGTGATTCGACTCGGCTTGCGAACGGCCACCGTGGGTAGCGTGTCGATGGGGTTCGGTGTCGGATCGGACCCCTTGGTTTCAGCTGCCGGCCTGATCTCGCCAGCCGGAGGCTTGGTTCATTATCAGTGCTGGTACCGCGACTCGGGGCCGCATTGTTCGCCTGCGACCCACAATCAGACGAATGCGATCTCGATTCTCTGGATGCCCTGAGGGCTACAATGGCCCTGTACGGGCGGGCCGAGGCGAGTCCAGGAAACGGGCGACGACGCCGAAATCGACTACGCCGCGATCGTGAACGGGCGCTGACGCGCGGGAAGCGGGGCGGGCGGCACTTCACAGAAAGACGCGCCGCGCGAGGGCCTTCACTTGCGGAGTCTGCGACGCCGGGCGATCCACCAGCTCGCTACGCCAGCCCAGGTCGCGCTCGTGAGCACTCCGGCAACGACCCACATCCAGCCCGTCAGCGCCGACCCCCGCCAGCACAGCGCGAGATCCAGGAACGGGAAGCCGAGGATTCCAACGAGAACGCTCCCGACCCTTGGGCCGAAGTCGGCTGCCGATGCAGCCGGTCCGTGAGCAGCGACGCCGCTCATGCCGATCAAGAAGGCGAACAAGAGCAGGCCAGCGTGAACGACGAATGTCCCAACGCCAGTTCCGGCGACGATCCAGGCCGAGCGCGTCTTCACGGCGTGATCCTGCACAACTCCGCGCTGTCTCGCGAGCGGGAGGTCCCCCTCCGCCGGAACACGCACCACGCGCTCAGCTCTGTGAAAGGGCGGACGACGAGGCGTTGGCCGGGGGTGATCAACCCGATCCTCCTCAGCGCGGCTAGGCGGTTTCGTTGTGGAACGGGCGGGTCAGATGCAAGCTGGACGAAAGGGCGTCGAGCAAAGTCTGAAACGGCCATGTACTCTCGCGCGGGCGTCGTTGCGTCCGAAACCTATCGGAGATCCAGATGAAGTCACTTGTCCTGTTCGTTGCCCTCGCTGCCGCGAGTGTGGTCGGCACTGAAAAGCCCCCCATCGCAGAAAAGAAAGCGGAGATGTGGACGGAAGCGATCGCGTACACACCTTCGGAACCGCTGCTCAGGCCGGACCCGAACGCAGGCGCTGCTGGTGCTGACGCCGTAGGCTTCCGCGTTGGGCCGTGCCAAGGCGGGATGATCATCGACCGACTTGAGCGCAAGGGCTTCGGTGTGTTCGTTTCCCTTTTCTCAGACAAGCCAGAGCGCGGGGATTTGCGAGTGGAATTCTCCGACACGCAAGGCACCAAGCACTTGACGATGCCTGATGCAGGCGGCGGAGGATCGTGCCTGCTCTTCTTGTCGCCTCCGAGCATGGAAACGAAGAGCATCGCAGGCATCCGAGTCATGTACGACGCGAACGCGAAGTGGCTCAAGTGAGCGGGCGCTGACGCGAGGGCGGCGGGCGGTCAGTCCGCGACGATAATGAGCACGACTACGGTCACCACACCGACGGCGATCACGATCCCGGCGACCAGCCACTCGTTCTTGCCGTTGTTCGTGGAAGCCGAGGCCGATCCCACGACTTCGCCCATGAACTCGATCAGCTCGCGGATCATGCTTCACCAGTCTACGTGACGGACGCGGGCCGTGTACCTAACGGGCGCTGACGCGCGGGAGGCGGGGCGCAGATCGGAAACGATCGGTACGCGGCGACGATTCACCCCGGCGCACATCGCAGTCATGGCTGGCGACGCGCAGATCTAGCCAGACCACCCCGCCTCACCCCTCTCCCGCGAGCAGGATCACGACCACGAAGATCGCGGCGGGGAGCGCCAGCGCGGGGCGGAGGGCGGCGTCATGGAGGCTGTGCGGGGCGGGCGGGAGCGGGCCATGCCATCTAGGCCGCTCTGTGGCTACGATCCCGGCATGCTCGCCAGATTCGAAACCTGCAACGATGTCAGCGACGCGGTCCGGCGTGCGTTCGCTGGGTGCTGTCTGACCCGTCACCAGATCGGAGCGTAAGTGGCACGAAGACGCAGCTCAGACCGCGAACAACCGGCTGCGGTGGAAGAAGAGTCGGAGCCGTTCGCGCGGTACTTCAAGGACTACGAGGACGAGCGTGAGAATTTCGAAGCCAATTCCGACGAGTTTCGGCGCGGGTTGGAATCGTACGTTGACGAAATCCTGAACATTGCCCGCCGCCACCATCCGTTCGACATCATTGCGTACTTCACCCTGGCGAATACAACGAACATCGGAAGCGGAGATGAGACCAGGCTTGCAATCGAACTCGAAGCGTACGTCGACTACCTAGCCACCCTGCTCTGCGGGGCCGACATGAGCACCTACGACGTGACGCGAGAGCATGTGATTGATGGTGCGGAGCTCGAATCCATTCACGATCTGCTGAGGCGATTGTTCTCGGGAGTCACTGTGCTGCACTCCGTGTCGCACCCACCATCTGATGTCACCGAGATGTCGATGGTAGACATGCGAGCGAGTCGCCTTCGCGGTCACTTCACTTACCTGCGACGGTATGGTCTTCGCGCGCATTGGATTCAGGCGATTCGTGACATGCTGTCCCCGATATCGTCCACCTTGTCAGCCGCCCTGGGCTTCGATCACCGTACGGCACTTGAGATCGGCAATGCCGCGGTTGAGCTGTACAAGCAGCGTGTCACAAGTCTTTATAGTCAGAGTGCGAAGCTCGAAACGGACCTCCGCAACGCGGTGGGGCAGACGAGGCGGAAGGGACGACAGCTAGCGTGGACTGAAGCCATCATCCCGAGATCGATGCTGGACGAGCTTGTTCGCCAGCCTCCCTCAAAGGCAAACAAGTCAATCCGCCAAGCCGCTGTGCATACGGTGTTCCATCGCATCGGCGACGCATTGGTTGTTGATCTAGATTCACTGTGCTCTGGACGCCAGATCGATGTTGACGCTGTTCGCCGCTATCTGCTTGCGTGCAGTGTTCCATGGGCGTCGCTGCCACCGTCTCACGATAGGCTTCCGTCCCAACAGTCTCCCTTCGACGAGTACGCCTTCGTACGCATTGACCAAGGCTACTTCATGCCCCGTCCAGCACTACCGGCACGTACTCTGTTGGCAACCATCGATCGGCTCCTAGGTCCGTCTCAGAGTGTCCCGGCGACGCCTGCTTGGGAGTCATACAATCGAGCGAGAGCGAGCTTTCTAGAAACCCGGGCGTGTGAGCTACTGTCCAAGTGCCTTCGGGCCGACTTGAGACATACTTCCCTGACTTACACGCTCGTCTCATCGGGTAAGTCCGTGCAGTATGAACTCGATGGACTTGTCGCTCGTGGTCGGACGCTGCTGTTGATCGAAGCCAAAGCAGGTCGAATAACAGCTCCTGCTCGGAGAGGAGCAGAGAAGAGTGTCTTGAAAGATTCGAAGTCATTGCACACGAACGCTATTAGCCAAGCGGTGAGGGCTCGCGATTACATAAGAAGCGCGGACAGCGTTGAGTTCCAATTGTTGGGAGGACAATCAGTTGCGATTCGGCAGGCTGACTACACAGAGATCGTTCTGGTCGTAGCGACTCTGGAAGAGACTGATCCAATGGTTAGCATCGCCCACGCGGCGCGAGTGCTCGGTATCAAGCATGAGGAGGACTACCCGTGGTTCGCTTCCTACTTTCATCTCACGGCGATCGCTCCGCTCGTGGAGTTCCCGACGCAACTTCTGCACTTTCTGTCCCGTCGAAGGAGCCTCGGCTTTGAAGGCCGCATGATGGCGCATGATGAGACGGACTGGTTCGGTGCTTACCAGGTAAGTCGATTGCTCTCGCGACCGGGCACGGATGACCCCAATGAGGTGGTGATGCTCGATGAGTACGGCGATCCGATTGAACACTACTACATCAACACACTTGATCGCGGACGCGACGTACAGCCCCCGAGGATGAGCGTCCCTCCGCTCGTGCGACAGCTGCTGATCGAACTTGACTCCCTGCCATTCGGCGACACAGTTGCCCGGTGGGTGCTGAATCAGCATCCGCGACTTCTAGAGTCCCTGCAACACTGGCTGGAGGCTCGCCCCCCCAGTCGATTCGAAGCACCGGCAGGGTAGCCACATCGCGCGATGGGATCCCAGCCTTCGCCAAGGTGTGACATTCACGCGTGCGAACGCAGCGATCGACATGCAGTCGGTCGAGCGCGACTGCGTTCTCAGGAAGTACAAGAACCACGCAGATGCATGGACTGCCGTTCAAGTGTCCGAATCACCAGGGAATCGTCCGATGGTGCTGTGGCATAACGATGATGCGTGGGAACCAAACGAGGATCTGGAAGCGCTTGTAAGGTCGCATGCTAATGAGATACAGGCGAGCGATGACACGAGGGAAGAATAGAACGGGACGGGGAGGCCGCCGTGCCGTCCTGTGAGCAACCCTGCTGCGCCCCATCGCGCACGGAATGGGACGCTAGTCAGAGCCCCATGAATACGTGTGGTGGCGCGCGACCGACTCCTCGACGGTCAGGAACTCGTCAGCCTTCGTGTCGAACAACTTCACGCTCCACATCGCCTGCGGTGCCTTGGTGAGCGTGCGGTAGTATTTCGGATCCAAACCTTCCGTCGGGTTCGCAGCCGCCACAACGAGGTCCGCGCCGATGCTCGCGATCGGAAAGAGCCACCGAATGCTCCTCGTCTCGGTCGTCATGTTCGAACTGTTGATCCGAAGCCACTCGGGGTTGCCGCTGACGCCGACCCAGATGTGAATTCCATCCGGCTCGACGAAGGCCAGCTCGCCCGTACCTATGGGGTCCGATTCGACGCCGGTGTCCACATCGAGCAGCGTGACCCGTGGGTCAGGAGTGATCGGGCCGTACTGAGCGCGATCGTAGCGGGCATAGAGAAGGAGTCGTCTTTGATCCGGCATCCACATGAAACGCGCGTTGTGCAATTCGAAGGGCACGACGCGACACTCGCGCGTGTCAAGGTCGAGGACCTCCAAACGCCGTGGCGTGTCCGGCAGTCCAGAATGGAGGTGCGCTTTGTCCAAGTCGCGAGCCCAGAACGCGACACGACCGGAGGCAGAGCACGCAACGCCCCCGATCACGCTATCCGTGAGCGGATCACCTGGGCGCTCGAATAGAACAGCATCGCGAGAACCAAGTACGTCCGTAACACGCAATTGGTGGCCCCCCCAGACATCGACGATGTACACGATGCGGCCGGAGCGATCCGGACCCCCGATTGACCAGGGACGGTCATCGAGCTGCACGGTCGTTCGAGCCAGCGTAGGGAACTGAATGACTTCAAGGTCGGCGCTGGCGTTGCTTACCAGCAGCCACCCCTTTGCCTGTTGCGCCAACTCCGGTTGTTCAGGGCCTGCGAGAGTCTGGCGCGGGCGTCCGTCCGTGATCATATTGAAGACTGGACAGCTCGGAAGCAGCAACACAATGCCGAGGGCTGCGAGACCGCAAGGGACGAAAGACGAGCACATTGACGCCTTTCTCACCCCCGCCATCCTCCCCGCGACGCGGCGGCGGGGCAAGGGCTCACTGCGCAGCGTCGGGCTCGCGCTCGACGACCTTGAGGTCCCACGGGCGCTGCAACCCAAACAAGGCCAAGTACACCCCGATCGCCGGAACAGCGAACGAGTGCGCTACCCACCCAACAGGCGTGGCCCTCAGGTCATCGCGGGCAACAGTCGCGACAATCCACGATGCGATCATCAGGATCCCGACGGCGAGCATTCCGAGCGCCAGCCCCGGGTGTGTGACAACGCGGCGGCCACCCGAGACGCGTTCCTGTTGCACAGCAGCGTCGTAGCCTGCACCAGAGAATCGCCTCAACAGCGATGCTACCAGCAAGAACAGGGCAATGAATGCGCCCCAACCGAGTGATGACTTTTCTTCACTCAACGACGACCGCATCAAGAGGTCGATCGCCACGAACGCGAACGGCATCGCGATCAACGGCACCCAACGCCATGGCGAGTCCGGTCGGATATCGACGTAGCTAGCGCCCATGCGGTCACCCTTTGCGCTGCAATCACTACGCTCCACGACCTTGAGGTCCCACGGTCGTTGCCAGCCGAAGATTGTCAGGAAGATCGCCCCCATCGAGAAGCTAAACGACATGATCGCCCGCTCTACTTCGGTCCGCTCTGCGGTATGCTCATGGCCGAGCACGAACCGCGTGGCGATCCAGATGGCGATCATCACGATCCCGGCAACGCGCATTGCCAACGCCAGCCCCGGGTGTGAGTTCGCACGAATCCCTCCAGTCGCATCGGCGTGCCGTTTGACCACGCCAACCGCATCGGGTGATCCGACTTTGAACCACGAAATGCCGATGACGACGACTGCGAATGCCATTATGCAATAGAAGGCGATCCAATAGAACACGCTCGTCATGTCATACGAAGCGAGGCTGTCGGCCAGGGTCGCGACCCAGAGGACGAGCACGCTGAATACCGTCGCCCACCTCCACGGCGAGTCCGTCTTGATGTCGGCGTAGGTGGCCATGGCGTCCTGCCCATGATCGGCGGTTTCGGGGCGGGCGGCAAGGCTGAACCGCTGGACGGCCTCGGCACGCGCGCTACCCTCAGCCCCATGCCCCGCCACTACTCGTTCGAGATCACCCTCGTCGGCACGAAGCCGCGCGTGTGGCGCGCGTTCCTGCTGGACAGCGCAGCGACGTTTCACGACCTGCACGGCGCGATTCAGGAAGCCTGCGGTTGGGAAGACAGCCACCTGTACGAGTTCCGAGCCGCCCGTCGTGGCCCGGGGATCGCTGGACCTCGCGACAGCTCCGGCATGGGACAGCGTGCGCCGGACGCGAAGCGCGTGGCGCTCAGCGCCTACTTCGGCACCAAGGTTGGCACGCGCTGTCTATACGAATATGACTTCGGCGACGGCTGGACGCACGATGTCGTGCTCACGGAGATCGTGGAGCGCGATGGCAAGAGCAAGCGCATCCTGCTCGGCGGCGAGCGCGCGTTCCCACCCGAAGACTGCGGCGGACTGCCCGGCTACGAACGCTGTGTCGCGCTGGCCACGGGCAAGGGCTGGACGCCGGACATGGGCGGCGATGAGGAACGCGCAGAACTCGCCGAGTGGCTCGGGAAGTGGAAGCCCGAACAGTTTGATGTCGTCGGGGCGAAGCGCGCGTTTGATCGGTAGCCCCCAACGACCAGATCCCGCCCCGCACCGCGCGAGACAGGATCAGTGAGGAACGGGATGCGGTCGGGCTACGCCGTCGCCATCGCGGTGTTGTTCCGCTTGCGCTTCTCGGGCTTGGCGGGCGCTACCGTGACGACCGTCAGCCCCTTCAGCACAAGCCACGACGACAGCGGCTCGCGCGCATCGCCCAGCGCCTTGCGGGCCGCAACATCAGCGGTGTCGGCGGCGGCTTTGTCGATGGCCTTCAACGGCTTGGGTCGCGAGGCGCACGGCGGGGTTGGCCTTGGCGCGCCTCTTCTCGGCCCGCGCGCGGAGGCGGTCGATCTTGGCTTGGAGTTCTGCGATGCGTTCTTCTTCACTGCGTTGCTTCATCTGACCTTGTCCTTGAGGGCCGCGAGTGGGGCTGTCCAATCCACGCAGCGCGTCGCGGCCCGAAGGCTGCGCTCGTGGATGTTCTCTCCGGCCAACACGCGGGCCTGAATCGCGGGCGCGAGGTGGCGCAGTCCCGCGAACGCATCGCAACCGAGCGCCCACGTCAGCGGGCGAAGGTCACTGGACGCAGCCTCGGCGCGCCCGTAGACCTAGTGGCTCGAACACGGACGAGAGAAAGCGACTCCAATGACACGCGCAACGGTCTGCCTCTGGTTTGACGGAACCGCCGCGGAAGCGGCCAGGTTCTACGCCGCCAACTTCCCGAACAGTTCGGTTGGTGCCGTGGTCCACGCACCGAGCGATTACCCTTCGGGCCGCGCAGGCGATCCGCTGGTCGTCGAGTTCACGGTGCTCGGCATCCCGTGCATCGGCCTCAACGGCGGGCCGCAGTTCAAGCCTTCCGAGGCGTTCTCGTTCCAGGTCCTCACCGCCGATCAGGAGGAGACGGATCGCTACTGGAACGCCATCGTGCGCGACGGAGGAGCCGAGAGTGAGTGCGGCTGGTGCAAGGACAAATGGGGCGTCAGCTGGCAGATCACTCCGCGTGTCCTGATGGACGCGCTCGCTCGCGGCGGCGCTGCCGCGAAGCGCGCGTTCGAAGTGATCGGACCGATGAAGAAGCTCGACGTGGCGCGCATCGAGCAAGCCGTGCGCGGCTGAGGTGAGCGCGGCGCATCCTGGCACGGACGCGCTGGAACTCACGCGGCCTATCCAAGCGCCGTCCGCAGCAGGGCATCACTCCCCGCGCACTCTCCGCAGGAGCGCCGTCAAACGCGCGCGCATCGTCCGCTGGAGCATCACCGGATACACGTGGAACAGCACGCTCATGGATCCCAGCCAGAACGCCGCATCCCACCAACCCTTCCAAAGCGCCCACGCGATCGGCGCGAGCACGACCACGAACAACCAGATGTGCGCGTTCTCTCCGTGGCGAGTCGCGCGTTCGTAGGAGGCGAGTGTGGCGCGAGTGCCGTCGAACATCCGCTTGTCGCGGATCAACGCGTTCCATCCGATCGCGCCGAGGAAGCGCCGAAAGGCGTGCACGCCCAGCCGCTCGAAGATCCGCACCTCGCCCGCGCCGACGTCGAACCAGCGCGAGCGCAACTCGGGGGCCGCCAGCCGGTCGATCGACGCTGCGACGGCCATGAGCACGAAGTGCAACTCGAACGCGAAGAGCGGCGAGCGCAATCCTAAGATGCGCGCGAACAGCCAGATCGCGGCGACGCCGAGGACCAAGGTTGCCGCGATGCCGAGCCAGCGTGCGACTGTGATCCGCTGACCGCCGTGGACCTGGGGCAAATCCGCCATGTTGGGAAGGTAGCGCCCGGTGCCCCTACTGTGGACTCTTGTTGCCCAGCCGT
This sequence comes from Planctomycetota bacterium, assembly GCA_016795245.1. Classification (GTDB taxonomy): domain Bacteria; phylum Planctomycetota; class UBA1135; order UBA1135; genus JAEUIA01. The sequence continues at coordinate 44,301 of JAEUIA010000009.1, read as the reverse complement.
CCCCGCGACCTCGCCGCGGAAGGCGACCGCCGACCTCGCACCCAGTCGACACTCGCCGTCGGCTCAGGCAGAACTCACTTCGGACGATCGCGCCGCGCGATCCCGATCATGAACGCGATCAGCAGCGCAGAAGCGGCGACCGTGCCCAGCACCGCGGCCAAGAGCCATCCCATGAATTCCATCGCGAGTTGGATCGTCGGTGGTTGCGCGAGCGAACTCAAGCCCCTGGCTTCATGAGCTGCGACCTGCGACGCCGCGGGCCTCGAGACGCGTTCGTGCAGGGACTCGGACGGTGCACACAAAGCGCCTGCCCGCAGGGACGCCGACTCTTCACGCACAACTTCGTGGCGTTCCTCGACTCCTCGTGCGCAGACCTACGGCCGCCAATAGACCGCGATCGTGTTCGTGATGTTGAACGTGGCGGACGTGCAGTACGCCGCCGCGTCGCGGTAGCGCGCCGCGTAGTAGCGGGTTTGTCCGGGCGAGACTCCACCGAGGACGGAGATCGGAGCATCGCCGCCGCCCGGGAAATCGAGCACGCCGCCTGGAGCGAAACGAGTGACCAGCCGGATGAACGAGCCGGTCACACACGAGACGCCATCACCGGCGATGCCGGATATCGTCTCGTGCGAGAAGCCGGACACTTGAAACAAGGTGGCGGCCGCCGGTGACATCCCATCCATGTGCAGCGAGAACGTGTCGGCCGACACGCGCAGCGTTCCGCTGCCGGCGAGGCCCGCACCCGTCGCCGACAAGCTGCTCGCGCAGCCGCGTCCGGGTCCTCCCGCGTTCGAACACGGGCACCACTGATGCCAGGTGGAGTCCGCGGCACACGCTGAGAACGCCAGCGTCACGGCCGGCTCTTCCGTGATCCTCACGTCGTCGAGAAACACGCCGATCGTGCTGTTCCCCCACGTGTCCACCGGGATGAAACTGAATCGCAGTTCGATCGTCTGGCCGGCCCAGGCCGTCAAGTCGCGCGTGTCGAGACGCCAGAAGTTGGAATTGAAACTCCAAGGCAGCTTCGTCCAGGCCGTGCCGCCGAACGCACGCACTTCCGCGCCGTGCATGTCCCACTCCCACGAATTCTCCACGTTGGCCCAGTTCTGGTAGGAGAGGACCAGCGTGCCGTTCGTGGGCGGAAGCACGATCGGCTGGTTGTAGGTCAGGTACTTCGGCGAGACGTCCGGTCCGTCGTAGGCACACGGAGTCCAGGATGTCGGCGATCCGTACCACATGCAGTGAGTTCCGCTCGGGAACGGAGCGCGCTGGGCCGTGCAGGGTTCGGACGCTTCTTGCAGACGCCAGAAGCCGTTCATGGACCAGTTCGCCAATCCGCTCTCGAAGTCTTCGAAGAAGAGGACGGTTTGAGCATGGGCCGACGTGGCCAGGAAAAGGACACAAGGGGCGAGGAAACCGAGCTGCATGCCGATGACTCCGCGGAGGTGGTGGACCGTACCGCCTAGATATGTAGCAGCCGCCCTGTCCTGCGGTGCGCCAAACTCACGATTGTTCGGCGGCGCGCCCGACGAGGCCTGCGCCGGCCTTGCGGGCGACTCCTCGAAGGCCCTCCTCGACTCCGTTCGGTTGGGCGGTCATGACGCGCAGCGTGATCGCCACGCACGTCGGCGCCACTAGCGTGCGAATGGCAACTCGCGAGCGCGCTCGTCGCCGATGAAGGTCTCGATCTCGGCGATTCGATCGACGGCTTCGACCGCACGCGCGAACCGGCGATTGAAGTCCGCGCGCGTGGGGTTCGGGTCGCCTTCGAAGTTCTGAAGCCAGAAGGTCCCGTACGATCCCGAATGACCGCCCACGGTGAGCACGAGGATCACCGTCTGTGCGTCGATGCCGGTCCCGTCCTCGATCGGGCGGGGCTGCATGTAGTCCAGCGCTTCGAGCGTGTCGAGCAGCGAAAGCAATGCGCTCGGTTCGAAGTGAAAGGAGACCAGCCCTTTGCGGACGACGAAATCCAGCCCTTCGTACACGCCTTCGCCCGTGCCCGAGAGCGTCAGGTTGTAGGCCGGACAGGTTCCGTAGCACGTGGAACGCGACAACGTGATGTTCACACTGGAGAGATCGGGCTGACCCGCATTCATCGGAACGCCGAGCTTCGGGTAGAGCGGAGCCACTGCAATGGGAGGCACACTTGCGTCGTTCGTGCAACCAGCAAGTAGAGCGAGCGACAAAGCCAGCAACGAGATGATCGCCGTGCGCTGAATCGATCCCCCGCGCGCGCGCCGGCGTCGAGTGTCGGCGCGTGACTTCATGGCCCCCACGTCAAAGTCAGTCCCTGCGTCATATTGAAGGTAGCTGCAGTGCAGAACACGACTGAGTCGCGATACCAGCACTGATAATGCTTCGTGTCACCCGGGCTCAGCGGCCCGCCCGAGAGATGGATCGGGACGGATCCTGATCCGCTCGGGTAGGACGCCTGAAACCCCGTCGGAATCACGATGCCGAGGCGGATGAGGCCCGCATTGGCGCACAGCATGCCGTCGCCGAAGCTCGCCGGACTCGAGAACAAGGCGTTCGCTTGAAAGAACAAACCTGGCCCCGTGATGTCGTACGCGCTGAGAACGAGCGTGTCCGCGACTGTGGACGCGGCGCCGTAGGATGAAAGCTGAGCACCCTGAACGAAGCTCGAATTCGCGCAGCCGCGACCCACACCGCCGTTGTTTCCGCAAGCCACGCACGTCGCACCCAACGGATCGCTGGCACAGAACTTCGTGGTTTGGGTCGAGCAGAGCAGGCCGCTCTCGTGCACAAGGAGATAACCGCTGGCCGCGAGCGTGGGATGATTCACATAGTTGCCGAGTTGGATCGTGATCGGCTCCCAGCACGTGAATCCGTAGATGACGTAGGACCCGTCCGATCCGGAGCACACGTTCGTGTGACACAGGACCGCCGCCCCCGAGGAAGGACACCCGGCACCGCTGTAGATCCTCATCTTCGAAGTTTGATAGGAGGGACCGGCGAACTGACCGCACGTCGTGATCGTGAGGCTGCCTGTCCGCGTGGGCGTGTAGGTGAACCAGAGGTCTTGAACGAGCGGCGTGGAGCCGCAACCGCTCGAGGTCGTGACCTGACCCTCCGCGCCGGTCGTGGCCGCATTGGTGTCGTACGGATAGAGGCCCGGACCCGGCAAGACGATCGGCGTGCTGCAATCATCGTTGGAAGGCGGACCGGATTGCGCGGCGGCGTTCAAGCCGAGCGCGAGGACGGTCGTGCACACGAGCACAGGCAAACGGATGGACATGTTCGACTCCGGCGTGCGGCCAATGGAACGAGCAGGAGGTTCGACAGAGCGCCGCCAGCGTAGCACTCCGGCGGATGTTTGGATGCTGCACCCCTCGGTCGGAGGGACAACTTCCGTCATATCCGCATCGTCAGAGTGGAGCCGGTAGATGTACGAGGCATCGACGGTGATCGAGCAGCCCCGACCGAAGGCGAAGTGCACGGTGTTCTCAGAGCACGACACCGATTCCAATGTCGTCCCGACCAGGGGCGAGAAATCGAAACCTGCGGGCAGACCCTGCATGGGCGTGTCCATCATCCTCACCGCGACGCGGCGGCCGTGCCGGGCACCGCAGCCAAGAGCCATCCCATGAATTCCATCGCGGCACCGAGAACGATCGGCACGCCGAGCCCTGTCAACACGGGCTACGCGCTGATCCTTGCACCGACCTCGCGGATCACGCTCATGCGGCCACCTCTACGTCGCGTTCCTCCCGCTCGACGATCTTGAGGTCCCAAGGGCGACGCAGGCCCCACCGGATGAGCAGGAAAGCCGCGATGCCGAGCGACAGGCGCGCGCGCTGGAGTGCCGCGGATTGAGTCGGGCTGAACGCCGGCACAAGGAACGAAGCAACGCTCGCGAGGCCACACGTGACACCGACCGCGATCAGCGCGAACGCCAGAGGGCGGTGCGTCGACGATCGAACACGTCCCGTCTCATGGGCATGCTCCTCGGCAATGCGCACCGCATTCGACGCGCCGACCTTTCTCATCGACGCCAGCAGAACAACGAGGATCGGGATCGACGCGAAGATGGCGACGAGACTGCAGCTCGTCCCCCACCAGAACATTCCGTGCATGACGGCCATGGACACGTAGGCGGCGCCGCACATGAGTCCCACCCACCTCCACGGCGAGTCCGGTCGGATGTCCGAATACGAGGCCATGGCGTGCCGCCCATGATCGGCGGTCCTGGGACGGGCGGCAAGGCCTCGGTCCAGCGCGCGGCGAGCGGGGGCGGCGCAACTCCGCTTCGTCGATTGTGGTGGGCGACTCAGGTCGATCGCTGCGGTTTCGTGCGCAATACGGCAGGGCTTGCAAGCCGAAGCATCTGCGCCGAGCCGGCGCCGGACGCGGGATGGGGATGCCCCGAGAGTGTCGTCCTTGATCCAACCCGGTTGGATTCCGTGGCTGGAACTGCGGCGCAAGCACCGAACTGACCGATACCCTGGTTGCACGGATACCATGCAACACCTATACTGTGCTTGATGATCGTCTCCTTCGCCGACACGACCACGGAGGCGCTCTTTCACGGAACGCGAGACACGCGCACGCGCCGCATCCCACCTGACATCCAACGCACTGCCGTCCGCAAGCTCGACATGCTCAACGCCGCTCTAGTCCTGCAGGATCTCCAGGCACCGCCGGGCAATCGCCTGGAGGCGCTGCGCGGGAATTGGAAGGGCCGGCATTCGATACGCGTGAACGACCAATGGCGCATCGTCTTCCGCTGGACCGCGAGCGGACCGGCTGAAGTCCAACTCATCGACTACCACTGAATCCAACCATGCTGCCCAAGAACCGCACCCCCACCCATCCCGGCGAGATCCTGCGCGAGGACTTCCTCGAGCCCCTCGGTACGACGCAAGTCGCCTTCGCCGCGCATCTCGACATTCCGCTCCAACGTGTGAACGAGATCATCCGCGGCAAGCGCGGCATCAGCGCCGCCACCGCCTGGCTGTTCGCCGGCGCCTTAGGCACCACGCCGCAGTTCTGGACCAACCTGCAGAGTCAGTACGACCTGGCGCACGAACGGCCGGCTCGCGCGGTGCGGCGGCTTCCGAAGACGGGGTGAGACTCGCAGCGGCTCACAGCCTTTCAACCACAGACTTCGCGCGAGCCGCCCGAAACCGCGACCTCCTCGGACGGTTCTGAACACATGCTCCCGCTCGTGATCCTCACAGCCATTCTTGGACACACGCAAGCAGAGCAGCCTCCTCGGCGCGTGCTTGTGCTCGCGGATGCGCGCTTCACCATTCCTGAAGTCGTCGGGCCGGTCGTTTGCGTCCGCGACTGCAATGAAGATGGCGTGGCGGATCTCTTCCTGGCTCGTGGCACGCGGCACGGCAACGCGGATCGGATCGACATCGTCTCCGGCAAGGACGGCGGGCTGATTCGAACGGTCTGGTCGCGTGAGAAAAAGGCGGTCGGTGAACCTGTGTGGGCCGCCGGTGGTGATGCAGACGGCGACGGCTACCCCGACTTGATCCTCGGGAACCGTCGGGCGGCTTCGAACGCGGGTGAGGTGTCCGTGCTGTCCGGGGGGACCGGCGCCGTGCTCGTACGGAAACAAGGCCTGCAGGCGGAGCAGCGCCTCGGAGCCGCAGTGTTGTGGCTCGGGGATGCCGACGGGGACGGGCGCGACGATTTCGCCGTGAGCAGCGTCGAATGCGACTTGGAGTTCACGCGCTTTCTGCTCGAGCGCAGGCTGAACGCACGACAAGGGGCACGCGAATTCATGCAAGACAGGTGCGTCGCGCCGGGAGAAGTGACCGCGTGCTCGGGCACCGACGGGAGCGTGCTGTGGAGATCGATCGGCACTTATCCGGGAGCCGGATTCGGCTCCGTGCTGAGCCTGGCGAGTGACGTGGATCACGACGGCGTGCGCGAACTGATCGTCCAGCCCGACCTCCATGCGGGCCTGCCGGCGCGCGTGCTGTCCGGCAAGACAGGCACGGTCCTCTCGACTCTCGAAACGCTGTTCGGTCCTGTGCTGGCGGCGGGAGATGTCGATGCAGACAACGTGGATGACTACATCCTCGTGAGCATGGACGAACAGATCATTCGCTACACGTTCGCATCCAGCGTCATCTCCGGAAAGACGCGCTCCCAACTGATGTCGGTGAAGCACCCTGACGAATGGTCCACGCACGCGCGACTCGTCTCGCTCGGTGATCTCGATAGCGATGGTCACGCTGACATCGGCATCGGGGATACGTACTTCTGCGTTCACGAGTCGCTGGATCGCGCATCGCCGCCGGATCCGCGCCAGGCCGGGCTCGGTCAGATGGTGTCTCTCGAATCGAGACCGCGTGGAGGAAGGCCGTGGGAATCCGGATGCGCTGTCGTCTACTCGGGAAAGAGCGGCCAGCCGCTGTTCGGAATCTGGGCTGAGTATGGCTCGCACGTCGGCCTCGGCTTCGACTTGTTGAGGATCGACGACATCAACACCGACGGCAGAGACGACATCCTCGTGACCGGGCACGACACCGCCTACGCGTTCGCGACGCCGCCGCTCGAAGCAGCGCCGAAGTAGTCCGTGGCGGGTTGCGAGCCGACCGAATCCCCACTCCCTGCGGCAAGTTCTAAGACCAGGCTCCCCTTGTTCCTGATCGCGCTGGCGCCAGCGCCGGCTGAGTCGCTGACCGACATGTTCAGCATGGTCATGTGCTCGACACGAGATCTCGATGGCGACGGGAGAGGCTAGTTCTCCCACTCCATCTCGACGCGGCAACGCGATCCGTCTTCATCGACCTCCGCGGATGCAAGTCGGCCCGAGCCATCGGAGAAGTTCAGTTGCAGCAGAGGCCTCGATGTCTGCGCTGGACTCTGCACCTCGATCAGCGTCCAGCCGCGAGGCTCGACAAACTCCGCTACGGAAGACACTGCAAACGTCCCCGCAGCACCCACCCACTCGATCCGGTGGTATCCGCCCCCTGAAAAGGGGACGTACTTGTCACGGACGATCAGCACGCCATGGAACGAGCGCCGGCTGGCGGTCGGAGGCATACCTACGCACGCGATGCGCAGCACGAGAAACGAAACGACAAGGGTGAGCACAATCCACGCGCACCGAATCAACCCTCGCAGGTCGTCACGCTACCACGCGGGCACCTCCGGCGAGAGGCGTGGTGTTGCAGGCGGAACCAAGGCCGTCGCACGAACCGCAGCTCGCCCTCGAACATCGGCGGGCAGTGCGAGTTCAGGAGCGGGTCACTCAAGTGGATCATGACCGGCAGCGACTCCGATTCGGGGAACGGCATGCGAAGACGAGTCGGCGCGATGGGCGGCGGAGCGACAATGCGCGTCCCGCCGCCGGTCGTGGGAGTGAACCACTCCAAGCGGTCACCCAGAAGAACGGGCGCTGACGCGCGGCGGTGCGGGGCGGCGCCATCCCATCTACTTCGGACCAAGAACGAGGGTCACGTCCGTCGTCACGCCTGACTTCACCGTGATCACGGTGCGTTCTGATTCATCGTCCTGGTCCTCGTAGACGAACATCATTCTCGCATCTGCGGACATCCTTTCGGCGGCTGGAACGTCCTCGATGATCGCGACGCCCTCGGAATCCGTAACCGCAGACCACTTGCGCCAAGGCGCACTGGAACCGTAGCCGGGCAGCGTTCTGAAACTCACGGACAGCCCCACGCTTGCATCCCCGATCCCATGCCCATTCTTGTCGCGCACTTGAAAGCGCACAACGCCGGTGCGCTCCATGGGCAACACGACGCGACTCGCAGCAGGGACGTCGATGTGACGCAACGTGAAGTAGTCTGGCCCCGCGTCCCAATGGCTCGGGTCGGATGCGCTGCTCGCGCGACGTAGTTCCGTGCGTTCGGCGACAGAGTTGGTCGTCGTCACCCATTCGGAACACAGCGCGAAGACCTCGCAGAAACCAGGAGGCACACCCTGAACCTCGAACGTTCCATCCTCGAGGATCGGCGCATCCAGGGTCTTCACGAACCCGTAGTCCATCTTCCGCCCGACATGCGCGATCAGGCGCACCTGCCCGTTGCGCACCGGCCGGGGAACGACATCCGCAAGTTTCCCGCGCACGTTCGAGCTCGGCAGCAACTGCACGATCACTTCTTGCGAACCGGTGTCCGTCACTTCGATCGACACCGCGCTGCTCGACAAGTGAACGGATTCGGCTGGCTCGCACTCGACCCAGATCGTGTGTATTCCGGCGCTGAGCCGCGTGGTCTCTTGCCTTCCATCCGGCCTGGCCACCCAGGTGATTGTAGTTCGGTCTTCCCGATCGGCATGGACGACGAAGTCCGTGAGCATCCGTCCATCAGGTGCAACAGCTGTGACGATCACACGCCGCGCGGGCTCCATGGTGACCTCGAGGCGACTTGGGCCAAGCGTCACCTCATGTAGCTTCACCGGCAGGTAGTCGGAGTGCGTCACGGCCAGGTCGACCACTCTTCGTGCTTCGCTCACCTGGTCGTTCTTTCCGCACGGCAGGCGCGAATTGCCCAGCTCATCGGTCAGGGCAATCGGAAGGCGCGTGCTCGCGGTCGCTGCTGATTCAGCAGCGCGTTCGTGTCGATTCGGCTCGAGTTCGACGCGCGCATTCGTGATGGGAGCGCCCACCTCGTCGTGCACGTGCACGAGCATCCAGACAGTCGAGGATGCAGCCTCTTGCTGCGGCGCATTCGCAGGCTGTTCCTGAGCTGCTGCGGACGCCACCGTGGGCTGCACCGTGGGAGCGGACTCCTCGCGGTGCGGCATAGCTGCGAGTTCTGGCGCCTGCTCATTCACGGAAAGGACCGGCGGTGCGCCTACTTCCAGAACACTCGCCGCCATTCTCGCGCGCGCCACGACCCACACGACGCCACCCGCAAGGCTCACCACGACGACAACGACGACTGTGGCAACAATCGATCGGGGGCGACGGTCCATCGTGTTGATGGTAGCGCAAGGACGGGCGGCGACCGAACGACAGGATCCCACTCCGCCTGCTCGGACCAGCGCTCGAAGCGCTGCTCGAAAGTCTCACCTTCAAGCAATGTGTGCGCTGGACAGCATGGTATTCCTTGCGCCAGGTTTCGATCCGCGCGCGAGCGTCGTCGAGCGGGTTGTGCGCAAGGTGAACGTCCGAGGTTGTGCTCTTGGGCCATGAAGTGCCACCGGGAGTTTGTGTTCGCGAACCAGACCCCTAGCCTGCGCACCTCAGTCGTGCGGATGTCATCCGGCGGAGAGGTGGCTCGTATCACGACCTCTCAGGCAGAGCATGACCATGATCATCTGCGCCCGCGCTCGCTCACTCTCCATGAACGACTCGCGGAGTCGTACTGGAGCAGTTTCGAATTGGGCTTGATCAAGCCGCCGACGGAAATGCTCAGCGACCAGCGTCTGCCCGGTGGTTGGCCCGGAACGATCGGAACGGCGTACCAGAACTCGCGCTGTGGCGGGAATCCGGTGCCCGCCGACGCGGCGTCGTATTCCGGCAAGAGATCACGAAGCTCCACAGGTGGATGTCCGACGCGCTTCGTGTACGCCTCGATCGCGGCGATGCAGGGCGCAGCTGCGCGCTCGATGTCCGCCTGAAAACGCCCGGGGAAAAGACGCGGCGAGAGCCAGACAAGCGTCGTCGCGAGAATCACGCCGGCGGAGAGCACAGCGGCCACGATCAGGACGCGGCGCATCCTCGGGGACAGCGCACCATTGTCAGACGGACCTCCAGCGCCCATGACCCTCTTCTACCTCCGCCATCGGGCGGGGCGCTACGGCGGTGCACGAGCCGCCTCGCCTCTCGCGCATGTGCCCGGTCCAGAGTGTTCCCCATGTCCCGGGTTTCAAAGCCGCTATTGCAGGCCGAGGCGCAGCGATCCGAGTAGGATGATCCCTTCGGTCGCGCGCGCGAGAGACCGCTGTCTACACCCGTCGACTCGCGCGCCCGCCATTCGACACCATCGCGTTCACCTCACAGCGTTCGTTCCAGGAGGGACCTCATGAGCCGCATTCCCGTCGTCCTCGGCCTCGCCGCCGTCGCTTTCGCTTCTTCCTCGGCCTCCGCGCAAGTCGCTTCGGCGCTCGTCCGCGTCGGTGACGCGCCCTCGGGCACCGGTGCGGGCGTCACGATCACCGCCATCATCGGTGTGGTCGCGAACGAAGTCGGCGGCCTGTGCGTGCGCGTCACGCTGAGCAATACGAACCACGCATTCTGGGGCGCCGCGACGGGCACGGCGGGCACGATCCTGCGCGAGGAACAACTCGCCATCGCCGGGTACGACCAGACGGCCTTCGAGAACAACTTCGGGTTCGACAACGCGGGCTCCATCGCCTACAGCCCGACGTGCACTCAGATCGCACCGCCGGTCACCGGCCTCGACTGCGTGTGGCTCGACGCCACTCCGCTCGCGGTCGAAGGTCAGGCGATTCCGACCCTGCCGGGCAAGAAGTACCGCTTCGCGAGCAATCCCTTCATGACCTCCGGTGGCCAGATCTTCTGGCGCTCCGGCATCAACGACATCGCCACCAATGCGGATGAAGGCATCGGCCTCTTCTTCGGCACGGGCGCGACCGTCATCTACAAGACCGGCGATGCGGCACCGGCGCCGTTGACGTCCGTGCTCGGCTCGAACGCGGTCGATACGGACACGCGCTTCTCCGCACTCGGCACGTACTACATCTCGCAGATGACGACGACGGATCCGGGCACCGCCGACGGACACATGGTGATCAACGGTGCGCTCGTGACCGACGTCGGCGGCAACGTCTTGAGCGAAGGCAGCCCGATCTCGGCCGCCGCGGGCGGTGGGGTCGGCGAGAACTACCAGTTCTGGGGTCAGCTCGGAATCAACGAGGCCGGAGACTGGTTCTTGACCGGCGACTCGAGCCTGGCCTCGACCGCGGATGCGTTCCTGATGAAGAACGGCGTGATCCTCTACCGCGAAGGCGGCGTCGTCAGCGGTCTCACGCTCACGGGCAACCTGCCGAACTCGCCGGGTGCGGCGATGAACGAGGCCGGCGACGTCGCGTTCGGATGGGACACCGTCGGTTCGATCACGGGCATCTTCCTGAACGGCCAATTGATGCTGAAGGAAGGCGATCCGGTCGACTTCGACAACGACGGGATCGTCGAGGCCACCTCCATCTTCAAGGGCGCACCGACGCTCGGTTCGATGGCGGTCGGCGATGCGGACATGTTCTTCTCGGCCACCGTCACGGTCGCGGGATCGGACGTGAACTGCGTGCTCCGGATCCCCTTGCCGGGCGTGGTGACCACATCCTTCTGCGAAGGCGACGCGATCGGAACGACCTGCCTGGGCTGCGGCAACAACGGCGCCGTCGGCAACGGCTGCGCGAACTTCACCTTCGCCGGAGGCGCTCACCTCGCGGCGAGCGGCGTCGCCGGCGCGTCGGTCGGAACGGACACGCTCGTCTTGACGGCGTCGGACATCCCCGGCCCGGGCTTGTTCTTCCAGTCCGATGGCCTGGCCGCGAACCCGATCACGTTCGGGGACGGCATGCTCTGCGCCGCGGTCAACATCGTGCGCCTGGGAGTAGTGTTCCCGAGCGGCGCCGGCGTCGCGTCCTATCCCGGCGGCCTCACGCCGAATCCGATCCACGTCGCCGGCGGCGCGACGGTCGGCCAGACGAAGCACTACCAGTGCTGGTACCGCGACGCGGGTGAGACTTCGCCGGGCGTTTCGTTCTGCACGCCTTCGACGTTCAACCTGACGCAGGGTGTGTCCCTGACTTGGGGACCGTAGTCGCTCCAGAACTCGGCGGCCGCTCGTGCGGCGCTGCGTGCGGAACGATGGCTTGCATCCGCGGATGCGGAATGCGGCCACGAATCGTTCGTGCCACGCGGGTGTGAGTCGGCGACCTCCTCTCCGTAGAAGCGCGGGAACTCGCACTGCGCGTTCGGTCGCGAGAGCGTGCATGCTCGTCCAGCGGACAACCTGACGCGCGAGCTGCGCCTCACGCTCGAGGATCCGGGAGTCGATCCACGCCCGCACGAGGTGGGGGCCGGCAGCGGACGCGCTTGCCACAAGGGCCCGGCGAACCGAGCTTGCGCCGGTCAGCGCCCGGTCTTCGCCGTCCGACGTTGCGTGCCCGTTCGCACGGCTTTCTTTGCGCGACGGGCGCGCTGCTTCTGTGCCTCGGCTTTGAGGATCACCGCGCCCTTGGCCTTCGCATCCAGGCGCACGCGCGCGAGCTTCAGTGCGGCCGCAATCAGGCCTTCGATCTCCGCGCGCTCGAAGTCCGCCACGGAATTCAGGGCGACGAAGCGCACCTTGGCGCGGCCTTGCAGCAGCTTCTTCGGATCCGCTTTGGAAAGCAGCGTGCCCTGCGCGAAGTACAACTTCGCCCCGCTCGGGTACAGCGCGAGCGAGAACAGCCCCTCGTAGCCGTGCTCGGTCGGCGAATACGAGATCACGAGTGCCTGCTGGTTCGCGTACACGTACACGATCTCGAACAGACCGGGCAGCCGAGCGCGCAGCCTCGCGCGCAACGCTTTTCCAAGTTTGGCAAGCGCCGGTTCGTAGGGCGCGAAGTAGCTCGCGAGTTGCTTTTCAGCGCCCGTCACACGCACACCTCGCGCTCGTCGAACATGGCCAGCAACCTACGGCCCGAGTGTGAATTTGTCCACGCAGGCCGGCTAGCGCGCAGCAGGACTCGCGCCACAGCACCTGCCTGCGCCACGAGCGCGACATCTCGTTGCAAACGATCGGATCAGCGCACGACGCGCGCGGGCACCGCGACACCAGCGTGCGGTCCCCCGCTCCATCACGCGCTACTTGACCGGGTCCTTGCGCTTCTCGGGCTTGTCGAGCTTGACCAGCTTCAGGTTCCACGGCGTCGACTTGAACGGCGAGCTCTCGCTCTTCGCGAGCTTTTCGTAAGCAGCCACCGTCTCCGCGTTGCCGCCAGGATGCCAGGCCTCGCGCCCGATCAAGAAGGCCTCGTTCATCTCTTCCCACGAAGCGTACGCGGCCTGCAATTCCTTGGCGAACGGCTCGACTCGCTTCCACACGTCTTCCTCGGAGAGCATCCCCGCGGCGTAGCCCCAGCGACACAGCGCGATCGCGCGCGCGTAGTCCCAGGCGATCACGCCGCCCTTCAGCGCCAGCGCGCGCTTCGCGTTGTTCCACTCCGTACGCGCGTTGGCGCGTTCCGCGTCGTCCTTTAACTTCGCGAGCGACTTCTCCAGGTCCTTCTCCGACAGCTTCGCCACTTCCTTGAACCGCCGCGTGAATGCCTTGCGGTGGCCCTCCGATTTGAGCCACTCGAGCTGAGTGATCAGATCGTCCTCGGTCTTGATCTCCCACGAGTCGTTCAGCATCGCCTTGACGGTGGCCACGTACTTCGCGTCGCGCTGTCCGCCGCCCAGAAGGACGTGACTCATCCCGTTGCGCTCGAAGAGGATCGCACTCGGGAGCAGCGCCCACGCGCGCGACGTGCCCGCCTCGAGAGCCGCGTCGTTCATCGGCGGCGTCTTGGAGTCGGGCGGCGTATCGAGCGGAACCGGGACGAGCGCGCACACAGCGAGGAGCAAGCCGAGGAGTTGGTTCATGCCGGGACAGGATGCCCGACCCCCCGCGCGACGGGAAGTGCCCTGTGTAGCCCGCCGCGCGGATCCGGTTCGACCTGGCGTTGGCCTTCTTGAATTGCGTTACCATGGGATCGCGCGAGCGCCTCACCGGGCACTGCGCTTCGCAGCCCCCGGCCGGCGCTTCGGCGTAGAGATCGATCGATGACCACGCAGACTGTTCGCAGCATCCTGAGACTTGTCGCCGTCCTGACCGTCTTCGTCGGGGGCATCGGCATCTGGACCAGCGTCATCTCGGCCTTCGCGTTCCGCCAATTCGTCGTCAACGCAATGGACAGCATGGAAGTGCACGCCTCACTGGCGGGTGCCGGCTGGTTCGGCGTGCTCTCCTGGTCGGTCGTCGCCGCGGGTGGTGGCGTGTTCTATGCCCTGAGTGCGGGGATCGCGCGCCACGTCACGGGCGAGAGCGTTGCGCCCGTGCGCGCTCCTGCTGCTCGTCACGAGGGACGCAGTTGATTCGCTGAGACTCGCGCGTGGCACCGTGCGCGCAAGCCCGTCACAAGAGACCGACCCGGGCTGCCGTCCAGTCTCAAGCGCCCGCACCTCGCCTGTGCCGATATGTCCCGAATCAAGTTGCTGCGCTTCCCATCACGAAGCGGAACGGGCCTTCACGCGCGCTCAGTGCCCGTGCATCCCGCCGTCGAGTACGTGCCAGACGATGCCGCCCAGAACGAGCACGACTGCGTGCACGCCGAAGATCAAAGCCCAGCGCGGAGTTGTGCTCGTCGAACTCGACAACCCCAGAATCGGCTCAGTTCGCGGAACTTCGCGTTGCGCGCGACGTCCGTAAGGCGTCAGTCCCCACGGCTTGTAGATCGAAAGCGTCGTCGCGAAGAGCACGACCACCAGCCCGCCGACTGCGTGCAGCACGAGTTGCAAGCGCTCCTGATCCATGATTCCGGCACCTGGCATGGACGTACGCGCGAGTTCGGACATACGCGACACGGCTTCCATATGCGCGAGCAGAATGACTGTCGCCACGAGGGTCACGGCGAGCTTCGCCAGGATCCAGTAGTGCCTGAACAGGCCCCAGTTCGACGCCGCCGCTTGCACGATACCGGTCAGCGTCGCAGCGAGCGCGCACGGAACGATCACGAAGCGCGCGATGATCTCCATCGCGACGTAGGCCGAGCGCACGACCACTGTGTCGCCACTGCGGAGTCCCGCGAGCGCGAGCGCCAGGTACGCGCCGATCGCTCCGAGCCAACCTACAGACACGGCGACATGCAAGGTCAGCAGCAACTTTCGAGTAGATGCCTTCACGAGTTTCCTTGCTGGAATGAACGGGACATCAGTGCGGCCAGAACTGCGCAAAGACGGCTCCGGTGATGCAGCCGTAGAGGATGCCGTCGACGACATTGGCCACGATGGTGCGTTTGTACGCTCCAAACCACAGTGCGTTCGGAATCGACGAGAAGCAGTAGGCGAGGACTCCGGCCGTGGACGCGATCTGAAACACCTTGGCGAAGCTCGCCGTCGTCGGAATCGCAACACGCGTGAGATAGGCAATGAGCGTGCTCACGACGAGGTAGACGAGGAAGGTGCCGACCAACTTGCCCCCCATCGTCAACGGGGTTGGCCAGACGCTCAGGTGACCCACGGGCCCTTCCTCCAGTGCCCTGACCACCTTCGGAGACTTCATCGCTTCACGACCGCGAAAGTCAGGGAAAACGTAGTTGCCGGGCTTGATGCCGCTCTGGCGCACGAAGTCGCCGAATGCGTCCTCATCCGGCAGGCGAATGAAGTCGTGCTTGTGATGCGGCAGCGCCATCCAGACGATGGAAGACACGATCCATACGACGGCCGCGGACAAGACGATCGGGAGCCAAAGGGGAAGCAGGAGTTCCATGCAGTTCCTCGCCGTGGCGCGCAAGTGTATCAGCACTTCGCGGGCGGCGCGGCCACGGCACCGCCGGATCCAAGACGCGAATGCCAGGAGCAGAGCGACGCGGACGGACCAGCGCCACAACCCTCGCGCGGCTCACGACGAGGCCGCGGACGTCCCCGGCTCGAGTGCGCGCCGCCTGCGGCGCAAGAGTGCGATCGAGAACCACACCGTCAGCAGCAGGCCGGCCAGAACGGCGAGCAGGTCGATGACTCCGGAACTGACCGCGGCCCCCTTCCTGGTGAGCATGTCACCCAATCCGTTGATCGCCACATACGCCAAGTCCGTCAACTCGGATTGCGCGCGGTCGAGCCTGTACTCGATCTGCAGCGCCTTGCGCGGGTCGAGGAATGCCACCGTGTCGAAGTCGTAGTCTGAGCCGGCTTCAAACCAGCCGTCAGCATCCAACGGCCGCGCAGAGCCGGCTTCGACCGCAGCCAGCGGATGCACGCGCAGGAACAGCGGTGGATCGTGGTGCACGCCGAAGCCGATGAAGGGTCGTCCGTAGACAGCTACGTAGGGTCGCGACCGCTGCTCGGGCCACGCGGGCCATTTCAGATCCCAAACCCCTTGAGTCGGAGTCGCGAGCGCGATGACGGGCCCGCGCATCGGTTGCAGAATCTGCGCGCGTTGCTGAAGATCCCAGCGCGTCGCGGCCCAACAGCCGATCACGACGAGGATCAGAATCACGGGCAGCTTGGGGATCCGTTTGAACATGCGGTGACGCCGTCACGCTACCACGCGTGCGGCAGAAGCGTGCGCTTCTGGAATGGTCGCTCGCTTCACGCTCGACGAGGGAGCGCCAACCTTGGCATTCGTGCCGCCGGAGCGAGGACGCGTCAGTCGGAGATCTGGATCCGGCGAACTTCACCCGCAACGACCACCACTGGAATCGTGCGCATCGCACGCTCCGGTACTTCCAGTCGAAGCTCGATCTCACCTGCGGGCGAGAGCTCGTACCACAGTTCCTCTGGCAGCGCGTCACGTGCGGCGAATACGCGACCAGCCGCGACGAGCGACACTCGTCCCGCGAGCCCCTTGCCCAACTGAATGCGCAACAACGCGCCGGGCGACAGCGTGATCCCGTACCTGGTTACACCCGCGTCAGGGGCGATCGTGACCGTTCGCAGGCCGAACCAACCGTCCGGGTCGCGCGCAACCAGCAGGCGCTCCCCGGCCCGCGACTCGATGCAATCGCAGGCACGGTTGCCGTGGACATGCCAGCGACCGCCGCCCCACGGATGGGATCGCTGTCGTGCATTCGGCTGCACATCGAACCACGCGTTCGTCCGCCGCAGGCCCTCTGCATTGCGACCGAACAGGCCCACGAAATGCCATTCGTCAGCGTCATCAGCAGCAACCGGAGTTGCAGGCGGCGGCGGGAGTTCGAAGGAGAGTTTCTCGTCCGCGTCACCAAACACGAACCGGCCCAGCACGCGCCACGCGGGATCCGCTGGGCACTTCACGCGCAACGTGATGCCAGCCCACATCGGCACATCCTTTAGGGTGAAGCTGCCGTCCGCCCCGACGGTCGCACTCGGAGACGTAGTCATGATCGTGAGGCCGGATTGCGGCGGCCACACGAAGTCCGAAGCGTTGGTTTCACCCACAACCGTAAAGTCGACGCCAGCGCCGTGGATGTTCCCGAAGACGGACTTCGTACGTCGCAACGGGATCTCATTGGCCCACGGTGCGCGAGACGAAGTGTCGACCGTCACCTTCGCAAAGCCCGCAGCTTCGACCCCCATCTCATCCCCATGGAGCTTGGGGCGGAATCGAAGATGCGAGCGCTCTCCAGGCTGCGGAATGAACGTGTACAGCCCCGCGTCGTTTGTGCGTGCAGGAGTGACCAGGTTCCATTCGGGTGCGGGAGTCACCTGCGCGCCGACGATCACCTTGCCGTCGGCCTCGGACACGATGCGCCCGCTCGCGAGCGCGGACACGGGCAGCGGTGCTTGCAGAAGCAGGATCGATGCCGCAGTGAGCATGCGCCCAGTGTAGCTGCGGCTCGCACTTACGGCTTGCGCGTCAGTTGGATCACAACGTCAGTCAGCGTGCCGCGCTCGATATCGACGACCTGCTCAGCGGGCATCAGGAATCCAGGCGGTGGCTCGAGCAGCCTGATTCGGTATCGGCCAGGCTTGTCGACCATGGCCTTCCACGTCGGACTCGTGTTCCGCCGGCTCCATCCCATGACTCGACCGTCGCCGTCGACCTGGCGCATGTCCACGGAAGCCGGTTGATCCACGAGTGGTGTTTGACCGTCCCTGAAGGTCAACGCTATCCGTGTATTCTTGGTCAGGAGCAAAGTCACTTCATTGGTGCCAGCGTGCGTGACGATCCGCCTGGTTCCACGCTCGTAGCTCTCAAAGTCCAGAGACAGCGCTGACACGTCGATCTCCCCGATCGTGCACTGACCCAGGTAGACTCCCGCGCCGAGTGCCTGCAACCGCGCACCCGAGCGCGTACTCGTCTCGTCCGCCGGCGCCACGCGGTTCCATTGGACCGCTTGGACATCCACGTTCGCGTGCGTGAGCGAGTCCAGGACGCGCACACGCAGATCGGTCGGTGCCCCCATCTCCATGCGTACTCCGGATGTACCCCCGGGGTGGAGTCCCACCTGGAACACGACCGGGGGATTCTCGCAGCTGATCGCGTACGCGCCTGTCTGCACATCATCGAGGTGCCACGCGTACGTCTCGAAGCTCGCGTGAGTCTCAACAGCCTCGACTTGGACCTCGCGCTGGAACGGCGGGTCGGTGAGTTGGACACCGAGCAGGCTCGCGGTCAAGGCAACGCCGTCGTGTCGCCACCCTGCGGGCACGACGAGGACACCCGAGAGCGTCGCTCGCTGAAAGGCCGGAACGGGCGCGAGTGCCAGGCTCACTTCAACGCGAGAATCTGGCGCGAGATCCACTTCAGCAGAGGCCAGTGTGAGCAGCCTGCCCGAAACCCAATCGCCGATCTCGGCGGAGAGGGTGTATTGGCCGTCCGGAATGCGCTCGACACCAACGACCGCATGATCGCCGATGGGAGTTGTGAACAGCGGAACGATCCGGTCGCGCTCTCGAACTCGCAGCTCAATCGGGTGGTGCTCCGAATGTCCGCTCAACCGAATCTCGAGGGCAGCCAGGTCACCGCTCGTCGATTCGATCGGCTGTGTCGAGACGAAGGTCACTCGATGCGCAGGACGGCTCCTGGTGCAACTCAACGCGAGTCCGCAAACAGCGGCGGCAATCACGACAGGAGCGAGAAGTCGCATTCTGCCAGGGTAGCTCGCACACGGGTCTGGGTCACATTCGCGCCCCAGCTCCGGCAGCAGCGGTCCGATCAGGATTGTGCAGCGCAGGCAGCTCGGATCGAAGGATGGGACGCGTCCGCGCATTCAGAACCCATCCGCCAACCATTGCCGCTCCCACCCCTTCAACTCGCGTGTCTTGACCCCGTCGATGAAGAACCCGGTGACATCTGCATCCACAGCGCCGTTCGGGTGCCAGCCGATCGACCCGCCTGCTACGTCTGTTCCGATCAAGGTATCCACACCCTTCACCGCAAGCCCTCGCCGGATATCGAGCACCTCGACGTACCTGCAGAATCGGGCGGGCGCACCGTTCGAATGCCAGAAGCGCCACTCTCCGGTCTTCGTCGTCAGGAAGGGCTTGCCGACTCCGGTCGTGTACTGCCCCTTGGCGGACACGACCCCGTTCTCGTGATATTCGATCCACGCTCCCGTCTCGATCCACGTGTCGGACGGAGCGACGGTCTTGGTTTCGAACCCGGTCGCGCGCAACGCACCGGAAGGCCACTCATACCTGGCTCTTCGCACGGCTCCGACGGGTTCGCATCCGCAGAACGCGAAGGCGTACAGAGCCACTGCCGATGCTCTCAGGACTTGCTTCCAGCTCATGGTGTTCCGTTCATCCAGACACCGCGGAAGTTGAATCGAGTGCAAAGAACAGCGCACTCTCGCCATCGGATGACGGCCGCCCTGGGTGCTCACCGTGCACGACGCACAGCATCCTCGACGATGTCGAGCGGGTGCGTACGCGACGCTCACAATGCCGGCTCCCGATCTGCACCACGTCCGGACGATTCGAATATGTCCCGAATCAAGTTGGGGCGTTGGACATCACGAAGCGGAAGGGGCCTACCCGCTCGGTCGGCGCGCTACGCGTGCGTCCGCGCGTCCCTTCGAATCAAACCTCGGACTGCGCCACGGCTGGCGCCGGTACGTCTTGCTCGTCACCTGCATCGGGCTGGTGCTTGCCATGACGTACGCGCTCGGACCACCCGAGGCGTTCTACATCGTTCTGGGGATGCTGATCGGATGCTTGGCGCGCGACTTCGGATGGCTCCGCAACATGCGCATCGCTTGGTCGTTCAACGTGCGCGTCGTGAACTGGGACAAGGTGCAGCGAATCGCGGACGGCGAACAGGTCTAGGGATCAGGCGTGGACGGGCACGCCGCAATTGCTGTCGCACGCTGACACGCGCACCGGGCAAGCTCCGCGCTAGCGCGTACGGCAGACCCGACTCCCCCCACGCTCACCCTGCCCCTATCCACGGATCCTGCATACCGCGCGCCTCCGTTGCACCCCTCCGTGTGGGCTGACGGACCGCGCGTGCGTCCAGCCTCCGAGTTTTCTCCGACGAACCCGCGTCCATCGCCGCGGCCGTCCGTCTAGGAGCGCGACACCCGATTCGGGTGCCGTCACGAAACCCAAGGACACCGACCATGAAGAACTTTTGCGCTCCGATCCTCCTGTTGTGTGCAGCGTGCAGCACGCCTGCCACCTCGAGCCCGAACTTGACCCCCGCAGCCGGACCCGCGTGTTGCGCGCCCGGTTGCTGCGACGACGAGCCGGCCTGCTGCATGGAACGTGCGGTGGTCGCGGCCCCGCAAGTCGCCGACGCCGCGTGCTGCGTCTCGCCGGTCGGGTGCTGCGAACCGCAACGCAGCGTCGGACGTTAGGATCGAGACGCATGGAGACAGTCGCCGACGACTTCCTCGAGCGCTTGCGGGCCTACGTCCGCAAGCGCGTGCGCTCCGTGTCCGACGCGGACGACGTGGTTCAAACGGTCGTGCTGCGCCTGCTTGAAGCGCAAGCCACGCGTGAGATCGAATCCGCGCATGCGTGGGTGCTGTCCACGGCTCGCACCGTGATCGCGGATCTGCACCGCGCGCGCGCACGCGCCGCGGAACGCCTGGAACAGGAAGTCGCTGCCGCCGCGCCTGATGACGAAGCGGACATCACCTATTGTCTGGGCGCACTGCTCCGCTCGCTGGATCCGGAGGATCGCACCGTCCTGAAGCGCGTCGATGTTGACCACGAGTCACAAGTCGCGCTCGCTGCGGAACACGCGCTCACGACGACGGCCATGAAGTCACGCGTCCAACGCGCCCGCGCACGGTTGCGCGCAGCGGTGCTCGCCCGCTGCAAGATCGAAGTCGACGCCCAAGGCCGGCCGACCGGCGCAGCGACATGCAAACCACCGACGGGCGGCGAGTCCTGCGGCTGCGGATAGCGAGGTACGGAGCCAGAACACGAATCAGGCTCCACTGCGCATCTCCCTATCGAACTGTGGTTCGCCTGACAGAGCGTTGCGAATCACGATTGCAGATCGAGCGCTGTCCACGAGACTGCGCGCGCGACAAGACCCTCGGACCGCTCAGATTCCCCAGGGCACGGTGAGTCCGTTGGTCAAGTTGAACGTGCTCGGAGTGCAGAAGGGCGCGTTGTCGCGATGCCAGAATTGATAGAAGCGCGTGGTTCCCGCGCTGACCGCGCCGAGCACGGACAGTGGCACATCGACCAGCGCTTGCGCAGGATACCTGGCGCTGCCGCCGGTTGGGAACTGAATCGCAAGACGTGTGATTCCCCCAGCGACACACAAGAGACCATCGCCGAACGGCAGCCCCGCGCCGCCTGCTTGCGTGCTGGATCCTTGAATGAAGATGCCCGCTCCGCCGCCGAGTCCGCTCGCGACGAGTTGCAGAGAGTCGAAGGAGAGGCGTGCGACTCCCGCGCCCCGGAGTTCAGCACCACCCGCGCTCAGCGACGTCGCGCAGCCGTGCCCCGCGAGGCCGACATTGCCGCAGGGGCATGCCGTCGCGGTCCCGTCGCCTGAGCAGAAAGCACTCGTCCTCGTGTCGAAGTCGATCACGTGAACGGCACCTGCGTACGTCGCGGCCTCCTCTCCAACCGCCAGCACGACGCCGGTGTCCTCCGCCGTTCGCACGTGGCTTCCGAAGCGGCCGTTGGTCTGGTTGCTCGTCGACTTGATGTAGTGCATCTGCACCCAACTCTGCCCGACGCGATTGAACTCGTACGCAGCGCCGGAGAATCTCGCGGCGCCACTGATCGGGATACCGTCGATTCCCGATGCGGTGCCGCCCGGAAACGGCGTACCCACGAGCACGCGATCGCCCGTGATCGAAACCGAGTGGCCGAACCGATCGTAGCCGTCAGAGATGGCGGGCGTCAGGTAGCCTTGCTCGGACCACGTCCCAGTCGAACGGACGAAGACATACGCAGCACCCGCGAAGCCCCCGCCGGCGCCGGGATGAAACGGCGACCCGATCACAATGGAATCACGTGAGATGCCCACCTCGTCGCCGAAGTAGCTCGTGTCGGAAGGGTTCGAGGGTTTCAGGTAGTCCGGGCCGGACCACACCGAGCCCTGACGCTTGAACACATAGGCAGCACCGGAATCGGTCAACGAATTGTCGGCTCCGTTCCCGTTGACACCTGTCGCCGCGCTGTCTTCCAATCTTGCCCCGACCACGATCGTGTCCGCATCCACGGCCACGGAGTCTCCGAAGTTGTCACCGGCATTCGTGTTGGAGGCCTTCAGATAGGCAGTTTGAGCCCACACGGACCCCGTTCTCTCGAACACATAGGCGGCGCCGCTCTGCAGCATGGAGGTGTCCAACTGATTCCCGTTCACACCTGTCGCATTGCTCCTTTCCATATGAGCACCGATCACGATCGTGTCGCCCGAAATGGCGACGGCTCGACCGAAATTCGTGAACGTCAGTGTGTTCGAAGCCTTCAAGTAGGCTTGTTGACTCCACGTCCCGCCAACGCGGACGAACACGTACGCAGCGCCGGCCTGCGGTGCCGAGTTGTCGAGTTGATTGCCGTTAATGCCGGTCGCCGCACTGGCTTCACGCTCCGCGCCGATGACGAGCGTGTCGCCGGAAATGGCGATGGCGCTCCCGAAGATGTCGTCTTGTCCAGGATTGGAAGCTTTGAGATAGGCCTGCAGCGCCCAGCCGTTGCCCTGTCGCACAAACACGTAGGCCGCTCCCGAACTGAGGAGTGTGCCTACGGTGGAGGGGATGCAATTGACTCCTGCGCAGGCACTGGGCTCCGAGTAGGAGCCGACGACGACCGTATCACCGGAAACGGCGACCGCTGGACCAAGCCGGGCCGAGTTGGGCGGAGCCGTGAGCGGCACGGGCTCGAGGATCGGCAACCCCAAGGATTGAATCGCGAGCGTGACGGCGGCCATGCACAGGTTGGGCAGCATCCAGGAACCTTCCGACCACAAGCCTACGCCTCTGCGCGAGAATCCGCTCGGCGGAATTCCGCCCGCACTGAATAGCGTCGACGCGCCTTAGGGATACCACCCAAGCACCTCGACGAGGACACCGTCCGCATCGAAGCGCGCGGCGAACACCTGCTCGGGGATGGGTATGTCGCAGAAGGCGGAGTCCGCGTACACCCAGCAACGCAAGATCGTGTAGCCGCACTCGTTCTCCGTGTACGTCGCCGCACATCCGAACTCGCGTTCGATGGTGTCGAGGCAGGTACGGCCGATTTCAAACTCCTCCGGGTTCGACAGCGTGAAGCGCACCCCGATGGGCTCGATCGGCCGCGTGAGGTCCAGACAGGCGCTGGACAGCGCACCGGCCACGAGCATGGCTGCGACACGCAGAGTGAAACGACCGCGCGACATGCACACACGTTTCCACCCGGAGGCCCCGCAGACAAGCACTTCTCGCGCCGGACTCCGTACCGTGCCCCCGTCGCGAGCTGAAATGTTAGACTCGGGCCATGCACCCCATGTACCTACCGGGTGTCGAGCAGAGCGAACCGCGCGGCGCCTACGCGGATGCGATTCGCGGCATGCGTGCCGCCGGAGCGCCTGTGCCGCAGATCATGCACCTGTTCGCGTTCAAGCCCGAGCGCACGCAGTTTCTCTCGCAGTTCACGCACGGCGTGATGCGCGGCCCGTCACCCCTTTCGGCGGGGATGCGCGAGTTGATCGCGGCGTTCACGTCGAAGCGCAACGAGTGCCTCTTCTGAATCGGATCGCACGCCGCGGTCGCGGCGTCCTTGCTCGGGAGCCGCGAGCTGGTGGAATCGGTGCTGCGCGATTACACCTCCGCGCCGATCCATGCGCGTGAGAAGGCGCTGTTCGCGTTCCTGGCCAAACTGAATCGCGAATCGAACAAGCTCTCACAACAGGACGTCGACACGCTCAAGTCCGCCGGCTGGAGCGATGAAGAGCTGTACGACGCCGTCACCGTGTGCGCGCTGTTCAACTTCTACAACAAGTGGATCGACGCCACCGGCGTGAGCGACATGCAGCCTGAAGCGTACGCCGCGTCAGGAGAGCGTCTCGCGCAGCACGGGTACGCTCCGCCGCAGACGACGTCCTGAGGCGCGGCCTTGCGCCTTCAGCCCGCGGTCTACTGGACCCAGCCGGGCAACTTCGCGGCCTGTTTCACCCACGCCGCCATCTGCGCTTCGTCGAACTCGCCCTCGTGGATGTCGACGTAGCGTGTGTCCTGATTCTTGCTCTCACCGGGCGGGAGCGGGCGCAGCAACGCGCCGCGGAAGAAGGCCACCTTGACGTATTTCGTCAGGCAGTGAACTCCGAGGAACCAACCCTGTCCCTCGACGCCGTACAGCGGCGAGTTCCACTTCACCGCCTTGCGCACACCCGGCACGCAGCGCGCGATCAGCAGATCGAGCTTGCGGCCGATGTCGCGCTTCCAGCCCGGCATCGCAGCGATGTACGCCTGCACCGGCGCGTCGCCGTCGCCTTTTGCGATCTGCGGGTTGCCGCCCGCAAGCAGCTTCACGGGCGCGGCCTTGCTTGCACTCGACTTCGCTCGAGCCCGCGGCGCAGACTTCGATTTCGTCGCTGCTTTGCGCGACGTGGTCTTGGCCCGCGGTTTCACTTTGCTTGCTGACGGTCGCGACTTCATGGAGCACCTCTCTCCATCACATGTATGTTCCGTGCGCGAGCAAGTCCAGAGGTCCGCTGCCTGCTGGCCCACGATCTCGTCCCGTTCGACGTTGCTCCTACCGAGCCAGGCTCGTGTGGTGCATCTTGCGAATGCGCTGCAAGACCCGTCCGGCTGCGCATCGTCGGACGGACTAATCGAGGAACCACTCGAAGAACCCGCCGACGTCCCCGAATACCACCGCAACGCACGCGACTGCAGTCGCGATGAAGAGCAGGCGCAGGAAGAGCGGCGGCCGGATGCGCGGCCAGAACAGACTCGCCACCCACACTCCTGCGCCGATGACGACGGCCCACGCGGTGAGCCCGAGTCCGCACCACACGACCATATGGTGCAGTCCGAATTCCTTCGGGTCGATCGAAGTGTCAACCCAAGTGCCATCGAACGGAGTCCCGCTTTGAGCGTGCGGCCACTCCCCGACACGCAGGCGCGCGCGGATCACGAGCGACCCGAACGCGATCAACCAGGCGGAAGGTGCCAGGAACAACCAGCAGACCGCACCCCGCAACCAATCGCTGAGCGTCGCGCGACCTTCCGCTCGCTTGAGTTTCTCCACGTGAACTCAGACACCACGGTGAGCGGTTCAGGTGCACGAATCCCGTGTTTGCTGCTCAGTGTTCCCACTGACACAAGTGCAAGAGCACGCCCGCCGGATCGTGAACGAAGGTGACCAGCGCACCGTAAGGCTGAATGTGCGGAGCCTGCACGCGCGCGTCTTGGAAGGCCTCGTCGCGCAACACCGCCTCGACGTGTTGATACCACGCCTGTGCGTCCTCGACTGAGAGATGCAGCATGCAATTCTCGGCGACTTCCTTGATGTAGTAGTCCTGGATGTAGAAGTGCTGATCGCCCAGATCGACGAGCGCGAGCTTCGGATCCAGGTCCTTCACGCGCCAACCCAAGCTCGCGTAGAACTGCTTCGAGAGCGCGAAGTTCTTCGCAGGGATGAAGGGACGCAGGTCAGAGACACTCAAGTTGGACACGCACTACCTCCATGGGTCACAGCGCGCGGTGCAAGGCCTTTCGTGGCCCGCATGCGCGCCACAACTGTGCGGTATCCCCGGGCGGGCCGCCAGTCAATGCCGCCGTTCAGCGCGTGGATGAGACCGCCACCGTTGCGACCGACTGGCGTCTGTACGACACGCCGCGTGCGTCCACGAGATCGCGATTGCGCCACGAACGAGCCCAAACGATCCACACCACCGTCGACGCGAACGCCAGCCGGAGCCATAGGTCGCGCTCCTCACGGAATGCATGAATGTTAAATGTTGCCAGTTGCAACGCGAGCGCCGGGAGCGGCAACCGACGCGAACGTGACCCTGGATCGTAGAGCCTGTGATCGCGCATCACTGACACTCTATCCGTGCGGCTCAATACGAGGCGCGCACCGTCGCTGACGCCCAACCGTCGTGAATCCAACTCGCCTGGGTGAGGACCGCGAATGCGTCCAACACGCCGTCGCGATTCGAATCGACGAGCGCCAGACCGGGCGACACCGAGCCGTCGGCTGACGCTGTCCGCTGCCCGAAGAACAGGCAGAACCCCTTGCCGACGTAGTCACCCGAAGTGAAGGTGTCGAACTCCGCCGACAGCCACGACACCTCCAGGACGCCGGGCTGGGCGCGAGTCGCTGCGCACACGGCCGAGATTCCGGTCGTCAGCTGCACGCGACTCAAGGACTTCGTACCGTCGAACCACACGTAGACGTGCTCTGCATCGGCCGGATCGCGCAACAGCGCGCGGATCGGTCCCGCCGCGGATGCTGGGTCGCGCAGCAACTCGTTCACACGGTTGCGCGGCGGCAACACCCACACATGCTGCGGAGTGCCCGTGCCGTCGACGAGGCACCGTTGGATCGAGGGCGCCGAAGACCCTTGTGCAGTCGTCGTGCCGAACGACCAATGCTCGAGCACGACGTCTCCGCCGCGCGCCACACCCGCGACGCAGAGGTTGTAGTCATCGATCACGACCACATAGGTCGGCCAGTAGGGCGTGGCGAATACTTCTGATGTGGCCGAGCGCGCGCTCGCTTGTGTCGCAGCGATCGCCCCGGTCGGTTCACATCTCCGCCAATCCATGCGTATCTGACGGTTCTGCGTGTCCGTCGTCACTGTGCGCACGACCCGGGCGGCGTACGTCGTCGTCGGTGCGCTCAGCTGCCACAGTCTGGTGTCCGGGCATCCGTCCGTGAGCTGCGGCTTCACCTGC
Source organism: Planctomycetota bacterium (assembly GCA_016795245.1). Taxonomy (GTDB): domain Bacteria; phylum Planctomycetota; class UBA1135; order UBA1135; genus JAEUIA01. The sequence continues at coordinate 17,367 of JAEUIA010000009.1, read as the reverse complement.
GCGGTCGCGGCGCAGCTCAAACAGACCAGCAGCGCGAGGAGACTGGCGCCGCTCGTGATCCCGACTCGATGCGTCATATGCAATGCTCCCCCGCGGTTGCGTTGTGCAGCGAACTCGATCGTTCGATCTCTGCGTGTCGTGCGTCTGGTCGATGACGCGCAAGGTCCTGCGTGCATCACGCGCAGAGCGAGCAGGCGTCTTGGCCGGAGCTCACTCGCGCCCGTCGCGTCACGGCCCCCAAGTAACCGTGTACCCAGGTGTGATGTTGTACGCCGTCCCGCACGCGATGATCGGATCTCGGTACCAGCATTGGTAATGCCTGGTCTCGCCCGGGTTGACCATGCCTTCGATGTGGATCGGCATCGGATTCGGTCCGCCGGGAAGCGTCGACACGCCGCCGGTGGGGAACACGAGGCTGAGTCGGTGGACTCCGAACGCAGCGCACAAGAGCCCGTGGCCGAAAGGAATCGGCGACGCCGAGGCACCGTTCGCCTGCAAGAACCAACCGACGCCGGCGATGTTGCTCGCCGTCAAGACGAGCGTGTCCGTCGCCAGCGAAGCGCCCGCGACGCCGGCACCGAGGAGCTGTGCGCCCGACGCGTAGTCGAGATTCGCACAACCATGTCCAGGCGCACCGTTCGGGCCGCACGGACAGGCGACGATCGATCCGTCACCCAGACAGAACGGTGTGCCCGGCGCGGTCTGCGCCGAAGCTGGGAGAAGGAAGCTCACGAAAAACAACAACCGCATCAGCGTCGCGCTCATGTTTGTCTCCTTGGACGGTGGGCGCTCAGTCTCCCACCGTCTCGTGATCCGCGCCACACAATCGTTTTGGACCGTTCGGATAGCTCGCGTGGACGCGATGAGTGCTCCTCGGGAACGGCTTCCGGCACCAGACCGGCAGCCCAAGCGGTAGGTGCAAACTCCTGATCGTGCAGGCACGGACGTCGCCCACGATCATCCCATCCGTTCACTTGCGTGCCGTACCGCTGGTCGGCCGCGCATCAGGCCCGCACGCGACCAAGGTCAACACGTTCAGCGCCGTCGTGTAGAGCGGGCCGGCGGAGTAGCTCCACCGATCGGGGACCATCCAGCCGCCGTGTGTGCACGCTCGGGCCGTGTGATCCTGCAGCGCGAGCAGGGATGTAACGGCCGCCTGCGTCCACTGCTCCGCGCCGCTCTTCGTCGGGCCGTCGTACGTGCGCAGCGCGAGTACGCCGTGGAACCAGTAGTAGTAATCGATCGACAGCCGATCCTCCGTGATCCGCGGCATGTCCTTCACGATCTGCTGCACCGCGAGTTCGCGGAAGCCTGTGTCCGAATCGTCGCCGGCGTCCGCGCGCGTGCGCAGGCCGAGCGCCGACATGACCGCCGGATGGTAGGTGTAGTGATCGTTCGGCCCCGTCACGCTGGCCCCGGCTCCGCGCGGGTCGATGTAGCCGACCATGCCGTGTTGCGCGGTGGCCCAGCGCGTGAACGCCAGTGCGCCGTCCAGATTTTCGCGGCGAACCTCGAGCCCGGCCGATGCACCGGCGCGCAAGGCCATGACACACCACGCGGTGACGGATGTGTCCGAGTCGTACAGCTCCCTCTTCAGAGACTCATCGACAGCAACACCGGGCCGCACGAACTGCTCGATCTCCTGACGCGAGGCGTAGCGCCAACCCCACAAGCTCTCTCCAGTCGGATTCGGGCGCTGCGCACCTTGCAGGAAATTCATCGCGTTCTGGGCCGCGTCCTTCCAGGCCGGATGACGCGTGCGGGCATAGGCTTCCGCGACGGCCGCGCCGGCCAGCGCTTCGACGTACATGAACGCGCGGTCGGTAGAGAACGAACCGTCGGGTTTCTGCTTCGACACCAACCAGTTGATGCCTTTCTCGACAATCGCGGCGACCGAATAGCGCACACCGGTCGTCGCGTCGACCAGTTCACCTGCAGTCCTGTCGTCGCGCACATCGGCGCGCAAGAAACCCAAGAGCGCGAGGCCCGTCAGACCGTCGTCGAAGCGCTTCGTGTACGCCTTCGGAGGCGTGTACAGCGCGTCCTGACTGGGACACACGTCGTTCAGCGTCGTCGCGCTCCACGATCCGTCTTTGTTCTGATGCCGGGCCAGCCAGCACAAGCCGTCGCGAACGGCTGTTTGTCGCGGACTCAGGCTGACACCGCCGGCATCCGCAGAAGCTCCGTTCTCAACCGTGGCACCGTCGCGCGCGACGCTGCAGCCCACTGCGAGCACCGCCGACGCCAGGAGCGCGACACCGAACGCGCTGCGCGGCGTGAGCGGGCGCGCGCGCTCGCCTTCCAAGAGCGCGCGGATGCGCCGCGCCATGCGTCCCTGGGTCGCCATGGCGAGGCTCGTCCCGCTCATGCGTTGCGGCTCGCGGCTCTGCATCAGCTGCAAGATCCCGCACAGTCCCTCGGCGTAGTCCGGCGCATCGGCCGGATCGCGCAGCGACTCCCAGTCGCAAGCCATCTCCATCGCTTCCGCGTGCCGTCGCGTCGCCCAGAAGAGCAGCGGATGGAAGAAGAAGCACACCGAGACGATGTCGCGCAAGAGGATCGCGAACGGATCGCGCCAGCGCCAGTGAGCGAGTTCGTGGCGCAAGGCCCACTCCGTCGCCGCCTCACCGCCCCGCTCCACCAGGCGCCGCGGCAGAAGCACCGTGGGCTCGAGCAGCCCGATGAGTGCGGGCGAATCCACTTCGTCGCTCACGCGCAAGTGCGGGGTGCGGGCGACGCGCGTCTCGCGCGCGATCGCAGCGAACCGTTGTCGGCAGACTTTCGGCGCCGGATCGGAACGGCGCACGAGCTGCGCCAATTGCCGTCGCACACGCGCGTAGCGCAGGGCGCACCACAGGACTCCCGCTCCCCACGCGGCGATCCACAGCGTGGTCAGCGAGAAGACTGAGGTCCCCGTCGGTCGACTCCCCCGGGCCGACGCAGCCTCCGCGGCTGGATTCGGACCCCCTTCGAGCCGACCGACGGGTGCGGGATCCGGTGTCACCGGAGCGGACAGCGCGCGCTCGTCCGTATGCGCGAATTCCGTCGTGTCTTTCCCGGCTGCTCCGTGCGCGTTCCCGAAGGCGATGGCCGGAGCCTGCACCTGGAAGATCACGATCGGCGCACCGAGCGCGAGCGTGACGAGCGGTTTCGCGATCACGATCAACCACAGACAGGCGACGAGGCGTTGAGACGAGAACTTGATCCAGCGCACGAGCAATGCCAGGGTCACGCTCAACAGGCAGAACTCGAGCGTCGCCAGACACAGACGCTGCAGCAGGGTGTTCTCGGCCAGCGTTTCGACGATTGCGTTCCAGATCATCGCGCACCTCCGCGGCGCTTGCGCGCTTCGATCATGCGCCGGATCTCATCCAACTCGTCGTTCGTGATCTTGTTGGCGTCCAGCAACGAGGCGATCGCTTGCTGCGGCGAGCCTTCGAAGAACGATTCCAGCACCGATTTCAGCGTGCTGTGTTCGACCGCCCGACGCTGCACCGTCGCCCGCAGCAGGAAACCGCGGCCGACCGTTGGGATCGGCTTCAGGTAGCCCTTCGTGCGCAGCTTCAAGAGCACGTTGCGCAGCGTGCTCGCCGCCAGGTCGCGGCGCGAGCGAAAGGCTTCGATCACGTCGCCGGAGGTGCACTCACCGAGATCCCAGACGACGAGCATGACCTCCAACTCGAGGCCGCTCAGGGCCGGGCGGACCTCGGTCTGGTTGGATTTCTTGCGGCGTGCGGGCATCGGGATCCTCCCTGGGTAGACGGTATTGCGATCAGCAACTCTGTCTATGACCGTAAACGCAACGAGCAACGGCCGTCAAGCCCGATTTTTCTTGGAACCGACCCTGCACGCCACCGCGGCCAGGGAGCCGTGGCCGCCGGCGGGCCGTCCGCCGGCTGCGGCGTGGGGCTACTCGCGGGACCTCGCTGTGGCGCGACTCCAGGGCCGCGGTCCCACGCGGCGCACGCTCAGCGTTGCGCGCCTGCGGCGAGGATCTGGGCCACCGTTTTTCCGTGCAGATCTTCGCGCAAGGCGCGGTTCACCGCTTCGAGGTCGCCCCCGCTCTCGCGCAGTACCGCCAGACTGCGGCGCGAGCCGATGCGCAGCAGAGCATCGGTGAAGCGCGTCCTTTCGTCCTGCGTCATGTCGCGGCGGAGTGCATCGATCGAGGCGTTCATGGTGTCCTCGTTCGTCCCGTCCACGACGGACACCCCCGCAGCCTGGGGCGGCAGCGGCGCGACCGGCGCGAGGGAGCCGGAGCACGACGCCAGGGAGGCGACCACAGCCAGGAACAGACTCGTCGCGGTGCGGTTCATCTCGAGTCCTATCGGCCGCGCCTCACGCCCAAGTGAACGCAACCATCCCCGTCAAGCCCCGGCGACGGAATGGACTGTTCCGGCCCGCAAACAGGCCCCAGGGAGTAGGCTTCAGGGATGCCTACCCGCCGTTTCCCCATTTCGGTTGCCGGGGTAATCGCCGCCGCGCTTGTGAATATCCCCACGGCGCTCGCGCAGGCGCCGGTCGGATACTACGCCTCGGTCGATCCGAGCACGCCCGCCACGCTGCGCCAGTCGGTGCACGCGGTGATCAAGGATCACCTGCGCTTCCCCTACACTGCCGCTACGACCGACACCTGGGACATCCTCGAGCTCGCCGACCAGGACGTGAACAACTCCGCTCACATCGTCGACCTCTACAAGAACCAGAGCATCCTCAAACAGGGCGGCGGCAACAGCTTCTACAACCGCGAGCACAGCTGGCCCAACTCGTTCGGTTTCCCGAACGACGGCGCGACGAACTCACCGTACACCGACTGCCACGCGTTGTTCTTGAGCGACTCGGGCTACAACAGTTCGCGCGGGAACAACGTCTACCGCGGTTGTCTGTCGGGCTGCTCGGAGAAAGTGACCGTGCTCACGAACGGACAGGGCGGAGGCAGCGGCTTGTACCCGGGCAACTCGAATTGGCGCGCGGGATCGGGCGCGACGGGGTCGTGGGAAACCTGGCAGCGTAGGCGCGGCGACGTCGCGCGCGCGCTCCTGTATCTGGACGTGCGCTACGAAGGCGGACTCAGCGGCAGCGGCAACGCCGAGCCCGATCTGATCCTGACCGACGACGAGGCGCTGATCGCGGCCTCGAACACGGGGAACAACGAAGCCGTCGCGTACATGGGCATGCGCTCGGTGCTGTTGCAGTGGCATCTCGACGATCCCGTCGACGAGCGCGAGCGCGGGCGCGACAACGTCGTGTTCAGGTTCCAGGCGAATCGCAACCCCTTCATCGACCACCCTGAGTGGGTCGAGTGCGTCTTCAACAACGCCTGCAGCGTCGGCACGGCCTTCTGCTTCGGCGACGGTTCGGGGACGGGTTGCCCGTGCGGGAACAACAGCGCCGTCGGCGCGCAAGAAGGCTGCCTCAACTCGCTCGGCACGGGCGGCAAGCTGACGGCGATGGGGCGCGCGAGCCTCACGTCCGACACCGTCGTGCTCGCGGGCACGCGCATGCCGAACGGCGGCGTGCTGTACTTCCAAGGCACGACGCAAGCGAGCCTCGCGTTCGGCGACGGACTCCTGTGCGTGACGGGTTCCGTGGTCCGCCTGGGAACGCGCTTCAATGTGCTGTCGGCCTCGCAGTACCCCGATCCAGTCGACACGCGGATCTCGGTCCAGGGCGGCGTCACCGCCACGGGCACGCGCGAGTACCAGGCCTGGTACCGCGATGCGGCGACCTTCTGCACGCCGAGCACCTTCAACCTCACCAACGGCTGGCGGATCACCTGGGGCGCGTGACGATTCAGCGCAGCTCGCGCGCGAGCGCTCAGTAGCTCGCGTCGAGGAGCACGACGACGTGCAGGTTCGAGAGTCGAATCGCGCCGCTCGTGGGATCGATGAAGCGCGCCTGCAGGAACAGCGTCGCGCCCGGATCGGTGACGGGCAAATCGGGCAGTTTGAAGCGCGTGCTCAGCGTGCCCGTGGTCGAGACGACGCCGACGCGGCGCCACTCGTTCGCGAAGACGTGCAACACTCCACCGGCGCCGGTCGCCGGTTGGAACAGCGGATGGCGTGCGATGCCGAGCTCGACGAACTCCGACGGCGAGCCTTGGAACTGAAACGTCGGTCGCGTGTCGTCGCGCACGAGGCGCGGGCCTGCGAGCGTGCGCGGCGCGCCGGACAGATTCGTGTAGGGCGTGACGCTCGAGGTCGTCCCGCTGAAGATGCAACCGCGGTTCACCAAGGGGTGACCGGCGTAGATCGCTTGACCGGGAGGGCCCGCGCTGCCTGTGCCGCAGATCAGACCACCCGGACATCCGACCGGCCCCGCGCCGCCGGGCGCGCCGATCGCCGTGACGCCCAGCAAAATCAACGGGCTCGCCGGGTTCGCGCCGAAGATGCCGTCACCGCCCGAACCGGCGTACCCGCAGAAGGTGCACAGTTGAGCGCCCCAGGTCGCGTAACCGCCCACGCCTCCCTGGAACTGACTGTTCGACGCGAAGACGAATGAAGATGCTTCGTTCGCGAGAGCCGAGTAGTACAGCCCCGGTGATCCCGCGCACCCGTCGGCGTAATCGAACACTCCCGTCGGCGGCGGGAAACCATTGCGCCCCGCCGCACCCTGCGCGCTGATCTGCTCGAGCGACACGTGCGCGCCCGGTCCGACGGCGATCCCGGACGAGTTGTTCGTGACGCCCGGCGTAGCACCCACGATGCCGCAGCGCACGAGCGCGAGTCCACCGCAATCGCGCACGTCGACGACGCCGGTTCCGTAGGTGCTCCAATTCAGGCTGCTCGTGAACGTGCAATCCTGCGCGATGACTTGTCCCGGGCACGTGCGGATGTGCAGGCCGTGCGCCACCTGCGGCACGCTCGTCGACGATCCGGCCGCCGCGCGCAAGCCCGACAGGACGAGTGTCTTCGAGGCGGGGAAGTCCGCGACGCGCACCGCGCCCGGCAGTTGCACCGTCGCGCCGTTCTCGGCCACGATCGTCACGCTGCGACCGACGGTGCGGACACTCTCGTAGGTGCCGTGACGCACGAGGATGATGTCGCCGTCCTGGGCCGCGATGATCGCGTCCTGCAGATCCTGATGCGGGGCAGGCAGCGGTCCGACGACCCACACCTTGCCCGCGAAAGCGGGAGCAGCCAGGACCAGCATCGACACGCAGAACGGAATGGTGCGCATGGGTTCCTCCAAACGCGATTCTACCGCTCCCCGCGGGCGAGTGCGCCATTCGTGCTACACCTGGGCAGTCAGCGGTCGCTGGTGGCGATTCGCCGCCCAATCGCGCCCTGCCCGCTCTACGCGAAACACACCTAAGGCCAGTCCGGATGCGACTGGTGCCAGAGCACGCGCCAGACCCCGGACTTCGCGTCTGTGTCGAGTGCGCGCAAGCCTGCGAAGGAGCGCATCGCGGCGACCACGACTGCATCTTCGGATACACGTGTCTTGCGCACGAGCGCTTGGGCGCGCTCGCGATCGGACAGCCGCACGAGGTGCTCGAACCACAACTCCGCTACGATTCCGACGGACGGATGCTCCATCCGCTCGTCGTCCTGGTAGACGATGTCCAGGTTCCAGCGATGCTCGTGTCCTTCCAACTCGGGCCCGAACTCTCCGCGAAAGCGGCGGCTCGTCACGCGGAGCGTGAGGGCGTCACCGTGCTCACTGAGCTCGACCGCGGACGGCGCTTCGAAAGGCCGCGCGATCAAGATGCCGAAGGGCCGGTGCACACGCGCGATCTCGCCGCAGACGAGACAGATGCCCAAGTTCTCGCGCAGATCTGCGGCCACACTCGCATGCGTCAAGACGCCCACACCGACAATGATCACCGCCGCCACGGCGCGGCGCGTGGGTTTGCTCACCCGGCGCGCGGCCAACCACCAAACCGCTCCCGCGAGAACGGCGACGAGCACAGAGACCAGGATTCCGAGCACGATCGCAGTCTACGATCCACGTGGCGCCGCGCGCCAGTTCTCACGGCAGCCAGGTCACGCGCACACCGTTCGTCAGATTGAACGTCGCGCTCGTGCAGAAATTCACCGCCGAATCGCGGTACCAGACCTGGTACACGCGCACGTCGCCCGCCTGTACTCCGCCCGCGACGTGGATCGGGCTCGGCGTGAAACCGCCGGGGTAGTAGGCCGTGCCGCCCGTCGCGAAGACCACACCGAGGCGCGTGATGCCGACGCCCGCGCACAACTTGCCGTCGCCGAAGGGGACATCCGTCTCACCTGTGCCCTGGAAGAACAGACCGGGACCGTTTTCGACGAGCGTGTTGCGCAACACCAGCGAATCGGCCGCGATGCGCGCCGTGCCTAGCCCAGCCAGTCGCGCGCCCGCCGGCGAGATCGAACTCGGGCAGCCGTTGCCCAGAGCACCTGAGCCGCACGGACACGCAGCCGAACTGCCGTCGCCCGCACAGAAGGTCGTGACCGCCGCGCCCTGCACTTGTTGATTGAGCCACACGAAGGTGCCCGTGCAACGTCCGATCACCAGGTCGACGTCGCCGTCGTTGTCGATGTCGAACGCCGCCGTGTCGAAGGTTCCGATCAAGTCGTTGGCGAACAATCCCACCGCCCCGCGCCACGGATTGCCCGCACTGCCGGCTTCTTCGCGCAGAACCACGCTGCCCCCGGGCGCTCCACCCAGGTTGTGGAAGATGTGCATGCGTCGAATGCAGCCGGGGACATCCGGGTCGTAGTCGCAGTGCAACGTGTCCTTCCAACCGTCGCCGTCCAGATCCGCGATCAAGTTCGTGCCCGCGATCCCGTCGTCCGCTCCGGTCACGTAGGTGTAGTGTCGCAGCGTGCTCCAGATCACGCGCCCCAGCGCATCGACACCGGTGTTGAAGCGAAATCCGTCGGGATTGCGGTCGCTGAAGATCAGATCGGGACGGTTGTCGTTGTTCAGATCGCCGACATCGGCGTGGTAGGGACCGTCGCTGCCGACCTGCGCCTGGTACATGAAAGTCGGAAAATAGCCCACGTTGCTCGGGTTGTTGTAGGCGACCGTCACGACCGAGCCCGGGCCCGTCCCCGTCACGCCCGAGGCGCGCACGATGTCGAGCTTGCCGTCCAGATTCATGTCGACGATCTGCACCGACACGCCGAAGCGCGCGTCGAGCATCGTCTGCGTCAGCCGCGTGAAACCCGAATCCGTGAAGTGGCCTGTGCCGTCGTTGATCAACAAGCGGTCGTAGAGTTCCGGCGATCCGTCGGGTCCTTCACCGTCGTAGTTCGTGAAGTACAGGTCCGCGAATCCGTCGCCGGTCACGTCACCCGCCGCGACACCGCAGAAATTCGGCGAGATCGAAAACGTCGGGATGCGATTGTTCTCGAACCGCAGACCCAGCCACGCGCCGCCCGCGAAACCGAGGTTCATGTACACACGCGGGTGGCTGATGTGCTTGGGCTGGCCGGCGGCACGCGTCGTCGCCGTGACGACGTCGAGCCAGCCGTCGTTGTTCAAGTCCGCGATCACGACGTCGCGGTCGTTCGTCGGCGTCAAGAACCCCAAATCGCCCGGCACGTCGGCGGCGCTCGCGTACTGCGCGCTCTGATCGACGAGCACGCCGTTCTCGTTCATCAACAAGAAATTCGGGAACGCTCCAGTGGTGGTGTTGCGCTCCTTGCGCACGATCACGAGGTCGATCCACCCGTCGCGATCCAGATCACCAGAGGCCATGTCCTTCTCCACGTCGTCGGTGAAGACGTGCGTCGCGGGCGAACCGCCCGGATTCACGAGGCGCGTGTTGTCCGGCGCGAAGGTCACCCACGCAGAATCGAACTGCGCCGACGCACGCGCGGAACAGGCGACGAGCGACGCGAGCACGAAGACACGTTGCGGCTGCAGCATGGGGAAGACCCGGGGGCATTCGGCTGTCAGCCGTTCCTCGCTATCCTAGCCGGTCTGCGGCAGACGTGCGGGGGAAGGCCGGTCCCCTCCGGCCAACCCGCGGCGCGGCCCCCCCAACGAACCACCCGCGGACGCGCGGACAGCGCCCGTGTCCTGTTCGGCACGCACCGAACGGCCTCCACATTCCACAGCGTCGCCCGTCACGGCGGCAGTAGACTCCCGCCTCGGAGGACTCATGCTGCAGCTTCAGGCTCTACTCATTCCGCTCGTTCTGGCGTTCGCACCCGCGACAGCTCGTGTGCAAGAATCCGCCGTACCCGCATCCGCCGGCGCGCAGGACCCCGACGCTCCGTGGACGGCGTGGTGTGCGGATTTCGCCAAGGCCCTGAACGAGCGCGATCCGTCCGCCTACGACCGCTGCGTCGACGCCGGTGCGATCATCGATCGCGCGCAAAAGGGCGTTCCCGGTCGCAAGAGTTTCATGACCGGGTTCAAGGAAGGCGCGCTCACGACGATGTCGGGCGGCCAGGGGACGTTCGCCGAGCTGACGAACGCGCTGGAGATGGGCGGGCACGTCGATTTCCTACGGCTGCGCGGCACTCCTGGTGCGCGCACGGCGCTCTTTCGCATCGTGCGTGCGGAAGCCGGAGTCGAATACCTGGAGTTCGAACTCGCGCGCGGCAAGGACGAGCCTGCGCGCGCGGTCGACGTCTACGTCGCGAGCAGCGGCGAGCGTTCGTCCGATACCCTGCGGCGCTGGCTGATCCCGACGGCTGCGAACGACGACCGCGGATTGATCGATCGTCTGATCGGCGAAGAACAAGTGCTCGCGCGCCACTGGAAGGTGGTCGAGAAGCTGATCGATGCGGTGAAGTCTCGCTCCGTGGAGTCCTTCGCCAAGCAGCTCTCCAAGCTCCCCGACGAACTGCGCCGGGACAAGACCATCCTCTTGATGCGGATCAAGATGTTCCCGCCGGACGACCCGCGCTACGTCGAAGCGATCGGCGAAGTGCGCCGCTACTTCCCCGACGACCCGTGCACGGTGCTGCACTCGATCGACTGGTTTTTCCTGCAGAAAGACTACAAGGCGGCGCTCGCGGAGTTGAGTCGCCTCGATGCCTGGGCGGGCGGCGACCCCTACCTCAACGTGCTCTGCGGAAACATCCTCGTCGCGGCCGAGGATTGGGACGGCGCACGCAAGGTGGCGCGCGAAGCGATCGCGGCGGGACTTGGGTGGCCCGATCCGTACTGGGTGCTCATCACCGTCAGCCTGCGACAGCAGCGCTACGACGAGACACTGTCCGTCTTGATCGAGATGGATCTGAACTTCGAGTTCAACTGGGTCGACTTCACCACGCTCGAGGAGTACCAAGGCTTCGCCGCGAGTTCGCAACACGCGCAGTGGCTGGAGCACCTGGCGGAGAAAGCCCGGGCGCGCTGAGTCCCCCGCCGTCGCGCTCGCGCACGTCGCGCGTCACGGGCAGAACACGATCCGCACCGCATTGGTCGAGTTGAAGTTCGCCCCGCCCCCGAGTGCATCGCGAAACGCGAACTGGAAATTCCAGGTCGATCCCGGCTGCACGGCGTAGATGCTGCCCGAGAGCGGAACCTGCGTGAAATCGAGCGCCCGATCGACGAGACCGTTCGCGTTGGCGAAGTTCAACGGCAGGAGTCGCGCGAACGGTGCCGGGACACACAACAGGCCGTTGCCCCACGCGACCTGGGACGACCCGGAACCGTAGAAGAACTGGCCGATCGTGCCGGGCGGCGTTCCGGTCGCGATCAAGCGCAAGTTGTTGGCCGCGATCGAAGTCGAACCCGTCGTCGTGAGCAGTGCACCGGGTCCGGCGGAGTGCGTCGAAGTCGGGCAGTACAGATCGACGTTCTGGCAAGCCGGATCGCGCACGGAATCGACGTAGTGGATGACCGTGCGCAAGGTGACTTCGGCCGCCTTGCGCGCGGTCGCCCAGGGAATCGCCGGACCGACGTGGATGTGCCCGGCGGCGATGCACCACGCGGGATCCGTGGGGTTGTCGTGCAGGCTCTGGTACCAGACACCGTGGTAGGCCATGAAGCCCGAAACGAATTGACCCGCGCTCTGGCTCACGCAGATGAACGAATTCAATCCGAGATTCGCCTCGGTCACGTTCGACACGATCTCCGCCATGGGCAGCTTCGACAAGCGCAGCGTGCCGGCCGGCACGCTCGCGTCGGGCGGCGCCGGCGTCGGTTGAAACGGCGCGACGTAGTCGTTCGTCCAGGTCGCGTTGTTGTACTGATTCTGCTCGACCTCCCAACTCAAGCTCGCGTTCGTGCGACTGAACGTGATGATGGCGATCGGTTGCAGCGCGTTCACGATCGGCCAGAAGTCGTTCGAGGTGTCCTGGTAATCGACTTCGAAGTCCCCGCTCCCCGTGCCGCAGCTGGTGCAGGTCGGCGGCGAGAACTCGGGGAAGTACGCGTACACGTCGTAGCCGCGTCCTTCCCAATCCTGTCCGATCCAGCCTCCGGGGTTTTGTGCGGGATTCGCGCTGAAGGGACGCACGGCCTCGTTCGAAGGCGGCCAGTAGCCCGTCATCAGGATCGTGCGCCGCGCTCCCAACGCCGACGTCTGCACCACGAGCGGCGCGGCGGCGCGCAGCGCCACGGGCTGCGGTCCGATCGCAGCGGCGTCGGTCGTGCGGTCCTTCTGCGGCGCGAGCGCGGCCGCGATCACGAACGGTGCGAGAGAATTCAACATGCCTGCCCCCACGGGTTCTGGGATCCTGGAATTCAGCGCGACGGGTGGCGCCGCCCCAGTCTACGCCCCCGCGCCCGCTTGCGCTTCGCGCGCGCTGCAGGACCGAGCATCCTTCCACTCAGAGCGACACCCGGCCCGGGGCTGCCTCGCGCTCAGAGGCCCACGAACGCGCGCTGAAATGCGGCCAGATCGCGCAAGTCCAGATCGCCGTCCCCGTCGAAATCGCAGACAGCGACGGGGTCGTCCGCGGTGAAGTGCGCGCCCGGTCCGGTCACGAACGGACGCATGAAGAACCAGTCGACGAGGTCGATGAGGTTGTCATCGTCCGCGAAGTCGAACTCCGCACGGCCCAGCGACAACAGGAACTTGTAGAGCTGCGCCTTGTCGCTCGCGCTCAAGCCGACGTAGTTCGCCGTCGTCGCCGCCGCTTCGCCGCCGTGAGCCAGCAGGGCCAGTTCGAGGTTGGCCTCGATCGAATTCTGACCCGCGGCGCGCCCGTCGTGGAGCAGCGCCACAGGTGCGCGGAATCTCAGACCCCACAAAGGCGGCGTGCGCATTTCACGGGTATTCGCGAGCCCGTCCGGGATGCCGTCCGCGAGCGCGTCACCCAGGTCGTGCAGGAGGAAATCCGAGTAAGGCCGGATGGCCTGGTTCGCGAGCGCAGCCTCGGGCGCGAGTGGACTCGTCGTGTACGTCGTCGACACGTGACACTTCGCGCAACCGATGGCGTCGAACAGCAGAGCCCCCGTCATGCCCGCGCGCGGTGTCTGCGGCGGCGGCGCGAGGAAGCGCACGAAGTCCGTCATGCGATCGATCTTGTGGAAGCCCTGTGCGTCCGGTCCGTCCTCGGGATCCATGACGCTGTCACACGGCTGATTCGGAAAGGCCACGGCCGGAGCGTTGGGCGCGTTGTCGAGCGGAAAGAAGCGGTTCGAGAGCCCCAACTCCTGCATGCTCGCGTCGGCGGTGAAGTTCAGGATCGTCGCGATCTGCGCTTTCCACCCGAAGCGTCCGACGCGCGCCTGTCCCAGCGGCGTCTCGATCGGAGTCATGATGTTGGCCCGGCCCGACACGCCCGGCGGCGGTATGAACTCGCGCACCTGGATGTCGACGTCGGTGATCGCCTCGACGAGGCCCAGGCCGAACAAAGGCGGCGAGATACGCGGGCTGACGACGTTCGCTTGCACCGGCACGAATTCCTGGCAACCGGGGAGCGCCACGGTGTTCGTCTGCAGGACACCGCCTCCCAGCGCGATCAATGGATCGAAGGGTACCGCGCCGACCGCGGCGACTCCGATGCGCGTCACCGTGATGCCCGAGCCCCCCCCCGCAGCCGGGCCGGCGTGACAATGCAGGCAGCGGTCGCGATTGAAGATCGGGCCCAGTCCTTCGACGAGCGTCTGCTTGTGCTCGAAGGCGACGCGCCCGCGTGCGAAGCGCTCGGTCTCGACGGCGGTGAGGCCCGGGACTGGATCTCCCATGCGCGGCTGCAACGCAACCTGCGCGAGCGCCGCGCCGCTGAAGCTCAGCACAGCCACACAAGTCGAGCGCGTGATCTTCAGCATGCAGGTCCGCCGGCGCGCGTCACGCAGGCACTTCCGCTCAACGCGCATCCGTCCGCGATCAGCCGTGCAGACGACTGAAGAACCGCGGACGAGGATCACGAGAGCGAGGCGCCGCCGGCGCACTTCGATCCTACTCCGAGCGGCGCGTGCGGTGTCAGGCGAGTTGGGAAAGCTCGCTCGCAGATCGGATGGTGCGCACGTTCAAGCAGCGCCGGTTCAGGGCCGAGATTCGCCTACACCGATGACGATGTCGTGGTCTTCGCCTTGCCCGCCCTCGAGGCCGTCGGCTCCCAGACTCAGGAGGTACGTGCTCTCGTGCTTGGTGCCTGCGTGGTGGTAGGTCAGCGGACGCCCCCACGCATCGAGCGGCAAGAGGCCGTCGGGGAGGACCAGGAGCCGCGCTCCGTTGTGCTCGGCCGCCAACAACTCGGCGAGGTCGAGCGGTGCGCGTCCGGCGTGTTGCGCGCGGAACACGCGCACGGCCTCGACGACCGGTCGCGCCGCGAGGCGCACCTCCGCGGCCCGCGGGTTGCTCGGCAGCTTGGGGATCGCCGTGCCGATCGCGTAGATGCCCGCACCGAAGACGGCGATGGCGATCAGGTAGCCGGGCTTGAAGGCGCGTGTCTCGGGCTTCGGTCTGGGTCGAGCACTCATGCGGGGGCGGCTCCAGACCGAGCGCGGCGCATTCTGGTCGTTGCGATCGTCGCGCACAAGCCGTCGCTCGCTTCGGCGTCGCGCGCGCGCCGTGTCCGGGATCAGGGCGTGAAGGCGATCGCCTGGCCGTTCGTCAGATTGAAGCCGCTGCCCTGCGGCCCGCCGACGTCGCGGTAATAGAGTTGGAAGTAGCGCAGATCGCCCGCCGTGATCGCGGCGTGGAGATTCGGGATGTCGAGCGCGGCGCTCCACGTGCCGACGGGCGTCACCGGAAGGAAATGCAGGCGTTGGAACGCGCCGCCGATGCACAATACGCCGTCGCCGAAGGGCGCTTGATTCGGCACCGTTCCGCTCGCGAGCAGCGCGAAGGAATTCGGCGGCAGGTCCCTACCCAGGAACACGAGGT
Organism: Planctomycetota bacterium; assembly: GCA_016795245.1. GTDB lineage: Bacteria > Planctomycetota > UBA1135 > UBA1135 > JAEUIA01. The sequence goes on along the minus strand of JAEUIA010000009.1, from coordinate 2,150 downwards.
CGTTCGCACCGACGCTGTGCGAACCCTGCAGGTTCAATTGGCCTGCGAGTCCGAGCGAATTCAGCGCACCCGGGCAGTAGCTCACGCCGGTCTGCACGCTCGTCAGCTGAACTTGTAGATCGAAGGTCAAGGCCGCCGATTGTCCGGCCGAGTTCACGCCCATGGAGTAGTAGACGACGTAATCCTTGGGCGCGATCGTCGTGTTCACCGTCGCGACGTGATCGCTGAAACTCGTCGCCAGCAACGCACCGCTGCAGGTCGCGGGCGAAGACTCATAGAGGCGCATGAGCGTGTAGTACGCCGACGAGCCGCTCGAACCCGTGATCCGCGCGGTCACATCGAGTTGCTCACCCGGAGCCGCGCGAATCCAAAACCAGTCTTCGTCGTGGACGATCGCATTCGGATTCGTGCCGCCGGGCCACACGACCCAGGTACCAAACCCTGTGTGCGTGCCGGCCGCGAGTGGCGTCGCGCCGGCGCACGTGTCGCCTCCTCCGAGGGCTGTCGCGTCGCCGGCCGCGAGGAGCAGCACGAGCGGAAGGGCGATCCATTCGGTGCGGTTCATTCCATGACCTCCGTCGGGCTGTAGGAAGCAGACTAGCAGGCGCCCGCTCGCGGCGGCCGCCACCCTGGTTGGACCGGCCGTTCTTGATCCCGGGACTGGAGTCGCGCTCCCCCTCCCACGGCGCGGGAGAGGGGGCCGGTCCGGGACCCGAGAGCAATTCCCGATTTTCTATCCCGCTCGTTAGTTCTTGCGACCGATCCCCTTCCTGCCGCCGAGAGAGCCCGGACCCCCATTCCGCGCGCCCGGCGATGTGTGCAATAGCCCCCCCCCCGCATCCAAGGCCCCCCCCCATGATCGAAGACGATCCCCCGGAGAGTCTCCTCGACTCGCTGCGCATCCCGACGCTGCCGTCGTGCGTCCTGCGCCTGCGCGAGATCCTGAATCGCGACGACTGCGGACTCGCCGAGGTGGCCGACGTCGTCGCTACCGATCCGCCGATCGCCGCCAAGGTGCTGCAGGTCGCGAACAGTGCGCGCTACGGGCTGCGCGAAAAGACGCTTTCGATCCACAAAGCCGCGACCGTGCTGGGCGTGCGCAATCTGACGACGATCGCGATGCGCGCCGGAGTCGCCTCCGCATTCGCGCACTTGCGTGATGTGCCGGGCTTCAGCCTGAGTGAGTTCTGGAAACACTCAGTTCTGACCGCGCAAGTGGCCTCGACCCTGGCCTCCGGCCTGCGCCGCCGCGACGTCGACCTCGCTCCACAGGACTACTACACCTGCGGCCTCCTGCACGACATCGGACAGCTCGTCATGTACGACAGCTTCGGTACGGAGTACGCGAGCGCCCTGGCGGCCTCGGCGACACCGCTCGAGATCCTGGGCATGGAAGAGCACACGTTCATGGACTTGAACCATGCCGACGTCGGCGGATTGAGCGCCACGATGTGGCAGCTCCCGGCGCCGATTCCGGACGTGATCTACAACCACCATCGCCCCTTCGCCGCTCCGGCCGTGCGTGACATCGCCCTGTTGATCGCGAGCGCCGACGAGATCGCGGAACTCGTGGCCGCCACGCCGCTCGCGGAGGCGACCGAGATCGCCGGACGCTTGCGGAACACGATTCCCGGCAGCAAACCGCGTCACTACTTGGACGCGATCGCGACGGCGAAGCTCATTTATCAGCAGCTCGACGTCGAACAGACTTCCTGGGCCGGCTGAGGTACTGGCGTCTCTCGCTGGTCGCGTCGCCGCACGTTTTCGCCACAAGATCCGCAACCGCCCCCTTTTCCATCCGTCACTCCTCCAGCGAGCGCTTTGTGTCGTTCGCCAGGAGACGACCCATGGAACTCGAATGCCCTTTTCCCGCCGGAATCCAGCACTTCCGCCCGCCCCATTGCCCGTACGCCGACTGCCCGTCGCGATCCGCCACGAACCTGGAATTCCGCTTCCGCTCGCGCGGCCGCTACCACCGCGCCTGCGACCGGCGCGTCGTCCATCGCTTTCACTGCCACATCTGTAGCCGCTCCTTTTCGGTCCAGACCTTTCGTCTCGACTACCGCCTCAAACGCCCCCAGCTGACGGCGTCGGTGTTCGACGCCTTCGTGTCCAAGGTCACGCAGCGACAGATGGCACGCTGTCTGCCC
>JAEUIA010000082.1 GCA_016795245.1 Planctomycetota bacterium | reverse complement strand
AGCCGCGCGCCGGCGCGCGGCTCTACAGCGGCGAAGATGCACCACACGAGCCTGGCTCGGTACGGTCAAACTCGGACGAAAGCCACTGCGCAAATCGCGAACCAGGAGGTCAACAATGGGGTGGGGTCGCGAGGGGTGTGTTCGGTGTCGGACTGGAAGTGTTGAGGGGTTGGTTCGATGTCGGGCTGGAAGCGTTGAGGGGTGGGATTCGATGTCGGGCTGGAAGCGTTGCGGGGTTGGATTCGGTGTCGGACTGGACACGTTGAGGGGTTCGGTGTCGGTGTCGAAGCGTTGCGGGGCGGACCTCGACGGCGGGAAGCGACCCTGATCAGGGACGTGGGGCCGCGCAACTCCAGGCTTCCGGGCCCGGCGGTGTCCGCGTTCCTCGATTCAGAGATTGCCCAACGAAATCGCGTTCGTCGGACAATTGCGCGCGCAAGCGTGATCGCGCGTGCACTCGTAGTTGCTGAGCTTGCGCACCGAAGCGCGCTCGCCGCGGGCCCAGAACGCGTCGGTCTCGCACACCATCTCGCACATGCCGCAACCGATGCAGCGTTCGGGATCGATGCGCACCGACACGTAGTCGCGCGGCGTCACGGGACAGGCGAGACCCGGGACGAGCACCGGCTTGACGAGGTCGCGCGTCGCGGCGTGCGAGGTGAGGACCTTGATCGCTTCCTCTTCACCGGCCTTCACGACCTCGGGCACGCGTTTGAAATCGAAACGCGAAGTCTCGGCCGTCTTGGGCTGGATCAACGCCACGCGGTAGTCGACGTGCATATGCAGCATCTGCTCGACCAGCGCCTCTTCCACGATCTCGAATGTGCGATAGACCGTCGACAGCAGGCGATTCTTGTAGTCCGGCGCCTTGAAAGTGCCCTTGACCGAAAGATCGACGGCGATGATCAAGTCCGGATTCAAGGTCTTGGCAAAGCGCAGCGGCACGGAGTCGACCATGCCGCCGTCCATGTAGTTGTAACCGTCGCGCTCGTAGGGCTCGAAAATGCCCGGCAGCGCGCACGAGCTGTACACCGCGTCGAGCAGCGAGATGTCGTCGAGTCCGGGCGTCCCCCAGAACACCGACCCGCCGGTCTCTAGGCGCACGGCGTTGCAGTAGAACGGCACGTCCATCTCCTTGAACGTCACCGGCGGCAGCACGCGCGTCAGCGAAGCCCGAAACGTGTCTCCGCGGTACATGCTGCGCGCGCGGAGCCCTTTCAGGAACTTCATGAAGTTGAGGCGGAAGTAGTCCTCTTTTTGAACGGTCGTGACGAGCGACTCGATCTTTTCAATTCCGTAGCCGCCGGCCGCCATCGCGCCGACGAGCGCGCCGATGCTCGTGCCGACGATCGCATCGATCTCGATCCCCAGCGTGCGGATCGCGCGCAGCACGCCGACGTGCGCCATGCCGCGCATCCCCCCCCCGCCGAGCACGAGCACCGTGCGTGGACGATGGACGGAACGTTGACCGGGATGACGGAGGCTGTAGGTGGTTTGGGACAGATCCTTCATAGGCGCGCAGCCGGTCGCAGGAAAACTTCGACCAATCGGCAACTTCCATGTAGTGCAGCCGCACGCGCGATGGAATGCAATCCCGCTTTCGAAACTGAGCACGCGAAAAGTGCCGCACAGCGCTGATTTCTCGCCGGGTTGCGCGCTTCTGGTCCTCGACGCTTGAGCGCGGCCGCAACTCCTTGCAGCCTGGGAGCCGATGAAGACCGATCCGAGCAGGCACGCATGAACGGCAAGGACAACTGGGCCGCGCTTTCACGCGCGAGCGCCGCCGAACTGAAGGCGGTGCAAGAAGCGAATCTGCGGCGCCACGTGCGCCAGGACGTGTACCCATTCTCGGCACATTACCGGCGCGTCTTCGATGCCGCGGGCGTGCGCGCGGAAGACATCCGCACGGTCGACGACCTGCGCCGGCTGCCTCTCACGACGAAGGCCGATCTGCTCGAGGCTCAGAGCAACGAGGAGACCAAGCGCGATTTCGTGCTGATCCCGACGCCGGAAAAGATCAAGGCGAACTGGCCGCTCTCGCGCAAGCTGCCGCTGCTCGCCGGCGGACGCGAAGCGCGCGAGGCTTTGCGCAGAGAGTACACGCCCAACTTCGCGACGTTCACGACCGGACGTTCGGCGGATCCGGTGGTGTTCCTGTACACCCCGCACGACATCGACATCCTGGCGAAGTGCGGTGCGCGCATGCTCGACGTGCACGCCATCCACGATCACGACGCGCGCATCGTCAATACGTTTCCCTTCGCGCCGCACCTCGCGTTCTGGCAGGCGGCGTTCGCGGGCTTCGAAACCGGCCGTTTCATGATGTCGACCGGCGGCGGCAAGGTCATGGGCACGAGCGGCAACTTGCGCTTGCTGCAGCGCATGAACACGACCGTCATCCTCGGCACGCCGGGTTACATCTACCACCTGTTGCGCGAAGGTGCCGCGAATGACGCGCGCATGCCGAACGTGAAGCTGGTGATCCTCGGTGCTGAAAAGGTCACACCCGGACTGAAGGAGAAGATGGCCGAAGCGCTGGCCTCGATGGGCGCGCGGGACGTCGTGATCTCCGGCACGTACGGCTTCACCGAAGCGCGCATGGCTTTCTCCGAATGTCCGGCCCAGCACTCCGAATCGCCGGGTTACCACACCTATCCCGACACGGGTGTGTTCGAGGTCATCGATCCGAAGACGCTCGAGCCGGTGAAGGAAGGCGAGTCGGGCGAGCTCGTGTACACGCCGATCGCGGGTCACGGCACGGTGGTGATGCGCTACCGCACCGGCGACCTGGCCGTCGGCGGCGTCACTTGGGAACCGTGTCCGTGGTGCAAGCGCACCGTGCCGCGCATCTCGTCGGAGTTGAAGCGCTCCAGCGATCAGAAGGCGCTCGAGCTGACGAAGATCAAGGGCACGCTGGTCGATCTTTCCGCGATGGGAACACTGCTCTCCGGCATGCGCGAAGTCGACGAGTGGCAGGTCGTGCTCAAGAAGAAGAACGACGACCCGCACGATCTCGATCAATTCGTCGTGCGCGTCTCGCTGCGCGCCGGCACCGACGCCGAAGGCTTCAAGACCGCGTGTGCACGTCAGATCCAGGAAGGCGTGGAAGTCGGACCCAACGCCGTCGAAGTGCATTCGACCCCCGAGATGCTCGAGTTCCTGGGGATGGAAACCGAGATGAAAGAAAAGCGTTTCCTCGACCTGCGGCCCAAGTGAGCGCCCCGCACACATGCCGTTCCATGGGCGACGCTGAAATCGTAGGTTCCAGACCATCGTGAGCAGAGTCCCCACGCAATCGCCCGGACGCCGTGTCGTCATCGTCGCCGGATGGCGCACGCCGCTGATCCGCGCCGGTGGAGCGTTCGCGCGCGAAGACGCGGGACACCTCGGTGCCGCGATCGCACGCGAGACCATCGCGCGTTCGGGGATCCGCGTCGACGACATCGACGAGGTCATCGTCGGCTGCGCCGGTCCGCCGCACGATCAGGCCAACGTCGGGCGGGTGATCGGGTTGCGGGCCGGCGTGCCTGAACGCGTGCCCGGTCGCACGGTCGCGCGCAACTGCGCCAGCGGCATGGAGGCGATCACTTCGGCCGCGACGTGCATCGAAGCTGGGCGCGGGGATCTGTACCTCACGCTGGGCGTCGAGATGATGAGCCGCTTTCCGCTGATCATGGGCGAACGCCTGACGAAGTTCTTCGCGCGCTTGTCGAGTGCACGCACGCTAGCCGCGCGCGTCGCGACGATCGCGAGTCTTCGTCCGAGCATGCTCGCGCCGCGCATCGCGTTGATGGAAGGACTGACCGACCCGATCAGCGGCCTGATCATGGGCAAGACGGCCGAGATCCTGGCGCGCGAGTGGTCGATCTCGCGCGAGGACGCCGACCGCTTCGCCCTCGAGAGCCACGCGCGAGCGAAGGCTGCGCGCGACGCCGGCGTGATGAAGCGCGAGATCGTGCCGCATCTGCCGTTGGGCGCGACGCCTGACTCACATGCACTCGAACACGACGACGCGATCCGCGACAACCAGACACTCGAACAGCTGGCGAAGTTGAAGCCCTACTTCGAGAAACCCGACGGCCGCGTCACCGTCGGCAATTCGTGCGGCATCACCGACGGCGCGTGCGCGCTCATCCTCGCCAGCGAGGACAAGGCGCGCGCCTTGGGGCTCACGCCGCTCGCGCGCATCCGTTCGTGGAGCTACGCGGGCCTGGATCCGGCGCGCATGGGCCTGGGGCCGGTGTTCGCCGCATCGAAGGCGCTGCGCGAGGCCGGCGCGACCATGGACGACATCGGTCCGATCGAGATCAACGAGGCTTTCGCGGCTCAGGTCCTGGCGTGCGCCAAGGCCTTCGACAGCGACGCCTTCGCGCGCGAGCACCTCGAGCGTGACGCAAAGCTCGGGACACTCGACATGGCGCGCGTCAATCCGAACGGCGGCGCGGTCGCGATCGGTCATCCGGTCGGGTGCACGGGTGCGCGCATCGTGCTCACTGCCGCGCACGAGTTGGCGCGGTCGCAGAAGGAACTCGCACTGGCGTCGCTGTGCATCGGCGGCGGACAAGGCGGCGCCGTGATCCTGGAGCGCGCATCGTGATCGACGTCAGCGGACTCCCGAGCCCCAAGAACGCTCCGGCGGTGGGTGCGTGCGTGCGTATCGAGCGTCCCGAGAAGGGACTGGCGCGCATCGTGCTCGACCCGCCGCATCGTTCGCTGCCGGTATTCGACCTGCCCCTGCTGCGCGATCTGGATCTCGCGCTGATCGAGATCGAGCGCGACACGAGCATCAAGGGCCTCGTCATCACCGGCCGTGACACGCGCACCTTCGCCGCCGGCGCCGACATCGACGCCATCGCGGCTCTCACCGACCGCGAATCGGTCGCGCGCGTCGTCGAGATCGGACAGAACCTGTTCGAGCGCATCGACGTGATCGGCGCGACGCGCCCGGGATTCACGAGCGTCGCCGCGATCGGCGGCGCGGCGCCGGGCGGCGCGTGCGAATTGGCGCTCGCCTGCTCGTTCGTGATCCTGTGCGACACGAAGGAATCGCGCATCGGACTGCCCGAGACACAACTCGGCATCGTGCCCGGTTGGGGCGGCACGACGCGCCTGCCGCGGCGCATCGGTCTGCCGCGCGCCTTGGAAGCGATCCTGACGGGCAAGCTCTACCCGGCGCGCGAGGCGCTGAAGAAGGGTCTGGTCGATCGCCTGTGCGCGCCCGAGGACCTGTTGCGCATCGCCGGCGAAGTCGCGCTGGGGCGCATGCGCCTGCCGCGCCGCTCGCGCGGACTCGCGACGCTCTTCGTCGACCAGAATCCGTTGGCTGCCGCGGTGATCGCCAGCAAGGCCAAGGAGCAGGTGATGGCGCGCACACTCGGGAAATATCCGGCGCCGCTGCGTGCGATCGACATCGCCGCCCGCGCCGCGCGCACGAGCACGCGCGCGAGCTTCACCGCCGAGCGCGAAGCGGTCGTCGACCTCGCCACCGGTCCGGTGGCGAAGAATCTGATTCGAATCTTCGGCCTGTCGGAGTCGGCCAAGAAGCTGAAACTCCTGCCGGACGGCAAGAGTGCACCGGTCGCAGCGCAGGTCGGTGTGCTCGGCGCGGGCGTCATGGGACGCGCCATCGCGAGTTCCGCGGCCGAGCGCGGCGCGTGGACGCGCTTGTTCGACATCGTGCCGGCGGCGCTGGATACGGCGCTCATCGAGCATCGCGCCGATGTCGCCGAACGCTTGAAACGCCGCAAGCTCGAAAAGAACCAGGCCGAGCGCGCCATCGACCAGCTCGACACGACGAGGGAGCTCATTGGGTTCGCGCGCTGCGAGCTCGTGATCGAAGCCGTGGCCGAGCGCCTGGACGTGAAGCGCAGTGTCTTTCAGGCACTCGCGCGGCAGATGGCCGACGACGCGATCCTGGCGACCAACACCTCCTCGCTTTCGGTCGATGCGATCGCGGCCGACATCCCGCACCCCGAACGCGTCGTGGGATTGCACTTCTTCAATCCGGTCAAGCGCATGCCGCTGGTCGAGATCGTGCGCGGCGCGCGCACGAGCCCTGAGACGATCGCGCGTTGCGCGGCGTTCGCCCTCGCGCTCGGCAAGACGCCTGTCGTCACCAAGGACTGCGCCGGGTTCCTGGTGAATCGCCTGCTCGGTCCGTACCTCGACGAGAGTCTGCGCCTGTTCGCCGGCGGCATCGAAGCCGGACGACTGGACCGCGCCCTGCTCGAGTTCGGGATGCCGATGGGGCCGCTGGCTTTGCTCGACGAGGTCGGCTTCGACATCGCGCAGCACGCGGCGCAGTCGCTGCACGCGGCGTACGGTGCGCGCATGACACCGAGCGCGGTGCTGAATCCGCTCGTGGCCGAGAAGCGCCTGGGCAAGAAGACCGGTCGCGGCTTCTACGAACACACGCGCGACCGCAAGGCCAAACCGCGACTCGCTGCGGATCTCGCGCAGATCGATCCGGCCGGTGAAGCGCGCTGCCCGGTCATGACCGACGAGCAGATCGCCGAGCGGGCCGTGTTCGCGATGCTGGCGGAAGCTGCGCGCGCGCTGGAAGAGAACGTGGTGGCTTCCGCGCGCGACCTGGATCTCGCAACCGTGTTCGGCATGGGCTTCGCGCCCTTCCGCGGCGGTTTGCTGGCCTGGGCCGACACGCTGGGCGCGCGCAACATCGTCGCGAAGCTGGAAGAGATCAGCCGTCAAAGTGACGTGGCGGCGCGCGCGGGCGGGCCGGAACGCTTTGAGCCTTGCGCTCTACTGCGCGAGCTGGCGCGCGACGAGCGCACATTCCACGGAGCATGAGCAGCGAGCCCACAGACGGGTCGCCGAACAAGTTCCGCTCCGACGTGGCGTGGAATTTCGCGAGCCTCGCCGTCTTGGGCGTTTCAGGTATCGCGCTCAACGTCCTGATCGGCCTGCACTGGGATGCGGCGACGCTAGGTGTGTTCAACCAGGCACTGGCGGCATACATCTTTTTCTCGCAAGCAGCGGTCGGCGGCATCAATTTGTCGGCACTGCGCGCGATCGCGGAGCAGCCGTTGGATCGCGCGCACGTCTCGCGCGTCGTCTGGGCCTGCCTGCTGCCGACAACTTTGCTCGCGTCGCTGGTGACGGCGGCGTACTGGTTCGCACGCGATCCGCTGGGAGCGATGCTCGACAGCCCGGCGGTCGCCGAGGCGATCGCGTGGTCTGCGCCGGGCCTGTTTTTCTTTGCGATCAACAAGGTCTTGATGTCGGTGACGAACGGCCTGGGTCGCATGCGCGCCTTCGCGATCTTCACGTCCACGCGCTACCTCGGAATCCTGATCGCGCTGCTCGTCGCGATGCGGCTGGAGATGCCGGGCGCGCGACTCGCGTACGTGTTCAGCGCGGCCGAGGCTTTCCTCTTCCTCGTGCTCGCCGTCGATGTCGGCAGGGCGATCGACTGGAGCCGGCCGTGCGAGTTGAGCCGCGCCGTGCGTGACCATGTCGCCTACGGCATGAAGAGCGTCCTGTCCGGCGTCTTGCTGGAACTGAACGCCAAGGTCGACATCTGGATGATCGGCGTGTTCCTGAGCGACAAGCTCGTCGGCGTCTACACGTTCGCCGCGATGATCGCCGAAGGTGTGTTCCAGCTCCTGATCGTGTTGCAGAACAACTACAACCCGGTGCTCGCACGCCTGTTGGCCAGGCGCGACTTCGTCACGCTGAAGAGTGTCGTGAACAAGGGACGCAAGTGGACCTACGCCGGCCTCGCCGCCGTCGCGGTCATCGCCGTGCTGCTCTACCCGGTCGCGCTGTCGATCCTGACCAACAAGCCGGCGTTCGAGGAGAGCTGGATGCCTTTCGGCCTGCTGATGGCGGGCATCGTCGTCGCGTCCGGCTACATCCCGTTCGGACAGACTCTGTTGATGGCCAACCAGCCCGGGTGGCACACGCTGCTGATGATCCTGATCGTGATCGTGAACGTAATCGGAAACTGGATCTTGATCCCGCTCTTCGGTCTGAACGGCGCTGCCGCGGCGACGGCGATCTCCATGGGCGCTTCGGTCGTGTTCCTGAAGCTCATGGTCAAACGACGCGTGGGTGTCTGGATCTGAAACGCGTTCAGCGCAGCGAATAGATCTCCACGATCGGCCCCGTGCAGCGCGCACGCAGACCGCGCGCGAACCACGGCGTCGTGCGCTCGACGTCGTCGTCCTGATACGAGAAGAGCAGGTCCTCGCCTTCGTCCGTCCCGTCAGGCGAGATGCGCGCCACGCGCGTCCCGATCCTTGCGGCGGCTTCGCGCAGCCCCACGAGCAGTGCTCGCCGCGTGTCGCCTGACACGGGAATCACAAAGTAGTCGGCGTCCTGCGCGCGCAAGAACGCATCCGGATCCGCGCGCGCCGACTCGCGCAGTTCAGGCGTGACGAGCGCGAGCGCGCGTAAGTCCCACGTACGCCCCACGAAGGCCTGCGGACCGAGCGCATGCAGATAACGAAACCACAGGAAGCTCACGTCGTACTGCGCGTAGGCGCTCGCTTGGAGCGCCGCGGGCGTGTACAGGAGCGGGAGTTCCATCATGGGCAAGAACGAAATGCGCGCGTCGGGCGCGACATTCCGTTCGATCCAACGTGCGGTCTCGTCGATCGTGCTGGGCTGGGCGCGCGCGTCGACGAGCCGCCAGGCGCCGAAGACCTGGAAAGCGACGAGCAGCACGACGGCCAGTTCCGCGAAGCGCCGCGCCAGACAGCCCAGTGCGGCGGCTAGACCCACGACACGGCAGAGCGCGTAGGCCGCGAGCGCGCATTCGAAGGGCACGAGCGGCAGGGCGAAGCGCTGGTAGGTGCGCGCGTACAGACCGATCACGACCGTGTAGGGCACGACGAAGGCCAGCACGATCCACAACGAGTCGCGCTGCGTGCGCGAGAGCGGCGAATTGCGCGTCGCCAGGGCGTGAAGGCCGAACAAGATCCCGCACACCGCGAGCGCGCACAAGAGCGGATCGTACTCCCACAGACTGCGCCCGACGGTCGCGAAGCCTCCACCGTTGAAGAGCTTCAAGTCGACGAGGTGGCCCGACAGGCGCAGCGTCGACTCACTCGTTCCGATGTCGCCTCTCTCGCCGGCCGTGAACACGAACGGGTAGTAGAGGATGAACGTGACGGCGATGATCGCGAGGGCGATCGACGCGCCCACCGCCAGGCGTCTCCAGCTCTCTTCGCGCGCCGCGGCGCGCAACACGACCGCCAGGGCCAGCGCCGGCAGGACGGCCGTGCCGCTCTGCAGCGTGCCTATCGCAAGCCCCGCCGCGAGGCCGGCGCAGACGAACGCCTTCCATCCGCCCACCGCGCGCACGTGCAACGCGGCGAGCACCCCCAGACAGAGGAGCGCGGACAGCGCCGCGTGCGGTCGCGCTTGCTGTGCGAACCAGAGCGTGAAGAAGCTCGCCGCCATGAACACCGCCGCGATGAGGTCGAAGGGCGGATCCACGCAGCGGCGCGTGAGCAACCAGACGGCCGGGATCGCGAGCAGCGACAACAAGGCCACCGCGATGCGGATGCGACGGCGCGGCTCCGCGGCGCGCGCGACGTGCTCCGCCAGGTCGGTCGCCGGCGTGGTCTCTACGAGCGGCGCCGCGATTCCCGCGGCGAGACGCGAGACCAGGTGCGGGTAGAACGCGTAGAGATTCTTGGTCTCGTCCTCGATGAACCCTTGCTGAAACGCCTTGACTTGCGCGCTGTACACGACGCCGTCGGGCTCGGACTGTCCCGGCAACAGAAATCCGATTCCGTGCAGGCGCAAGAACAGGCCGCCTGCGATCACGAGAATCAGCAGGCAGGGCGCGAGCAGTCGGGTGCGGGATCCGTTCATCCTGGAGTGGAAAATCGGCCGAAATCAGGCGTCCCGACCGCGCCTGAGGCATGGTTGTGAGGTGTCGCCCGCACGTCTATACTTTTTCTGCTCGAACGGTTCCACGCGTCCTTCTTCATGATCCAAGCCTCGGCGAAGCCCGCGCTGTCCGTCCTGTTCTTCGAATGGAACGAGGCCGAGAAGCATTTCCTCGAGGCCTTCGTGGCCGAAGGCAAGCTTCCCAACTTCCAACGCATGATCGAGGGCGGCGCGCTGATGCGCACGCGCATTCCGGGTTGGGATGCCGCGGAGGACAAGGCGTGGCGCACGATCAGCCCGTGGATCGTCTGGCCTTCGATCTACACCGGACTCACGCCCGCGCAGCACGGCATCGTCGGCTTCGGCCAGGATACGAGCGCGATCCAGGGCAAATGCGTCTGGGACGTACTCGACGCGCACGGCATCTCGACCGGCGTCTTGGGCAGCTTGATGAGCTACCCGCCGCGCACGAACGGCGCGGGTGCGTACTACGTGCCTGAGTCGCTCGCGAACACGCCGGATTGCTTCCCAGAGGAAGCGCGCGCACTGCAGGAATTCTGCGTCTTCAGCGCGCGCAACTACTCCGAGAGCTTCAGCATGAAGGCCGCGACGGCGGTCAAGCTCCTCCTGCGCACCCGGCGCAGCGGGGTGCGCACGAAGACCGTGCTCAAGACCCTCGGACAGGTGCCGTCCGAAGTGATGCGCGGTCCGTCGGCCGTGCCTGAGCGCGCGATGCTGCACAGCTATCTGACGCGCGACGCGTTCTTCGCCCTGTACGACCGCTTCCGCCCGAGCTACGCCAGCGTGCACATGAACCACACGGCGTACATGCAGCACCGCTACTGGCGCGCGGCGGAACCGCAGCGTTTCGAAGCCGTGCTGTCGGCGACCGACAAGCGCTTCTTCAAGACCGTGCCCGAGCGCGAGGCCTACGAGAAGCGCTTCTCGAAGTGGATCGAGAAGAGCTTCATCTACAGCGACCAGTTCCTGGGCGAGGTGCTCGATCGCGTCGACGACAAGACCGTCGTGCTCGTCGGCACGGGTTTGGGCCTGCGCCCGTTCGACCCCGCGAGCGAAATCCACAATCCGGTCGTGCGCCTCGTGAACGAGGGCGAGTTGTTCGCCGCGATCGGACTGCCGCCGCACGAAGTGCTGCACCAGATGAATCCCGACGTCACGGTGAACCTGGCCGACGAAGCCGCCGCGATCGACGCCGAGCGAAAGCTCTCGGGGCTGTACGTGCACGACACCGAGCCGTTCTTCACGGTGCAGCGACGCGGGGCGCAAGTGTTCTGCGAACTGAACATGCCGAAACGCGCCCGCACCGACGAGACCTTCACCCTGCGTCACCGCGACCTGCCGCAATTCAGCGCGGACATGGCCCGGCACATCCACGAGCACCCGACCAACGATCAATCGACGGCGCACCACAAGGACTCGGGCTGGCTCCTCTCGTACTGCAAGGGCGCGCGCGTGCGGGCCAACGACCATGTAATCCGTGTCACGGACATCGCCCCGACGATCCTGTCCCTGTTCGGCCTGCCGCCGGAGAAGTGGATGGCTCCGGACAGTCGCGTGGCCTTTGCGGTGGGACCTTGAACGCTTTTCGTGGCTACCGTCTCGCGACTCAACCCGCTGACAGGTTCGCGTCGATGAAGCGGGGTTCGGCGTGAGCACGCCCGACCTCATGAGCCCCGACCCCGACATCCTGCCGCGTCCGCCTCAGCGCACCGAGCGCGGGACTGAACTCGCGCCCAGCGCGACGACGACGATCGAAGCGTCCGGCGCGCGCATAGGCGTCGTGATCCCCTGCTACCGCGTCGCGCCGCAGATCGAGAAGGTCATCCGCGGGATTCCGGCCTGGGTCGAAGCCATCATCGTCGTCGACGACGCCAGCCCGGACGACAGTGCGGCGCGCGTCACGGCCCTGAATCACCCGCGTGTCACGCTGTTGCGTCACCCCCAGAACCAGGGCGTCGGCGGCGCGATGCAGACCGGTTTCGCGGAAGCACTGAAGCGCGGACTCGACGTCGTCGTGAAGATGGACGGCGACGACCAGATGGACGCGTCCTACCTGCGCGCGCTCGTCGAGCCGCTCGTCGACGGTCGCGCCGACGTGACCAAGTGCAATCGCTACTCCAGCTTGCGCTCGCTGGGTGAGATGCCGGTGGTACGCATGATCGGAAACGCCGGGCTCACGTTCCTGGTGAAGATGGCGTCGGGCTACTGGAACATCTTCGACCCGGCCAACGGCTTCGTCGCGGTGCGCACGCGCGTGCTCGAACGCTTCGACGTGCAGCGCCTGCCCAAGCGGTACTTCTTCGAGAGCGGCTTCCTGATCGAGCTAGGCATCCAACGCGCCGTCGTGCTCGATGTGCCCATGACCGCGAAGTACGGCGAGGAGCACAGTTCGCTCAAACCGCACCGCGTGCTGATCGAGTTCCCGCCCAAGCTGCTGTACGGGTTCATGCGCCGCCTGTTCTGGCGCTACTTCGTGCACGATTTTTCGGCCGTATCGGTGTTCGTGCTGACGGGCTTTCCGCTGCTCGTGTTCGGCCTGGCCTTCGGCATCTACGAGTACGCGTGGTTCTACACGCGCGGTGAGTACGCGTCGGCCGGAGTCGTCATGTTGGCCGCCATGCCGATAATCCTGGGGGTGCAGCTGCTCTTGCAAGCGATCGTGCTCGACATCGCCGCCGTGCCGAAGACCCCCTTGACCACCGCGATCCGTCGCGAAGACGGCACCGGGAAGGCGCGCTAGTCCCCATGTGCGGAATCTTTGGAGTCGTGTTCGGCAAGAACGCGTCGGTCTCGGCGGACTACGCCGCCGACGTGATGGTGAAGCTCTACCGCTTTTCACAGACGCGCGGCAGCGAGGCAGCAGGCCTGACGGTCGTGAACGGCGAGACGATCGACGTGTTGAAGCAAGCCGGCAGTGTCGATCGCTTCCTCGCGTCGGAGCCCTTCCACCGCTTGATGGAACGCGCCCAGGCACTGTTCGACAACAACAAGTCCGGCGCCGCGCCGATCGGCCTGGCGATGACGGGCCACACGCGGCTCGTGACGAACGGTTTTCAGTCGAACGAGGACAACAACCAGCCGGTGATCGCGAACGGCACGGTCGGCATCCACAACGGCATCATCGTCAACGACGCCGACTTGTGGTCGAAGTTCGGTCCGTCGAAGCGCAAGAGCGACGTCGACACCGAGGTGCTGGTCAACATCCTGCGCAAGCACTTCGACGACAAGGGCGACCTCACCTGGGCGACGCAGCAGGCGTACAAGGAGATCAAGGGCGCCGCTTCGATCGCGTTCGTGTTCGACAAGCTCGACGACCTCTTGCTGGCGACGAACACCGGATCGCTGCACTACATCGCCGACGAGCAGCGCACCTTCTTCGCGTTCGCATCGGAGCGCTTCATCCTGGCCAGCCTGTGCGACCGCTTGGATCTGGAGCGCAAGTTCGGCCCGCTGAAGATCCGACAGATCCCGGCCTTCGGCGCCATGCTTCTGTCGTTCCGCGATCTCTCCCAACAAGAATTCGCGTGCGTGCCGCAAGGATCCGAGGCCGAGGTGCGCGTCACGACGCACGAGCGCCCGCAACCGGCCAAGATCGTGCTGCACACGCGCTCGCCGCGCGACTTGAAGCGCTGCACCAAATGCCTGCTGCCCGAGACCTACCCTTTCGTGAAGTTCGACGAGCAGATGGTGTGCAGCTACTGCCGCCGCTGGAAGACGATCAAACCCAAAGGACGGCGCGCGCTCGAGGAGTTCGTCGAACCCTACCGCAGCAAGGACGGCAGCCCCGACGTGATCGTCGCGTTCTCAGGTGGCCGCGATTCGAGCTACGGTCTGCACTACGTCAAGACCGAGTTGAAGATGAACCCGGTCGCATTCACGTACGACTGGGGCATGGTCACCGACCTCGCGCGCCGCAACCAGGCGCGCATCTGCGGCAAGCTGGGCGTCGAGCACATCTTGCGCAGCGCGGACATCCAGGCGAAGCGCCGTTACATCCGCAAGAACGTCGAAGCGTGGCTGAAGAAGCCCGAGCTCGGCATGGTCACGCTGTTCACGGCGGGCGACAAGGAGTTCTACAGCCACGCGCGACAATTGCGCAAAGAGACCGGTATCAAGCTCGTGATCTTCTCGACCGGCAACATGATCGAGGACACGCCCTACAAGACCGGGTTGTGCGGCATCGACGAAGACGACCACGGCATGACGTTGACGGGTTTGTCGTTCCGCAACGAGATCGCGCTGCTCGCGTACTACGGCTGGAACTACCTGAAGAACCCGCGCTATTTGAACGAGAGTTTCTGGGACACGCTGTACGCGTTCTGGTGCACGTTCGTCGTCAAGGACGACTTCCTGTACCTGTTCCACTACTTGCCGTGGGTCGAAGAGGAGATCGTCGGCACGATTCGCCGCGAGTACGACTGGGAAGTCGCGACCGACACGAAGAGCACGTGGCGCATCGGCGACGGCTCGGCTGCGTTCTACAACTACATCTACGCGACGATCTGCGGCTGGTCGGAGGACGAGGTCATGATCTCGAACCGCATCCGCGAGGGACACATCACGCGCGCCGAGGGCGTGAAGCTCGCCGAGGAATTCAACAAGCCGCGCTTCCCGTCGATTCGTGAGTACGCACAGCTCGTCGGGTTCAACTGCGAAGAAGCGCTGACCATCATCAACGGTCATCCGAAGATGTACTGACCGACCTGGCACAGTGGCCGGGTCCAGCAACCGATCCGGCACATTTGCCGGATCCAGCAGCGTAGGGGCGACCCCACAACTCGAGTGCAGCGAGTCCTGTCCCTCGCCCCATTTCTCCACTCCGTCTTCTCCGATGTGCGCTATCCTCGATCCATGATGCGCACTCTCATCCTCCTCGCCCTGCTCTCATCTACCGCCGCCGCCCAGTCCTTCAACATCGACGTGGGCTCGAACCTGATCATCTTCCCGGTGCCCGTGAGTTCCTACGCCGGTGCCGCCGCGCAGCCGGGAGTGTGGAATTCCCTGCCCTCGCCTTTCTCCGGGACGCTCGCCGACCTGAACGGCGCACCGACGAGCGTCACGACCACGAGCACACAGTCCAGCTCCTACAATCACTTCCCGAGCACGCTGACCGGCGACGACTACAACTTGATGGTCGACATCCAATCGCTCCCGGTGATCGGCGGACCGTGGAGTTGGACCTTCAATGGTCTGCAGGACGGCAACTACACGCTGTACACCTACGCCTGGGCGCCTGAGAACAACGGTGTTTTGACGCGCGTCGCCGTCGCCGGTTCGCCGGATCCCGCACAAAACGTCGGCGGATTCTGGACCGGGTCACCGCACGTACTGGGCACGACCTACGCGCTGCACCACGTGAACGTCATGGGCGGACAGATCCTGGTGCAAGTCGAAGGCCTGACTGCCAGCGGCGCCGTCAACGCGTTCCAACTCGTCTTCACGGGAGCCTCCAGCGCGCCGTTCTGCCTGGGCGACGGCACAGGCGCCGCCTGTCCGTGCGGCAACTTCGGCAGCGCCGGCAACGGCTGCGCGAATTCGAGCTTTGCGTCCGGCACGCGTTTGACCGCGACCGGCAATCCCGGAGCCTCCGCCGGCACGGACACGCTCGTGTTGACGGCGACGAACATCCCCGGACCGGGGCTCTTCTTCCAAGGCACAGGTCTCTCCGCGAGCCCGATCGCATTCGGCGACGGTCAGCTGTGCGCCGCGGTCGGCATCGTGCGCCTCGGCGTCGTGTTCCCGACGGGCAGCACGGCTTCGTACCCCGGCGGCTTGACGCCGAATCCGATTCACATCGCCGGCGCGCCGATCGCGAACGGAGACGTGCGCCACTACCAGGTCTGGTATCGCGATGCGGTCAGCTTCTGCACGCCCGCGACGTACAACTTGTCGCAGGGATTGTCGGTGACCTGGGGGCCTTGAGCTGAGTCACTGCGCCCAGACGACGTGATTAAGGATTCCGGGCTGTAAGTGGACCGGCACGCGCGCGACCTCGCCTCCTTCCGAGTAGATCGAGATGTGATGTGCGTGCGCGCCGACGGTGAACTCACCGACTCGATCGCCTCGGATCCAGAGTTGCGTGCTGAGGTCGCTCCCAAACGAGGGCGAGTCCAAGGAACCCACCCTTTGGCGGCACTCCATCACTCGATCCTGCGCGTCGAAGACGACGATGAAGTTGCCTTCGGGGTCGAAGCGCCGGCGTTCGAACACGACCCGCGCAGCCCGGCCGACGCGGATCGTCGTCCGGTCGCCGGGTTCGACGACGAGCGACTTCCTTCGGCCCTCCTGAAAAAGGCCGTCGTCCACTAGAACTTGCACCCATGTCTCGGTGCGCGACACAGCGCGCGCCTCGAACCGACCGTCGCCGTCCGTGGTCGCGATCTTCTTCCCGACCGTGATGACGTCCCCGCCCCAATCGCGAGTGTCGAGGCACACACGCACGCCGGCGACAGGTGTTCCGTCGTCCGTGACGACACGACCTCGCAAGAGCGGCACGACGGCGTCGGCGGGGATGTGGAGGATCGTCACAGCTTCTCCGCTGGCGATGCCGGAGCGTCTCCATCCAATCTGCGCGTCGGGCGATCCTATGAAGAGCGTGTGATCCCCCAACTCGAGGCCCTTCAGCACGAATCTCCCAGCCGCGTCCGACTGCGCTCCGCTGGGATGGAGTTCGACGAAATGGTCGGCATCCGCAGTCGGCTCCGGCCACTGCGTCACATCGACCGACCATCCGACCGCCGGCTCACCGTGTGCGGTCCGCAACTCTCCGTGGATCGCGTGCGGCACGCCGTCGCAAACGATGCGGAATTCGCGCGACGGATCACGGCCTCGCCAGCGTGCTCCAAAGTTCACGAACTTGACGGCCTTTCCCGTCCCATCTTGCAACCGCAGCGACTCGCTCGCCCCGATGCGTGAGCGCGGCGCCAGCGCGAAGCGCCCGTGCTCGTCGGTCGTCACGTCCTTCGGCCCGTCGAAGATGACCGCGCCGTAGACTGGAGTCCCGTCACTTCGCACGAGCACCCCCGACACCTTTTCGCTGGGGATGACGAAGCGCAGATCCGTGCGGTCTCGCTCCGGAAGAGCGATTGAAGCCGCCGAGAATTCCTCGTCGACCACTTCGAGCACGGCGCCGGGCACCCACACTGCGGTGTACGAAAACTTCCCCGTGGAATCCGTCTCGGACGGCTCGCGCGAGAATCTCCAACGCCGGCGCGTCGGATCGGCGCCTCGAACTCGATTCAACCAAGCCTCCGGCAACTGCTCACGCACGTACATCCACGTCACGGGTCGGTCTTCCTCGTCGGTCACGATGCCGCGCAACTCGACGCAGTCGCCGACGATGATCTCGTACTCGCCCGACGCACGAGCGAGCGACTGCACGAGCGCGCTGACAAGCGTGCGCCGGAAAGGGAGTGCGCTGATGAGGCTGAGTTCGCAGGCTTCCGTGAGTTCGATCTCGAAGCGCCCCTCGCCGGCGGAGTCCAACCGCACGTCCGTCAGCTGCGGCAGCACCTGCGTGGTGCCGTCGTCCAGCCCCAAGCGCAGCGTGCAGATCGTGCCTTCGGTCACGGGCAGTCCCGCGACGTCAACGACTCGCCCACGCACGCGGACTGTCGCGGGCGGCGCAAGTGCCGCTTCGCGATCTGATGAGACATTCGTGCGGGACGGCTCGATCAGATCGGCCGCGGTTGCGGTTCCATCCACGACAGCGATCGAATCAGGCTTGGATTCCACAGTGCGCGAAGTGCGCGCCGCACACCAGCCCCACACGCCGATCGATCCGAGCACTACGATCCCAAGGTAGATTCGCGCATGCATCGCGGGTGTGCCGGGGCGGTTCGAAGCCTTCACAGTGGATTCTAGCGGGCCGTGGACTCAACCGCTCGCTGCCTGAATCTTGATTCGGGACATATTCGAGCGCCGGTTCGTGAGAAAACGATGCAAGTCCGCACGCGACCGGAAAGTGCCTGGCTGCGGCCTGATCGCAGCGCGTGGCCGGACACCCACGGATCGCGTCAAGCTACGAGCGCGACATCGCACGCGAGTTCCGCGCTTGCGCCGCAGTCGATCGCCGCATGAGAACGTTCGATGCACCGGTGCGCCATCAGTGAGTGCATCACGGTCCCCCGCCCAATGACGCACCGCCAACATGCGCCAGCGCGGACGGCGTGCGGCAACCGACGATGGCGGGGGCTTCGTGAATCAGGGCGTCGTTCGTGAGAGCCGCGACCATGAACAGCGCGAAGTCGACGCGGCGCGTGCGATTGCTCGCCAACACCGGGTCGCCTACGTGCCGGCTCCACACGGGCAGGCCCTGACTCTCGCCTTCTTCGAGGTCGCTCCCGCGCACGACGGTCCAGCGTGTCTTGCTCGCGAAGATGCGATTGCAGGCTTCGACCTGATCGTCCAATTCGGCGAAGCGCAGCAATCTGGCCAGCCGGCCGAAGACCGCCACGAGCACCAGAAACGTGCGCGAATACACGTCCTGTCCGTCGCGCGTGATGTGCCAACCGCATGAAAACACGAGCCGAGCGCCAGGTTGCGCCAGGTCGAGCACGGCTTGCGCGGTCCCGGACGAGTACTGGCGCACGCCCCACGGCACGAGCACGGTCAGGACGCCGTCGCAACCCGCGACGGCGCGTCGGATGACGTCGCGGTCGTCCGTCGCGCCCGGAACGATCGTGATGCGGTCGCGAACATCGGCGAGCTTCTCGACGCTGCGCTCGCGGCACACACCCACCACCTCGTAACCGCGGTCCAGCGCATGTCGGATCATGTAGCGACCGAGCTTGCCGGAGGCGCCGATGATGCACACCTTCATTCACCGTGCAGTCTAGCGCGCACGCACCGCGCACTCACCCCGTGATCGCCCAATGCACTGCGGCGAAGAGGACGCCGAGCACGAAGAGCCACCCGAACACCATCTGGTTGCGCCTCGCCAACCACAGCGGCAAGTAGATGTCGAAATTCGCCTGACGATCTGCCGTGTAGCGCGCCGCTACGGCCGTCAGCGGACATCTTTGGTGATTGAAGAGCAAGACGACGACTTCGACGGCGACCACGGCGATGAGCCACGCGGCGGTTGCGTGTTCGCCGCGCCACGAGGTCCACGGAATCGCGACGATGCAGCCGGCGAAGAAGGCCCAGGCCACGGTGTGCAGCACTTTGACGGCGATCAGCGCGCGGTGACGTTGCATAGCGGGCATGCAGTACTCTCAGCCTCTGACCCAGGGCTGCGCACGACTCTACGGCGAAGTGCGCAGGTCCAATCCACTTCAGTGCGCAGACCACGCCGCCATGCGCGTCACACGGCCAGCACTGAAGGCGAGATCCGAAAAGCATGGCGTGAGGAAGCGCTTGGATGATTTACGTTGTGGCCGAAGTACAGCTTCAGCCCCTGCATAGGACTTCCCTATGACGAGCATCACGACTTGCGATTGGAGGCAGCGGCGTCGCTGGACAACACTGGTTGCATGAATCAGCGAGCCCTGACGTTTCGCCGCCTGCGTGTCCCCCACAGATCACACGGGAATCGGTCGCACAGCGCAGATGCCGCCGGATCTCACCAACGCCCGCCCTCCGCCTGGCCAGCTTCTGCGCCGGCGCCAATTCTTGAAACCCCATCCAAGGAGCCGTCATGACCTCTACAACTAGCATCGCTTGCGCACTGACCATCTGCGCTGCGCTGTGCGTCAGCCCGCATTCATCCGCTCAAGCAGACCCCAGACTCGATACACAGGGAGAAACCATGGAAGCCGGTAACAAGCAAACAGCAACGGACAAACCGAACGTGCATGCGCCGTCAGGGGGCATGTCGAATCGGGACTGGTGGCCGAATTACCTGGATCTGCAAGTCCTGCACCAGAACTCGTCCAAGAGCAATCCGATGGGCGACAACTTCGACTACGCCGAGGAGTTCAAGAAGCTCGATCTCAAGGCGCTGAAGAAGGACCTCGTGCAGTTGATGACGACGTCGCAAGACTGGTGGCCCGCCGACTGGGGCAACTACGGGCCGCTCTTCATCCGCATGGCGTGGCACAGTGCAGGCACGTACCGCGTCGCCGATGGTCGCGGTGGCGCATCCGACGGCACGCAACGCTTCGCACCGCTCAACAGCTGGCCCGACAACGCCAATCTCGACAAGGCGCGGCGACTGCTGTGGCCGATCAAGCAGAAGTACGGTCAGAAAATCTCGTGGGCGGACTTGATGGTCCTCGCCGGCAATTGCGCGCTCGAGTCGATGGGACTCGAGACCTTCGGTTTCGCCGGCGGTCGCGCCGACGTCTGGGAACCGCAGACCGACGTCAATTGGGGCTCCGAGGGCAAGTGGTTGGGTGACGAGCGCTACTCCGGCGACCGCAAGCTCAAAGGCCCGCTCGCCGCCGTGCAGATGGGCCTGATCTACGTGAACCCGGAGGGTCCGAACGGCAAGCCGGATCCGCTCGCCGCCGCCAAGGACATCCGCGAGACCTTCGCGCGCATGGCGATGAACGACGAGGAGACCGTCGCGCTCATCGCCGGCGGACACACGCTCGGCAAGGTGCACGGTGCAGCGAAACCAGAAGGCCACGTCGGTCCGGAGCCTGAAGGCGCGGGCCTCGAAGAACAGGGCCTCGGCTGGAGGAACTCCTTCGGCAAAGGCAAGGGCGCCGACACGATCACCAGCGGACTCGAGGGCGCCTGGACTTCCACGCCGACGCGTTGGTCGAACGGCTTCCTCAACAACCTGTACCGCTACGAGTGGGAACTGACCAAGAGCCCGGCCGGTGCACACCAGTGGACGCCCAAGGACGGACCGGCGAACGTGCCGGACGCCCACGTTCCGGGGAAGATGAACAAGCCGATCATGTTGACGACGGACCTCGCGCTGCGGATGGATCCGATCTACGGGCCGATCTCGAAGCGCTTCCACGAGAACCCCGACGAGTTCGCCAAGGCGTTCGCGCAGGCCTGGTACAAGCTGACGCACCGCGACATGGGCCCTGTCGCGCGTTTGCTCGGCCCTGAAGTCGCACCGCCGCAACTGTGGCAAGATCCGGTGCCCAAGGTCGATCACAAGCTGATCGACGCGCAGGACATCGGCGCGCTCAAGCGCAAGATCCTCGACTCGGGGCTCACCGTTCCCCAACTGGTCTCGACCGCCTGGGCCTCGGCCTCGACCTTCCGCGACAGCGACAAGCGCGGCGGCGCCAACGGTGCGCGCATCCGTCTCGCGCCGCAGGCGAACTGGAAGGTCAACAACCCTCGCGAACTCGCGCTCGTGCTCAAGGCCTTGGAGAAGGTCCAGACGGATTTCAACGCCGCGCAATCCGGTGGGAAGAAGGTCTCGCTCGCGGACGTCATCGTCCTGGGCGGTTGCGCAGCGGTCGAGGCCGCCGCGAAGAAGGGCGGACATGAGGTGCAAGTCCCCTTCACGCCCGGTCGCACGGACGCTGCGCAAGCGCAGACCGACGTGGAGTCGTTCGCCGTGCTCGAGCCGACCGCGGACGGGTTCCGCAACTACCTCGGCGACGGACAGGATCGGCGAGCGGAGGAACTGCTGGTCGATCGCGCGAACCTGCTCTCGCTGACTGCGCCGGAGATGACGGTGCTGGTCGGCGGCCTGCGGGCCTTGAACGCGAACCACGGGAACTCGCCACGCGGCGTCTTCACGCAGCGACCGGGGACGTTGACCAACGACTTCTTCGTGAACCTCTTGGACATGGGCACGCAGTGGCAGAAATCCGCCGCGGGCGAGCAGCTCTTCGAAGGCCGGGACCGCAAGACGGGCGAGATCAAATGGACCGCCACTTCCGTGGACCTCGTCTTCGGTTCGCACTCACAACTGCGCGCCATCGCAGAGGTCTATGCCTCCGGCGATTCGCAGCAGAAGTTCGTCCAGGACTTCGTGAGCGCCTGGAACAAGGTCATGAACCTGGATCGCTTCGACATCTGATGAGCAGCTGATGTCTGGTCGCGCGGCACGGGATCTACACCGGCGCCGACAGCAAGAAACACGCCTGAATCGACCTGGATTCAGCCGTGTTTTCGTAGGGCTCCCAGCCCTAGGCGCGCCGCCGCAGGACCATCCCCCGCGCGCTCGTCACACCTCGGTCGAGCTCTCCGCTTCGTGGCCGGTCTTGGCCGCACCCGGAACATCGACCGGCTTGAGGATCAAACATCCGACGATCAGGCCGATGACTGCAGCAGCACCGCTCGCGACCAGCACGCCGAGCTTCGCCGCGGACAGCAGTTGCTCGTCCTGGAAGGCGAGTTGCGCGATGAAGATCGCCATCGTGAATCCGACACCGGCCACGATCCCGAGGACGAGCAGGTGCCGCAGGCCCATGCCGCGCGGCAGTACGCAGATGCCGAGCTTCAACGTCAGCCAGGAAGCAAGGAGCACGCCGATGGTCTTGCCCAAGACGAGTCCGACCGTGACGCCGCTGATGATGTTCCAAGCGGATACGTCGAAGGCTCCGCCCGCGAGCGACACTCCGGAATTGGCCAGCGCGAAGATCGGCATGATGCCGAAGGCCACCCACGGGTGCAGCGTGTGGATCAACTCCGCGGAGGGCGACAGCACCTCCCGGCGCGACGCGTCGACGCGCTGCAAGATGCCGGCGACTTTGTAGGAGGAAAGTTCCTCATCCGGCGTTCCCGACAGCCGATCGAGTTGCTTGCGCGCGGCGATCTGGAAGCCCTCTGTTCCGAGCCACGCTCGCACCGGCGTGAGCAAGCCGACGATGACGCCGGCGATCGTCGGATGGATGCCCGCCGCGTAGATGCCGGCCCAGGCCACGAATGTAGGCGCGACGTACGCGAGCTTCGAGCGCACGCCGAAACGCTGCATCGCGATCACTCCGGCGTATCCGAGGGCTCCGACGGCGAGTCCTGCCATGGAGATGCCCGACGAATAGAAGACGGCGATGACGATGATCGCGCACAGATCGTCGATGACCGCGACCGCCAGCAGCAAGACGCGCATGGCCGGCGGGACACGCTTCCCGAGCAGCGTGAGGATGCCGACCGCGAAGGCGATGTCGGTCGCCATCGGCACGCCCCATCCGGAGCGCGTTTCGGGCGCTCCCGCTAGCGCCAGATAGAGGCCTGCAGGCAACAGTACCCCGCCGAGCGCGGCGAAGAGCGGCAGCGCTGCGCGACGCAATTCCGAGAGTTCGCCGGCGTGGATCTCGCGCCGGATCTCGAGCCCGACGACGAAGAAGAAGATCACCATCAACCCGTCGTTGACGAACCAGACGAGCGAGCGTTCGAACGTGAACTCGCCGATCTTGATCCCAAGCGGCGTCTCCCACAGCGCAGTGTAGCTCGCTCCAAAGGGCGAGTTCACCCACAGGAGCGCGACTGCGGCCGCGATCAGGAGCAGGATGCCGCTCGCGGCTTCGATGTGCAGGAAGCGATCGACGGGTTTCCGGGCACGCTCCGCGAAACGCACCAGGGGATCCCACGCCTCGGGAGGCGTGGACGAGAGAGGATCGGTTTCGCTGGGCTGCTTCATGGAATGGTCGCGATCACCGCGCAAGACGGCTGGGATGGCGGCCCGACCATCCTGTTACCTGCAGTGGAATGCACCGCACCCGTGCTGTTGGAATGATCCCGCACGTTCGCACATGCGCCCTCTCGGGTCAATCGCGATACGCCTTCAAGCGGGTGTACTGTGTGATGCGGAGAAGGAGGGCGACTCAAGGCCCTCGAGGGGACGTGCGACTCCAAGCAGTCGACGACCATGTCCGGTTCAGCGCAAGGCCTGTTCGAGCGCCGTCGCGCGGTCGGTTTTTTCGTCGCGGTACTTCACGATCAACGCGCAGTGCACCGACAGTCCGCGCTCATTGGCCCACGCACCCGCAGCCGGCCGTGCACCGGGCACGACGACGGCGCGTGCGGGAATCTCGAGCGGAGCTTCGCGCGTGCCGCGCAACTCGACGTGGTTGACGAGGTCGTACACGACCGTGCCCGACGAGAGGATCGTGCCGGAGGCGAGCACGACTCCGGAGCGCAGAAGCACGCCTTCGTAGAGGCCGCAGTTGCCGCCGATGAAGCAATCATCCTCGACGATCACGGGCCGCGCGTTGGCGGGCTCGAGTACGCCGCCGATCTGCGCGGCGGCGGACACGTGCACCCGGGCACCGACCTGAGCACACGACCCGACCAGCGCGTGGCTGTCGATCATCGTGCCTTCGCCGATCCAGGCGCCGATGTTCACGTACATCGGCGGCATGCACACCACGTTCTTCGCGACGTGCGCCCCGCGCCGGATCGACGAGCCGCCAGGCACGACGCGCACGCCGTCGTGTTCGCGGAAGCGGCGGATGGTGAGCGGCGCCTTGTCGCGAAACGGTGTCGCGCCGGCGTTGACGAGGATCGTCGCTTCGACGTGCGCGGCGACGACCGGACTTTCGCGAAAAATGCGCAGGATCGCTTCCTTGACCCAGGCATTCACCAGCCAGCGTCCGTCCGCGCCGCGCTCGGCGACGCGCACGGTTCCGGCCTCGAGCGCGTCCAGCAACGCTTCGCCTTGGAGTTCGCTCATGTTCAGTTCTCGATGCGCGCGAGCAACTCGCGCAAGGTCTTCTCGTATTCGGCCGCTGCACGCAAGAGCGAGCGCACCGCGACCTTCTCGTGATCGGTGTGCGCGTCGAGGATCGAGCCCGGCCCGTACAAGAGCGGCCGACCGAAACGCGGCATGTACGGCACGTCCGTACCGAACGCGACCGTGATGCCCTCTGTCCCCGCAGGCAGTTCGAACTCGATCGGACCGTAGCCCTTGTGCAGTTTTTCGACGCGCACGTGCGGCGAGAGACAGCGCTCGACGCGCTCCTCGATGCGCGCGATGTCGTCGACGGCGCGCACGAGCACTTCGCACTCGGCGCGCTCGGCCACGACGTTTGCAGCACTGCCGCCCGAGATCGTGCCGATGTTCAAAGTCCCCGGCCCCAGCACCGGATGTTCGCCCCACTGGCTTGCCAGCAGGCGATGCGCGCAGCTCACCAGCTCGTGCACGGCCGAGGGCCCGACGCTCTGCGAGCTGTGACCCGCAGTGCCGTGCGCCACGAGTCGCGCTTTGTAGATGCCCTTGCCCGCGCGCACGAAGCGATTGTCGGTCGGCTCGCCCACGATGACGAAGCGCGGATCCCAGGGCTCGGCGAGGCGCGCGTTCGCGAGCGTCGCGCCGGCGCTGTCAGTTTCCTCTCCGACGGTGAACAGGCAACCGACGCGGTCTTCACCCTCGGACAGGAGCTTCTCTACCGCCGCCAACATCGCCGCCGCCGGACCTTTCGCGTCGCACGCGCCGCGACCGTGAATCGCCTCGCGATCGGCGCGGATCGCAACCTCGCCCGGGACAGTGTCGAGGTGTGTGCACACGAGCACCTGCGGCCGCGCACCGCGCGCCAGCACGTTGAAGCGACCGGGCGCCAGCTGTTGGCGCTCCACGGCCAGTCCCAATGCGGTGCAGCGTCGCGCGATCGCGTCGCCGTAATCGCCTTCATTTCCCGTCACGGACGGGATCGCCACCCAATCGAGCACCTGTCGCGCAAGTTCCATGGTCGGCGCGCAGTATGCCGGATATCGTGGCCTGCGCGAACAACGTCCTCAGCCCCCCTACGAGTGCACCTATGTTTCTCACTGCTCTGCTCGTCACGATTGCTCCCGCCGTCACACCCATGACCGACGCCAAGACCGTGCGCCAACAATTCGTCGAACTCGCCGGCAAGCAAGATCGCGCCGCGTGTCTGGCCCTCTGGCGTGCCAACCCCTCAGCCGTGCTGGGTACGATCGACGCTGACCTGGAAGGTAGCCTCAAAGTGCGCGAGAAATCCGCTTACCCCGACTTGCGGAAGATCACCGAGATGCTCGACCGCGCCATGTGGGGTGCAGAGATCGCTGCCGAGGCCGGCGGCCATCCCATGATCCTCGACTACGCGTCGTCGTTCGTCGGCTGGAACGACGCTGAGCGCAAGCAGTTTCGCGCCGGCCAGGCGGCGTTCGGTCGCGCGCAGAAGGCGCTCGACGCCAAGGCAGCGGACCAGGCGCTCGCGGCCGGCAACGAGTGTTTGCAACTGGCGCGTCCCCTCGGCGATTGGTGGGGAACCGCAATGGGTTTCGACGCGATCGCGGCGGCGCAGGCGGCGCTGGGTGCGCACGACAAGGCACTCGAAGCCGCGTCCGTCGCGCGCACGATCTACCACGACCTCGGCCTGCAAGGCGACGAGTACATTGCGCTCCAGACGATGACGACGATGTGTCAGAAGCTGGGCCGCACCGCGCGCGCCAAGGTCGCCTGTGACGCGGCGCTCGTGCTGGCGAAGAAGTTCAAGGACGACGACGGCCAGAAACGGCTCGAACAGACGCGCGTCGAATTGGACGCCGTGAAGTGATCAGTCCGGGTTGGGCGTGATCGTCACGAGCTTCGCGCCCGCCGCGACGGCTTGATCGGCGGCGACGTGCAGTTCCTTGACGATCCCCGCGACGGGTGCCCCGATTTCGTTCTGCATCTTCATCGCCGACAGGATCAACAATGCCTGCCCTTTTTCGATTCGATCACCGGGCTTGACCATGAGGTCGACGACGACGCCGGGCATCACGCTGATCACCAGACCGTTGGACCTGCCGCCGGCGCGTTCGGCGGCGTGCGCGGCGCGTTCGCGCTCGTCCTCGATCCGCACGTCGTAGAAATGCCCGGCGAGCGTGACTTCGACCTGGTTCGGATCGCCGGCCATCGACAAGCCGTAGCTCTTCCCGTCGTGGATGATCACGACCTGGCCGAGTGAATCGACTTCCTGGTAGCTGGCGTCGAACGGTTGATCGTCGACGTGCACGACCAGTTTGTTGTTGCGCTCGATCAGGTGGACGATGCGGGTGCGGCCGTTGACGGAGACGTAGTACTTCACGCGCCGCCTCCCTGGTGCGGGGCGGGCCCCTCGGCCGAGCGCTGCGCGTGCGACGCCAGCGACCGGCGCGAACGATCCAGCCAGCCCTCGCGGTTGCCGGACTCGGGCGCGAGCGCGCGCCGGCGCGCCTTGTGATGGCGGAAGATCGCAGCCGCCGCGGCGACGATCGACTCCAGTTCCTGGTTCTCTTTGTCGAGGTTCAGGCTCTCGAGGAAATGCGTGTCGAAATCGCCCTGCTTGAAGCGCGCGTCTTCCAACACCGACAACGCCGCCGGTGCGCTCGTGCGTACACCGCCGACATTCATCTCCTGCAAGGCGCGGATCATGCGCGCAATCGCTTCCGCGCGCGTCCGGCCCCACACGATCAGCTTGCCGAGCATCGGGTCGTAGTTCACGCCGACCTCCATGCCGCGGTACATCCCGAGGTCGAGGCGCACGAAAGGCCCACCCGGCATGCGCAGATTGTGGATCGTGCCGGTCGAGGGCAGGAACTTGTTGGCGGTGTCCTCGGCGTTGATGCGCACTTCGATCGCCCAGCCGTTCCAACGCACCGCGTCTTGTCCGTAGCCGAGCTTCTCGCCGCTCGCGACGCGGATCTGTTCGCGCACGAGGTCGGTGCCGGTGACCATCTCCGTCACCGGGTGCTCGACCTGGAGGCGGGTGTTCATCTCCAGGAAGTAGAACTCGCCGTTCGACCACAGGAACTCGACCGTGCCTGCGTTCTGGTACCCGACGGCGGCGCCGGCCTTGAGCGCAACCGCGCCCATCTTGTCGCGCGTCGCGTCGTCGATGACGACCGACGGACATTCCTCGATCAGTTTCTGGTGGCGGCGCTGGATCGAGCATTCGCGCACACCGTAGTGCACGCCGTTGCCCTGGTGATCGAACAGCAATTGCACTTCGATGTGGCGCGGCTTGTCGAGGTAGCGCTCCATGTAGATACGCCCGTCGCCGAACGAACTCTTGGCTTCGCCTGAAGCCGTGCGGAAGGCGCTCTCCATCTCTTTCGCTTCGCGCACGATGCGAATGCCCTTTCCGCCCCCCCCCGCAGCCGCCTTGAGCGCGATCGGATAGCCGATGCCCTCGGCCGCCTTGCGCGCTGCCGCCGCATCGTCGAGCGGATCGACCAGACCCGGCACGACCGGCACGCCGGCGGCCTTCATCGCGCGGCGCGATTTGATCTTGTCCCCCATCGCCTCGATCGCCTCGGGGGGCGGGCCTATCCACACGAGCCCGGCGTCGCGCACGGCGCGCGCGAAGTTCGCGTTCTCGGACAGGAAGCCGTAGCCCGGGTGGATCGCCTCGGCACCGGTCTGCTTGGCGGCGGCGAGGATCTTTTCAGTGACGAGATAGCTCTGGCTGGGCAGGTTGCCGTGCAAAGGCACGGCGATGTGCGCCATGCGGGTGTGCAACGCGCGCGCGTCCCAGTCGGAGAACACCGCGACGGTCTCGATGTCCATTTCGCGGGCGGTGCGGATCACGCGCAGGGCGATTTCGCCGCGGTTGGCGATGAGGATGCGGCTGAACATGGGGCGCCATGAGACCAGCCGCGGCGCATCGGAGCCACAGGAAAGGGCCCCGAACGTGCCCCTGGAGCGCTGGAGGGCCCTACTTGCCAAACCCGGGCAGCGCCCGGAGACTGATAGTGCTCGCCGCGCACGCCCTTGAGGGAGAGCGCATTCCCGCGCGGCGGCTCTCGCGTTTTTGCCTGTAAGGCCCGACGTCGCGCGCGCAAAGACTGCGAGATATCACACCGTCCCCTTCCACTCTCGAGGAGTCACATGCTCGCCAAGTCCATGCTCGCTCTGGGTTCTTTCGTACTCGCAGCCGTCGCTTGCCTCACGCCCCAATCCGGTACGGTGCGCGGCCAGGATTTCACCGACTGCGACCTCGACATCCGCCCGGACAATCGCCCTGAGGTGCAGGTCTACTGGCACGAGGCGCCGTCGGGTCAGAAGGGCATGCTGTTCGAGATGTGGGCTCCGGCCGACGAGGTGCTCGTGCTCGGCTTCCCGGACGGAACGCATGAGATTCCGCTCCTGAAGGGTGTGGTCAACACGGCCACGTTCATCTACGACCCGGCGCGCAACGAGGTCACGATCGAGACCTACAATGGAACGGACCGGGAGGGCCCGATGATCGTCCCGACACTGGGGACTTACAACGCACTGCTCCCCCTCGTCGAGCCCACGAAGACCACTGTGCGCCCGCCGGCCGCGAACAAGGAGCGCATCCTGGTCTCCGGTAAGAACTACGGCATCGAGTTCACCTACACATTGACGCGGACGGTGAAGTGATCATGCGCGGCGCTCCGCGAGGATCGGAAAGTTGGGCCTGGCTCGCGCTCCTCGTCCTCGTGGGGCTCGCAAGCGCGGGCTGTTCCTGTCAACCCGACGGCACGGTGCACGGCGGCGCCGCGCCGGTTGCCCCGACAGCACCTGACCGACCGGACAGAAGGGCCGACCCCGTCGATCGGCCCGGCCGCGGGCCCAGGCCGATCGTGGCTCCGGTTGCGGTTCCGAACGAGGTCCGACAACTGGCCGACGTCGCGCGTCGCATACGTGCTGAAGGCAAATTGCGCGTGATGATCCGACTCGAAGGTCTGGTGCCTCCGATCACGGCACCGAGCTACGACTCGCGCGCGAAGCGCAGCACGATTCTCCCTCCGGACGGAAGCGAGCGAATCCAGCAGATCTCCAAGGCCCAACAGTTGTTGCTGGCGCAACTGCGCGCGAACGCCAACTTGAACGTGACCTTGTTCCGCTTCGCGCCCTACATCGCGTTGGACCTGGACTCGGCCGACATCGGACGCTTGCAGGACTGGGTCGGCAGGGTATCGGCACTGTCCACGGGTCGTCCTTTCAGGATTTCGATCGAAGTCGTGGATGCGCTGAAGGCTCAGTGCGCGCCTCCGGCACTGCTCGAAGTTTCGCTGGAAGAAGCGAGTCGACACCTGGAATTGGACGGCTTTCCCGCGCCGGCGGAAAGTTCGACCGTCGTCGTCATCGACGATCGCATCGACGAGAAGTTGAGCGCCTTGCACGGGCGCGTCCAGGCGCTTCAGACGGTCGTGATCGGTCCGGCGGTGGACGTGCCGTTGAGCCCTGCGCCGGTCGATCTCCCGAATGCTGCGGTCTCGCACGGAACGAAGGTCGCGCTCATCGTCGCGGCCGGGAATCCCAACGCGCGCATCGTGGGCCTGGACGTGTTCGGAAAGTACGAAACCTCGAGTACGGAATTCCTGGCCAATGCGCTTCAGCAGGTCTTGATGTTTCAGGCCACAGGCGCGCACGGCAACATCGCGGCCGTCTGCGTGAGCCTGGGTGACAAGGACATGGCGTCCAGATTCGATTGCGACTGCGACACCGAGCCGATCTA
Organism: Planctomycetota bacterium; assembly: GCA_016795245.1. GTDB lineage: Bacteria > Planctomycetota > UBA1135 > UBA1135 > JAEUIA01. Next base: position 15,319 of record JAEUIA010000082.1, on the reverse strand, counting down.
CGTCGGCTGCGCCGTGTTGAAGCCCGCGCTCCGCGACCACATCAATCTGCTCGCGGCCTACCAGATTCCGGTCGTCATCGCGGCGGGCAACGAAGCGCTCTACGAAGGCGAGGTCTTCTACCCGAGTTGTCTGAGCACGGCCGTCACGGTCGGCTCTTCGCGCGGCGGAATCGGCGGGACGCCGCTCATCCGCTCGCGGCTCTCGAACTGGGGGCCCATGTTGGACCTGTGCGCTCAAGGTGCGTTCCTCAACGTCGAACTCGGGCCGCCGACCAATCGCATGGTGTACTCGCTCGGTTCCGGATCGTCGTTCGCTGCGCCGTTCGTCGCCGCGGGCTTCAGCACGCTGCTCGAACAGCACCCCGATGCGACCCAGGCCTTGATCGATGAAGCCCTGCGCAAGAACGGCTTCAGCGTGACCGACAGCGGCGTGACCGTGCCCGAAATTCGCGTACTCTCGGCGTCGAAGTGGTTGGATAGTCCCCCACCGGCCGACGTCGATTTCGTTCCGACGACGATCGTGACACCGACTCCTACACCGGGGCCGAACTCCCCGCACTAACTCGCTCACACTCCAAAGCAACCGCGCATGTCCCTCGGCGAGAACAGGCCCTCCACAGGGCCGAACAGCACCGATTGGGCGCACGCCGAATGGGCCGATCTGGTCCAGCGGCTGTCGGCGCGACGCGGCGCGTTCGAGCGCTACACGGTGCACGAGGAAGTCGGGCGCGGCGGCATGGGCCGTGTCTTGCGCGTGCGCGACGAGGATTTGCACCGCGACCTGGCGATGAAGGTGATGCAGTGCGATGGCCTGGCTCCGCCCGCTGATCCGAGCACGCCGACGATGCACACCGCGCGCTTCGTCGAAGAGGCCCAGGTAGCCGGGCAACTCGATCACCCCGGAATCGTGCCCGTGCACGAGATGGGCCTCGACGCCGAGGGCCAGTTCTATTTCACGATGAAGCTCGTGCGCGGGCGCACGCTGGAGGGTGTGCTCGAGCTGGCGCGCAACGGCACCGACGGCTGGTCCACGACGCGCGTCTTGCACGTGCTCTTGCGCGTGTGCGAAGCGATGGGCTACGCGCACGAGCGCGGCGTGTTGCACCGCGATTTGAAACCGTCGAACATCATGCTCGGCGATCACGGCGAGGTGTACGTGATGGACTGGGGCCTCGCGCGCCTGCTCGCGCGGCCTGATCACGCGTTGCCCGTGCCTGAAGACGGGAGTTCGGCGCTGCACAGCGCACGCAGCGGCGGATCGTCTTCGGGGTCGAGTTCGCCGTTCGTGACCGAGAACGACCGCGTCGTGGGCACGCCGACGTTCATGTCGCCCGAACAGGCGGTGGGAGCGAGCGCGGTCCTGAACCCGCAGAGCGATATCTACTCCGTCGGTGCGATTCTCTACACGGTGTTGACCGGGCGCGCGCCTTACAGCGAACCCGGAAAGCGCATCGACAACCGCGCGGTGTGGGTCGCGCTCCACCGCGGTCCGCCCCAGCGCGTGGCGGAACTCGCGCGCGGCGTCGCGCCCGAACTCGTGTCGATCTGCGAAAAGGCCATGGCGCGCGAACTGCACGAGCGCTACGCCACCATGTCGGAGTTGGCCGAAGACCTGCGCGCCTATTTGGAGCTGCGCGTCGTCAAGGCGCACCGCACGGGTCCCTGGCACGAACTCAAGAAGTGGGTCGGTCGCAACAAGGCCGTGGCCGTGTCGCTGCTCGCGTTGTTCGTCGTGATCAGTGCCGCCGGTTTCACGGTCGCCGCCTCCGAGCACGCGCGCGCGCGCGAATCTGAATTGCGCGCGGACGTGGGCGAGTCGTCGAGCCTGCTCGCGCGCGTCGATCAACTCGGCCCGATCCACCCCGCGAGCCTCGCGGACTACGACGATTGGCTGACGCGCTCCAGGCGCTTGACTCAGACCCTCGCGACGCGTGCGGCGGAACAGGCCGAGCGTGCGCTGCGCGCGGACTCGACGACGGAGCGACCGCTGGACGTCAATGCCGTGCGCCTCGTCGAGACGGCGCGTTCGATCATCGAGAATCAGGAGCAAGATCTCGAGAAGGCCAAGGCGCCGCCGTCCAAGCAGCTCACGCCCGACGAAGAGGCCGCGCGTCAAGCGGCACTACTGATCCACCCCGAGGAACTGCGCTGGCGCCGCGCGAAACTGGCGGAGCTCGAAGCCCGGCTGGACCCAGAGCCCGTGTTGCGCTTCACGGATCGCGAGCTGCAGACGCAAGCCGACGAGGGCCATCAGCTGCTGCGCAATTTGTACGCGCTGGAACGGGTGACTCCGCGGGTCGAACGACACGCGCAACTCGCGCGCGACTTGCGGCGGCGCACGCTCGAGGACGAGGCGTCGAATTGGAGCGCCGCCGTGGCCTCGATCGCCGATGCGAGTCAATGCCCGCGCTACGCGGGCTTGAAGATCACGCCGCAGATCGGCCTCGTTCCTCTCGGCCGCAATCGCGACAGCGGACTGTGGGAGTTCTGGCACGTGCTCTCGGGCGAACGCCCGGTGGCGGATGGTCAGGGCAACTGGATCATGGACGCGAACACAGGGATGGTGCTGGTCCTGATCCCCGGTGGGACAGTGACCATCGGTGCACAGAGTGACGATGCGACCCGACCGCGCTTCGACTCGGAGGCCGAGGTCACGGAGGCGTTGCCGCTCGCGGCCGGCGCGAGCGCCGACCTGCGCGAACTGCGCTCCGCGCGACTCGATCCCTACTTCGTGTCGAAGTACGAGATGACGCAGGGTCAGTGGTTGTGGGTCGCCGACGAACAGCCGAGCAAGGTCTTCGTCGGCAGGCAAAGCCGCTTCACTCCGCGTGCTTCACGCGCCAATCCCGTCGAGGACGTCGATTGGGTGACCTGCACTCGGGTGCTGGCCCAGATCGGACTCGTATTGCCGACCGAAGTGCAGTGGGAGCACGCCGCGCGCGGCGGCACCGAGCTGCGCTACCTCACGAGCGACGATTTCCTGGACGTGCACGCCGAGGTCAACTTCGGCGACCGCACGCTCGAGCGCGCCATGCGGCTCGAGAAACTCTCGCAGCCCGACGACGGTTTCGCAGGCCACATCAAGGTCGACGCGTTCAAAGCCAACGGTTTCGGGCTCTTCAACGTGCTCGGCAACGTCTCCGAATGGTGCCGCGACTGGTACGCCGACAAGGACGACGCGACGCGACCGCGCGACGGCGACGGCGAGATCCGCGCTCAGCTCCAGCTGAAGAAGTCCGTGCGCGGCGGCTCCTTCCTCACGATCCCAAAGTGGGTGCGCGTGTCGGCGCGCTCCCAGCGCGAAGCCACTGCGATCGGCCAGGACATCGGCCTGCGCCCGGCGCGGGCGCTGGATCCCTGACTCTCGCGCCTTCGAGACCGGCTGCGCCCATGAAATTCCAGCTTTCATAGCTAGCTTTTCATGGTGAGCGTGAAGAGCGTCGCTCGCGCAATCAGGGCCGGATGAGCTCGGGAGCCGGACTCAGAGCGGAATGTTCCCGTGCTTGCGCACAGGGCGATCTTCGTGCTTGGTCTTCAACAGCTCGAGCGTGCGAATCAGCATCGGGCGCGTGCGGCTGGACTCGATCACGTCGTCGATGAAACCGCGCGCGGCCGCCTTGTAGGGATTGTTGAACGTGTGCTCGTACTCGGCCGTCTTCTGGGCCTCCATGGCCTTGGGATCGGCGGCCTTGTCGATCTCGCGCTTGTGGATGATCTTCGCGGCACCGGCCGCCCCCATCACGGCGACGAGCGCCGTCGGCCAGGCCAGGTTCACGTCGGCACGGACGTGCTTGCTGCCCATGACGTCGTAGGCGCCGCCGTAGGCCTTGCGCGTGATGACCGTCATCTTCGGCACCGTCGCTTCGCAGTAGGCGTACAGCATCTTGGCGCCGTGACGGATGATGCCGCCGTACTCCTGCGCCGTGCCGGGCAGGAAGCCGGGCACGTCTTCGAAGGTCACGATCGGGATGTTGAACGCGTCGCAGAAGCGGATGAAGCGCGCGCCTTTCGTCGACGCGTCGATATCCAAGCAACCCGCGAGCACTGCCGGTTGATTGGCGACGACGCCGATCACACGGCCGCCCAGGCGCGCGAAGCCGACGATCAGGTTCTGCGCGAAATCAGGCTGCACTTCGAACCACGAGTCCAGGTCGACGACCTTCTCGACGATGCGCTTCATGTCGTACGGCTTCTGCGTGTCGAGCGGCACGATCGAGTCGAGTTCGAGGTCCATGCGATCGCTGGGATCGTCGGTGGGCACGAACGGCGCGTCCTCGGCGTTGTTCAACGGCAGGTACGACATCAGCTTGCGCAGGAGCTGCATCAAACTGCGGTCGTCGGGGCTCGTGAAATGCGCGACGCCCGAGCGCGCCGAATGCACCGTGCTGCCGCCCAGATCTTCGCTGGTCACGACCTCGTGCGTCACCGATTTCACGACGTCGGGACCGGTGATGTGCATGTACGACGTCGTGTCGACCATGCAGATGAAGTCCGTGATCGCCGGCGAGTACACGGCTCCGCCCGCGCACGGTCCCATGATCGCGCTGATCTGCGGAATGACGCCCGAGGCGCGCGTGTTGCGCCAGAAGATCTCGGCGTAGCCGCCCATCGACGACACGCCTTCTTGGATGCGCGCGCCGCCCGAATCGTTCAAGCCGATCACCGGCACGCCGACTTTCAGCGCGAGGTCCATGATCTTGCAGATCTTCTCGGCGTGCGTCTCCGACAGCGAACCGCCGAACACGGTGAAGTCCTGCGCGAACAGGTACACCGGGCGCCCGTCGATCAACGCGTGACCGGTGACGACGCCGTCGCCGAGGATCTGCTGCTCCGCCATGCCGAAATCGGTGCAGCGGTGCGTGACGAAGCGATCGAGTTCGATGAACGAGCCTTCGTCGACCAGGAAGTCGATGCGCTCGCGCGCCGTCAGCTTGCCCTTCTTGTGTTGAGCGGCGATGCGCTCGGGGCCGCCGCCTTGCAGCGCGAGTTCACGCATGCGGTGCAGGCGTTCGAGCTGTGATTCTTCGGGGGCGTTCGTCATCGGCTCGGATTTCTTCGGTGCTGTTTTCGACATGGTTGAATCACGATTCCTTGGCGTACTCGGCGAGCAGGCCGCAGCGCGGGCAGCGAAAAGACCGAATCACGTGCTGCGTCTTGCCTTTGATCTTGATGCCCGTCCAGAACGAGAACTCGGGCACGCCTTCGACCCACTTCGTGGGCTTGCGCGCATTGCCGTGCCCGAGGTCGAGGACGAAACCCTCGACCATGCGCTCGCGACACGTCGGGCAGTTCGGATCGGTTCGGCTCATTTGTGCGGCGGGTCCTCGACGAGTTCCATCAGCACACCGCCGGTCGCTTTCGGATGCACGAACGCGATCGTCGTGTGGTGCGAACCGGGGCGCGGCGCGTCGTCGATCATGCGCAGGCCCTTCTGCTTCGCCGCGGCGATCGCGCGCGCGCAATCGGCGACTTTCCACGCGATGTGGTGGATTCCGGGTCCGCGCGTTTCGAGGAATCTCGTGATCGGCGAATCGGGGCTCGCGGGTTCGACCAGTTCGATGCGTTGCGTGCCGGCGTACAGCACGAGCACGCGCACCTTCTGATCAGGCACGAACTCCGGCTCGCTCGCGGCCAACCCCAGCGCACCTTCGTACGCCTTGCGCGCCTCGTCCAGATCGCGCACGGCGATCGCGACGTGGTGCAGGCCTTGGACGATGCCTTCCAACGCGCGCGGTGTGGTCGTACTCATCTACAGCACCTCCGGAGGCTTGTACTTGCCGAAGCGTTTTTCGAAGAGGCCGCAGATCTCGCCCAGAGTCGCGTAGCGCTCGACCGCCGCGACGATGTGCGGCATCACGTTGTCGGTCCCAGCGGCGGCGCGATCGAGTTCGCGCAGGCTCGCTTCGACGGCGGCGGGATCGCGCTCCCGGCGCACGGCGGCGAGGTCGGCGAGCACTTCGCGCTTGCTGTCGTCGTCGGCGCGGAAGATCTCGGGCGGATCCTCCTCGACTACGTAACTGTTCACGCCCACGATCGTCTCTTGATCCGATTCGACGGCGCGCAGCCAGGCCATCGCGCTCTTTTGGATCTCGCGCTGCACGAAGCCCGATTCGATCGCCGCGACCGGTCCGCCGCGCCGATCGACCTCGGCCATCAGGGCCAAAGCGCGCGCTTCGAGCTCGTCGGTCAGGTATTCGATGAAGGGTGCTCCGCCCAGCGGGTCGACCGTGTCGCACACGCCCGATTCGTTGGCGATGATCTGCTGCGTGCGCAGCGCGATGCGCGCGCTCTTCTCGGTCGGCAACGACAGCGCCTCGTCCAGTCCGTTCGTGTGCAACGACTGCGTGCCGCCCAACACCGCGGCCAAGGCCTGCAAAGTCACGCGCACGACGTTGTTCTCGGGCTGCTGGCTCGTGAGCATCGAACCGGCTGTCTGCGTGTGGAAGCGCATCATCCACGACTTCTGGTCCTTGGCGCCGAATTCCTCGCGCATGATCCGCGCCCACATGCGGCGCGCCGCGCGGAACTTCGCGACCTCCTCGAACAGGTTGTTGTGCGCGTTGAAGAAGAACGACAAGCGCGGCGCGAAATCGTCGACACCCAGGCCCGCCGCGAGCGCGGCACGCACGTAGGCGCGCCCGTTCCCGAGCGTGAACGCCAACTCTTGCGCCGCTGTCGAGCCCGCTTCGCGGATGTGGTAGCCGCTGATCGACACCGTGTTCCACTGCGGGATCTCGGCCGCGCAGAACGCCATCAAGTCGGTCGTCAAGCGCATCGACGGGCCGGCCGGGAAGCGGTAGTTGCCGCGCGCGGCGTACTCCTTGAGGATGTCGTTCTGCACCGTGCCGCGCAGCTTCGAGCGCTCGACGCCCTGCTTCTTGGCGGCGACGCAGTACAGCGCGAGCAGCACGACCGCCGTCGCGTTGATCGTCATCGACGTCGATACTTCGCCGAGCGGAATGCCCGCGAACAGGTGCTCGACGTCGCGCAAGGAGTTGACCGGCACGCCCACGCGCCCGACTTCGGCCTTCGCCAGCGGGTGATCGGAGTCGTAGCCGATCTGCGTCGGCAGGTCGAAGGCCGTCGACAGTCCGGTCTGACCGCTGTCCAGCAACAGCTTGAAGCGCGTGTTCGTCTCGCGCGCGCTCGAGAACCCCGCGTACTGGCGCATCGTCCAGAACTGCGCGCGGAACATGCTCGGCCGCACGCCGCGCACGTACGGGTACTCGCCCGGGAATCCCAGGCCGGGCGCGTCACACAGCGGCGGAACCACGACGCCTGAGGTCGTCGCGAAGGCTTCGCGGCGCTCGGAGAAGCGCCGTTGCGATGCCGCGTAGGGACCCGCCAGCCAACGGCGGAGGGCTTCGTCGGACGGGGTGGGCCGCTCGGCACCGTGGGACTGGGCCGGATCCGTGTCGCTCCGTTGGTAGGTCATGGGCAGGGCGCGGGGGCGCACGCCGTTCGAAGATTGTACGTAGACCCGCGCGGGGGGCGCAATCGCATCCCGCAGGCCGGTCCGACCGAATCCAACCCAAGATGTGCGAAACTGCGCGGCACTCGCGGTGCCCGGGCGGTTGCATACTGCCTCGCGCGCGCGCGAAATTCGCCTGCGTCCTCCTCCACGCTTTCACGCCCCCACCTGTATGAAACGAATCCTGCTGCCCCTCCTCGTCGTCCTGGCTCTCACCCTCGTCGCCGGACTCTTGTGGTTCCAAGGTCAAGGCAAGCACAAGGGCGCCGCGCGTGACGGCGAGTTGGCGACGTCCGACGCGGGCGGTGAGACCGCGCTCTCCGGTTCGAGCGAGACCTTGACCGCGCCCGACGCGGGCGGCCAGAAACCGGAGCGCGCGAGCGTCGCCAATTCCGGCGCCGGGTCGCTCACGAGCAACGTGCTCGAAGGCGAAGTGCGCGCGCCGAGTGATTGCGGCGTCGACGACCAGGTCGAAGTCTACGCGCTCGCACGCGCGAGTGATGTGGACACGCTCATGAACGCGATCCAGCCGCGCGGAGCGGGCGACACGCTCACGCTCGACGCCGACAACTCGTCCCTCGTCCTCGCGCACGCGAGGCTCGACGGCAACGCACGCTTCCGCTTGAACCTGCCCAGAGATGCCAAGCGCGCGCACTTGATCCTCGCCGGACGTTCGTGGTTCACGCGCGAGACGCTCACGGTCGACGTCTCCGGCGGAAAATCGTTCATCGCCCTGCAGGCCGAATGCGGCGGCTGGATCACGGGTCGCGTCGAACTTCCCGCCGGCAACGCCTCAGAAGTCAGCGCGCTCGACGGCGACGTCGCACACCTGCAACTCTCGATGATGAGCTTCGGCGCCGGCGGTCCGGGCCGTTTCATGGGCGGCTTCCGCCGCAACGAGCGCCGCGCGCTGGTCAAGAACGGCACCTTCGAAATGTGGGCGGTCGATCCGCGCTCGAGCTACACGCTCGAGGTCTCACCCAAGGCCTTCGCGAGCACGCAAGTCGAAGTCAACGAAGTTTCGCGTGGCACGGCGACGGCGGTTGCACTGCGCGTCGATCGCGGCGGCACGGTGCGCGGCCGCGTGCTCGACGAGGCGTCGGCGCCGGTCGCGGGCGCGACGGTCGAGGCGCGCGTTTCGCCGCTGCCCTTCGGCATGGGCGACCGCACGGTGCGCCGCACGACGAGCGGAGCGGACGGCGCCTACGAACTGGCCGCGGTCACGCCGGGCGACGTGCAGATTTCGGCCTCGATCAAGGACCTGGTCCCGGCCGAGGCGCAGAAAGTCGAACTCGCCGACCACGCCGCGGTCACCGGCATCGACTTCAAGCTCACGAGCGGCGAGACGATCGCGGGCGTCGTGCGTTGGAAGGACGGCAAGCCGGCCGCCGGCGCCGAGGTGACCGCCAGTCCCGAGCGCGGACAGGGCGGGTTCGGCGGCGGCAACGGCGGCGGGCGCGGCGGCGGTCAGCGCGGCGGCGGCATGGCCGCGATGTTCGGTGGGCGCGGCGGCGAAGACGCGAAGGCGATCGCGGATGCCGAAGGACGCTTCGTGCTGCGCGGACTCGCGAGCGGCAATCACACCCTGCAAGCGGAAGCGCTACCGGCGCAGGAAGCGTTGCAACTCGAGCAAGCCGGCGCCGACGTGCGCCGCCGCTCGAACTGGCGCGCGCGCGAAAGCGGAATCAAGAGCGGCACGAGCGACGCGACGGTCACGCTCTTGCCCCCGCTCGTCGTGCGCGGAGTCGTCACTTCGGCGGTGGACGGCAAACCGGTCACGAGCTACCGCGTCAGCGCGCAAGGCGGCGGCGGCGGTCGTGGCGGAGGCGGCGGCGGCCCGGGCGCGTTCATGTTCGGCGGCGGCGGACGCAATGCGCAGGACGTGAACGACGAGAAGGGCGAGTTCGCGTTCTCGTTCCAGCGCGAAGGCTCCTACAAGCTCACGGTCGAAGCCCCCGGCTTCGTCGATTCGGACGCGGTCGACGTCGAAGTCCCCGCGAAGGCCGACGCGCTCCCGCTCGCTATCACGCTGACGCGCGGCGCGACGGTGAAGGGCATCGTGCGTTCACCGCGCGGCACGGCGATCGCCAACGCCACGGTCGCGACGATCGACGGCAACTCGAATCCGTTCGGCGGACGCGGCATGGGCGGCGGCGGCGGCGATACGCAGAAAGCGCGCACGGATGCCGACGGACGCTTCACGCTCAGCGATCTCAAGCCGGGCCGCATCGTGCTCGGTGCCGAGTCGCTCGAGTGGGCGAAGAGCGAGGAAAAAGGCGTCGACCTGGTCGCCGGACAGACGGTCTCGGAAGTCGAACTGGTGCTGCACGACGGCGGTTCGATCGTCGGTGAGTACTACGAGGACGGCCGCGCGGGCGCCGGCAGCACGATCAGCGCGTTCGACATGCGCAACTTCGCCTCGCTGACCGCGCGCACGGATGCCGGCGGTCGCTTCCGCTTCGATCACGTCACGGCGGGGACCTGGCGGTTGACGGCGCTGCCCTCGATGAGCGCCATCAGCGGCATGAGCGGGCGCGGCGGCGGCGACGGCGGCATGGGCGCGATGTTCTCGAGCATGAAGAGCACCAACGCCGAGGTCGTCGACGGTCAGGAGACGCGCGTCGTGCTCGGCGCGCCGCCCGAGGCACCGGTCACGGTCAGCGGCAAGATCACGCAAGGCGGCGAACCCGTCAGCGGCGTGCGCATCACCTACATGGGGGCGGGTGACACCTTCGGACCCGGCATGAAGACGGCGCAGACCGCAGCCGACGGCCTGTACACGCTCGCGCTCGACAAACCCGGCGAATACTCCGTCACCGTGCGACCGAACGGCGCCGGCATGAGCGTCATCGAATTCGTCGAGACCGTGAAGCCCGTCAAGGAAGCCGTGATCGACATCGCGCTCCCTGACGCGCGCATCTCCGGTCGTGTGCGCACGCCCGAGGGCGAGGCGGCGAAAGGTGTGCGCGTTTCACTCACGCCCGCGACCTCGAGCGTCGGCGGTTCGATGATGGGCGGCGGCTTCACCGAGATCACGACCGACGACGACGGCAATTTCGACGTCAAGACGCTGCGCGCGGGCACGTACTCGCTGACCGTCGGCGGCCAGGGCATGGGCGGTTTCCGCGGCGGCCTCGGCGGCGGCGGGAATACGGCCAAGTACGGCCGCAAAGTCGTCGCCGACATCAAGCTCGCCGAGAGCGAATGGCGCAAGGACATCGACGTGCGCCTCGAGAATGCGGCCGGCGTCGACGTCGAAGTCGTCGATGATCGCGGCGAAAAACTCATGGGCGCCTCGATCTTCGCGCGCGACGAAGCCGGCCGCGCCGTCGACCGTATGTCGACGGTGCAGAGCGACGTGAACGGCAAGGCGCGCTACGCCGGGCTCTCGCCGGGCGCTTACACGTTCAGCGCGCGCAAGGACTCGCTCTCTTCGGGCGAGACGGCCAAGGTCGAAGTGCGCGCGGGCGGGACCGCCACAGTGCGGATCACGCTCGGTCAAGGCACGCTGCTCACGGTCGCGACGGTCGACACCAACGACCAGCCGCTGCGCAGCAGTGTCAGCGTCACCGACGAAGGCGGTCGCGACGTGGCCGGCCTCATGAGCGCTCAGGACATGATGGGCCGCTTCGCACGCGGCGGAGTCGGCTCGAACGAGCAGAAGATCGGCCCGCTCGCGCCCGGCAAGTATCTGGTCAAGGCCGTGGCGAGCAACGGCAAGACGATCGAGAAAACCGTCACGCTGACGGGGCAGCCCGAGCGCAAGATGACGCTCTCGTTCCCCGATTGAGCCGTCCCAGGTAGCGCACGCGGCATTCAGACCCCAAGTCGGCTGAATTCGCAGGCGCCCACGGAGTAGGATCGCGCGCACGGGGTGCGTGGGGCAGTCCCCCACCCCGGCGCGGAAATCCCTATGCGTACACTCGTCCTCGGCGGCGTCATGCTGGCGCTCGCACTCGTTCTCTCCCTCGTACTCTGGTCGTGGGCCTCGAAAAAACAGAGCTCGGGGCCGGACGATCACCGTGCCGCAGCGGAAGCTCTGCACCGCGCGACGACGCAGCTTGCCCCGCCCGAAACTGTGGACAGCGTCCTCGACCCGGTCGAGAACGCCGATGTCGCGCGCGCCGGCGGCCTCCCAAACGTCCTCGACGCCCAGACCGAAGTCTCCGGCCGAGTCCAGCCTGTCGACGGCTGCAGCGACGACGAAGTCGATGTGTTCGTCTTCACGAGCGCCGTCTCGCGCTTCGAGTTCGACGAGATCCAAGACGGTGAAACACACTCGCAGAAGCCCGATGGCCGCATGCTCGCGCGCGCGCGCGTCGATCTCGAGGGCAGGTTCACGGCGCGTGTGCCTGAGAAATCGCGGCATTTGTGGTTGCACGCGCGCGGCCGCTACGTGTTCACGGACGAGCCGCTCGAGATCGACACGCAAGCGACGACACCCATTGTGATGACGCCCGAGTGCGGCGCCTGCATCGAGGGCCGGATCGAAGGTCCTCTAGGCAGCGGACCGGTCACGGAGTCGATCGGAGTCGAGATCACGGCTGCCATGGACACGGTGTCCCTGGGCACCAGGCCGGACAACACGCAGCGCAAGACGTGGACGGGCGAGAACCTGTTCAGCTTCCGCGGTGTCAAGATCGCCAACAGGTACGACCTCGAACTCGCGCCCGAGGCGTATCCCGCCCTGCGCAGTACGATCGAAGGACTGGTCGCGGGGCGCACCCAGCGCGTCGACTTGCGCCTGATGCGCGGCGGGACCTTGAGCGGCCGAGTCGTGGATGCCGACGGCGCTCCGGTCGCGGACGCGGATGTGCGCGCCCTGCGTCCGGGCCGATGGTTTGGGTTCGACAACATGTCGCTGCGCAAGCGCAAGAGCGGCGCCGACGGCACGTTCGAGTTGCCCGCCGTGATGGTGGGCAAGGTCAATCTGAGCGCGGAGAAGAACGGACTCCTGGCCGAGAAGCCGCTGGAACTCGAAGTCGCGGACGGCGCCACGCTGGAGAACCTCGTCGTGCGATTGGGGCTCGGTCACACGATCAGCGGAGTCGTGTCGTGGAGCGACGGCAGTCCGGCTGTCGGCGTGGATGTCCGAGTCGAATTCGATCCTGCGCAGATGTTCGGCATGACCGCGCTCAACGCGGCACGCGGCGCGCGCGGCTCCACGGTCACCGACGCGGGCGGGAATTTCGTCGTGAGCGGTCTAGGCGCCGGCCCGTTCCTCGTCACCGCGGAAGCCTTGAAGGGAGGCGCGGCTGCTGCAGCCGACTTGAACCCGAGCGAGAAACGCAAGCTGCTGCAACGCGCACGCAAGGACGACGTCAAGCCGGACACGCAGGGACTCGCACTCGTGCTGGCGCCGGCGACGGTCGTGCGCGGCCGCGTGGTCGATGCGGCGGGCGCACCCGTCACCGAGTACGAAATCGTCGCGCGTTCGGTGGGCACGGGCCTCATCAAGGAACTCGGCCAGGAATCCGTGCGCGAATCCGTGCAGGACGAGAACGGGAACTTCCTGGTCGCGCTGCCGCGCAGCGGTGATTGGAAGCTCGTCGCGACAGGCGAGACCTACGCGCCCTCGGACGCATTCGAACTCGCGCTCCCGCTGGCGACCGATCATCCGGAGATCGTGATCACGCTGCAGAAGGCCGCGATCGTCCGCGGCACGGTCGTCGATCAGCGCGGGGTGCGCGTGGGTCGCGCAACCGTCGAAATCGCGACCGGCGAACCGGGTTGGATGCGCGCATTCGCGGGCACGCCGCGACCCAAGGCGGAATCGAATCCGGATGGATCCTTCGAATTGACCGGGATGAAACCCGGGCAGACGAGTCTCTTCGCAGCGGCCAAGGACTACGCGAAGAGCGTCGCCACGCCGGTGGACTTGACGGCCGGCGGCGAAATCGGCGGCGTCGTGCTCACGCTGCGCGACGGAGGACGATTGACGGGCGAAGTCTACGACGGCGGCAAACCGGCGGCCTCGATGCTGATCCAGGCGACGCTGACTTCGACCTACGAACAGGCCATGGGCTTCAGCGATTCGAGCGGACGCTTCGAGTTGAAACACCTCGAACCCGGCAGCTACCAGATCGTCGCCATGCGCACGGGTGCTCTGGGCGAGAACGAGGACGGTGCGAACATGGACGCGGGCGCGATCATGTCGAAGCTCAAGATGGCGAGCGCCGAGATCGTCGAAGGTCAGGACGCGCACGTCGTGCTCGGCGCGCCACCGTCCGATCCCGTGCACGTCCACGGCCGCGTCACGCTCGCGGGCGGGACCATGGCAGGCGCGATGATCGTGTTCATCGGCGAATCGAAGGACGTGCTGGCCGGAATGAAGACCGCCACGATCGGGAACGATGATTCCTATTCCGTGGACCTCGACGGTCCTGGTCACTACGCGGTGACGGTGCAGCGCTTCAGCAGCAAGCCGGGTGAGCAGTCCAGCGTCGAATTCCCGTGCGACATCCCCACGGTCAAGGAGTACAAGCTGGACCTCGCGATGCCCGATTCGCGCATCAGCGGGCGCGTGATCGGACCGGACGGTGCACCGGCTGCGGGCGTTGCGATCGGCCTCACGAGCGAGGCCGGCGTCCTGACCGGATCGACCTTCGGCGGACAATTCGTGATGTCGTCGACGGACAAGGACGGCCGCTACGACCTGACCGCGATCCAGCCTGGCGTCTACTCGGTCGCCGCCGGCGGCAGTCCGTTCGGCGGGATGCTCGGAGAGTCCAAGGACTTCGGCCGCGCGACGAACAAGAACATCCGCGTGGGCCGCGGTGAGTGGCGCAAGGACGTCGATTTCCGCCTCGAAAAGCCCGGAACCGTAGTCGTGACCGTCGTCGATGCGGACGATCGCCCCGTCGCCGAGGCCAGCGTGTTCGCGCGCGACGGCGACGGACACGTCGTAGACATTTTGTCGACGCGCGTCACGGGTCCGGACGGCACGGTGAGCTACGGCGGGCTCGCCGCGGGCAAGTACACCTTCAGCGCGCGCGGTGAAGGACGTGCGTCCGCGGAGAGCACGCGTGTCGACGTCGAGGCGGGAGCGACGAAAACGGCGAAAGTGACGCTCGCGAGCGCGACGATCCTCATCGTCAAGGTCGTGGATGAAGCGGACAAGGCGGTCGCCGCACACCTGACCGTCGTCGATTCCGCCGGCCGCGAAGTCGCGAACATGATGGGCATGCGTGAACTGCAGGCTCGCTTCAGCGGCGCGTCGACTTCGCGCGACGAACAGCGCCTGGGCCCGCTCGTCGCCGGCAAGTACCGCGTGCGTGCGGAACGCGCAGACGGGAAGGCCGTTGAGAAGCCGGTGACCCTGAGCGGTCAAGCGGAACGCACGCTCAAGCTGACGTTCGACGGCGACTGAAGTCGAAACTGAACCCCACTCGAGAGCGCTCCGCGAGCGACGACAATCCTCCGGCTGGGCGCTTCGATCTCGGCAGCCTACGCAGCCGATCGGCGTTTCAAGTCCGGCACCGAACGCAACCCGGCAATGTTTCAAGTCCGGCGCCGAACGCAACCCCGCAACGTTTCCAGTCCGACGCCGAGCCCCGCCTCTCCACGCTTCAAGTCCGACACCGAACCCAACCCCTCAACGTTTCCAGTCCGACACCGGACTCACCCCTCAACGCTTCAAGACCGGCACCGAACACACCCGCCAACGTTTCCAGACCGACACCGAACTCACCCCCCAACGCTTCCAGTCCGACACCAAACTCACCCAACCAGTCCCCACCCCATTGTTGACCTCGGGGGAGGCGGTTTGCGCGGTACTCCGCGCGAATCGCCTCTCCCGAGGCCGCGCTGCGAAGCACGCGTCGAATGCCGTTGCTCCCCAGTTTGCCG
>JAEUIA010000080.1 GCA_016795245.1 Planctomycetota bacterium | reverse complement strand
CGGCAAACTGGGGAGCAACGGCATTCGACGCGTGCTTCGCAGCGCGGCCTCGGGAGAGGCGATTCGCGCGGAGTACCGCGCAAACCGCCTCCCCCGAGGTCAACAATGGGGTGGGGACTGGTTGGGTGAGTTTGGTGTCGGTCTGGAAACGTTGGCGGGTGTGTTCGGTGCCGGTCTTGAAGCGTTGAGGGGCGGGGATCAGTGTCGGACCCGTAGCGTCGAGGCCCGTGCTCGATGTCGGTCCTGAAGCGTTCGGCGGTTTGGTTCGACGTCGGACTAGAAACGTCGTGGTGAGGGGCCGGTGTCGGTCTTGAAGCGTGGAGGGGGCGTGCCTCTGCGACAAGTTCGCGTGCGGCCTGTGCTTCATGTCTCCTCACAAGCACCGTCCGCGCAGCGCCAGGGACCGAGTTCACGATCCAGCGGCAGCAGAATACTCACTCCCCGGTGCAGGAATTCCTGTGCCCGGCTCGAGAGGCCTGCGGACCATCAGCCCCGCATTCGAAGCTGCCGGAACGAACGGCGGATCCGGGTCATGAACCGGGCGCAGCGCTACGACTGCAGGTTCTCGACGGCGAGGCGATAGCCTTCGCCGCGCATCGTCTGGATCGCCGGGCGTCCGAAGCGATCGAGCTTCTTGCGCAGACGGCCCAGGTGCACATCGAGCAGGTTCGTGCCGGGGTCGAAGGTCATGTCCCACACGTCGAACAACAGTTGAGCGCGCGAGAGAGTTGCACCCGGGGATTTCGACAGCGCGAGGAGCAGGTCGAATTCGCGCGGCGACAGATCGACGGGCTTGCCGCAGCGCTCGGTCTTGCGGCGCGCCATGTCCAACTTCAACTCACCGATGCACAGCGGAGCGAGTGAGCGGCGGCGGCGCAGCACGGCCTCCATGCGGGCCAGCAATTCGTCGAACGAAAACGGCTTGACGACGAAGTCGTCGGCCCCGAGTCGCAGGCCGCGCACACGATCCTCGGTGGAGTCGCGTGCCGAAACGAAGATCACGGGAACCTCATCGCCAGCTTCACGCAGGGCTGTGAGCATCTCCCAACCGTTCTGCTGCGGCATCGAGACGTCGAGCAAGACGAGTCCGAAGTGGCCGGGGCGACGACTGCGGATGTTCTCGATCGCTGCTGTCCCATCGAGAGCGATCTCGCTCTCGACGCCCGCGGAGTGCAGCAGTGCCGAGATGTACTGACAGACGTCGGGCTCGTCGTCGACGATCAGGACTCGGACGTTCAGGGCGGACATGAGGGGAAGGCTCACCGAGGACTCACCCGGAATGAAGAACTCCTTGCGAGAGACGGAAGGCTAGCAGCCGCTACCGACGCGATACAGACCGGAACGGCTTCCGCTATGCCTACTGAACGTGGTGTTATGTCCCTGTGGAATCGCTCATTACGCCGCTCCTCACAGAACCGTAAGGGTGAATTCGCAGAGCGGAGCAGGCGAGCAGGAGTCATGAACCCAGCGCCGCCCGCAGTTCCGACAGCAGCAAGGTCTCGGAGAGTCGCGAGCGCTCCTCCCGGTGATACCCGCGCACCCAGACGCGTCCATCGAGGAGGATGAACGGCACGGCCTGCTTGCCGGTTTCACTCTCCAACTTGTCGGCCGCAGCCGCGTCGTCGTCGATGTAGACCTTGCGATGCACAACGGCGTGTTCTTGCATCCACTTGTCGAGGCGAACGCAATCCGGGCAGGTGCGCGACGAGTACACCGCCAGGTCGTGGCCATTCAGAAAATCGAGGTTGGCGGACATGGTTTCTCCCTCGCACGCGCGGTGTGCGAGGCCGAACATCCTACATGGCCGAGCGCGTATCGGAAATGTGCGCCGACAACGAACTGCCCGGGTTCTGCAGCGGGTACGCGCAATTCGGGTGCGTGGCGGCGAAGTGCAGCAGATCAGCAAGCGTCGTGCGCGTGAGCCTGTCGCGAAATTCATTCGCTGCGCGTTGCCAATACTCGTGCATGGGGCATGCGTTCGCGTCACTGCAATCGAGCTGCCCGAGCAGGCACTTGTTCTCGCTCGCGAGACCCTCCTCAGCTTCGACGATGTCGAGGAGGCGAATCTGCGCCGGCGGTTTGGCAAGGCTGAACCCTCCCGATCTTCCACGCTGACTACGAATCAGTCCCTTCGTCACGAGCGGTTGGAGGACCTTGCCCAAGAACGGCGCGGGCAGGTGGAGCTGCTCGGCCATTTCGCGCGCGAGATGGAGTTGGACCTGCGGCCGCTGAGCCAGGTAGGTCAGCGCGCGAATGGCGTATTCACTGGAACGAGACAGCACGAAGAGAATCCCTTGGGCGCACGTGGCACCCGCCTACCGCGGGGACTGAGAGAGAGGGCCGCGGAACGGCTCACGACCCTATTCGGCTGAGGGGGGGGGGCGGATTCACAAAACTGACCGAACGGTCCCGATTCATGCCTGGAGGGGCGCAAACCGCGCCCAGAGGCGCGCCGTCGGCCCGGCAGCTATCCTCGGATCCGCGATGCTTCAGGTTCTTTCCGCGCTGCTCTGGTCCGTGGCTTCCACCGCGCCGGACGCACACGGCGCAAATCCTCCGCGCGTCCTCGTCTACACGGTGTCCGCCGGCTACGAACACGAAGTCGTGCGCCGGGCGGCACCGGACGAGTTGTCCATCGTCGAGCGCGCGCTCGTCGACCTGGGAAGCAGGAGCGGTGCGTTCCAGGCCGTCGTCTCGCGTGAGGCTGCAGCTTTCGAAGCGGCCAGTCTCGCGCAGTTCCAAGCCGTGCTGTTCTACACGACAGGCGAATTGCCGCTGTCGGCGGCGCAGCGCGCCGGACTGTTCGAGTTCGTGCGCAGCGGCGGCGGTTTCGTGGGCGTGCACAGCGCGACCGACACGTTCTACACCGTGCCCGAGTACGGCGCGATGATCGGCGCGACCTTTGACGGACATCCCTGGCACGAACGCGTGTCCATCGCGGTCGAGGACCCCACGCACATCGCAACGCAGCATCTGGGAGAGCGCTTCGACTTCGTCGACGAGATCTACCAGTTCAAGGCACCCTACTCGCGCGCCGGTGTGCACGTACTCTTGTCGCTGGCGCCGGACGGGCTGGACGTCGCACGCGAACCCGTGCACAGACAGGATCGTGATTTCGCGCTGGCCTGGACCAGGCCGTTCGGTGACGGCCGCGTGTTCTACTCGGCCTTGGGTCACAGACCCGAAGTGTGGAAAGACGCACGTTTCCTCACCCACCTCGCGGGTGGCATTCGCTGGGCTCTAGGGGACGAGCCGCAGGTGAAGCTGAGTCCGGAAGACGATGCGCGCCGCAGTTTCGCGCTCGCTGAGTCAGGCAATCCACGCGCGGGATTCGGGGTATTCAAGCGCGAGAGCGGTCCGATGTGCGGGCGTTGTCATGTCGTCAACGGCACCGGCACCGAAGTCGGTCCGGATCTTTCATCGGTGGCACTGCGCCTGACGCAGTCGGAGCTCTTGACTGCGATCCTCGCGCCGTCGGCGGCGATCACGCACGGGTACGGGGCCGTCACGCTCGACATGAAGGACGGCACCCAGATCTTCGGTCGAGTCACGAACGAATCAGAGACCGCGCTCACGCTGATCGATACGACCGGGACTGCGCGCTCGATCGCCAGGGAGGCTGTTCTTGCGCGCCTCGCGAGCAAGATCTCGGCTATGCCCGACGGCCTGGCCGCGACGCTCACGAACGAGGAATTCCGCGATCTTTTCGCTTACGTGCGCACGCTCAAAGCGCCGCCGCCGACGGCGGTGGAACCGAAGTGAGACCGAAGCGCAGCTTGTCGACAGCCCGGCGCGCGCGCGCATAGCTCGCGCGGCTCGTGGCGTCGCCGCTCGCGAGTGCGAAAGCCAGGTGTGGTGACGTTTCTGCGTGCGGCGGAGCGTACATGCGATCTCCGGCGTGCACCGCCAGGCCGATGCGCACGTCACATTCCCGTTCGATCGTTTCGATCTCGGACGCGGTTGGAATGCGCTCCACGATGCGATCCTCGTAACACATCGCGTACGCTAGCGCCGCGTGCAGGTCTGTCCGGCGCGAGAATTCACTCCGTCGTCCGAGCGCGACTTCGAGCATCTGAAAGGCCGGCTGAGCTCCGGTGGCGAGTGCGAACATGTCACCGAATCCTTCGTCCCAACCCAGCCGTCCGTTGATCTCGATGATGGATGCAGCGCCCGCGTGGAACCGCATTTCGTTCGAGAAGCCGGTGTTCGCGACACCGAGCGACGTCAATGCGCGGTCGGAGATGGCTTCGATCGCCTGCAATTCGGCTGCACTGCGCTGCGCAGGCAGCAAGTAGCCTTCCATGAAGAAGAACGGCGGCTGTGAGAGTTCTTGTTCCGTCACGCCGAAGTTGCGGATCTCCAACCCGGAGACGACGCCGTCCGTCTCGACCGGGTCACCGTGCGCGAAGGCTTCCACGAGGAAGTCGGTGTGCGGGTCGCAGCCCAGATCACAGCCCAAGACGTGCCCGAAATCGACGAGGCGCGCGATGTCGACGGACGTGTCGAGTCCGGAACGGACGCGCGCTACACAGTGCTCGACGGCGCCCTCGTCCCGAACCAACGTGACGAGCCGCCCCAGCGCGGACGCTATGCCCTTCAACACGACCGGATAGCCGACGGTGCTCGCGAAGGCGCGCACATCCTGCGCCGTGCGTGCGAGTGTAAAGCGCGGTTGGGCGACGCCTGCGTCGTGCAAGACCTCGCGACAGCGGAACTTGTTGGTCGTCAGGTGTGCGGCTTCGGGTGAGATGCAGGGAACGCCCAAACGCGCGGCCGCCAGCGCGCCGAGCAAGAGCCCTGCTTCGGATTGCGCGACCACGGCGTGGGCTTCGTTCGTGCGCAGCCAACGCTCCACGCACCGCAGTGAAGCGGACACGTACTGTGCGGAGGGGAGTTCGATCGTGTCGGCGAAGTAATCGCTGTCCGACGGCGACAGGCGATCGTCCGCCAGGACCAGTTCGAGCCCCAGCTCTTCGAGCGCAGGCCGATGGAGCGCAACCTGCGCCTCTCGAAAGTGGATGGGACCCGGGTAGAAGATGAGTGCTTTGGCCATGCGTCACCGCGCGCACGTCCGGAAGCCGGCAAAGACGTCGCGGCGATCCGGCGTATAGAAGTTCCTCCACGTGTTGCGCAAGAGTCGCGAACGGGTCGCGAAGCAACCGCCGCGCAGGACCTTGTGATCACCGAACCAGGGCTGACTGTACTCCTTGTACGGATCGATTGTGAACCCGGGATAGGGGAGGAAATCAGAGGCCGTCCATTCCCACACGTTTCCGATCATCTGCCTGCATCCGAAGGCACTGTCGCCCTCCGCGAACGCACCGACGTCGCACGGACCGTCGTGCGTGAGTTCGAGGTGTGCGCGTCGCGCGTCGGGCGGCTCGTCGCCCCATGCAAACAAGCGCTTTTCGGCAGCCAGATCTCCGCTCGCGGCGGACATGCCCGCAGCCGCGACTTCCCACTCCAGTTCCGTGGGCAGGCGCCGACCGGCGAACGCACAGAAGGCCTGAGCTTCGTGCCACGCGATGTGCACGACCGGCTTGTGCTCTTCGAGCGGCACCGCCGTGTCGAAGTGGTTGCGCAACCAGCGCCCGCCTGCGTCGCGGCGCCAATGGATCGGATGTTCGGCCGCGACGGCTGTGCGCCAGGCGCGACCTTCCGCGCTCCACCACTCATCGCGACGGTAGCCTCCGGCAGCGACGAACTCGGCGAATTCGGCTTGAGTCACGGGTGCGCGCGCGATGCGAAACGGCTCGACGCGAACGGTGTGCTCCCACTTCTCGTTGTCGAACACGAACGGCGCATCGCGGCGCGCGCCCAGCGCGAACTCTCCGCCCGGAATGTCCACGTCGCCCGGGCAGGCGCCAGCCGAAGGCAGTGCTGTCACGGACTGCGCGGCACGGCGTGGAGGCGGCAGTGCCAACGTCTGGCGTGTGTAGACGAAGGCCTCGCCGTGCATGTCTTCGTGAAACAGCGCCAGGCGGTGAAAGTACGTTTCGCGAACGTCGACATCGATTCGCGACAGCCGTGCACACACCGCTTCCAGGACAGCGCGCATGTACGCGCCGGTCTCCGCGCGCGAGGGCAAGCGCAAGTCCCAGCGGCTGTCGTGGTACACCGCCGCCGAATCGTACAGGCGATCCGCATGCTCGATCGACGACGCGCGTCCGGCGAGGTGACGCAGCGTCCAGAATTCCTGGAACCAGGCCACGTGCCCGAGTTCCCACAAAGGCGGATTGACGATGCTCAGGAGCGGCACCGCGAGCGCGCTGTCATCCAAATCATCGACGAGCGCCAGGGTACGAGCGCGTGCATCGCGCAGGTCGCGCGCCAGCTCCGCGGCCTGCGCTGTCACGTCAAGCTCACTCCGATCCAACGTCCAATGGCAAAGGTCGCGAGGCCCGCGAGCGCGCCGATGCCGAGCATGCGCATTCCGCCGTAAAACGCGTTGCGGCCTGAAAACAGGCTCAAAACGGCGCCGACCGCGAACAACGCCGCCGCTGCCGAGATGCACGCGACCTGGACCGGATGCACCACGCCGGAGAAGAAGTAGGGGAACAGCGGCACGAGGGCACCGAGCGCAAAGGCCGTGAACGACGAGAGTGCCGCGCCGATCGGAGATCCCAGGTCGTCGGGATTCAAGCCGAGTTCTTCGCGCGCGAGCGTGTCGAGCATCTGCTCCTTGTCTTCGAGCATGCGCGTCGACATCTCGCGCGCGGCTTCGATCGGCATGCCGCGCCCGGCGTAGATCAGAGCCAGTTCTTCGGCCTCTTCCTCGGGGTAGCGCTCGAGTTCATCGCGTTCCTCGGCGATCTGGAACTCGTGCAGTTCGCGCTGTGAGCGCATGGAGATGTACTCGCCCGCCGCCATGGAGAACGCGCCCGCCAACATGCCCGCGATCCCGGTGACGAGCACGGTCGCGGACGAACTCGCCGCGCCGGTCATGCCCAGGATCAGGCTCGTGTTCGACACCAGACCGTCGTTGACGCCGAACACGGCAGCACGCAACACGCCCGAGGCACCGTGACTTTTGTGTCGCGCACCGATCTCAGTGGTGGACACCGGCATCGGATGCGCGACCGGCCCGCGCGCCGAACCCGAGCCGTAGGCCGACAAGCCGCGAACTTTCAACGCAGCGAGCATGGTCTTCGTGCGCGCGATCCCGAAGCGGCGCGCGAGCGCCACGACGACGCGTGCGCGCAATTCCGGACGGAAGGGGGGTGTGTCCAGCCCCCCGGCGCGCACGTCGCCGCGGATGATCTCGGCCTGCGTTTCCGCCGCCTGCGCCAGCCCGCGCAGCATCTGCGAGCGCGTGGCATCGCGCTCGATCTGTGTCAGGGTGCCGTAGATCCACGCAGCCTGCTTCTCGTGGTGCCAGCGTTCGATGTCGGACATGGGGTGCGCGATGGTGCGCTGCGCGCCGGCATTCGTCCACGCCCGCGTGGCCTGGGGGCCGAGGTTGGACGAAATGGGGCTCAAAAACGCGGTTCTTTCTGTCGATCCGGGTGTCGTGACACGTAGCGGACCCTAGATTGTGCTGACCCCGCCCGAACCGACCCAGATCGCCTGACACACATGCTTCACGCCCTGCTTCCGCTCGCACTCTTCCTGCCCGTCTCCCTGCCCGAGGCCGCCGCGGCGCCCGCACCCGTCCTCGCGACGACTGCGGACCACGGCAAGATCCCCTGGTTCACGGGTACCTTCGACGAGGCCATCGCGCGCGCCAAGGCCGAGAACAAGCTCGTGTTCATCGACTTCTGGACGACCTGGTGCGGTTGGTGCAAGAAGCTCGACAAGGACACCTACAGCGACGACGCCGTGGTCGCAGCGATGAAGGACATCATCTGTCTCAACATCGACGCCGAATCGAAGGCCGGCACTCCGCTCGCGCAGAAGTACGGCGTGTCGGGCTTCCCGACGATGATCGTCCTCGATTCCGACGGGATGCTGCGCGACTTGATCTCCGGCTACATGCCGCCCGAGCCGTTCAAGGTCGAGATCGAACGCATCATCGCCAACAAGGGCACGGTGGGTGAGTTGCGCGCACTCGTCACCGCCGAGCCGAGCAACGTCGACAAACGCTGGAAACTTGCGTCGCGTTTGCAAGCGCTGGGGGACAAGGCCGGGTATGAGGCGCAAGTGGCCGAGATCAAGAAGCTCGATCCCGAAGGCAAGTCCATGGCGATGCGCTTCATCGCCTTGAACGAGGTGATGACGCGGGTCGACGCGCTGTGGAGACAGAACAAGGCGGCGGAGTCGCCCGCCTTGCTCCAGGAGTTCCTGGCGAACGAGGTCTACCCCGAAGTCCAGTTTCGCGTGTGGAACGTGCTCGGTCAGATCTACGGCGCGCTCGCCGGGCAGGCGCTGCAGACCGGAAATGCAGCTGAATCCGCGCGCTACAACCAGGAAGCGCGCAAGGCGCAAGTCACGGCGTGGCAGACGGCTCCGGACAAGGACGCGGTGGGATTCGGCAAGCAGATCCTGAAGGAACTGCACGACAAGCGCGATCAACTCAACGCCGAAGATCGCGCCTTCGCGCTCGCCGTGGCGACCCGCGTGGAAAAACTCGCCGTCTCCGACGCGGATGCGCTCGATCTCATCGCATGCGCGCAGCACATGAACGGCAACAAGGACGCGGCGCTAGCCTTCTTGAAGCGGGCACTCGACATCGATCCGAAGAACGCGCGCATCAACCAGCGTCTGAAGGAATTCGGGGGCTGAGCGTCAGGCTTCTACCCGCTCGCCGCGCGTCAGGACGCGCGCCCAGTTGAGCGGATTCAGGGCCAGACCTCTGTAGCTGCGCTCACCTAGATAGACATCCGTCAGGGCCTCGCACATGCGGGGCCCTGCGCGTTCGAAGAGCCTGCGCGCGAGTCGCGGGCGCGCGTACAGGACGTGGGCGAGTGCGCGTGCGACGCGCAATTCGCGTCCGATCTCCCGCTGCACACGGCGTTGGTGGGCCCGCTCGACCGCGCGCGCACCGCCACCTTCGAGGATGGATCGCGCCGCGATCACGCCGCTGTGCAGCGCGGTCGAGATGCCCTCGGCCGTCACCGGATCGACCAGTCCGGCCGCGTCGCCGGCGAGCAGGACACGTCCGCGTGCGAATCCGCCGGCACGCGGCTCGATCGGGATCAGGTGCCCGCGCACCTGCATCGAAACGACGCTGTCCAGGCCGACCGCGAGGAGGTAGGCCTGCAGTCGCTCGCGCAGTCGCACCGCTCCGCGGCGCATCGAGAGCACGCCGCACGACAGATGCTCGCGCTTGCCGAAGACCCAACCGTAGCCGCCTGCGACCGTTCCACCGAAATCGAACATCGCCGTGTCGGCGAATCGACTCAACACGGCCGGATCGACGCGCACTTCGGCCTCGAGGGCCGGAATCGTGCGCAACACAGCCTCGAATCCGGCTAGTTTCGCGCACGGACCGGTCGCTCCGTCAGCCACGACGACGAAATCGGCGCGCACGCTTGCGCCCGAACACTCGAGCTCGACGTGGTTGCCTGATCGCGCGATCGCAGTGACGGTCGACGGGGCGAGCAAGCGCGCCCCAGAACGCAGTGCGGCTCCGACGAGCGCGAAGTCCAGGTCGGCGCGCATCGTCATCTCGACCACGGTCGCCGGCCGCTCGACGCTGAACGTGGAGTCGCGCTCGAGGAATCGCAGCGCGACCCGCCGGCATTCACGTTCGACCGGCAGCACGACGTCAGCGGGCAGGTGCAAGCGCGCACGCCGCACGACGCCTCCGCCGCAGACCTTCGGGCGCGGTAGCGCGGCCTTCTCGATCAAGATCACGTCGAGTCCCGCGCGTGCGAGATGCAGCGCGGCGACCGCACCGGCCGGGCCGGAGCCGATCACGGCCACCTGGCACGCAGTCATCGCGCTTCGGTCGAGGGCAGATCGCGCGCGAGGGCGACGAGTACGAGACGCTCGCCTTTGGAGAGATTCAGTCCCTCGACGGCGGCGAGCTCGCTGTAGCGCGACTCGGGCAGGACATCGCGCAGGCCCGCGAGAACATTGCGCGGGATCACGAGCACCGCCGGCGAATCCTCTGCCGCCCAACGGCGCAGGCTGTCCTCGTCGTCGAAGTCCTTGATCGGCGGGCGGCCCAGGTAGAAATCCAGGCTCGGCTCGACGAACTTCCAGCGCGCGATCTGCACGCTGGCCGGAACATGCGTTCGAATCGCCGCAGCCAACTGCGGTGCGACTTTCGTGTGTTCGACGGCCGGCACGACCAGCAGCACCCCGACGATCCAGGTCACACCGAGTCCCAGAAGCGCGATGCAGGCCGCGCGGCGCGGATGGTTGCGCCGATGGGCGTGCATCGCAAACACGGCGGTCGCAGCCAGCGCGACCGACGTCGCGATGCCGGGCAGCAGCAACGCATCGACCTGGAGGTAGGACGGTGCAGCGATCAGGCACCCGATGATCAGCACCGAGACGACGCCGAAGATCCACGTCCCGCTCGAAAGCCAGCTACGGTCGCGATCGTCGAGCACGCCGCGCTCGGCTGCGTCGACGACGGCGGCGCTCGCGATGGCGAGAGCCGGCCAGATCGGGAGCACGTAGTGCGGCAGTTTCGTCGCCACCAAGGTCATCAACAGGAAGGTCGGCACGATCCAGGCGATCAACAAGATGCGCGTGCGCTTGTTGCCGATGCGCTCCCCGAGCAGCGCCGAAAACGCACCGGGCAGGAACATCAATCCTGAGAGAAAGCCGACGGCCAGCACGGGTACGTAGAACGGCAGTGAAATCAAGAATCCGCCCCCGTGCCCCTCGAGCGGACTCAACGCGCGATCGAACACGTGGTTGCCCAGGCCACGAGTCCCGTACTCCCCGCCGGTCGCGCGGTCGGCAGGAATCCACCACAGGAGTACGAGTCCGACGGCGGCGGCCAGCGCAACCGCGAACCACAGCCGGTGCGCGCGTCCGATGCCGCGTTCGTTGCGCAGGAGCCACACCGCAAACCCGATCGAGAGCGCCGGGATGACGACACCGACCGGGCCCTTGGCGAGTATCGCGCCGGCGCACGTGAGGGCGATGCCGACGAAATGCATCGGACGCGGCCCGTCGACGGCCGCGTACACGAAGATGCTCATCACCAGCGTGAGACACAGGAGCAGCAGCGCATCCGTCGTCGCCAATGTCCCTTCCGCCAGCGCCAACGGAGAGAGAGCCATGAAACCCATCGCGAGCAATCCCGTGCGTCCTTCGAACAGCTTGCGTCCGACGAGGAACACGAGGCCGCACGCGAGGGCCAGGCAGACCGGCGACCAGAATCGCGCCGCCCACGCCGTCGCGCCGAACACGTGGATCGCTTGCGCCATCAGCCAGTACACGAACACCGGCTTGTCCGCGCGCAATTCGCCGTCGAAGGTCGGGTAGAGCCAGTTCCCGCTCGTGAGCATCTCGACCGAGGCTTGCGCGAAGCGCGGCTCATCCCGGTCGAACAGCGTCGAGCGCGACGACAAGAACGAGGCGTACGCAAAGATCGCGAGCATCGCCGCCAGGGCGAGCCACGTGAACTTTTTCTCCGCCGTGCGAGCTTCGTCGGAGAGCGTCATCCGCCGCGTGTGTGCATTTCGAGGTGGGGGTTGGACCGCAACGCTACCGAATCGGCCAGCGCAGTGCGATTCAGAGCCTCCAGGCGCTTCTCCGCGCCGCGATCGTCGCGCAGACGCCAACCTCCGGCGATGGTGTGGGCCAGATCCTCGACGGAAGCCCCGGACCTGAGCGGCGTGCGCAGGTCCGTGCCCTTGGTCGCGTAGAGGCACTTGAACCAGTGCCCGTCGGCGGTCAGGCGGCTGCGGTCGCACGCGCTGCAGAAGGGTGCTGTGGTCGAGGCGATGATGCCGAACACCGTCCCGTCGCTGAGCAGGAAGCGATCGGCGGGCGCGCTGGGGTCGCTCGCGACGGGTGTGATCGGCCCGTAAGCCTCCGTGAGCGTCGCCAGCATCTCGGTGCGCGTCACGACGTCGCGCATCGACCAGCGCGTGGCGCCGCCGACGTCCATGTATTCGATGAAGCGCACTTCGAGGTCGAAGCGCTTGCCCCACTCGATCAGCGCGACGAGTTCGTCGTCGTTCGTGCCGCGGATCACGACCGTGTCGATCTTGGTGTTCTTGAAGCCCACACTCGCAGCCGCTTCGACGCCGGCCAGGACCTTCTCGTGTCCTTCGCGGCGCGTCAACGCGCGGAATCGATCCGGTTGCAGCGTGTCGAGGCTCACCGTCACGCGCGAGAGCCCCGCGTCCTTCAGCACGCGCGCATTCTCGGCCAGCAAGATGCCGTTCGTGGTCAGCGCCAGATCGCGGATCGATCCATGTTGCGCCAAGAGGCGCACCAGCACAGGTAGGTCGCGGCGCATCAGGGGCTCGCCGCCGGTCAAGCGCACACGCTCGACGCCGACTTGCGTGAAGGCCTCGACGAGCTGCGCCGTCTCCTCGAAGCTCAGGATGTCGGCGCGCGGGAGCCAGGTGTACTCCTCCTCGGGCATGCAATACGCACAGCGCAGGTTGCAGCGGTCCGTGACCGAGATGCGCAGGTTGCGCAGGGGTCGGCCGAGCCTATCGAGGTTCGCAGACATTCCCGTTCATTGTGAACTGAGAGCGCGCCGGACAGAAGGGGAGATCCGCTTCCGAGGTCCGAACTTCGTCAGCGTCGCGCGGGGGATGCACGCAGCGACGCCAGGTGCCACTCCCAGGCCTCTGCTGCCGATTCGCGCTGTGCGCGTCCGTACGCAGTCTGCGCCGCCTCGAGTTCGCCCCAGAGCTCGTGTCGCAAGCCTGAATAGAACGCGGCTTCGCAGGCGAGGAAATCTCGAGGCAGACCGCGGCTGACCCGGTCTGCAGTCTCTTCCGCAGCACGGCTGGCCAGGCGCTCGTCGCCGCCCTCACCCGCAATGAAGGCCGCGATCTCTTGCTCCCACGGATCGACGATGCGTGCATCGGTGAACCACGCGCGCCACTCGCGATCCGCTACCAAGCGATCGCTGCGCTGCATCCAGATCCAAATGCGCGCGTAGGTTTCTTCGGGTGCCCGCAGGGCGCACGCGGCCTCGAAGTGTGCAATCGACACGAGCGTTTCTCCTCGCACCGCCGTCAGAAAACCAAGCTGTGCGCGGGCGCTCCCGTGGGTTGGATCCAACGCGACGATGCGCTCGAGCAAGCGCGCGCACGCGTCCAGATCGCCCAGCGCCTGTCGACTCTTCGCGAGTTCGAACAGCGTCCAGGTGTCGTCGGCCACGAGGGTGAGCGAGTGCTCCAAGTCGCTCGCTGCGCCGCTGTAGTCGCCGCTGAGCTTGCGCGTGAACCCACGCCAATTCCAGGCTTTCACCATGGACGGATCGAGTGCTAGCGCACGTGAATAGCCGGCGATCGCCTCCTGGAAACGGCCCAGGTTGTGATGCGCCATGCCGCGGGCGTAGTGCGACCACGCGTAGGTCGGATCGAGTTCGATCGCACGGTCGTAGTCGAGCAGTGCTTCCTCCGGATAACCGAGGAGGTTGAAACAGTGCCCGCGCCAATTGAATGCCATCGAATTGTTCGGATCCAGATCGATGGACCGCGTCAGGTCGTCGATCGCACCGCCGGCGTCACCGCTCGCGATCTTCGTCAGTCCGGCTCGATAGCTCGCGTCGCTCGGGGCCGACGGTGGCGCCGCGCATGCCGCGAGCAGCAACACGAGCGACGCGCCGATGAGCTTCACTGCGGTTTGGCCTTCAACTGTGCGTAGGTGCGTTCATCAGGCGCCTTGGCTTCGACCGGAAAACCGCTCGACGCCCAACCCGGTGTCACGCGGCCGTAGTCGTCGCGCGCGCCCATGAAGCCGCCTTCCATGTTGGCGAGATACTCGAATCCGGCCTCGGCGAGCAGATCGCACGCGCGCAAGGAGCGCACGCCCGACGCGCAACCGACGATGAGCTTCGTGTCCTTCTTGAACGCGCGCGCGACGTCCGCGGCGAAAGTCGCGTTGGGAGTCATGCCCATCGGCGACTTGTGCATCACAGGGATGTTCCAGGCGCCGGCGGGGTGACCGGCTTGGAATTCCTCGACGCTGCGCACGTCCAGATAGAGCCAGCCTTCGTTGTCGATCAAGGCTTTGGCTTCGGCGGGTTTCTTGTTCGTCGTCATGTTGCGGTCTCGTCAGTCAGCGACTCGCGCGAGATCGTGCGCGAGTTCTTCGTTTTGGATTCTGGGTTCGAGGAAATACCACCACTGGCGGCCGGGGTTCCAGCCGTGTTTCGCGGCGTTCGCAGCGCCCCACAAGCAGCGTCCGGCGGGCTGCAGGTGCGCGCGCACGAGTTCGTCGGCGATGCGGACACGCTTGCGCAACGCGCGGCGCTCATCCGCGCTCGCGACGCGCAACGCAGCGTCGAGGATGTCGCGACGGTCGACGTCGTTCAGCCAATCATCGAGGCCCTGCGCGTACCCGCGCTCGACCTCTGCGGCGAACTGCTCCCACGCGCCGACCAGACCCTCGAGTCCGGCTGTCTGCACGTGCTGCGCGACGCCGCGCGCACGCAGCAATTCGGCGACCTTGCCTGCGCGCCGCATCAGTGTTCCTTGTCGATCTGACGCTCGAAGTAGCGCACGCCGTCGTTGGGTTTGAAGAACGTGCGGATCGTCTTGTTCTTGTTGAACGCGACAAATCCGCCACTGCGCTTGTCGAAGCGCGAGATCACGCCGTCGTCGCGCACCGCTTCGAGGATCGGTCCGCCGACGGGCGCGTCGCGTAGCGCCTGAGCCAACGACAGATACTCGGCCTGACTGATCGAACCGAACTCAGCGCCGTGCTTCTCGTAGTGATCGTCGAAGGCGCGCGTCGAGCCGAATCCGATCGAGCTGTGCTTGCCGCCAGAGTCGCGGTTCGAATTCGGCTTGGACTGACTCGCTGACTCCGATCCACCGCGCGGATCCGCCGCGCTGACGGCTGCGGGTGCCTCCTCGCCGGCGGGCGTATCGCCCTGATTGCCGGCGAGCTTGGGGAAAAAGACCGTGACGATGACGGCGATCAACGCGGCCGCGAGAGAGAGGAGTGCTTTCGGCTTCATGATGAGGACGACAGTTTACAGGGAAGCGCGCGAAGGCCGCAGGCGCGCTATCCTCGGTCGTCCATGACGCCCGCGCGCAAGCCGGCGGAGAAGCCGCCCTCGACTGTGGATCCGAGCGCGGAGGTGCAGCGCATTCTGGCCGCCGTCGACGCGATCCCGCTCGGGCGCGTCGCGGCCTACGGTGACGTCGCGCGCGACGCCGGACTGCCGCGGCGTGCGCGCCTCGTCGGGCGCGTCCTCAGCCGGCTGCCGAGCGGTTCGCAACTCGCCTGGCACCGCGTCGTCGACGCCGGCGGCAGAATTCGCGTCGCCGGCGCGTCGGCGCGCGAGCAGCGGCGCCGGCTGAAGCTGGAAGGCGTGGAGTTCGCCGCGAAAAACCGCGTGGATCAGGCCTTTTTCGTCGTTCCAAGGCACCGCCCGGCGCGCTGAGCCTGCGCGCCTGACGTCGCAGGAACGGGACCCGAAACCGCCGACGTTCTAGTTCTTGCGCGTGTTGGACGATGCATCACGTCCGGATCTTGGCATCCTTCCGGATCGTCCGAGGATTCGAATCATGGCCTTCATCGACAGCAGCTTCTTCCATCAGATCACGCACTTCGACATCACGCCGATCATCTTCGCCGTCATCCTGGGCGGAGCGGTCGGATTCGAACGAGAGGTGCACGGCCGGCCGGCCGGATTGCGCACGCACATACTCGTGTGTCTGGCGTCGTCGCTGTTGATCTACGCCTCGCGGCAGTTGCCGATGGATACGATCGATCTGGGTGAGGGCGCGCGGATCGTCATGGATCCAAACCGCCTCGCGGCCGGCATCGTGACCGGCATCGGCTTCCTGGGGGCGAGCACCGTCATCCGCGCCGGCGATATCGTGCGCGGCATCACGACGGGTGCGACGGTGTGGTTCGTCGCCGGACTCGGCATCGTGATCGGACAAGGTGAGTACGTGCTCGCGACCATCGGAACGATCGGTGTGCTGCTCGTGCTGGCGGGTTTGGACCCGATCTCGCGCCGCATCGCTCCGGTCATCTACCGCCGACTGATCGTCACCGGCGCGAAGTTCGAATTGCCGACGCTTTCGAAGCGCGTCTCGGGCATTCTCGAGGCACACGGCATCCGCGTTCAGGACGTATCCGGGAAGCGCGGGGGCGACGACGAGCCCTTCGAGTTGGTCTTCCACGTGCGCTGTCGCAACACGTTCCAAGCGCCCGAGATGATGGACCAGGTCTGCCGCGAGCAAGGCGTGCTCGGCGTCGAGTGGTCGCAGATCAGCCACTAGGCGCACGGTACACGGCTACTCTCTCTCCGATTCAAGTGCGGAGTCAGCGTACGGAGTCAGGCCCACTCCGCCGTTTTCGCCGGTGTGTTGCGTTGGTCGGTTGAGTTTGACCCTACGGAGCCAGGCTCGTGTGGTGCAAACTCGCCGGCGCAGGGTCTGCCGGTGGCGCGCGATTCGACGCCGGCGAGTTTGCACCACACGAGCCTGGCTCCGTAGGGTCAAACTCAACCGACCAACGCAACACACCGGCGAAAACGGCGGAGTGGAGCCTGACTCCGTACGCTGACTCCGCACTCGAATCGGAGAGAGAGTAGCCGTGTACCGTACGCTCAACGCGGCCACAGCCAGGCGAACGTGCCGGCGGTGAGCAGCGCGTAGACGAGTCCGTCGATCAGGCTGCGCACGGTCGATGACCACGGCTTGCCTTTCCAGATCGAATCGGAGGGCATCGACCACGCGTACGCGAGCCACGCGCAGGCGCTCACGAGGCGAAAGACCTCGTCATAGGTGGCGCCTGTTTTCAAGGTGAAGCGCGCGATGTACGCGACGAGTGCGCCGACGACGACGGTGTAGATCACCCACTTCATGAGGAAGGGGCCGAGCTTCATCTGGCCGTTCGGCTTGATGTAGAGGACACCGATCGGCCCGTCCGCGAACTTCTTCGCCATCTCGGGCGCAGCCGCGTCCTTCGCGTCCAGGCAGTGCGGGATGATGTACTGCCCCGGCGTGTGCGCGCCCTTGCGCAATGCCGCCGAGACTTCGTCCTCGTTGTTGAGCTTGCGATAATCCGGGTTGTGCCACTTCAAGACCATGTGAATGATCGAGCTGGCGATGAAGACGAAGACCGCGGACAGCGCGATCGGCAAGAGCAGTTGAGACCAGGCGGCCATGGGCGAACTCCGGAGGGGGGACTCCGCATAGTCGGCCTTCGAGCGAGCCGCCTGTCAATCGCGGGCGCGCCGCTCGCAACTCAGGCGTCGATCGCCGGCTGATAATCCGCGGCGCCGGGCTGCGTCTGACCGGTGGCGCGCACGTAGAGATCGAAGACCTTTTGCTCGATCGGGAACTTGTAGCGACCCGTCTTCAGGCGCCAACCTGCGGCTTTCGAGAGCGCGTTGCGCATCCACTCAGGGCCTTCGGTCACGTGCTTGTCGTAGATCGCGGCGGTGTTGTTGTAGAGGCGCCAGGTCTCGCGCACGTCCTCGGGCAGCGGCGTGTTGTGCGAGTTGTATTTGTACTCGAAGCACTTGCCCCACTCGTGGAAGTCCTTGGGCGGGACGTAGCCGAGCTTCACCGCCGCGTCGAAATCCTCGGTGCCGGGGATCGGGCGGAAGGGATAGACCTCGGAACCGGCGATCGGGAACCGGTGTTTCACCGCCGCGGCCTGCTTCAACGTCGCGATCATCGATTCGCGCGTCTCGTTCGGATACCCGATGATCCAGAACGTGCCCGGCACGATGTTGCGCTGCGCGAGCTTGCCGATCGCGAGCGGGATGTTCTCGATCTTGATCTTCTTCTTGATGCGCTCCTGCATCTCGGCCGTGCCGGCTTCGGCGCCGAGCCACAGCAAGTGGCACTGCGATTCCTGGAGCAGATCGAGCGTCTCCTCCTTGTAGCGCATGATCGTTTCGATCTCGATCGTGCCGTTCCAGTGGATCGGCACCTTCAGATCGACGAGCGTCTCGCAGAATTCCTTCGTGCGTTTCTCGTGCACGCCGAAGTTCGCGTCCTGGAAGCGCAACACGTCGAACTTGAAGCGCGCGTGCAGCTCGGCGATTTCTTCCGCCAGTTGCTTGCCGGGGATCGCCTTCCACCTGCGCCCGGTGACGAGCGGCGAGCAGCAGAACGTGCACGGCTCGGGGCAACCGAAGCTCGAGAAGTGCGAGAAACCGCGCGGCGGATTCTGCGGCGTCCAATGCCCCGGCAGCGGGAAGCGGTGACGCACTTTCATGTTCGTCGGCTTCACCTGCAGCTCGGCGTAGCGCTCGTATTCGAGCAAATGCCACGGCACCGGCTCGAATTGATCGAAGCCGACGACCGCGCGGTGATTGGTGTAGTGGATGTGCCCGTCGCGCCACAGCGCGAGCCCCGCGACGTCGGCCAGATCCGTGCCGGAATCGAGGGCCTTCACGACCTCGCGGAACGTGATCTCGCCTTGTCCGATGCCGACCGCATCCGCGATGCCGGCTTCGAGATACATCTGCGGGATGACGCTCGGAAACCACCCGCCCCAGATGATCGGGAGCTTCGGAAACTTCTCGCGCACGGCCTTGGCGACTACGTAACCGTCGTAGACCTGATAGCCGAGGATGCACGAGCTCGCGAAACACAAAGCTCCGTCGCAGGCTTCGAGCACCTTCTCGATGTACTTGGGCTCGATCATCGCGTCGATCATCACGACTTCGTAGCCGTCGGCGATCGGTCCGGACGCGATCTGCAACAACTCGAGCGGCAGCAAGTCAGCGCTGAACATCTCGCCACGCGTCGGATCGGCGCGGTGCGGCAGGAACAGGACGAGCTTTTTCTTGTGGGCGATCACGGTGTCAATTCACGGGGGCGCTGGGGGTCACGCCGGAGGTGTGATCGCGCTTGATCACGTCTTCCTGCGTCTTCTGTCCGGTCATCTTGACGAAGACGTGGAACAGCTTCTGTTCGATGGGGAACGTGTAATTCTGATTGCGCAGACGCCAACCCGACAAGCGGTGCATCAATTGCCGCACGGAGCCCGAGCCTTCGCGCGCGAGGTTGTCGTAGAAGGTCGCGGCCACGCCGTAGCGCTTCCACTCCTTCAAGACTTCGAGCGGCAAGCCGATGTCGTCGAACGAGTACTTGTACTCCAGGCACGCGCCCCACTCCTCGAGCGTGCGGGGCGCGCGGTAGCCGAGCTTCACAGCCGCGTCGAAGTCCTCGGTGCCGGGGATCGGGCGGAAGGGGAAGATGTCGCTGGGGGAGTTCGGGAACTGGTACTTGATGCGCGCCGCCCACTCGAGCGTCGCGCGCATCGACTCGCGACTCTCGTTGGGGTAGCCGATGATCCACGACACGCCGGTTTGGATGCCGCGCTCGTTCAGGCGCCGCAGCGAACTCTCGAGGTCGCCCTCGATGTCGATCTTCTTCTTGATGCGCTCTTGCTGTTCCTTCGAGCCGGCTTCGGCGCCGAGTGCCGCCATGTGGAAGCGCGACGCGCGCATCAGGTCCAGCGACGGGTCCTTGTAGCGCGCGATCGTCTCGATCTCGTACGTCCCGTTCCACCAGAACGGCGAACCGGCGTCGACGAGCGCCTGGCAGAACTCATTGCTGCGCTTCTCGTGCACGCCGAAGTTGGCGTCCTGAAAGCGCAGGATGTTGATCTTGAAGCGGTCGTGGCACTCGAGCAGACGCTCGGCCAAGAGCTTCCCGGGGATCGCCTTCCACCGTCTGCCGGTCACCATCGGCGAGCAGCAGAACGTGCACGGCTCGGGGCAACCGAAGCTCGAGTAGTAGCTGAACCCGCGCAGCGGCGTGCCCGGCTTCATGTCCCACGGATCGGCGTACTTGTGGCGCACCTTCCAGTCGGCGCTCTTGTCGTTCTGCAGCGCGACGTACTTTTCGAAATCGAAGAGGTGCCAGGGCACGTCGGGGATCGAGTCGAACCCGATCACCGCGCGGTGCGGCGTGTACACGATGTGACCGTCGCGCCACACCGCGAGTCCGGGCACGGTCGCGAGGTCGACGCCGGAATCGATCGCCTGCACGCACTCCCAGAACGTGATCTCGCCTTGTCCGAGTCCGACGGCATCGGCGATGCCTTCTTGGAAGTACAACTCGGGCGCGACGCTCGGGAACCAACCGCCCCACAGGATCGGGAGCGACGGGAACTTCTGGCGCACCATCTTCGCGACGCGCGCGCCGTGCGCGACCTGGAAGCCGAGGATGCACGAACTGGCGAAGAGCAAGGCACCGTCGCAGGCCTCGAGCACTTTCTTCTCGTAGTCGGGCTCGACCATCGCGTCGATCAGGACGCACTCGTACCCGTTCTGATCGGGGAGCCCCGCGATCTGCAGCAGCTCGAGCGGCGTCAGGTCCGCGCTCACGCGCACACCCTGGTCAGGGTCTGCGCGGTGCGGCAGGAACAGGACGATGCGTTTCTTGCGTTGGATCATCAGCAGGGGCAATTCGGTGCGCGAGTCGGACGGACGGCCGCGAGCAGGGCCTTCACGAACTCGATTCTCACGTCAGCGTGCGCTTATGGAGTATCGCCGGGAATTCCGGCCGCGGGCCAGGCTTTCCGAATCTCCACTCATCGACTCGATCGAGCCGACCGCATTCGTCGCGGCGCCGGCCCCGCTGGCCGATTTTCCGACCCCCGGGAGAAGTGGGTCGGCTCGGCAGAAAGGCCGGAAAAGTATATCCGATTCCGAGCGCGCGGGTCGGGGAGAGGCTCCGGGAGACCGTACGGCGGTGTGGATCTAGCCCTTGCCCGGAGGTTTCGTGTACTCGGCCAGCACCCAGGTCCGCCACGCCTCGTCGAATTCGGCGTAGCTCCAGCCGAAGATCTCCTTGACCTGATCGCGGTGCCAGTCGGGCAGTTTCGAGCCGGTCGGCAGGCCCTGTTCGTTGTAGTTGCGCTTGATGGCCCACAGGTACTTCGCGAACTCGGTGGGCCGCGTCGCCATCAGGAAATCGACCATAGACCAGGTCGTGAAGTGGTGCGGCAGCTTGAGCTCGGAGAAGGTCTTGAGCGCCATCAGCTCAGCCATGCGCGTGGCTTCGCCGGAGTTGATCAGCTTCACCACCTCCGGCCTCCAATTGCTCTTGCTGGTCACGTTCGCGACGGCGCCTTCGCCCGAGTCGAACGAGTTGTGCTCGGGGTCGATCTCGCGCTCCATGAAGTGCGCGAGTCCTTCGTGCAGCCACACCGGCGTGTCGTAGCTGTAGTGATTGAGCCCGTCGTACAGATTGTGCGCCAGGTTGAACGCGATGTGCCCGTGCAGCGCCGCGTCGATGCGCAGCTGACCTTGGCGCGCGTGCATCACGACCGAGATCGCGCCGCGGTCGGTGAAGTGCCAGCGCTGCGTGTTGCGGATGCTCAAGCCCGTGTTCGCGTTGAGCCACGTCACTTGTGCGCCCTCGGTCGGCAGGATGAAGACTTCGTACTTCTCCTTCATCCCTAGATACGGGCCCTCGCCCTTGTAGCCGCCCGAATACACGCCCGTGCCGTCCGCGAATTCAGCCGCTTCGGCACACGTGATCTCCAAGAAGCGCTTGTAGATGTCCTCGCACCGCTGCGCGGTCAGATAGAGACGTACCCACGGATCCAGCGTGCCGTTCTCGGGCTGGATCTTCGGCATCACGGCTTTCAGGCGCGTCAGTTCGGCGATGATCTTCTTCTTCTCGTCGAGCTTGACCTTGTACGAATCCAGCGCGAAACCGATCTTGAAGTGTTCGGTCTCGACCCAGCGAATCTCGTTCGAAGCCAGGAGCTCGTCGACCTTCGTGGTTGTCCACCCCGACTTTCCGAAATCGAATCCGCCCAACGAAACGATCCCGGCCGCCTTCAGGATTTCCGGATCGTTCTGCGTGTAGGGATCGTTGGCCGGGTCGTTGGGGCGCTTCTTGTCCCTTTGCCCGACAGGCACGACCAGCGCGAGGGCCAGCGCGGCAGCGAGAGTGAGATTCATCAGCGACTCTTCCATTTCTTGGCCAGCTCGATCGCTTCGAAGGCCGACAGGTTCTCGATCGGTTCGTCACCGTCGATGATCCCGCGCAGCGCGTTGATCGCCGCGACGCGGATCTGATTGTCTTCGTCGTCGAGGAACGGACGCACGCGCGCGGCCGAATCCTTGTCGCCGCACGCGGCCAGCATGCGCAACGCGCAGACCTTGATCTTGCGATCCGCCTTGTCGTCGAGCTTGGCGAGCACGTAGGCGGTGGCCTCCTTGCCGCGTGCGCCGTTCAACGCCGCGCGCAATTCGTTCTTCTTCTTGTCCCATTCCTTGGGCGTGTTCGTCGCGTCCCACAGGCCCGGCAGTCCGACGATCGAGCCGGTCGAAGCGCAGCACAACGCGGCCGCGTAGCGCTCTTCGGTGTCGGCCTTGTCGCCCTGTTTCGAGACGCGTGTCCAGGCCGCATCGGCATCCTTGCGCAATTCCGGATCGGGGAATTGCGCCGCGCGCCACAGTGCGAACGTGCGCGTCGGCAGGTATTTCGAGCCGAATTCCTTGGCCAACAAGCGCGTGTGCTCGGCCCCGGTCGTCGCGAGCAGCACGTCGAACAGGCGTTTCTGCACCGCCTCGTCGCGCTCGCGCCCGTAGCGTTCGAGCACGAACGGGACACAAGCTCCGCCCTCGGCGAGCAAGCCTTCGTGTCCTTGCTGCGCCATCTCGGGGATGTGCGCCTTGCACACGCGCTCGATGTCCGTCAGCACTTGACTCTTGTCCGCCGGCTTCGGCCACTCGGTCAGGCGCACGATCTCCTTGGTCGCGGGTTTCGGCGTCTCGCCGGGCTTGGGCGGATCTTCCGCGCGCACGAGCGGCGCGGTGAACGACAGCGCCGCGATCAGCGCGACGCACAGAGTGGCCAGGGACTTCATCTAGGGTTTTCCTCCACGCAAGCGGTGCTTCCAATACTCAGGCACGATATCCGCCCACTCCGGATCCACGAACTCGAGCTTCGCGCGGGCGAGCCGTTCCTCGATCACACCGCGCGGATTCTCGGGGTCGACGTAGGGCACGACCCAGGTCGAGACGGTGAAGCGCATCTCGCGCGGCGAACCGGCGCTCGAGCGCTCGTCGACGCGCACCAGCTCGAAGGCGCCGACGGTCTCGAGCGGAGCGGACCACACGCCGATGGGGGCCGTCATCGCGTACGCCCAGGCCTCGAACCCGAGGTTCGTAACGCTGCCCTCGCGCGTGCTCCGCACGACACCCGCGAGCGTGCCGTCCAGCGGCCCGTCGAGCGCGGTGCCGGCCACGAGGAGTCGCTGACATTCGAGCGCCTTGGCGCGCGCTTCCTCGCGTTTTGGGCCGGCGAGCAGGATGCCCGCCGTGCGCGGCAGGATCACGTTGGTCAGCGCGACGCGGCGCAACTGAGCGGGGACGCTGTCGGGGTCGAATTGAGCGACGATGTCACCGACCGCATCGATTTCAGCCGCCGAGATGGGGGCGCCGTCGAGCGCGAACACCGTACCAGCGGGCCACACGCGCGGCGGCGGCGCGGCCGGTTCGCAAGCAGCGAGCGCGCAGGCTCCCACGAGTGCCGCGACGCAGGCGGGCACCGAGATGCGCAGCTTGGAAATCGAACCGTTCACACCGGCTCCTAGCACTCGAAGCAACGCGTGTTTCCCGCGTTCACGATTCGTCCGGCTCCACGCCGACCGTGTCGAAGCCGCCGATGAAGCGCATCGTCTGTTCGGTGACGAAGCGGTAGCTGGCCAGGATGTTGGCCTCGACCTCGGCCAGGCCGTTGTTGGTCACGATCGGGCCGTAGCTCGAGACGATCTCGAGGAACAACGAGCGCGCGTCGCTGCTGAACGACTCGATGCGCACCGCGTGACTCTCGGGGCGGCCCTCGACGGCCGGGAACACCAGCCGGATTCCGAGCAGTGCCGGCTCGCGGCCGAAGGCTTCCATCTCGTCGTCGAAGCCGAACATGCCGTGCTTCAAGTACTCGCGGCTGTCCCTGTAGGTGCGCGGGTTGACGAGCGTGCGCAGCGTCACGTGCTGCGAAGTGAAGATCGGGAGTCCGCGCGCGGCGCTGACCTGCGCCGAAACCGAGCGCACGCGCGTCGCGAAATCGTCGTACGTCAGGCTCGAGAGCTCCTCGCGGAACTGGAACCGGTCGGGCAGGAACGCGGCCAGCGAACTCGCACCGGGTGACTGCACCGGATTCGACAGCACCGCGCCGCCGTTCGTCACCGCGAAGCTCGAATAGGGCGGATCGCCGTCGCGGTAGAGCTGATTGTGCACCCGCTGGATCGGCGCGGGATCGGGAGCCATGGGCGGGTGAAAGAGCTCGCAGACGAGCGCGATCGTGCGCGGGGTGTAGAGCATCAATCTGGACATGGCGTGTGGGGCGGGCCCTGCTGGATTCACCCCGCCGCGGGGCTTGGGGAGGTCGGGCGGGCGCCGCGTTCCTCCATAGACTATCAGGAACTTCCGCTCGACCGGGGGCTCGGGGCCCGCTCCAAAAAACAGTTCACCGTTTCGGCGCGGGGCTCGTAGGCTACTCGACCCAAATTCGCCCCCGCAGAGGGGCCCGAGAGCCCCCTGGCGCCACTTCGCGCGCCTTTCGCCCGAGCTAGACCACCCCTCCTCCGAGATTTTTGTCATGGATCCCAGACACATCCTGTTCGGACTCACCGCCTCCGGCTTCCTGGCTTTCGGGCTGGGTGCAGAGGCCGCTGGCAGCCAACCCGTGGAGAAATCCGCGGTCGTCGCCTCGTCGGAGTTCGGCGAGCCCCTGATCGTGAACGGCAAGCGCGTCAGCGACAACGAGATCAAGCGCGCGCTGATCAACGGCCCCTGCCGCATGGCGGTCGAGATGCACCGCATCAATCTGATCATCGACGACGAGATCGGACGCCGCGCGCGCATCGCCGGTGACGAGTCGGTCGAGATGCAGGTGTCGCCGATCGCGATGAAGGCCGCGCTGGCGGCGATCGAGGGCCAGACCTACGAAACTCCTGAGGCACGCCAGAAGGTCTACGAGGACGCCTACGCCAAGGCCTACGTCGAGACCCTGAACAAGCCTGAATTCAGCAAGGCGCGCAGCGAAGCCGCCGCGGCCGAGCGCCGCCGCCTCGAGGAAGTGCTGAAGCCGACCGAGGCCGAATTCCAGACCGAACTCAAGAGCAAGCTCGACGACTTCCGCAAGCGCTACCCGGTGCTCGACCTCGAGGCCGAGATCAACCGCGCGTTCCGCTCGCTCGAGTGGTACAAGCGCAACCTGCGCCAGACGCTGTATTTCGACCACGTTTTCTTCCCTGAGGACCCGGCCGACTGGCCCGAGAGCACGGTCGAATCGGTGCGCGCCGACTCCGGACAACCGCTGATCGACGACGCGTTCAACAGCTACAAGATGCGCCGCGAATTCGCCGACAAGACCGGCGAGCCGCTCAAGAAGGAAGACAGCATCTACTCGCAGATGATGCTGCAGATCGTGCGCGATGCCCTCTACAACACGATCGACTTCAAGACCTCGTTCGACGGTTTGCCCGATGATCTGGTGCTGACCGCCGACAAGAACCACGACGGCAAGCCCGAAATGGTCCTGACCACGGCCGACATGTGGAACGAGGTCAAGGACACCGTCACGAAGAACGAGATCGAACTGGCCAAGCGCTGGTTCATAGCCTCGATCGCCACGGCGGATCGCCTGCGTGCCGACGGCGCGCTGCTCGACGGGGCCGCCTGCAATCAGGCGCTGGCCGATCTGCAGAAGCAATTCGCGGGCACCTACATCACGCTCCAGATCATCGCGACGCAGAACTACTTCTTCCCCTCGGTCGAGGCGTACAAGGAGTACTACTGCCTCGAAGCGGGCTTCAAGAAGATGATGGCTCCCAAGCTCGCGCCCGGTGAGAACGGCGAGATGGCGCAGCCGCTCAAGGACTACCTCGATCGCGCCACACGGCTCATGGGCCTCGGCCAGGTCGACGCGGAGTGCATGCTGATCTCGGCCTTCGACATCCCGAAGTTCACGTGGAAACCGAACGGATGGACCTGGGCGAAGAACAAGGCGGAAGAGATCAAGGCGCGCATCGACGCGCACACGGCTCAACTGGCGGCGCAACGTGAAGAAGCCGCGAAGGCCAAAGCGGAAGGCCGCGAGTTCAAGGCCGATCCGTCGCTCACCGAGCCGATCGTGTTCTGGTCGGAGCTCATGAACGATCACTCCGAGTACTGGGATCCGCCCACCCCCGAAGCCCAAGGCGGCAAGGCGCCCGGCTCGGACATCGGGATGAAGAAGCGTGGTCGCTTCGGTCCGCGCTACCGCAACGATCTGCAGGGCTACGTCGGCGAGACGGCCTACACGCACTGGTTGACGGGCGAGTCGGTCACCGACCGCGCCTTCTTCGACGCCAAGGAAGGCGTCGTCGAAGGGCCCTTCAAGGGGCCCATGGGTTACTACCTGGTTCGCGTGTCGCGCCGGCTCCCGCCGACCTATCCGCTGAACGTGTCCGATCCGAAGAAGGCCGAACTGGTCTACAACGACTACCTGCGCGTGGCCTTCATCGAGTACACGAAGGAAGCCGTGGCCAAGGCCGACGTGAAGGGTTTCACGCCCACGGATTCGTGATCCGTCACGACCACCGGTAATCGCGAGGTCGCGCCGTCACCGACGACGCGACCTCGCCTGTTTTGACTCTGGTCCGTACCTGAACGACACTGCCGCGCCGTGAACACCGGGATTCGCACGATCTGGAACGTCGTCAAGCCGCATGCGCGCGCTCACCGCGGCGCATTCGCGCTGTTGATCGTGCTGGCGTGGTTCTCGGAGATGGCGCAGAAGGCGGTGATTCCGCTCCTCTCGCCGGCGCTCAAGGTGCTCGCTCCGGGCATCGCGTCCTCCGAACCGGAGGAGGCTGTCGGTTGGCTTCGCGATTTCACGCGGCCGATCGAGGGCTGGCTCGTGCGCAACGCGGGCACCGACGACGAGCGGTTGATGGCGTGCGTGCGCATCGCCGTGGTCGTCGCGGCTTTGGCGCTGGTCGCGGCCATCACGTACTACCTCTTTCTGACGCTCTCGCGCTGGGTCGCGCTGCGCATCGTGGCGGATCTGCGTGTGCGCATCGCGCGTCACGTCATCGGTTTGTCGATGGGCTACCACGGTCGGCGTCACTTCGGCGACCTGCTCTCGCGCATCAACAACGACGTCACGTCGACGGCGAGTCTGCTCAACCAGTCGCTCAAGGAGCTGATCCAGGAACCCGTCAGCGCGATCTCGGCCTTGACCATCGCGGCGCTCATCGCCCCGTTGCCGACCCTGGTCGTCGGCATCGGACTGGTGTTCATCGGTTTCGGCGTCGCGCGGCAGTCGAAAAAAGTCAAGCGGGGCAGCTCCAAGTCGCGCAAGGAACTCGGCTCGTCGGTTCAGGTCCTGACGCAGATGTTCCAGGGCGTGCGCACGGTCAAGTCGTTCCGCGCGGAAGAGCGCGAGATCAACGAGTACGCGCGCACCAACGAGAGCTGGGTGCGCGCCTCGATGAAGATGGTGCGGGCGCAGGCGCTGTCCAACAGCTTCACGACCTTTGCGAGCAACGTGGGCCTCGGATTGATGATCGTGGTCGTCGCGTGGCTCATGCTGAAGCAGGGGCTCTTCGGCGGTGAGATCGCCAACGTCTCGATCTTCTTCCTCCTGATCGCACAGGTGTACGCCAGCGTGAAGTCGATCGCGCGCGCCGTGACCTACGTGCAAGAAACGGTCGGCGCAGCAGAGCGCATCCAGGTGTTGCTCGACGAACAGCCCGACGTCATCGAGCGCGCGGACGCGCAGACGGCCCATGGAATCGGCCGTGGATTACGCTTCGAGAACGTCAGCTTCGCCTACCCGGACGGGCACGGAAAGGCGATCGAAGCGCTGGACCTCGAGATCAAGCCAGGTGAGACGCTGGCGCTGGTGGGACCGTCGGGCTCAGGCAAGAGCACGATCGTCGACCTCGTCGCGCGCTTCATCGACCCGGCCTCCGGGCGGATCACGGTCGACGGCGTGGACCTGCGGGATTTGACGCTCGATTCGTGGACGGAACAGTACGCGATGGTCGGGCAGACGCCGTTCCTGTTCCACGCCAGCATCGAAGAGAACATCCGCTACGGCAAACCCG
The DNA here is from genome assembly GCA_016795245.1 of Planctomycetota bacterium. Taxonomy (GTDB): domain Bacteria; phylum Planctomycetota; class UBA1135; order UBA1135; genus JAEUIA01. The sequence goes on along the minus strand of JAEUIA010000080.1, from coordinate 6,965 downwards.
ACGCGACGCAGGCCGAGGTCGAAGCCGCGGCGCGTGCTGCGGGTATCCACAACTTCATCGTGACGCTGCCGGAGGGCTACGCGACGAGCGTGGCCGACGCCGGGTCGCGACTCTCGGGTGGTCAGCGGCAACGCTTGACGATCGCGCGCGCCTTCTTGAAGGACGCGCCGCTCCTGTTGCTCGACGAGGCAACGAGTGCACTCGACACCGAATCCGAGGCCGTCGTGCAGGAAGCGCTCGAACGATTGATGGCCGACAAGACCGTCATCGTGATCGCGCACCGGCTGTCGACGATCAAGAACGCCGACCGCATCGCCGTGCTCGAAAACGGTCGTCTGGTCGAGATCGGCACGCACACGCAACTGCTCGAGCGCCGTGGAGCCTACTCGCGTCTCTCGGCCGTCTGAGCGGTTTGAGCCTGTTTGGCTCTCGCGACGCCTACGCCGCCTGGTCGAGTTTGACCGTACGGAGCCAGGCTCATGTGGTGCAAACTCGCCGGCGTAGAATCGCGCGCAACCGATAGCCCGCGCGCCAGCGAGTTTGCACCACATGAGCCTGGCTCCGTACGGTCAAACTCGACCAGGCGGCGCAAGCGCGGTTCCTTTCGCCGCCGAGTGGATCGTGGTGACCGGCGTGCGTGGTTTGACCGTGTCGGAGTACGTGGACACCCGGGACCCCGTCGGCGGGCTCGTCTACGTCGCGCTGCTCCTGGCGTTCGCGCTGGCCCCGCTCGCGAATCGACGTTCGTCGTAGCGGCGCAGGATCAGCACGTAGAGCACGAGACACACGGTCCAACACGTGAAGGCCGTCGCTACGTTGTGTGACATGAAGTGCGCGCCTTGCATCATGCGCGACGTGCCCATCAGGAATCCGTAGGCGAGCGCGACCAGGAGCCACAAGCGCGCGCGCTGTGGAGCGTGGATGCGGTGTGCAAAGTACAGCGCGAACAGCGCGAAGCCGCCTGAGGCGTGTCCGCTCGGAAAACACTTGCCGAGGCCGAACGACGGCGGAGGACAACCGAGCAGTCCGGCGTAGGGCGCGGGGCCGCCGTAGAAGTCCAGGTCCCACGGGCAGTGCTTGCACGAGGTGTACTTGAACGCGGCCACGACGAGCGGCGAGAGCGCCATCGCGAGCACCACGTAGAGCATGCTGCGGCGCCACGGCACGAGTTCGCGCTTCCTGAAGGAGAGCACCAGTCCGAAAGCGACCAGCACACCCAGGACGATGATCACCGCCTTCAATCCGTCCTTGAAGACCAGCGTGAACCAGGCCGTGTCGCGCAGCGGGAACTTGCGCGTGGCGGGGTCGTAGAACGGGTCGAGCAGCGCCCGGTCCAGGCGCGTGCTCTCGAAGACCACGAGCAGAGCTGTCACCGCCAGGAGAGGCAGCAGGGCGTGGGTGGTCCAGAAGCGTGTCGAGGTGGCTCGGGGGGGCGTGGTCTGCACTCGAGCACCCTACGGCGCCAGGGCGGGCCCTCCGAGATGGTCGCCGGAGGAAAATCCAGTTCCAGGGCCTTTCCCTTCAATCGCGTGCTTGATATGGTCGATTGAAATGAACGTTTGAAATATTCGTTTGAGTGACTTGCCCGTCATGACCACCGCACCCGCCTCAGCCTCCTCGGACTCGGATACTCGCCTGCGCCTGCTCGCCGCCGCCGCCGAGGTGTTCGCCGAGCACGGCTTCCGCGCCGCGACCGTGCGCGACATCTGCACGCGGGCCGAGGCCAACATCGCGGCCGTCCACTACCACTTCGGCGACAAGGAAGCGCTCTACCACGAAGTCATCGAGCGCGCCGTGCAGGCCGCGCTGACCGCGTTCCCGCCCGACTACGGTCTGCCGCCCGACCCGACGGCGAAAGATCGGCTGCACGCGTTCGTGCACTCGTTCCTCCTGCGCGTATTGACCGTCGAGAAGACGTCCGTGCTGATGCGCATGCTGACGCGCGAGATGGTCGAGCCCACGGCTGCGCTCGATCGCCTGGTCGAGAAGGTGCAACGCCCGCTGTTTCGGATGTTGCACGGCATCGTGGCCGAACTGAGCGGGCCACACACGCCGCCTGAAACGGTCCTGGCCTGCAGCCAGGCGGTCGTCGCGCAGTGCCTGTTCTACAAGCACGCCGAACACGTGATCTCGCGCATGGGCCATCGCCTGCCCGCCACGCCGACGGAGATCGCGCACCTGGCCGATCAGATCACAGAGTTCACCCTGGGCGGGATCGAGCGCCGGGCACGCGCGAGCCGCGGAGATCGAACGTCATGAACTTCGTCGCGATCAAGATGCTCATCGGCGACCGCGCCAAGTACCTGGGCATCATCTTCGGATTGACGTTCGCATCGCTGCTCATCACGCAGCAGATGTCGATTTTCGTGGGTCTCATGACACGCACCTACAGCGCGGTCACCGACCTGGGTCAACCCGACATCTGGGTCATGGACGAGAAGGTCCAGTTCATCGACGACCTCAAACCGCTGCAGAGCACCGAGCTCTACCGCGTGCGCGGCGTCGAAGGCGTGCAATGGGCCATGCCGCTCTACAAGGGACTGCTCAAGGCGCGGCTTTCGAACGGCAATTTCCAGACTTGCAACGTGTTCGGGCTCGACGACGCGACGTTGATGGGAGGGCCGCCGGAGATGATCGAGGGCACGCTCGACGACCTGCGCCGCAGCGAGAGCGTCATCGTCGACATCAACGGCGCGTACGGAAAACTGGCCAAACCTTCAGCGATTCCAGGCGGAAAGCCCGAGCCGCTCAAGGTCGGGGACACGCTGGAACTCAATGATCACCGCGCTGTAGTCGTGGGGTTGTGCAAGGTCGGACGCACGTTCCAATCGCAGCCGGTCGTCTACACGACGTTCTCGCGCGCCACGACCTACGCTCCACGCGAGCGCAAGCTGCTCACGTTCGTGCTCGTGCGCGCGAAAGCAGGACAAGACCTGAACGAACTCTGCGACCGGATCCAAGCCAGCACCGGTCTGCTCGCGATCCCCGCCGACGAGTTCAAGTGGAACACCGTCAAGTACTTCATGAAGTACACCGGCATCCCGATCAACTTCGGCATGGCCGTACTGCTCGGCTTCCTGGTCGGCATCGCGATCGCGGGCCAGACCTTCTACAACTTCACGATCGAGAACTTGAAGCAGTTCGGCGCTCTGAAGGCGATGGGCACCGGCAACTTCACCTTGTTGCGCATGATCCTGTTGCAGGCGCTGCTCGTCGGCACGATCGGCTACGGGTTGGGCGTGGGGGCCGCGTCGCTTTTCGGATTGATCTCGCGCAACTCCGAACTCGCATTCCGCATGCCGTGGCAGATCCTCGCGATCACCGCGGCGGCAGTCACGTTCATCTGCATGGTTTCGGCGCTGATCAGCATCCGCAAGGTGATCAAGCTCGAGCCGGCGATCGTGTTCAAGAGCTGACTCATGACGAATACTGCGACGAAACTGGCCGTTTCCTGCCGCGGGGTCACGAAGACCTACGGCACCGGCACGAGCGCGGTGCAAGCGCTGCGCGGCGTCGATCTGGACGTCAACGCCGGTGAACTCCTGATGCTGGTCGGGCCTTCAGGCTGCGGCAAGACGACGCTGATCTCCGTCATCGCCGGCATCCTCGATCAAGACGAGGGCGACGTACACGTGTTCGGTCACGACATGAAGCACATGGGGCAACGTGCGCGCACCGCCTACCGTGGGAAGTCGATCGGCTTCGTGTTTCAGGCGTACAACCTGCTGCCGGCGTTGACTGCAGCCGAGAACGTAGCCGTGCCGCTGTTCATCTTGGGTGTGCCGCGACGCGAAGCCATCGAGCGCGCGCGCGCAGTGCTCACCTCGGTCGGCATCGGTGAGCGCGCGAAGTCCCTGCCTGCGCAACTCTCGGGCGGCCAGCAACAGCGCGTGGCGATCGCGCGCGCGTTGATTCACGAGCCCAAGCTGATCGTGTGCGATGAGCCGACTTCCGCGCTCGACCAGGACACCGGTCACAAGATCATGGAGATCCTGCGCGACGTCGCACTCGCGCAAGACCGTGCACTCGTGATCGTCACGCACGACTCACGCACCTTCGAATTCGCGGACCGTATCGCCCGCATGAACGACGGGCTCATCGCCCGCGTCGATGCATCGCCTGGAAGGCCGACATCATGATCGTGAAGTACCTCGTACCGCTGTTGGCCCTCGCCGGGCTGGTTTTCGCCGTCCAAACCGTCGCTTCGGGGGCCAAACCCGTGGCCGTCGCGCCGCCGATCGCCGAGCCTTCACCTTCGCCGTACGGTGCGACGATCGCAGGCGCCGGCATCGTCGAAGCCCGGAGCCAGAACATCGCGGTTGGAACACCGATCGCCGGAGTCGTCGTCGCTGTGCCCGTGAAAGTCGGCGATGTCGTGGTCAGCGGCACGCCGCTCTTCAAACTGGACGACCGCGAACGGCGTGCGCGCTTCGAAATCCAGAGCGCCGCCCTGGCCTCCGCGCGGTCCGAGCTGGCGCGCCTCGAAAGCCAGCCGCGGCTCGAGGACATCCCGCCCGCCGAGGCACGCGTCGCCGCCGCCGATGCGGCTTTGTCGGACGCGTCGCGCCAACTCGCAGTCGCCGAGAGCCTCGACGACAAGCGCGCGATGGCGGTCGAAGAATGGAATCGCCGGCGCGCCGCAGTGGAGACGCTTACCGCGCGCACGACCGAAGCCCGGGCTGAACTCGCGAAGCTGAAAGCCGGTGCCTGGGCTCCCGATCTGGCCATCGCGCGCGCCAAGGTCGCCTCCGCCGAAGCAGCTGTCCGCGCCGAGGAAGTCGAACTCGATCGGCTCGTCGTGCGTGCGCCTGTCGATTGCACGGTGCTGCAAGTCAACGTGCGCGTAGGCGAGTTCGCGCAAGTCGGTGCCCTCGCGACGCCGCTCGTGCTCGTCGGCGACCTGAGCGCCCTGCACGTGCGTGTCGACATCGACGAGAACGACGCCTGGCGCCTGTCTCCGGGTACGCCGGCGCGCGCCTTCGTGCGCGGCAACAGCAGCCTCGCGACCGACCTGGAGTTCGTGCGCGTCGAACCCTACGTCGTGCCCAAGCGCTCGCTCACGGGCGAGAGCAACGAGCGCGTCGATACGCGTGTTCTGCAAGTCGTCTACCGCTTCGATCCCAAGGCGTTGAAGGTCTACGTAGGCCAGCAGATGGATGTCTTCATCGAAGCGGCGCGTCAGCCGAGCGCAGACTCCGCACCCGGCTCGACACAGGAGCAACCGCGATGAAAGCGAGGCTTGCACTTGCGCTGATGTTCGTCGCGGCCGCGTGCCGCGTCGGGCCTGAGCATCACGTGCCGGAAGTACACCTGGCCGCCGCGTGGACTGAACCCGGCGCGGACCCGGCGACGGAGCCCGTCGCCACGTGGTGGCGCTCGTTCGGCGACGCACACCTCGACGCGCTCGTCGAGCGCGCGCTGGCAAACAACATCGACATCCAGATCGCTGCGACGCGCGTGCGCGAAGCCCGCGCGCTGCGCGCGGCGACGGCCGGCGCCTGGGATCCGCAACTGAGCGCCGGACTGGGAGTGACACGCTCCAGCCCCAGCACCACGACGAACACCGTGCGCAGCCTGGGGACCTCATCGCTGTTCGACGCCGGGTTCGATGCACGCTGGGAGATCGATCTGTTCGGACGGCGCGAGCACGCCGTCGAAGCCGCGGATGCGAACATCGGCGTCGCAATCGAAAATCGCAACGACGCTGTGGTTTCGATGCTGGGTGAAATCGCACGCAATTACATCGAATTGCGCGGACTCCAGCGGCAGATCGCGATCACGCGCTCGAATCTGGAATTGCAGCGCGAGTCGGCTGAGCTCACGCGGAGACGATTCGAGGCTGGTTTCAGCAACGAACTCGACGTGGCCCGCTCGGAGGCATTGATCGCCACGACGACGGCACAGATCCCGAGCTTCGAATCAGCGGCGCGCGCAGCGTTGCACACGCTGTCGGTGCTGATCGGCGAGACGCCCGGCGCATTGGCCCTCGAACTGGAGAGCGCCGCGCCCGTTCCCGAGGCGCCTGCAACCGTCGCGACCGGCCTGCCCTCCGAACTCCTGCGCAGGCGCCCTGATGTGCGCGCCGCCGAACGTGAACTCGCGCGCGCCACCGCGCAGAGCGGCGCAGCGATCGCGGCGCAGTACCCGAGCTTCTCGCTCAGCGCAGCGCTGGGTCAGCAATCGCGCTCGTTCGCGGGCCTGTTCGACGCGGACAGCAATGCCTGGTCGGCCGGAGGCTCGCTCGTGGCTCCGATCTTGAACGGAGGCACGTTGAAGGCCGAAGTCGCGGCGTCCGAGGCGCGTGCAGACGCGGCGCGTCTTGGGTATCGAAAGACCGTCATCGCAGCAGTTGCCGAAGTCGAGAGCGCGCTGGCGGCAGTGGGGCGTGAACGCTCGCGCCGCGAGTCACTCGCGACGGCGGTTGCTGCCGATCGTCGTGCGGTCACGCTCGTGAATGATCTGTACACGCAGGGCATCGTGTCGTTCTTCGAAGTGCTCGAAGCGCAGCAGAGCGTGCTGCGGTCGGAGTCGAGTCTCGCCGCGAGCGACACGGACTTGTCCGCGCGCACGGTCGCGCTCTACAAGGCGCTGGGCGGTGGTTGGGAAGTCGTGCCTGCTGTGGGTGAGTAGCCGACACGGAGCGCGAGGTGTTGAATACGGTGCCAGAGCACCTTCTTCACACTGCGCCTGGGGCTGAGGACGATCTGTCACTCCAGACGCGGCGAAGCGTGAACAGCAGGCCCTGGCACCGTATTCAGTCTGTGTATTGCCACGAGGCGCGAGGCGGGTGAAATCGGCGCGGCAAATGGAGGGCAACGGCATTCGACGCGTGCTCCGCAGCGCGGCCTCGGGGTTCGCGGTTCGCGCGGTGGCGCTCGTCCGAGTTTGACCGTACCGAGCCAGGCTCGTGTGGTGCATCTTCGCCGGTGTAGAGCCGCGCGCCGGCGCGCGGCTCTACGCCGGCG
>JAEUIA010000061.1 GCA_016795245.1 Planctomycetota bacterium | reverse complement strand
CCCTTGAACTGCGCGGCGCTGACGGGTGTGGTCGGCTTGACGCAGGGCACCTACGGCAGCGTGGCCTGGGTGACGGACGCCGCGTGCGTCAACGGTCTGTGCACGACGAAGTGCATCCGCTACACGCGCAACGCGGTGCCGTTGCCCGTGGGCGTCACGACGGACACCTTCAACTACACGATCACGGACACGAACGGTTGTACGGCGACCTGCCCGGTCACGGTCACGGTGGCTTCGCCGGTGTGTCAGCCCGACACGGGCAATGTCTGCAATACGACCGGCGCGCTGGCGACGATCAACGTGCTGGCGAACGACTCGAGCCTGCGCCCCTTGAACTGCGCCGCGCTGACCGGTGTGGTCGGCTTGACGCAAGGCACCTACGGCAGCGTGGCCTGGGTGACGGACGCCGCGTGCGTCAACGGTCTGTGCACGACGAAGTGCATCCGCTACACGCGCAACGCGGTACCGCTGCCCGCGGGCGTCACGACGGATACGTTCAACTACACCATCACGGACACGAATGGTTGTACGGCGACGTGTCCGGTCACGGTCACCGTCGCTTCGCCGGTCTGTCTCCCCGACACCGGTGACGTGTGCAATACGACGGGGGCCTTGACCACGGTCAACGTGCTGGCGAACGACTCGAGCTTGCGCCCCTTGAACTGTGCCGCGCTGACCGGGGTGGTCGGCTTGACGCAGGGGACCTACGGCAGCGTGGCCTGGGTGACGGACGCCGCGTGCGTCAACGCGCTGTGCACGACGAAGTGCATCCGCTACACGCGCAATGCGGTGCCGCTGCCCGCGGGCGTCACGACGGATACGTTCAACTACACGATCACGGACACGAACGGGTGTACCGCGACGTGTCCGGTCACGATCACGGTGTCCTCGCCGGTGTGCGCTCCCGACTGCGCCGACGTGTGTGATGCGGCCGGCTCGATGGCGACGATCAACGTGCTGGCGAACGATTCGAGCCTGCGGCCGTTGAACTGCGCCGCGCTGACCGGCGTGGTCGGCTTGACGCAGGGGACCTACGGCAGTGTGGCCTGGGTGACGGACGCCGCGTGCGCCAACGCGCTGTGCACCACGAAGTGCATCAAGTACACGCGCAACGCCGTGCCGCTCCCCGGCGGCGTGACCCAGGACACGTTCAACTACACGATCACGGACACCTTCGGCTGTCCGGTGACGTGTGCGGTGACCGTGAAGATCTGCAAGGTCGATGCCGTGAACGACGGCCCGGTCGATGTCTGCCAGGGTGATCCGGTGCGGATCTGCATCCTCGACAACGACATCTCGACCTGTGGCCCGCTCAGTTGCGCGAACATCACGATCGTGACGCAACCGACCGGCGGGCAGCTGCAGATCACGAACAACTGCGCGAATCTGCCGACTGCCTGCAATCAGCCGCTCGGCGGCTGTGCCGGCTGCTGTGTCGTGTACACGCCCAATCCGGGCTTCTTCGGTCGCGACGGATTCACGTACCGGCTCTCGGTCACCTCGACCGCGTGCCCGGGCGGGACGCCGATCACGTGCACCGACACGGCGATGGTGAACATCCTCGTGAAGCCGCGGCCGACCGCGGTCGACGACGTGTACGAACTGGGCCTGGGCGGGATCGCCGGTCCGTTCGACGTGCGCACCAACGACTCGCCCGGCACGGGCTGCGAGTTGACGGGTTGCGGGGCCCCGTGTGTGTACGTCGGTTGCCCGGAGATCATCCAGCAGCCGCAGTTCGGCACGCTGTTCATCGATCCGGTGACCTGCCAGATCACGTACACGGCGAACCCCGCGGTGCCGTTCCCCGGGAGCGACATGTTCTGCTACCGGATCCGCAACAACTGTGGCTGCTGTGCCACGGCCTGTGTGACGATCAGCGAGTGTCCGACCATCAATCGGCTCCTGCCGGGCAGCTTGTTGTTGTTCCCTGAATACGACAACCGCCCGAACATGACGACCTACGTCACGGTCACCAACACGAGTTGCAAGTACCCGAGCTTCGGGACCTGGGTCGAGTTCGTCTACATCGACAAGAACACGTGCATCGAAACCAACCGCACGAGCTACCTGTCGGCCTGCGACACGATCACCGTGATCACGTCGGCGCACAATCCGAACCCGACACGCGGATACATGTACGCGTTCGCCAAGGATTCGCTCGGACGTCCGATCTCGTTCAACCACTTGATCGGTGACTTGATCGTCCAGAACGGGATCGACGGCACGCAGTACGGCATCAATGCCGTCAGCTTCCGCTCGCCGCTGCGCCAGGACATGTTCACGGATCTCGATAACGACGGGATCCGCGACCTCGACGGCCACGAGTACGATCCGGCTCCGGATGAGATCTTCATCCCGCGCTTCCTAGGTCAAGATCCGCCCGGCGGGCTCGTCGAGGACGATCTCGTGATCCTCGGACTCTCGGGCGGCGTGTCGTTCCAGACCGTCGTCAACATCGTCGGCTACAACGACAACGAGCAGGTGTTCTCCGTGTCCAAGCAGTTCTACTGCTGGGAGAAGTGGAAGCTGAACGACATCTCCGGCTCGTTCTTGAACACGTATCTGAAGGGCCTCGGCGACGATCCGCTCGAGATCATCGGCAACCCGGCGCGCGAGACGGGCTGGTTCCGCATCGACGGAGCCACGGCCTTCTCCGACGCCGAGCAGATCGTGGATCCGGCGATCTACGCCTTCCTCGTCGAGCGCTACCAGACGCCGGATCGCGCGGCCGAGCTGCCGTTCGAATTCTGCGTCCAGTACAACGGCGATCTCCTGCCCAAGAACATCTTCGGTGACGGTCCCAACCCCGTCCCCGGAGACAATCAGTGAACACGAGCTACGCGTAGCTCGTCCTAGTCAGCAATCCGAGCGTCAACCCGCGTGGCGGGCGCTCGGATGTGGTCTACCGGAATTCCGTTCCCACCGGAGTTCGGGTCGATTTATCTATCCAACGCAGTCCGAACCCGGATTCCCTCAGGAACTTGCTTTTCTGGGCCGATCCTCTCTTCCGTCCGAGTGGCGGAGCGGGGTGAGGTCTTGGGGGACCTCGCAACCGGGAGACTGAGGCCAGTCTCAAGCCAGGCAAACCGCCCGGACGCGAGAAGAAGGCAGGTTCGATCATGCGTGCATCGGGAAGTGCGTTGTTGCGGGGCGTGGCTCTGTGGTGGGTCGTCGCGTGCGGGGTCGGCTCGGCTCAAGCGCAGATGACACCCCTGTGGCATTACGAGGGACAGGTCACGGGTCCGAACTGGCGCAGCGTCGCCATCGGCGCGTCGGGATCGCAGGTGGTCTCCAATCCGGACGGCGGCAGCGGAGCCGTCGCGCTGCTCTCGGGCAGCCACCTGGGTGCCTCGTCACCCTTGATCTGGGCGGACAACACCTCGGCTTCGGCCCGTGCCGGATGGGTGCGCGCGGCCGCGGACACCGACGCGTACGCGAGCCTCTACTTCGAGGCTGTGGCCGGTTCGAGCACCCTCTTTGCTCCCAAGCTCACGCTGTGGCGATCGAGCAGCCCGGTGGCGACCTGGACGAAGAGCTACGCCGCCGCGACCGCCTACTCGGCGGGGATGCTCTCGGGCCTGCACATGGCGCGCGACGGTTCGCGGACGCTGGCGTGGTGGTACGACGCGGCGCAGAGCAAGACCTACGTGGTCGGCTACGACATCGCCGGGACTCTCCTGTTCGCCGTTTCGATGCAAACTCCCGCAGCGCCGCACGCGAGCGCGGCCGATGACCGAGGACGCAGACTGCTGCTGGCTCTGCCGCTCTACACCATCGTGCTCGACGGCACGACGGGCGCGCTGACCCAGACTCTCCAAGGCTGGTACAACCCTACTTCGGCCCTGGTCGTCGACGGGCCGGGCGACACGGCCGTGATCGGCAATGCCGTGGGCGGCGTCAACGTCTACCGCGCGGGGACTGCGCTCTACGCCTCGGCGTTCGCGATCCCGGGAGTCGCCAACCTCCTGCCGCGCAACGCCGCGTTGTCCGCGGACGGCTCGACCCTGGCCGTGGCGTTCCGGTCCTCGGCGAATACGAATGAGTCCTTCGTTCGCATCTACGCGCTCGGAGCGACCGGCGCGACGCAACTTCACGAGTACGCACTCGTGGGTGTGGGCGCCTACACGACGATCATCACGGACATGGCTGCGTCGCGCACCGGAGACGTCATCGTGGCCTCCACATCGGGGGATCAAGAGCACCTCCTGCCGAGCTTGCTCGTCTTCCGGCGGGTGGGCGCGGGCTTCGCGACCGAGGCGACGACGCTTCCGGGCACGGCCTACGACGTGGACTTGTCCGCGGACGGTCGCATCCTGGCGGTCGCGAGTTCGACCGTCCACTTCGCCGTCTCGACGTCCTCGGCCTACGTGGATGCCTACGATCTAGGCGGTGACCTGAGCGTGCGCGGCATTCCGCACGCGGGCTCGAGTGTCGTCGTCGAGCAGAAGGCTCCCGCGGGTCTGCCTTGTGTCTTGCTCGTTTCGGATACGCTGGCACCGCTGCCGATGAACTACGGCAGCATGGGCACGCTGCTCCTGCAGACGCCGATTCGCCTCGCGGTCGCGACCGCGGACGGGGGCGGAGTGGCGCACTTCGAGTTCGCCTTGCCGGCCGCACCGAGTTGGTACGGCCACACCTACTACACGCAGGGGATGGCGCTGATTCAGCGGCGCCTCACCGAGCGCGCCGTGCCGATCACGGTCGTGCCCTGACGCGGCGCATTCGCCGCATCCAGCAACGTCTTGAGGCGGCGCATTCGCCGCCTCCAGCAGCGCAAGTCCGGGCTGCGTGGCCCTCCGCCGAGTTCGACCCTACGGTCCACTCGGCGCCACACCCTCACTTCTCCCGCAGCATCGGCGCAATGAGCTCGCGCCACTCCGCGCGCATCCCGGCGACCGGATGCACGTAGCCGATCTGTCCTGCGCCGTTCTCGATCGTCGCCGTGGGTACCCCGACCAGCCGTCCGCGCTCATCCAAGGCCGCGCCGCCTGAATTGCCGCTCGTGATCTCGGCATCGGTCTTCAGGATCACGCCGAATTCCAGGGTCTCGAATCCCGCCACGATGCCGCGCGTCGCGCTGATGCTGACGCGCGGACCTTGCCCTCCGGTCGAGGGATAGCCGACCAGGAAGAGCACGGCGCCGATCGGCGGCGTCGCGTCGAAGTCGATCGCGACCGTCGGCAGATCCAAAACCTCCGGCAGCGGTTGCCCGTAGAAACCACGCGTGATCTTCAACAACGCGAGATCGCGCTCCGAATCGACGTCGTGCACGCGCGCGCGGAACAACTCGCGCGAAGGCAGCTTGGGATCGAGCGTCAGCGCGACGACGACTTCCTCAGGCCGCTTGCCGCCGATATCGAGCACGACGTGCGCGGCGGTCAGGATCCAGCCGTCGCGCGTGAGCAGCGTGCCGCTGCCGTTGGAATCGTCGAGCGTGATCTCGACGACCGCCGCCAACGCGCGCGCGAGCGGTGCGCTGTCGGGCGGCAGCACGAACTCCGGATAGACGAGCAACTCCTCCGGCGGATCGTTCGCGAAACGCGCGTGCAACCGAAACGCAGTCGGGCGCTCGTCGCGAAACGCGTCCACGACGTCGACGTACCACGCTCCGGACTCGAGCACTCCGCCGTCCGCGCTCTGCACGATCAACGTCTCGCGCCCGTACAAATGCCGCGCCGTCTGCAGACCGTCTTCGAGGGCGAGGATCGGTCCGCCCCGCCGCACGAACAGGTCGAGGTCGCCGGTCGCTTCGGCCAGATCGAAGCGCAAGACGCGCGTCTCTTCCGGGACGGCGATCGTGTAGGTCCTGAAGCTGCCGCTCTCGGTTGCGATGCGACCCGTCACCACCGCCGGTGGAGTCAGCTCACCGTCGACGCGCGCGCGGATCAACTCGGCTGTGATCGTGTACGGAATGCGGACCAACGTGCCGACCGTGGTTCGCGGGTGATGCTCGAAGGGCCATTCGACGCGCGCGTGAAAGCGCCCGGCGCCCACGGCGGGCTCGGTGAAGCGGTCGTACACGATCTGCGCCAGCCCGCCGTCCGTGGCAAGCGTGAAATCGCGCAGATCGTGCGCGCTGTCGACCGGCTCGTCGCGGCGCGCGGAGAGATCGAGCTCAGCGCGTTGTGCGACGAGCTTCCAGCGCACGCACACGGTGTCGGACGGCACTTCGAGGCGGAAATCAGCGTAGGCCGAGCGCGACAGGTCGAGCACGGCATCGAAAGGAACGCCGGGATCGAGCTTGCGCCCGGCTACACCCAGCGAAGCGGACGCGTCGGAGCACGCCGCCTGCCAGAGTGCCGGGATCACGATCAGAGCGGCGAGAATGCGGCTGCGCATCGCCCACTCAGCCTTTCGGTTCGGCTTCGGTCTTCCACCAGTCGCCGGCCGCGACCTCCGTGATGCCGGCCGCGTACGTGCGCGGACTCCATCCGAGTTCGTACACCGCGTTCGAGATGTCGTGCTCGTGGTGCAGGTTGAAGTACGCCGACGCGCGCCGGTCGGCGGTCACGTCGGTGAAGAGCCCCTTCACGAAGATGAAGCGATCAGCCCATTTCTTCGGGATGTTGCGGCGCTTCACCGTACCGCCGGCCGCGCGAATCGTGAGGTCGAGGAAATCGTTGTAGGGGATGCCCGCGGGCCCGGCGAGTTCGTAGATGCAATCGGCGGCGCGATCGAAGTCGAAGAACCTGAGCAACGCGTCGACCACGTCGTCGACGTGCACCGGATTGATCTTCGACAGTCCGTCGTGGGGGACCCAGATCGATCCGCCCTGGCGCGCGCACTTGCGCAGGAACGGTGCGGTCAGGCGCTGGTCGCCGACGCCGTACACGAGCGTCGGCCTGAACGAAGCCCAATCCAGCCCCGAGCCGCGGATCAGCTTCTCTTGCACGCGCTTGCTGTCGCGGTAGTAGCTGTAGACAGGCGCGCCGATGACGGCCGAACTCACGACCCACAGCGAGAAACCCGGATGTGCCGCGCGTTTGGCTTCCGCGAGCAGCGCTTCCGTGCCGCCGATGTTGACCGCGCGCATCTGACTTTCCGTGAAGTGGTCGTGCGCGCTCGCGGCGTGCAGCAGGATGTCGACGCCCTCCAAGAAGCCCTTGATCGAGTTCGCGTCGGTCAGATCGCCGATGTGCACTTCGCACGGTCTGCCGGCGGGGTGCGGCACGGCGTCTTCGCGGCCCGGGCGCGCGAGGACGCGCACGGTGTGGCCGGCCTTGTCCATGCCGCGCACGAGATAGCCGCCGATGAAACCTGTTGCTCCTGTGATCGCGATGCGCATGCCGTTCCCTCGAGAGGGGCAGCAAGATAGCGCAGCCGCTCAGCGGGTGCTCGTGTAGAGCGTGCTGATCTCGCTTCCGAGGCGATCGGCGGCGACCGTGAAGCCCTGCGGCAGGCGGTCGAGGAATCCAAAGACGGCGGATCGGAAGGCGCGCGCCCGCCCGTGACTTTCCACGGGGAGCCTGGAGACGTACTCGTCGCGGATCGCCCAGCGCAGGATCTCGGCCTCGTAGCCCCGCATCGACGACTTGGGCGCGCGAAACTCGATCACCGGGCGGTCGTCGAGCATGGGTTCGATCCCGCCGACCAGCGCGCGCAGTTCGACGTCCCCCGCGACCTGCAGCGCGGCCACATCCACGCCGTGCGCGACTCCGATCGCGCGATCGTGAGCCAGCATCTTGGGCGGCAGCGCGAGCCTGTAGAGATCGCTCTCGTGTGCGAGCGGCGCCGCCGAGCCGACCAGTACGAGGTCGTAGGCCGACAGCCAGGCCGAGACGTGTTCGAAGGCGCCGCACCACGTCGCCAGGATCGTCTTCACGTCCAAACTCGACAGCTCGTACAAGGGCAGCCACTGCGACGCGACACCGCCCGGTGCGAGCGCCGCGCGCATGCGGCGGAAGTGTTCGAGGGTGTACAGGTCGCTCGACCCGCGCGTCCACGGATGCACGGGATCGCTCGTGATCAAGTCGAATTTCCATTCCGTCGTGGCCAGATAGTGGCGCCCGTCCGCGATGACGAGCGTCGTGCGCGCATCGTCGAGCACGTTGCCGTTCCAATCCGCGAACGTGCGTGCGGCGGTGGCGACGGCGCGCGAGATCTCGACGATGCGCAGATCGCGCAGCGAATCGGCGTCGAGCAGCGAGCCGGCCGTCATGCCCGTACCGAGGCCGATCACCAGTGCGCGCTCGACTCGACCGTGCAGGAGCGCGGGCACGTGACCGAGCAGGTACTGCAAGCGCACGTCGACGGGCGCGGTCGAGGCTTCGCTCTTGCCGTTGACGCGCAGGCTGCGCACGCGCTCGCCGTGCGAGGTCGGCGTGTCCTCGACCAGCGCGGAAGTGTGCGCATCGTGCGTGTGCAGCACGACGACGCGCGCTCCGCCTCGCTCCGTCGTTCCCAGGACGAGCCAGCCCACCGCACTCGCGGCGATCGCCGCGAGGAACACGGTCTGACCGCGCCGCGGCGCCGCGCACCACGCAGCACACAGGGTCAACGCCACCGCCAGCGCGACGCCGGTGCGCGGGCCGACGACGGGCATCAGCACGAATCCGGCGACGAGGCTTCCGACCAGCGCGCCGCACGTGTTCCAGGCGTACACTAGACCCAGCGTGTGCTCACGCGGCCGATCGGCGCGCTCGCCGACCAACGCGGCGGCGCAACTCGGCAGCGCCAGCCCGAACGCGATGGCGGGCGGCAACAGCGCGAGCCCCGCGAACAAGGCGTGCCCGGCCCACATGCGCCACACGGAAGCGCCCGGAGCCACGCGATTCTCGAGGCCGGAGAAGAGATCGCCTTCACCCAGTTGGTAGCGCAGCGCGAGCAGGCCCGCCAAAGCCAGGAAAGGCAGACAGATGCCGGCCCAGAAAACGGCGTCGCGGCTCTTCGCTGCCCGCTGTGCGGCGCTGTTGTCGCCGAGGCCGGTGCGCGTGCGCCGCTCGGTCAACTGGCGGCTGCCGATCCCGATGCCGAACAGAAAGACGAACGTGACGATCGAGAAGGCGTAGACCGACGCGCCGGTGACCGTGACGAGCAGGCGCAACAGGAGTACTTCGAGTGCGAGTGCCGCGGTGCCGAACAAGAACGCGGACCACAACAGCGGCTCGCGCCACGCCGCGCGCGCCGGCCCGCGGGCGGCCTGTGTTGCGCTCTCGTGCACCGGCGGATCTTGCAGCACGCGCCACGCGAGCGCCGCGGCTCCGACTTCGAGCGCCGCCGCCGCGTAGAGCGACGCGTTCAAACCGAGGAGCGGCATCGCGACGAAGGGCGTGATCAGTGCACCGACCGCCGCGCCCAACGTGTTGGCGCCGTAGAACGCACTCGTCTCGCTGGCCGTCTCGGCGTCCGAGCGGATCGTCATGCGCGCCATCAAGGGGAACGTCGCGCCCATCAACACGATCGGCGGCAGCATGACGCCCGCCGCCACGAACGCGCGCGCAGTCCAGGAATCGACGACGGGCAGGTTTGCGATCAACGTCGGCGTCAGCACAGCCCACAGCGCGACGCACAGTTCGAGCGCGATGAAGAGGCGCACCGGCGCGCGGCTCGCACGCGCGATTCCGGCGAAGGCGTAGGCCCCGAGCCCCAGGCCGGCCATGAACACCGAGAGCACGAGCGCCGCCGCCGGTGCGTCGCTGCCGAGGACGCGCGCCATGAGCCGCGCCCAGACCGTTTCGTAGCCCAGTGCGGCCACACCGGTCAGGAAGAAGACGACATCGGACGAACGCATGCTGGTTGGGGTACTCTCGCGCCTCGCTCGCGTCCGAGGACACTAGAGCACCATGCCGCCGCCGTCACCTGCCACTCTCGGGATCTTGTGTGCGCTCCAGGGTGAGCTGGGGGCGCTCGTCGAGCGTCGCGTGGCCGCGCGCACGGTGCTGGGGGTCGAGATCCTGGAACTCGAACTCGATACGACCCGCGCGTTGGCGGTCGTCTCGGGTGTCGGCAAGGTGCGCGCGGCCCACGCTGCCGCTGCTCTGGTCGCCGCCGGAATGGACCGGGCGCTCCTCGTCGTCGGGACTTGCGGCGCGCTCGTCCGCCAACTCGCGCCCGGCGATCTCGTTCACGCGACCAGCGCGCTCGAGTTTTCGAGCGGCACGCGGCACGACCGCGAAGCGATCGCGGACGCACACTTGCGAGCGGCCTGGCGCGAGGTCGCACCCGGACCGGAGGCGCGGTTCTTCACGGTGGATGTCGCCGTCCTGTCTCCGTGGCGGCGCCTGCGACTCGCGCGCTCTCGGCCCGGCCCGGCCGCCGTCGAGATGGAGACGGCCGCCGCGGCGTGCGTGGCGCAATCCGCGGGGCTCCCCTGGGCGGCGCTGCGAACGGTGACGGACCGCGCCGGATTTCGCGCGGGAAAGTCGTTCCAGAAGCACTTTCCAGCCCACGGCGGCCGCGCAGCCGATACCCTTCCGGCCCTCGTGCGAATCCTCACCTCGGGGCGACAACCGCTAGGGTTGGAGCGCGGATCCGCCCGAAAGTACCATTCCCCGCCCGCGCAAGAGCCCCTGTGACCCTAGACGAGCCTCCGACCCGATCCGCCTTGCCGGCGCACCCCCCTGCGGCCGCGCGATGACTGCAACCGGCACTTTCCTACGGCGCAACTTCGAGCCGGTGATGCTCTCCGTTCAAGTCATCGTCGACTTGATCGTGGTGCTGTTCTCGTGCTGGCTCGGCTATCGCCTGGGGGCCTGGATCGGGAGCATCAACGCCGACGAGTCGCTCGTCGAGTACCAGCGCATGATGTACCAGCAGATCTCCGCGCTCATCGCGGCGGTGTGTCTGCTCTGCTTCCATGCATTCGGGATGTACAGCCCGATGAAGTCGCTCCTCAACATGGAGGAATTCAAAGCGGTGACGAAGGGGACGTTCGTCGCGTTCCTCGTGTTCTTGACGCTGATCATGTACCTGCACACCGCGGGTCCGAATTCGACCAGCACGCTCACCGATCTGCTGGGCCCGCTGCACCGGATCATCGACCTGCGCATCAAGCCCACGACGATCTCGCGCGCGACGCTCTTGATGATCTTCGGCCTGATCCTGGTACTCACCATCGTGAGCCGGTTCGTGTCGTTCAAGGTCATCCAGCGCCTGCACGAGCGCGGCATCGGCAACCGCAACGTCTTGATCTACGGCGCCGGCGAGACCGGCCGCAAATTGCAGAGCAAATTCATGCTCGTGCCCACGCTGGGGCTGAATCTCGTGGGCTTCGTGGACGATGCGCCGGAGTCCGCGGGAACCTCGATCGCGCGTTCCAAAGTGCTGGGCACGTTCGACGACCTGGAAACGCTCGTGGGCGTGCACAAGATCAGTGAAGTGTTCGTCGCCATGCCCGAGACGACGGACGAGCACTTGATGCGCATCATCGCCGAGTGCGACCGGCTCAGCGTGACCTACCGCATCGTTCCGCGCTTCTATCACTTGATGGCGTTCAAGGTGCGCATCGAGCACCTCGACTCGATCCCGTTGGTCACGCGGCCCGAACGCCGGCCGAGCGTGTTCGGCGCCATCGCCAAGCGCACGCTGGACGTGGTCCTCTCGCTCGCCGTGATCGTGGCCTTCGCGCCCGTGCTGGCGTTGATCGCGATCCTGATCAAGCGTGAATCGAAGGGCCCGGTGTTCTTTCGCCAGCAGCGCATCGGTCGCGACGGCGTGCCCTTCGGCATGATCAAGTTCCGCACGATGCACACGGACATGGCCGGTGATGCACCCACGCCGCGTTCGCCCTACGATCCGCGCATCACGCGCATCGGGCGTTGGTTGCGCCGCTACAGCCTCGACGAACTGCCCCAATTCATCAACGTATTGCACGGCACCATGAGCATCGTCGGACCGCGGCCCGAGATGCGCTTCATCGTCGAGCAGTACAATCCGCTGCAGCGCGAGCGTCTGCGGGTCAAGCCGGGCATCACCGGTCTGTGGCAGATCAGCTACGCGCGCAAGCAGGCGATCCACGAGAACATCGACTACGACCTGTACTACATCGAGAATCAGTCGTTCCTCCTGGACGCCGTGATCATCGCGCTGACCGGGTTCGCGGTCGTCAAGGGCACCGGAGCCTACTGACCGTGCGTGTCCTGCACGTGATGGAGTGCACGATCGGCGGGACGCGTCGGCATCTGGTCGACGTCGCTCTCGGTCAAGCGGCCGCGGGACTGGACGTGCACGTCACGGCGGCCAACTTGCGGCAAGCGGATTTCGAAGCCGACCTCCAGCGGCTGGAGCGCGCCGGCGTGGTCGTGACGCGCCTCGCGATGGTGCGCAACATCGCTCCCGCGACCGATGCGCGACATTTCGCAGAGCTGAAACGGCAATTGGAACGTACGCGGCCGGACATCGTGCACACGCACTCGTCCAAGGCCGGTGTGCTCGGACGTCTGGCGTCGATCACGACCGGTATCGGCGTGCGCGTGCACACGCCGCACACCTTCGCTTTCCTGTTCGAGGCCGAGTTCTCGCGGCCGAAACGGGCGCTTTTTCGCAACATCGAGCGCGCGCTTTCCGGGCACACGCGCGCCGTCGTCGCCGTCAGTGCGAGCGAAGCGCGCACGTTCGTGCGTTCCGGCGTCGTCGATCCCGAGCGCGTGCGCGTGATTGCGAACGGCATCGACGCGCGTCCGTGGATGGAAGCGCGCGCGCTCAGTCGCACCGAGATCGGACTCGCCGGCGAGGGACCGCTCGCGCTCATGATCGGGCTGTTGAACATCGCCAAGGGCCAGGACCTGGCCGTGCGCGCGCTGGCGCGGCCGGGGCTCGACGATCTGCAGCTCGCCGTCGTCGGACACGGCGGCATGGAGCGCGAACTGCGCGAACTCGCGGTGCGAATCGGCGTCGCCGACCGCGTGCGCTTCCTGGGCTATCGCGACGACGTCCCGCGCCTCGTCGCGTCCGGCGATTTCGTGCTGCTGCCGTCGCGCTGGGAAGGCATGCCCTACGTCGCGCTCGAAGCGATGGCCGCAGGCAAGGCCATCGTCGCGACACCGGTGGACGGCGCCGTCGATCTGATCGACGACGGCTGTACCGGTTTCGTCGCGCGGGCGATCGACGTCGACTCCATCGCCGCCGCGCTGCGTGCCGTGACCGCGCTGACGGTGCGCGAGCGCGCGCGCATGGGGGAATTGGGCCGCGAGCGACTGATCGAGCGCTACAGCGCCGCGGCGATGGTGCAGTCGCTCGTGGATCTCTACGCGGAGGTCATGTGAAGATCCTGCACGTCATCACGACGCTCGACGTAGGTGGCGCCGAGATGCACCTGCTCGCGCAGGTCACCGGTCAATGTGCGCGCGGGCACGAGGTCCATGTCGCGTACTTGAAAGGGCACGGCACCCTGAAAGCGGATTTCGTCCGCGCCGGCGCGACGCGCGTGGAGCAGCTCGGAGCGTTGCCGCTCGCTCCGTTCGCGCTGGCGCGTGCGATGGGTCGCGTCGATCTGGTGCACACGCATCTGTTGAAGGCCGACATGCTCGGCGCGCTGACGGCGTTCTTGACCTTCCGCTCCCGCAAGCTGGTGGCGAGCAAGCACAACGACGAGCAGGTGCTGAAGCGGCCGCTGGTGTCTTTCGTCCACGGACTGCTGGGGCGTGTGCCGCGGCGCACGATCGTCTTGTCGGACCATGTCGGAGGCTTCATCGCGCGCTACGGGCGCGTGAGCCCCGAGAAGATCACGCGCATCTACTACGGCCTCGATCCGCTCCCCTTCGAAACCGCCGCGCGCGCCGACCGGGCTCTGCGTTCGGCTCTGCGCGCGAGCTTCGGGTTCAGGGAGAACGACGTCGTGTTCACCTGTGTGGCGCGTTTCGCTCCGCAGAAGGCGCACGACATCCTGCTGAAGGCCTTGTCCACCGCCCGCCAGGATCCGCAGGGTGACTGCATCCGACTGCTGCTCGTCGGGGACGACCCGTTCGGCGACGGACGCTTGCGCGCCGAAGCGCTCGCGCGCGAACTGCAGTTGGGACCCGCTTGCGTTTTCACCGGTGTGCGCCGTGACGTTCCCGCACTCCTGGCCGCCTCCGACGTGTTCGTCATGTGCTCGCTCTGGGAGGGACTCGGACTCGTCTTTCTCGAGGCGATGGCCACAGGCATCCCCGTCCTCGCGACGCGCGTGTCGGCTGTGCCTGAAGTCGTCGTCGACACGCAGACCGGCTTGCTGGTACCAGAAAGCGATGTTGCGGCGCTCGCGGCCGGCATGCTGACCCTGACGGCCGACCCGGCCCTCCGCACGCGCCTGGGGCGTGCCGGGCGGGAGCGCGTGCGCGCGCAGTTCGGTCTGGAGCGCATGATCGAGGAGACCCTGGAGGTCTACCGCGGCGTACTGGGCCGTTGATTCCAGTTCCGCGGCCGGAACGGTCGATCCAGGTCCAGCGCGCGGTCCGTCCGCGCGCTCTGCATGAGCGAGGCGAAGCACAGCATGGAATCGAAGCCGAGCGGTGAGCCGCGGCCCGGGTTCGAGGGCCGCTCGCGCACCGACCGCCGCAGCGTGCCGACGCCGCGCCTGTCGGCTCGGTCGATGCGCGGCGGCCGGCGCGCGATCCCGCGGCGCGTGGAGGAGGTCGAAAACAGCTTCGTCGACCTCTACAGCTCAGGGCTCTTGTTCGCGATCCTGTGGGTCGCATTGATGAACTCGGCCGACAGCTTCTTCACCATCGTGCACCTGCAAAACGGCGGCGAAGAGGCCAACCCGATCGCCAACGTGCTGCTTTTGACCGGGCGCGTGAGCTTCGTGGTGCTCAAGTCGTCGATCATCTCGCTCGCGCTGCTGGTGCTCTGCGTGCACAAGAATTTCCACCTCGCCCGCCTGGGCCTGTGGACTTCCGCGGTGGCGTACACCTGCCTGCTCGTCTACCACCTGGCGCTGTTTTTCGTGTAGCTCACGTCCGACGGGCGCCCGGGCATTTTCTCGCGGACGGCGGGCGCGTATCCTGTTGGAAGAGGCCGCAGTCATGTGCGTCTCACGCAGGTACCGATGGCCACCACTGACGAGCATTTCTCCGTGAGGGAGCGGGGAGCCGTGTGGGTGACGGGTGGCGCCGGTTTCATCGGCCGAGCCCTGACCGCGGCGCTCGAGGCGCGTGGAATCGCGACGCGCTGTGTCGATCACCGTCTGCCTCCGCGCGCCGACAGCCCGCATTCGGTCGCGCAAATGTGCACCGAGGCGGTGCGCGCGGAACTCGAACGCGCACGCAGCGTCGTGCACCTCGCGTCGCGCGTCGGCGTGCGCACGGTCGTGCGCGATCCCGCCGCCGTCGGAGCCGAGAACCGCGCGTCCGCGCGCGCGCTGGTCGAGGCTCTGGCGCCGCTCCCGTTCGCGCGCCGTCCGCGCGTCCTGTCGGCGTCGACCAGCGAGGTGTACAGACCCGCGAACAGGCCGCTCGGCGAGGACGACCCTCTGCGCGGGGTCGACGAGAACGGGCGCTGGTCCTACGCCGCGTCGAAGGTCGAGGCCGAGCGCATCCTGGACGCCGCGCATTTGTGGGAACCTGCGCGCGGCGCCGTGCACTTGCGCTTCTTCAACGTCGTCGGCCCGGGGCAGGACTCGGCGCAGGGCATGGTGCTTCCGATCTTCGTCGAGCACGCGCTCCGCGGCTTGCCGATTCCTGTACACGGCGACGGTTCGGCGGTGCGCACGCTGGCGCACGTCGACGACGTGGCCGCGACACTGTGCGCGCTGATCGAGCACGCGCACCTGCCCGCGGGCCCGCTGAACGTCGGCGGGACGGCGCGCGCCTCCGTTCTCGAGATCGCCGAGTGCGTGCTCGCCTTGTCGGGCAGCCGCGCCGGGATCGTGCGCGTCGATCCCAAGGAGACCGTCGGTGCGGCCTTCGAGGACATCGCCTGGCGCGAGCCCGATCTGACACGCCTCGCCGCGCTGGGCGTGCCGGTTCCGTCACGCTCGCTCGAAGCGATCGTGCGCGACACGCTCGCGCGCCACGAAGCCCTGAAGCCGCGGAGGGAAACGTGCGGATCGCGCGCATCCTGACGCGCCTCAACCTGGGCGGTCCGGCGCGTCAAGCGCTGGCCGCCGATCCGTTGCTCGCGCAACGCGGCCACGAGGTGCGCGTCTTCGCCGGGACTCCGTCCAAGGGAGAAGGCGATCTGTTCGACGCTTTTCGCGCACGCGGCATCCAGGTCGAGCGCGTTCCAGGGCTCGCGCGCGGGCTGAAACTGGCGGGGGAATTGCGTGCGCTGCACGCGCTGCGCCGGGCCTTGAAGAGTTTCGCGCCCGACATCGTGCACACGCACGCTTCGAAGGCGGGTGCGATCGGTCGGCGCGCCGCGCGCGTCGTTCCTGCGGCGCGGCGCGTGCACACGTTTCACGGGCACGTGCTCGAGGGCTACTTCGGTGAGACGCTTTCACGCGGCATCGCCGCGTTGGAGCGGCGACTGGCGCGCGAGACCGACCGCATCGTCGCGGTCAGTCACGCGACGGCCGACGATCTCCTGCGCTTGCAGGTCGTGGCGGACGAAGCGAAGCTCGTCGTCGTGCACCCGGGTATCGATCTGGATCCCTGTCTTGCGATTCGAGCGCGCGACGGCGCGTTGCGGCGCTTGATCGGCGCGGACGAAGACGACTTCGTGATCGGAGTGATCGGCCGGTTGGCGCCGGTCAAGCGGCCCGAGTGGGCCTTGGACGTGTTCGAATTGCTGGCCGTGCGCTATCCGCGCCTGCATCTCGTCTTCGTGGGGGACGGCGATCAGCGCGGGCTCGTCGAGCGGCGCATCGCAGCGCTCGCCCCCGAGCAACAACGGCGCGCACACCTGATCGGCGCGCGCGGCGACATGATTCCCGTGCTGGCCGACATCGACCTGGTGCTGCTCACTTCCAGGTCCGAAGGACTGCCCGTCGCGCTGATCGAAGCCGCGGCGGCAGGGAAGCCCGTCGTCGCGACCAACGTCGGCGGCGTGAGCGAGATCGTGATGCACGAGCGCACGGGTTGGCTCGGCGGAAGTGTGGACGAGCTCGCTTACGGAGTGTCGCAGTACCTCGACGCGCCGGCGGGGTTGTTCCACTCGCTCGCGGTGCGCACGCGACTGCGTGTCGAGACGCGGCACTCGGCGAAGCTCCTGGCAGACCGGTTGGAAGCGGTCTACCGGAGCGTGCTGGAGGAGCGTTCATGCGCCTCTTGATGATCTCGGGCGACCGCCAGGTCGCGATCGGTGAGACCGGTCCGTTTCATGCGCTGCAGCGCGAGTTCTCGCGCCACTTCGAGCGCATCGACGTGATCTGCCCCAGGCCCTCGAAGGCGCCGACGGTCAAGGTCATCCACGACAACGTGCACCTGCACCCGGCCGGCGTCGCGCGCTCGGGGATGATGAAGTACGTGTTCGAGAAAGGTCGCGAACTGCTCGCCGAGCACGGCGCGACCTTGATCACGAGCCACGACTACGGCTGGTTCTACAACGGCATGGGCGCAGCACGGCTGTCGAAGGAAACCGGCGTCCCGTACGTGTCCGAGTTGCACCACGTGCCCGGGCATCCGGTTGCAGCCGACATGCGCGAGCGCTTCGACAAGCGCATCGCACGCGCCTACGTCCGCTACGCCCTCTCGCGAGCTTTGGCGTTTCGCGTCGTGAACCGCGTCGAGATGCCGAGCTTGTTGCGCTCGTGGGGTGTGCCCGACGAGAAGATCCTGGTGCTGCCTTCGCTCTACATCGACCTCGACGTGTTTCGAGTCGCGGACCCGCGGCCTGCACCGCGGTACGACGTGTGTTTCGTCGGACGGATGGTGAACAACAAGGGACTGTCGCGCATCGTCGACGCGCTGGCGCTGCTCGCGCGCGAACAAAAGGGGCACTCGGCGATCTTCATCGGCAAGGGACCGCTCCTGGGTGCGACCAGGAAGCGCGTCGAGCGCCGAGGATTGGGTGCGAGCACGCACTTCATCGAATGGGTCGCGTCACCCGCCGAACTGGCCGAGATCTACCGCTCGAGCCGCGTCGTCGTGTGCGCTTCGACGTGCGAAGGCGGCCCGCGCTTCACGGTCGAAGCGATGGCCTGCGGCACGCCGGTAGTCAGCACGCGTGTCGGCGTCATGTCCGAACTCCTGCGTTCGGGCGAGAACGGCGAACTCGTGGACTTCGACACCGCGGATCTGGCGCGCGGGTTGGGGAAGGTCCTCGCCGACGAGACCCAACGGGCGCGCCTGGGTCTGCGGGCGGCGCGTGACGCACAGCGCTTCGAATACAAGCGCACCATCCAGCAGTACGCCGAAGGACTGAAGGCTCTCGTCACGCCGACGAAGGTGCGCGGAAAGGCGGCCGGCGAGGCGTGAAGCTCCTGTTCCTGACGCAGGTGATCGACGAAGGCGACGCCGTGCTCGGTTTCGTGCCGCGCTGGATCGAGGGACTCGCCAGGCATTGTGAACGCGTGCGCGTGGTCGCGCTCGAGGCCGGCGAGACCAAAGGATTGCCGCGCAACGTCGATGTACGCATCGTCGGGCGTACCGGCGTGGTCGGGCGTTACCTGCGCTACCGCCGAATTCTCTCGGAAGCGCTTGCAAAAGATGGGTTCGACGCCGTGTTGGCGCACATGGTGCCGCGCTACGCGACCCTCGCGGCGGGCCCTGCAAGGCGCTCCGGAGCTCGACTTTACTTGTGGTACACGCACGCCGCGGTCGACGCGCGTTTGCGCCGCGCGGAACGCGTCGTGTCGAAGATCTTCACCGCAAGTCCGGAGTCTCTGCGGCTCGATACTTCTCGCAAGGTGGTCACGGGTCACGGCATCGACCTGGATCACTTCGAGAAGAGTGAGGGGAGACCAGCGTCGCCGCCGCGGATCATCGCGGTGGGACGATTGACGCCTGCGAAGGATCCGCTGACGGTGATGGAGGCAGTCTCCATCCTGGTGGCGGAAGGCCGGGATCTCCACCTCGATCTGGTAGGAGGAGGTCTCACGGTGACGGACAAGGCGTATGCAAAGAGGGTCAACGAGCGCGCGAGCGCTCCTGACATCGCGGGCCGCGTGTCGCTCAGGGGTGAAGTGCCCTATCGCGACATCGCCGAGCTCTACACGAATTCCAGCGTGGTCGTCAACGCCAGCAGCACGGGCAGCGTCGACAAGGTCGTGTTGGAAGCGATGGCCGCGCGTCGGCCGGTCGTCTCCTGCAACGAAGCGGTTCCATCCGTGCTGCGCGAACTGGGACAGGACGCCGAGCGCTGTCTGTTCCAGCGCGGCGAGCCTCGGGACCTGGCCCGCAAGCTGGGTGCGTGGCTGGACACTCCGCCGCAAGAGCGCGCACTTTGGGGTGAGAAGCTGCGTGCGATCGTCGCGCGCGATCACGAGGTCGATACGCTCATGCGCCGTCTCGTCTTGGAGATGGGAGGTGCCGCGTGACTCAATTGTCGGTCGTCATCCCGTCCTGGAACCGGCGTCAGTCGCTGCGGGCGTGCATCGAATCGTTGAAGACCACGCTGCCCTTGTCGTCGGAGATCATCATCGTCGACAACGCCAGCACCGACGGCACGGTGCGCATGGTGATGGAACAGTGCCCGCACGTGCGCCTGATCAAGAACGCGACGAATCTGGGCTTCGCCGCGGCGACGAATCAGGGCATCGCGGCGGCGCGCGGGGCGTACGTGCTGCTCTTGAGCCCCGAAGTCGAGATCATCGGCAACGCCATCCGGTCGATGTTCGCATTCCTGGAGCAAAACCTGCGCTACGGGGCTTGCACGCCGCGCTTGTTGGACGCCGACGGCACGACGCAGCGCGTGCACATGCGCTTTCCGACGCTGTGGACGCCGCTCTTCGTCGGGACTCCGTTGGAACGCGTGTTTCCCGATGCTCGCGAACTGCGGCGTCTCTGCGCGGACGATTTCGACTACGACGAAAGCCGTGACGTCGAAGTGGCTTCCACGACGTGCCTCTTGATGCGCAAGAAAGCACTCAAACGCTCGCGGCCGCTCGATGAAGAACTGTGGTTGCACTACAACGCCATCGACCTGTGCCGGCGCTTGTGGGAAGCGTCGTGGCGCGTGCGCTATCTGGAAGATGCCTGCGTGTACCACCACGGCAGCGCGATCCCGGGACCGCTCGAGGAATTCACAGGCGAGTATCAGGAGAATCGCCTGGCGTACTTTCGCAAACACCACGGTCAGGCCGCGGGTGTGTGGGTCAAGGCCTGCGTGACGTGGAGCGTCCTCGACACCTGCGTGCGCGAATTGTGGCACCGCGCTCAGGGCAATCCGGAGGAATCGTTGTCGCCCATCTGGAATTCGTTCCAAGTGTTCATGAAGCACTGAGCCAAGGGAACGCCCGGTCAAGACCTGTGCGCCGCACAGCGCACAGAACACCGTGCAAGCACGAGACCGTACCGCGACGCCATCACGAGAACAAAATCGGCCACCGAACCTTGCCACCAAACTTCCGTCAGCCGAACCACCCTTCCCGAACCGCTTCCCCACCCAACGCTCGCCCTCACCGGCACTCCGCTCCTCGTAGACACTCTCTTCGCTGAAGTCGTGGTTGGCCTCGTGCGGTACTCCGCGCGAGGTCAACCACGACTCCGCGCTGCGGAGCACGCGTCGAATGCTGTTGCTTCCCAGTTTGCCGGGACGTTTCCATCTGCCTCTCGGGCAGTGGTGTCGCGTGGGAGGTGTGCTCCGACATCCATTCGGCACATATCAGTCAGCGCGACTCCCGGTTGAACACGCCTCACGAAGCGCGAAGCAGAAGCAGACCGCGAAGCAAACAGAAGAGCAACGGCATTCGACGCATGCTCCGCAGTGCGGCCTCCTGGTTCGCGGTTCGCGCGGTGGCGTTCGTCCGAGTTTGACCGTACCGAGCCAGGCTCGTGTGGTGCATCTTCGCCGGCGTAGAGCCGCGCGCCGGCGCGCGGCTCTAC
>JAEUIA010000042.1 GCA_016795245.1 Planctomycetota bacterium | reverse complement strand
TGGCTCGCGTACCGCAACTACATCCGCGGGATCACGAACAAGTGTCGCCGGATCACCTCAGCGCAGGCTTTGGATGTCGTCGCGCGTCGGTTCACGAAAAGAAACTTCTTCGAGTGGCGTCTGAAACTCAGGCCGTAAACGGACAGCGAAAGGGGCCAGTTTGCGCACACTCCTGTATCGGCCACGATTTCTCGACGCGCCCGTTGCATACTGCCCGGCACATGAACTCGAATTCACGACCGCGCGCCGCCCTGTTCACGCTCGACCGGTTCCAGACGCCGGACGCGAAGACTGCTCACGGACTAGTGCGCGGCCCAAGCCGCTTCGAGATCGTCGCCTTGGTGGACAGCACGTGTGCAGGTCGCGACGCAGGCGTCGTGCTCGACGGACGCGCGCGTGGGATCCCGACGTTCGCCGACTTCGACGAACTCCTCGCGTCAGTGCGGCCCAAGCCTGAATTCGTCGTCGTCGGTGTCGCGACCACGGGCGGCGTCATTCCGCCCGCGTTGAAGGAGCAACTCGTGGGTGTGGTCGAGCGCGGCGTCGGACTCGTCAGCGGCTTGCACGAGTTCGTGTCGGACGATCCGCGGCTCGTGGCAGCCGCGCGTCGGAACAACGTCGAGCTGATCGACGTGCGCAAACCCAAAGCACGCGCCGAACTCCACTTTTGGTCCGGAGCCATACGTTCGGTGCGCGCGCCGCGCATTCCAGTGCTCGGAACCGATTGCGCTCTGGGCAAGCGCACGACCTGTCACTTCCTGGTCGAGGCTTGTCGCACCGCGGGCCTGCGTTCGGCCATCGTTCACACCGGACAAACCGGTTGGTTGCAGGGCATCCCGCACGGTTTCGTGCTCGACACGACGCCCAACGACTTCGTCAGCGGCGAGTTGGAGCACGCGCTCGTCCAGTGCGACCGTGACCTCGCACCGGACGTGATCTTCATCGAGGGACAGTCGGCGCTCCTCAATCCCAGTGGACCCTGCGGGCCTGAGCTGATCTTGTCCGCCGAATCACACGCTGTCGTGCTGCAGCACGCACCCGGGCGCAGATTCCACGAAGACCAGGAGCAGCTCGAGAACGAGATCGCTCCCCTCGCGCGGCAGATCGCGCTGATCGAAATGTACGGCGCGCGCGTGATCGGCATCACGCTGAACGACGAGGGCACGCCGCACACCGAGCGTGAAGTGACGCGCGCGCGCATCGAGCGCGAGACGGGGATCGTCACGGTGTGGCCGCTCTTCGAGGGCTGCGCGCGGATCGTGGAGCCGATTCAGCGTCACATGGCGGGGTCCTGATGCGCGTGCATGTCGTCCGTGTCGAAACCTGGACCGAGAGCATCGCACTCACACGCCCATACGCGATCGCTTTTCAAGCGACGGACCGGGTCGAGCTGGGTTGCGTGCGCGTCGAGCTCGACGACGGCACGAGCGGTTTCGGTTGCGCGGCGCCGGTCGAGGAGATCACCGGTGAATCGTTCGCGGCCTGCACCGCTGCGCTGATGCGCGCCCGCGAACTGCGCGGCGACGATCCGCGAATCCAGGCCCGGCTCGAAGCCGAATTTGTGGCGACCCCGGCCGCGCGCGCCGCCGTCGACGGCGCCATCCACGACGCCGTGGGACGCAAGCTCGGCCGGCCGCTCGTCGAGGTCTTTGGACGCGCGCACAAGCCACTGCCGACGTCGGTGACGATCGGGATCCGATCCCTGGCCGACACGCTATCCGAAGCCGATGAGTACCTCGCGCGCGGCTTCACGATCCTCAAGATCAAGATTGGCGAAGCCCTGGAGCACGACATCGAGCGCCTGGCGCGCCTGCGCGAGCACGTCGGCGGCGCTGTGATCCTGCGCGCAGATGCCAACGTGGGCTACGACGTGCGCGCCATCGAGCGCTTCTGCGCAGAGACAGAACGCTTCGATATCGAGTTCCTCGAGCAACCGGCGCCGCGTGCCCTCGACGACGAATTGCGGTCGTTGCCCGCCTCGATCCGCGCGCGGCTGGCGGCGGACGAAAGCCTGTTCGACGTTTCCGACGCCTTGCGCCTCGCACGCGAGCCGCATCCCTTCGGCATTTGGAACTTGAAGCTCCAGAAGTGCGGTGGAATCGCGCCGGCTCGGCGCATCGCGCGGTTCGCCGAAGCGCACGGCATCGACGTGATGTGGGGCTGCATGGACGAATCCGTCGTCGGCATCGCGGCTGCGCTGCACCTAGCCTACCACTGTCCCGCTACGCGCTACCTGGACCTGGACGGCAGCCTGGATCTCGCGCGTGATCCCTTCCGCGGAGGATTTGCCCTGCGCGACGGCGTCATGCATACACTGGACGCGACCGGACTCGGTGTGGAACGCAACGCATGACACACGATCGACGCGCGCTCTTGAAGGCAGCCGCCTGCGGTATCGGCGCCGCCTTGCTTCCCGCGTGCGCAATGACGCGGCGCGGAGCGGACTTCGACCTGGTGCTGCACGGCGGATGGGTGATCGACGGGAACGGCAAACCGGCACAGCGTGTCGACGTCGGCGTCCGGGACGGGCGCATCCGGGCTCTGGGCGCGATCGATCGCGAGCGCGGGCGGCGCGCGCTCGATGCCAGCGGATGGATCGTCGCGCCAGGCTTCGTCGACATGCACAGTCACTCGGATCGCTCGATCCTCGAGTGTCCGACGGCCGACTCGCGCGTGTTGCAGGGCTACACCTGCGAAATCACCGGCAATTGCGGCGGTTCGGAGGCCCCGACCGAACCGAATGCGAAGCACCCCTTTCCGCGCGTGCGCGACTTTCTGCGCGCGGTCGAAGCGGCGCGCCCCGCGCTCCACCAGGCGCTGCTCGTAGGTCACGGAACCCTGCGCGCCAATCGCATCGGATCGGTGGATCGCGCGCTCACGAGCGCCGAACTGGCCGACGTGGTACGCGACCTGGAGACGGCGCTCGATGACGGCGCCCTCGGCTTGTCGAGCGGGTTGGAGTACGTGCCCGGCATCTACACGCCTCCCGAAGAATTGATCGCGCTGGCCCGGATCGTCGCGCGCCGCAAGCGCTTCTATGCGTCGCACATGCGCAGCGAGGACGCGCGCCTGGTCGAAGCGGTCGACGAAGTGCTCGCGCTCGCCCGGCAGAGTGGCGCGCGCGTGCAGATCTCGCACTTGAAGTCCTGTGGACGCGCCAACTGGCCCAAGATCGACACCGTGATCGCGCGCATCGAGGCTGCCGTGCGCGAGGGACTCGACGTGCGCGCCGACGTCTACCCCTACACCGCGTACTCGACGACGCTGACGATTCTCCTCGAGCCGTGGGCGCGCGAGGGCGAAGCGACAGACCTGCTCGCGCGCCTCGCGGATCCGGCGCAGCGTGCGCGTATGCGCGCCGAAGTCATGGCGCACGTCGCCAACGAGCCCGGCGGCTTCGATCTGATCGCCATCGCGAGCACGCTCGACGGTTCGGCCAAGGGACTCTCGGGCAAGTCCGTCGCCGAGATCGCGGCCCGGTGGGACATCGAACCGGTCGACGCCTACCTGCGCTTGCTCGAAGAAGAGCGCGGCTCCGTGTCCTACGTCGGGCACGCCATGCAGGAGTCCGACGTCGCGCGCATTCTCGCTCATCCGCTGACGATGGTCGGCTCCGACGGCAGCGCGCAGACGCTCGTTCCCGCGGCTTCCGTCCCCCATCCGCGCAGCTTCGGAACCGCCGCGCGCGTACTGGGCCGCTTCGTTCGTGAACTCGGAGCACTCGACCTGCCGACAGCGGTGCGCAAACTCTCTGCGCTGCCGGCCGAACGCGCGGGTCTCGTCGAGCGCGGTCGCATCGAGCCGGGATTTCATGCCGATCTGGTGGTGTTCGATGCGCAAGTGATCGCGGATCGCGCGACGTTCGAGAACCCGCGCCAGGCGCCTGTCGGCGTCGAGCACGTGCTCGTCGACGGCGTTTCCGTCGTCGAACACGGCGTCCACACCGGTGCGCGAGCTGGTCGAGTGCTGCGTGCGGACTGATGCGCATGGACGCGGACGATTCCATGCTCAATCGCAGCGCTGACTCCACATCCGCCCCGGGCCCACAACCCGTCCTCACGCGCCTCTGGCGAACATTCGTGATCGCGGCGGCGCTCGCATTTGCAGGCTATCTCGCCCGCACGATTTCCGACGAGCCGCACCAGTGGTGGTTTTCCCTCGCCAGCGCCTCGATCCTTTGTGGGACCGCGCTCGCGCTCGCCTGGTTCGCGCGCCTCGCGTGGACGCGCGTTCCGAACGTGCCGCTGCGCTGCTTGCTGACCTTCGTACTCGCCTGGCACGCGCTGTTCGGCGTCGTGATGCTGGCGCGACGCATCCTTTCGCGGACCACATCCAACGACGACCTCGTGCACAAGCTGTGGCCGCACGTCGTCCATTGGATCAACTCGCTCGAATAGCTCGCGCCGGCGGGACGCGACTACGCGAGCGGCCGACGCGGCGCCGGCGTCGGTTGATCGGGTGTCCAACCGCTCTTGGGCGCGCGCGGCGGCGCCTGATCGGGACCGAGGTTCGAGGAACGGATGTCCGCCAGCAGGAAGTTCTCGGGATGCACCGGCGATCCGTGCACGCGCCGCAACAGCGCGATCTGCCCGGCGTGCGTCATCGCGTCGGCCAACGGCCCTTGCAGCAGTTGTTCCGCGGTCATTCCGTCGGGCATGCGGCCCGAGTCGAAATGCTCCGCGAGCGCTTCCAAGGCTTCGTGGAAGCGCGCCCCCTCGGCGGCAAAAGACTCGAGCCGATCCGGTCGCCAGGGCGTACCGACGTACAAGCTCGTCGCGTAGCCGATGACGCCGGTCATGTGCCAGATGAGTTCGTGCGGCGTGCGCACGTTCGGTGCGACGCGGAAGTCCGCGAAAGCCGGCGGCGCCTCGCGCAACGCCTTCTGCGTGCGGTAGGCGAGCGCGGCGAGGAAGTGCCGCAGCATCTCGGTCTTGGCCGTGTCCGTCATGGTCGGACCAACTCACGATACAGCGCCGGCCTGCCTCTCGACGAGTTCCGAGCCGGCATCTCGACCGCGCGTCGCCGAGTCGCTCCGATGACGCAGCGGCAATAGCGCCTGCATCTACTTCACGGGAGGCACGTCGGGGTGCCAGCGCAAGTGAGCCTCCGTGTCCTCGCCGAAACCAGCGGCCATCAAGACGTCGCGCCAATCGGTGTTGGCCAGGGCGATCGCGTCCCTCAGCCGGTCGATTCGACCGGCGCTCAACTTGAGGACCGCGAAACGGACGCGCTCCAAGTCAACCGGTCCGGCGTGCGCCAGAAACGGCAGTCGGTCGCTGCAGTCTTCCACCAGCAATCGCTCCGCGTCGTCGCCGCCCTTTCCACGGAACAGCAAGTTGAGTCGCTCCGCGGTCGCCGGGCTCAGGTTGACTCCCATCACGACTCCATGTGCGTCCTCAAGAACTCAGCGTGCGGCGAGCAGCGCATCGATCGCACGCGCCGCGTTCTGACCCTCGGCTGCGGCGTTGACGACTTCCTTGCCGCCGTTCATCGCATCGCCGCCGGTGAAGACGCGTGGATTCCCGGTCTGGCCGGTACTGGAATCCGCGGAGATCCGGCCTTTGGAGTCGAGTTGCACGCCGTGGAAGAGCGCCGCGAGATCGCGCAGCTTCGCTTGACCGGTCGCGACGAGTACGAGGTCGACGGGCAGCGGATCCAGTCGTTGATCGGTCGGGTTGCCGGCTTCGGCGCGCACCAGTGCGAGGGCGTTGACGCGTTTGCCCGTGCGCACGACTTCGCTCACCAGTGCGTTCGAGACGAGCACGACGCCCTCTTGTTTGGCTTCGTTCCACTCGTGTTCGTAGCCGCTCATCTCCGCCTCGCCGCGGCGATAGACGAGCTTGACATCGGGCACGCCGAGGCCGCGCAGTTCGCGCGCCGCGTCGATCGCGGTGTTGCCGCCGCCGATCACGGCGGCTCGCGTCACACCTTCGAGCGAGTGCTTGGGATCGAGCTTCATGCGCGCGATCCAATCGACGGCGCCGTGCACGCCGGGTCCGTCGGCTCCGGGCGCGATCAGGCGCGAGTCCGGCCCCAGCCCGATGCCGAGGAAGATCGCGTCGTGCCGCTCGAGCAATTCGCCGGCGGAGAGATTGCGGCCGACCTCCTTGCCGGTCTGGATCTCGACGCCGAGCGCGCGGATGAAGTCGACTTCGGCCAGTGCCGTCTGCGCATCCATCTTGTACGGCGCGACACCGCTCGTATTGAGACCGCCGGGGACCGCGCTCTTTTCGTAGATGACGGCGCGATGGCCGAGCAGCGCCAGCGTTCCGGCGCACGCGAGCGAAGCGGGACCGGCGCCGATCAAACCCACGGAGCGGCCGCTGTCGGGCTTCTTCGTGAGCAGTTCGGGCGACGCGCCGTGATCCATCGCGTGGCGTTGCAAGCGTCCGATCGCGATCGGGGTACGCCCCCAAGCGACGTACACGCACGAGCCTTCGCACAAGACTTCGACCGGACACACGCGCGCGCAACTCGCACCGAGCAGGTTGGCCGACAGGATCGTCTTGGCCGAGCCCGCCAGATTGCCGCTCGCGATCTTCTTGATGAAGGTCGCGATGTCGATGTGTGTCGGACAGGCGCGCATGCACGGCGCGTCGACGCAGTACAGACAACGTGAAGCTTCCGCCAACGCTTCGCCGTGCGAATAGGCCGCGTATTTTTCTTCGAAGCGCTCTTCCAGGCGGCCTTCGGGGAGCGCGCGCTCGTCGCCCTTCTTCATGCGGTGGTCGCAGCGAGAGACTCGCCCAGGATGCGCAACGCTTCATCCACGTCGCCGGTCGTGACGTTCAAGGCCGGCGCGATGCGGATCGAGTTGCCGTACAGGCCGCCCTTGCCGATCAAGAGGCCGCGCTTCTTCGTCTCTTCGAAGAGGCGCAGGGTCGCGGCGGTGTTGGGCGTGCGGTCGCCGCTCGTTTCGTCGACTACCAGTTCGAGCGCCTGCATGAGACCCTTGCCGCGCACGTCGCCGATCAGTTTGGGGTGGCGCTTCTGCAGCGCTTCGAGCCCGTCGCGCAGGCGCTTGCCTTGGACTTCGGCGTTCTGCACGAGCTTGTGGTCCTCGATCTCGCCGATCGTCGCGGTCGCTGCGACGCACGAGAGCGGATTGCCGCCGAAGGTCGAGATCTGCGACTTCTTAAACGCGTCGGCGACCTCGGGCGTCGCGATGCAAGCCGCGAGCGGCATGCCGTTGGCGATGCCCTTCGCCATCGTCATCACGTCGGGCTGCACGCCCCAGTGCTCGATGCCGAACATGTGCTTGCCCGTGCGGCCGAAGCCGGTCTGGACCTCGTCGCAGATGAAGATGCCGCCGTACTTGCGCACGATGTCGACCGCGATCTTGAAGTACTCGGGCGGCGGCGTGATGAAACCGCCGACGCCTTGGATCGGTTCGGCGAGGAAGCCCGCGATCTTGCCGGTGGTCGTGGTTTGGATCAACTCCTCGAGGTCGGTCGCGCACTTGATCTTGCACGAGGGGTACTTCAGGCCCAGCGGACAGCGGTAGCAGTACGGCGACAGCGCGTGCTTGATCGCCGCGAT
Organism: Planctomycetota bacterium; assembly: GCA_016795245.1. Taxonomy (GTDB): domain Bacteria; phylum Planctomycetota; class UBA1135; order UBA1135; genus JAEUIA01. The sequence goes on along the minus strand of JAEUIA010000042.1, from coordinate 30,473 downwards.
CTGCGTCGGCACGGCGCGGTAGGGCGAATGCGCGGTCAATGATTGCGCCAGCATCGAGCGACCCGAATAGCCGTGTCGCAACGCGATGATCTCGAGAGCCCCGGTGTAGACCTGCGCCAACATGACCGCCGTCTCGTCCGCCTCGGTGCCCGAGGCGAGGAAGTAGCTCTTCTTCAACGGCCCCGGCGTGATGCGCGCGAGTGTCTCGGCCAGTTCGACCATCGGCAGCGTCGGGTAGAGCGTCGACACGTGCCCCAGCCGATCGATCTGCGCCTTGAGCGCGCCGTTCACGCGCTCGTTCCCGTGCCCGACGGACACCGTGAGGATGCCGCCGAAGAAATCGAGGTACTCACGCCCGTCGATGTCCTTCAAGCGCGACCCTTTGCCGTCGGTGAGCACGATCGGCTCCTGGTAGTAGTGCGCCACCGACGGGAACAGGAATTCCTTCTCCTTGGCGCGGATCGCGGCGGCGTCGAGTTGCGTCCGCGTTGCGGCTCCCCCACCGGACTTCAGCTTGTCGGACGGTGCGTGTGTCATTTGGATTCGATTCCCTGGTGTTGCCGGCCGGCGGCGAGCCGGTCCGTGGCCGGCGAGTCTAGCTGACGGTCTCGGTACGGCCCATAACCTGCAAGCGGCCTTCGCCGACAAATTCGATTGGCGGCCCGGATTTGGGCTGAATAGGTTCGCTGCGCTCATGTCGCCGGGGCGCAACAACACAGCTTCGGGACTGGCCTACTTACCCATGAAGAAGCTCACGAGAAAGCAGCAGACCTACGCCATGTGTGTGAAGAACCGCAGCCACCCCGCATCCCTCGAAGTGCGCAAGGTGTATCGAGTCCTGAGGGACGCAGACGCCGCGAAGCACGGCTTGGTGCGCGTCATCGACGAATCGGACGAGGACTACCTCTACCCGAGCTCGTTTTTCGTACTGGTCGAGTTACCGCGCGGGGCGCGACACCTGTTTCGGAAACAATCGAAATGACCCCGGCGCGTTGCGGACTCCCTGTTCGACGATCGACATTCATCTGGCGGCGCTGGGTAGCAGACAAGCCTCGATACTGCGGCGACCCTTGGATTCCCACCAGGCCCGCGCTTCGAGCACCCTCTGAACGAAATGACGCGCCTCCACACTTTGTCGTTCGAGCGGCTCGTCAGGATTCAGGCGCGGTGCAGCTGTCTTGAAGCGTAGGGAAATCTTGTCGATCTCCAGATCCATCCCGGTCTCGAGTGCGATCTGCCTCACGGCGGCAAGGTCCACGAGACTTCGAATGCCTGTCAACTCGATGTCGGCCGACCCATGCTCGAACTTGGCGCTGAGCCAGGCACCATGCGCACCATTTGGGAGCTTCCATCCCCGCACTTGAGTCAATCCCACATCGCGGGGATACCAAAGGAACCCGGCCCCCGCCTTGCGAGGTCTGTCAGGAATGGACGGCAAGCCCGAGTTGGCCCCGAGTTCAGCGAACGCATTGAAGAATTGGCTGCGGGGCAGACTGTCTGGGCTCATTCGCCCTCCGCGTCTGTGTTGTCTGATCGCGTGCTCAAGCAGCAATGCGATCGAGCGACCCCAGTTGCCGTCCGCGAGCAGTGTGTCACGAACATCCTCATATCGCACGGTCCCGTGAAACCTCGTTGCAGAGACCTGAGAAGCCGCGAGGTACTGATGTGGTGCCACCAGAATGGCGAATGACTTCGCATCCATGGCGCGCTTCAAGTACGACTCGACCTGTTCTGACTGGAAGGACGCATCGAGCTTGTTTTCGATCTCAATGGTCACACTTCCCGTATGGGAGGCGAGTACGAGTTCGATGTCAGCTTCCCGACCGTCCGGTGTCGGCACTGAATTTCGAACGTTGACGAGGTTGGTCGCCGCGGAACCCATTGCACCAGCGAACAGGCCTCGCACGGCAGCCGATGCACGAAGAGCCACTACGAGTGCGATATCGATATCGCGCTCATAGACCGCGTTGAAGCTATCGAGCTCACTGTCCGAGAACTCCATCGCGCCCGGGAACTCAGCGCGCCTTGCGCTTCACGTACTCGCCGCGACCGGCGCGACCGACGAAGAGTTTCTTTTCGATGATGACTTCGCCGCGCGAGAGCACGGTGTCGACCGCGCCCTTGCACACGCGGCCTTCGTAGGGGTTGTAGTCGACGTTCATGTGGTGCGTCTTGGCGCTCCAGGTCGTCGAGCCGGCGGGATCGAAGAGGACGATGTCGGCGTCGCTGCCGACGGCGATCGTGCCCTTCTTGGGGAACAGGCCGAAGATCTTGGCCGGAGACGTGGAGGTGACTTCGACGAAGCGTTCGAGCGTGATGTTTCCGGCCAGCACGCCGCCGTCGTACATCAAGCTCATGCGCGTCTCGATGCCGGGCGCGCCGTTCGGGATCTTGCTGAAGTCGTCTTTGCCGATCTGCTTCTCGTCCTTCATGCAGAACGGGCAGTGGTCGGTGGCGACGGTTTGCAGGTCGTTGAACTTGAGGCCGCGCCACAGGTCCTTTTGCTTGGCCTTGTCGCGCAAGGGCGGGCTCATCACGTACTTCGCGCCGTCGAAACCGGGCTCTTCGTAGTTGTCGTAGCTGAGGAACAGGTACTGCGGACACGTTTCAGCGAAGGCCGGCAACCCGCGGTCGCGCGCGGCAGTCACCTGTTCGAGCGCTTCGGCCGCCGACAAGTGCACGATGTACACCGGCACGTCGGCCACTTCGGCGAGGCAGATGGCGCGGTAGGTCGCTTCCGCTTCGAGCCGCGCGGGCCGCGTCAACGCGTGCCACTTGGGCGCTTTGTGACCCTTGGCGCGCGCCTGCTCGATCAACACGTCGATGACCGGACCGTTCTCGGCGTGCATGCAGATCGTGGCGCCGATCTCGCCCGAACGCTGCATCGTGCGGAAGATCGACGCGTCGTCCAGATAGAACACACCCGGATACGCCATGAACAATTTGAAGGACGTCACGCCCTCTTTGACCATCGCGCCCATCTCTTCGCGCAATTCCGGCGTCGACTCGCGCATGATCATGTGGAAGCCGTAGTCGATCGCGGCCTTGCCCTCGGCTTTCGCCATCCACGTCTCCCACGCGTGCCGCAACGAATGCCCGCGCTCCTGGATCGCAAAATCGACGATGCAGGTCGTGCCTCCGAACGCCGCCGCGATCGTGCCGGTCTGGAAATCGTCGACTGAAAAGGCGCCGCCGAAGGGCATGTCGAGGTGCGTGTGCACGTCGATGCCGCCAGGCAGCACGTACTTGCCCTTGGCGTCGAGCGTCTTGTCGGCCGCGACCTTCAAGTTCTTGCCGATCGTGGTGACGACACCGCCGTCGATGAAGATGTCCGCTTCGTAGCGGTCGGTGGCGGTGACTATCGTTCCGTTTTGGATGAGGGTTTTCATGGTGCGCGTTGCGAGTGCCTCCGGGGGACTGAGCACTGGAGTCTAGCGCGGAGCCGCGGATCCCCACAGTGCCGGAGAGTCCGCCGTGCGCGTTCGGAAGTCGGGCACGCGCAAGAACACCAGCTTCTCGCAAGTGTCCTTCTCATCCTCTCGCAGGCTCCTCAGCTGTGCGAGTACGAGCAAGTCGTCGCCGTCCACGGCCCAATCCGCGCTCCCGAAGTCGTAGTGATCGCGCGCGACATCCTGGAGCAGAATGCCCTTCAATTCCCAGGTGACGAGATCGAGCGAGTCCCACAGCACGAGCAGGCTGCGCGCCGAGCGCGTGCGCGGATCGTAGGTGTCCATCGTGTCGGCGTGGATCAGCGCGAGGAAGCGCCCGCTCTGCGCGTCGCGTGCGATGCGCGAACTGCAGGCGTTCACGGGTAGACGGGCCTGAGACTTTCCCTTGTGCGGCGAGAGCCGCCACCCCTCGGGATCCACATCGAGCACGGGGAGCGTTGAGCTCTGCCGGCCGAGGAAGAGCATGAGTTGATCCGCCGTCAGCGCGCCGAGTTGGATGCCGCCGTTCGCGAGGTGCTCCTCGCCCATCTTGGACTCGAACTCGTCGCTCCAGCGCCAACTCGCGGCATCCAGCCAGTCCGACTTCAGACTCGCGCTGGCCACGCGCACGTACAGGCGCGCTCCGCTGTCTTCTCCATAAGTGTTGCGCAGGAACGGTCGCCACACGCGCTCGCCGTGAACGACGAATGCACCCTGGTCCGACCCGATCGACTCTTTGCCGCGCAGAAGTCCATGTGCCTCGTCGGTCGGTTGCGTCCATGTGCGTCCACCATCGCTCGAACGGCGGATGACAGCCTGCCCACTCACAGCCGACAAGCCCCCATCGATGCCCATGGCCCACAAGAATTTGTCGTGCACGAACAGCGACGCGTCGCCTGAGCCCTTGACGGTGTCGCCCGCGGTCCACGTGAGTCCGCGGTTCACGGAGTGCGCGAGCATCAGCCCGGCGCTGGTGCCGTGGTGGCCCACGTACGTGAAGCCGGCCACGTATTCGCCACTCGGAAGCAAGACCAACTGCGGAGAGCCGAGCCCGGCGAAATCCACGGAGGGTTCGCTGTGCACGACGATCCACGGCGGAGTTTCGACGGCGCGCGGTGCGGTCGGCGCCTGAACGAGCAGCGTGAGGAGCGGAGCGAGGAGCACGCGACCAAGCCTACTTCTCCTTCACAGAATCACACAACGGCGTCCCCGACGAAGTGCGTTCGCGATCTCACTGCATACTAGCCGACAGGAACACGGCACCCTCGCTGTCCCTTCGACCTGCCGTAGAACTCGCGAGCCCGATCGGATCGCCCCGCCCCAAAATTCGGAACTCTGCCGAATCAAGTTTGCGGAACACGCGCTCGCCAGCCGCTATTCTCTCGGCCCCATGCCCCCCGCCATCCTCGTGCGCGACCTGAAGAAGACCTATCCGGCGAAACCGCCGGTCGAGGCGGTGCGCGGACTCGACCTCGAGGTGCGAGTCGGTGAGTGTTTCGGCCTGCTGGGGCCGAACGGCGCGGGCAAGACGACGACGGTCGAGATCCTCGAAGGCATCCTCGCGCCGAGTTCGGGCACGGTCGAACTGTTGGGCAAGACCTGGGCGCGCGACGAGAGCGCCTTGCGCGAAGCGATCGGTGTCTCGCTCCAGGAGACGAAATTCGCCGAGAAGCTGACCGTTCTCGAGACGATCCGGATGTTCGGCTCGTTCTATCAGAGGGGCCGGCCGCCGGAAGAAGCGCTGGCGGCCGTCGGACTCGAAGAGAAGCGCGACGCGCTCGTCTCCAACTTGTCGGGCGGACAACACCAGCGCCTCGCGGTCGCCGTCGCGCTCGTCGGCGATCCGGAACTCTTGTTCCTGGACGAGCCGACCACCGGCCTCGACCCGCAATCGCGGCGGCAGTTGTGGGACATCATTCGTTCGTTGCGCGAGCGCGGGCGGACGATCATCCTGACCACGCACTACATGGACGAGGCCGAGCGCCTGTGCGACCGCGTCGCGGTCGTCGACCACGGCAAGGTCATCGCGCTGGGTTCACCGCAGGAATTGATCCGTTCGCTCGGCGGCGACCACGTCGTCGAATTCGCGCTCAAGAACGTCGAGCGTGCGACCGACCTCGCGCCCTACCTGGCCTTGCCCTCCGTGCGCGGCGCGCGGCCCGAGGGCGAAGCGATTCAACTCACCGTGACTGAACCGCACGTCACGATTCCCGCTCTCCTCGATCACGCGCGCAAGCACGCAGCCGAGCTGTCGCACCTCTCGACGCGCCACGCGAGTCTCGAGGACGTGTTCGTGTCGCTGACCGGAAGACACCTGCGCGATGAGTGACCGCAATCCGTTTCACCAACTGTTCCTGGCGCGCATGCGCGATTTCTACCGGCAGCCGGAGGTCATCTTCTGGGTGTTCGGCTTCCCGATCCTCCTGGCCGTCGGGCTCGGCATTGCGTTCCGCGAGAAGGCGCCGGACGAGATCGCCGTCGGCATCGTGCGCGGCGCGGGCGACGAGCAGACTCTGGCCGCGTTCGACGCCAAGGACGGATTCAAGGTCAAGCTCATCGACGCCGCCGACTCCGAGAACGAGCTGCGCCTCGGCAAGGTCGCGATCGTCGTCGTCCCCTCCGCCGAACCCACGCTGCAATTCGACCCCACGCGCCCCGAATCCGTGCTGGCTCGCGCGCGCGTCGATGCCGCGCTGCAACGTGCCGCAGGACGCGTCGATCCGCTATCGCTGCGCGAAGACCTCGTCACGAAACCGGGCGCGCGCTACATCGACTTCCTGATCCCGGGCCTGCTCGGAATGAACATCATGAGCGGCGGCTTGTGGGGCATCGGCTTCGTGATCGTCGAGATGCGCTCGCGCAAGCTGCTCAAGCGCTTGATCGCGACGCCGATGAAGAAGAGTCATTTCATGGCCGCCGCGATCGCGGCGCGCATGGTGCTCGTGATCGGCGAAGTGACCCTGTTGCTCTTTTTCGGCTGGCTGGTCTTCGACCTCGTGATTCAAGGCTCGTGGGCATTCGTGATGGCGCTCGCGTTCTTGGGCGCATTCACCTTCGCCGGGATCGGCCTGCTCGTCGCGAGCCGCGCGCGCAAGATCGAGACCGTGTCGGGGCTCATGAACCTGGTGATGATGCCGATGTTCGTGACCTCGGGCGTCTTCTTCTCCTCCGAGCGCTTCCCCGATGTCGTGCAACCGCTCATCCAGGCCCTGCCGCTGACCGCTCTGAACGACGCGTTGCGCGCCGTGATCCTCGAAGGCGCCGATGTGACCTCGCAACTCCCGCGCATCGCGATCATCGGCGCGTGGGGCCTCGTCACATTCGTGCTGGCGCTGCGGTTCTTCCGCTGGAATTGAGCGGCCGACTCACTCGAACGTGGCTTGCGCGATGGCGCGCTCCAGCAGGTCCAGAACTCCCAGCTCGCGTGCCCACCGTTGCATGTACGCATGGTCCAGCTTGCGTCCGTTGCGCTTCAAGACTCCGAGGATGTCGCGCCACTGGCGGTCGGAGACCTCTTCGCCCATCCGGTACCAGTGCAGCTTCTGCAGTACGGTGTCCTCAGCCGTGGAAATGCGCAAGACATCCTGGGCCGATGCGCCGACTAGGACCCGGACCGCGCGCTGCATTTCTTCACGGCTGTGGCCCTCAGCATGGCGCACGTGCACATCAACTTTCACGAAGGGCCGTTTGTGCATGACGTTTGCCGGGCGCTTCAACGTAGCGGCTTCGACAAGGGCTTCCCGGTCCACGTAGAAATCGGTTTCGAGCGCCGACGCCAACTGTGCGGCCTGAGATGCGGTCATGTGCACCGCGAAATCGGCATCGAGCGTTGCGCGCGGCTCACCATGAGTTGCGCTGGCGAGGGATCCTCCGAGCAAGTAGGGAATGGCAAGACGTTCGAGTTCTCGTGCGAACCGCAAGGCCACGACCAGCGTTTCGGAGGCCGAGTTCACGGGGTGGACAACCGCCGACCTGTGAACTCTTCCATCACTTGCGCGCCATACTTGAGGACTGCAGCACGGAACTCCAACTCGTCGTCCTCTGCTCCGGGGTGATCACGGCGCAGCCCGACGAGGAGCAACTCGTCCATTGTTCGACAAGCCTCTGTGCACATGCGCAGCGACTCACGGGCGTCGAGCGTGGCCAGGTGCTCGAACAGCAGACGATCGGCCCACACGCTCGTGTCTTCGGCTTGAGTCCGGTACGCGAGAGCCGAATCCCGGACGCGTCCGGCAGGCTTGTCCTTCGGGTCAGTCATGGCGGCTCATCCCCGATCCTAGCTCGGACTCGTCTTCGGGCTAGAAACAATCCGGGGCTCGTGCCTTGCGGCGCCTCCTCGATCTGACTTCTCGTTCCATGACGGTGCGAGGATGCCGCTCCCGCGCATCAGGATCGCACCTCAGGGCAGCAGGTCGACCAGTTCCGTGTACGTCTCCGGGCGGCGATCGCGGTAGAACTGCCACACGCGACGCACTTCCTCGATCATCTCGAGATCCATGTCAGCGACGACGACTTCGTCCTTGTCCTCGCTGCCGGTGGCCAGGAAGTTGCCGCGCGGATCGACGAAGTAGCTCGTGCCGTAGAACTTACCGATCCCCCACGGCGCTTCGGTGCCGACGCGGTTGATCGCACCGACGAAGTAACCGTTGGCCACGGCGTGCGCCGGTTGTTCGAGCTTCCACAGGTATTGCGACAAGCCCGCGACGGTCGCCGACGGATTGAACACGATCTCGGCGCCGTTCAGGCCCAGGATGCGCGCGCCCTCGGGGAAGTGACGGTCGTAGCAGATGTAGACGCCGACCTTGCCGTACATGGTCTGGAACACCGGATAGCCGAGGTTGCCGGGCTTGAAGAAGTACTTCTCCCAAAAGCCGGATGTGTGCGGGATATGGCACTTGCGGTACTTGCCGAGGTACGTGCCGTCGGCATCGATCACGGCGGCGGTGTTGTAGTAGACGCCGGCCTGCTCGCGCTCGTAGATCGGCACGACGATCACCATGCGATGCTTCTTCGCGATCGGCATGAAGACTTCGGTGGTCGGACCGGGCACCGGTTCAGCCGCGTCGTACCAGCGTGCGCTTTGGCTCGGGCAGAAATACGGCCCGTTGAAAATCTCCTGCAAACAGAGCATCTGCACGCCGCGCTTGGCGGCCGCTTCGACGAGCGGGAGGTGCTTCTCGAGCGCCGCCGCCTGGATCTCGGAGACCTTGCGCGTCTCGTCGTTGATCGGGTTCGAACACTGAATCAATCCGCCGCGTACGATTCGAGCCACTGGGATTCTCCTGCTGCTGGGATAGGTGAAGGCGCATTCCAACGTGCGCGCCGCACAGGGGCAAGCGCGAACCGCGCGGGATGCGCGCACGCCCCGAATCGACGCTGGACACAGGGTCACGTCTCAGCCGATCATGCCTGTCCACATGTCGCCCGCTGCCCCGATTCTGGTCGTCACCAAGAAGCTGACAGGCGCCGAATTGCGTGCGTTCAAGGACCGTCCTTTCGCAGACATGATCAAGTTCGTGGTCGACGTTCGTCAAAAGAAGATCGCCTTGGGCGGCGAAATGCACGTGGACGCCGAAGCCGTTCTCCTGGATCAGGGGAGCACTCAGGCCGACCTGTGGGGTGGCAACTACTTTCCCGGTTCGAAAGAGGCAGAGTGCATCGAGTACACGTCACTGATCAACATGAGGCCGGCGCAGGACAATACGTCGATGCTCGTGGTGAACCCTGAGGTACGCGACGCGATGCGCGCAATCGTCTTTGCACTGGTCGGGCATGGAGAACCGTGGTCATGAGCCAGCATGCCGAGTTGACGCCCGAGCGCTGGTCGCAATTCGATCGCACCCAACAGATTCTGCAAGTCGCGGTGGAGATGCACCGCGCACGAAGATCTCTCGATCCCGACAAGATGGCGGGCCTGCGTTTCGCCTACGAGCGCGTCTTGAGGCTCACGGACCTGACCATCCAAGTCCAAACGCATCGCAGCCTGCGTCACGAACTCTTGCGTTGGCGCGACGTGATCGCGGAACTCTATCTCAGGGATGCTCCCGATCGGGAAACCCACGAAATTGCGCTGCGCGTGCTCCTGCGCCTCGATCCGGGCGCCTCGCCGCAGGTTCAATACCTCTGCGTGTAGGCGCTCAGTCCCAGCGCGAGATCACGACCTTGCGATCGGTGTAGAAGTCGAAGGCCTCGCGACCGTGCGCTTTCAGGTCACCGAAGAAACTGCCCTTCGCGCCGCCGAAGCCGAAGAAGCTCATCGGGGCTGCGACACCGATGTTCACGCCGGCCATGGCGGCCTCGACGTTGTACTTGAAGTTGCGCGCGCTCTTGCCGCTGGTCGTGTAGATCGAACTGGCGTTGGCGAGCGGTTGTCCGCGCGAGATCTCGAGCGCGTCGTCGAGCGACTTGACCGGCATCATGCACAGGACCGGTCCGAAGATCTCCTCGCGCGTGATCGTCATCTCCGGCTTGACGTTGTCGAACAACGTCGCGCCCAGGAAGTACCCTTCCTTGGGCGTCTTGGCCTTGCGCCCGTCGAGCAACATCTCGGCGCCTTCCGCGACGCCCTTCTCGATGTAGCCGACGACGCGCTTCTTGTGCGCTTCGGAGATCACGGGACCCATCATCGTGCCTTCTTTGGTTCCGTCGCCGATCTGGATCGCTTCCGCGCGCTTCTTAAGGCCTTCGCGCAACCAACCGTGACTGTCGCCGACAGCGAGCACCACGGCGCCCGCGAGGCAGCGTTCACCCGCGCAACCGTAGGCCGAATCCGTGATCGACTTGAGCGTCATCTCGCGGTCGGCATCGGGCATCACGATCAGGAAGTTCTTGGCGCCGCCCAGGGCCTGCACGCGCTTGCCGTGCGCGGCGGCGGTTTTGTAGACGTGCTCGGCGACCGGGCTCGAGCCGACGAACGACACGCCGCGGATCAGCGGATGCGTGCAGATTGCGTTGACGACGTCCTTGCCGCCGTTCACCAGGTTCAGCACACCGGTCGGAAATCCGGTGTCGTGGATCAGGTCGAACACGAAGCGCTGGCTGAGCGGCACCTGTTCCGAGGGTTTGCTGATGAACGTGTTCCCGCACGCGACGGCGAACGGGAAGAACCACATCGGCACCATCGCCGGGAAATTGAAGGGTGAGATGCACGCGAAGACCCCCATCGGCTGGCGAATCGATTCGCAATCGATGCCCTTGGCGACGTCTTCGAGCACCTGACCCATCAACAGCGAGGGTGCTCCGGCCGCGACCTCGACGCATTCGATGCCGCGCTTCACGCTGCCGCGCGCCTCGTCGAGCGTCTTGCCGTTCTCGGTCGTCACGATGCGCGCCAATTCCTCGGCGTTCTTGTCGAGCAGGTGCTTCAGCTCGAACAGGTAGCGCGCACGCTGCACGGCCGGGACGGTGCGCCACGACTGGTACGCCTCGTGCGCGACCTTGGCCGCGCGATCGACGTCGGCGTTCGTGCCCAGCGGGACTTGTGCGATCACTTCACCCGTCGCGGGGTTGCGCACGTCGTGCGTCGTCTTGGCCTGGCTTTCGACCCACTTGCCGCCGACGTAGTCCTTCAGTTTCGTGATCGTCATGTCTTAAGCCCTCGTTTGCCTGCCTCCCGGGATGTCGAGCGAGCGATGTTACCTGTGCCGTCGGTGGCTCGCCATTCCCGCGTGTGTGACCTGCCGCGATCAGTGCCTAAGCGCGTGCGCTCGACACGCCCGTGGATCATCGGATCGCGTTGGTCGTTGCGATCTTGATTCGGGACATATCCGTTCACCAGAGCCGGTCCTTGCCCGCGCCGGACCCCTTGAGCCTGCGCCAGCCAGCGCGCAGGAGCCACGTCCGTGGTGTCGGGAACGGACCGGCGTTGGAGTCCAGCCAGCGGGCGGATGAACACGGGTCGACCTCACTTTGGAGTGCGAGACCGTGTCGCCGGGCATTGTTCAACACGTAGCGCAAGGCGTTGCGCACCTCCGTCGGGGTTCTCAAGGAGTGAACGTGATAATGGTCGTCGAACACGGTCCCCGTTCGCCCCCAAGATCGATTCAGCCGCCGAGCCAGGCGAATGCACAGACCCTGCATCCCTCGCGACAACGCGCTCGTGCCGGAGGCTTCACAGATGAGGTGGATGTGATTCGTCAGGGCGGCATAGTGGACGACCCGGAAGCCCGGCTTCGAGCTCGCGAGCAGTCCATCAAGGACCACGCGGTGGTTCACGCGACTGCGCAGGCTGGGGAGTTTCTCTGCCAACCGCAGAGTGATGTGCACCGGCGTGCGCGCCGCGTGCCGCGGACGCGGTGTATGTGTCACGCGCGTACGGGGCCCCTGCGGCTTGCGTCCGGATCCCCGCCTGTGTCCGCCCCAATGCGTGCACGCAAACTCGAGTTGCTTCGACCTTCCCATGTTCGTCGGACATCCAGACGACCGGGCCTTGACTCGGTTGCCGCCTGGTGTTCGAAAACTTGATTCGGGAGAAATCTGGAGCTGCGGCCGGCGGCCCGGATCCGGGTTCATGGCAAGGCGCAGCGACTACGCGGGAGGGCTGCATCCACCGCAGAAGTCGCAGCGCGCCGCCGGGATGCAAGGCACCGGAATTTCGCCACGAATCGAAGCGCCGCGCGCCTCGTATCACGAGGCGGATTTAGTAGGGTCCCCTGGCCCCGACGAATGCTGACCCTCACGCCGGCGGCGCTCGACGTGCACGGCGAGCAACGCGACGTCGGGCGGGCGCACGCCGGAGATGCGGGCGGCGTGGCCCAGGGTGCGCGGGCGCAGACGGGCGAGCTTGTCCTTGGCCTCGTTGGCGAGGCCGGTCAGCGAGCGGTAGTCGAGGTCGGCGGGGATTTCGATCGACTGTTGGCGCAGAGTGCGCGCGACGTTTTCCTCTTGGCGCTCGACGTAGCCCGAGTACTTGATGTCGGTCTCCAGGGCTTCGGTGATCGACTCCGGGAGCGCGAGTTCGCGCAAGGGTGCGTGACGTGCGGCGAGGGTGGCCCAGGATTCGTTCGGTCGCAACATGAGTTCGTCGAGGCGCTTGCCGTTCTCGCGCAAGCTCGCGAGGACCGCTAGCGCGCGCTGCTTCGACGCTTCGACGCTCTCCAGCAAGGCCAGTGCGTCCTTCTGCACCAGTCCGATCGCGTGCGCACGGCGCACGAGGCGCTGCTCGGCGTTGTCGCTGCGCAAGAGCAGGCGATGTTCGGCGCGGCTCGTGAACATGCGGTACGGCTCGGTCGGATTCGACACGACGAGATCGTCGACCATCACGCCGATGTAGGCCTCGTGCCGGCCGAGCACGAACGCGCTGTGCCCGAGAGCCCACAGCGCGGCGTTCGCGCCGGCGAGGAGGCCTTGTCCGCCGGCTTCCTCGTAGCCCGACGTGCCGTTGATCTGACCCGCGAGGTACAAACCCGGCGCGCGCTTCACCGCGAGCGTGTCGGAGAGTTGATTGGGCTCGACGAAGTCGTACTCGACCGCGTAACCGTGACGCAGGAAGCGCGCGCGCTCGAGGCCTTGGATCGTGTGCACCATCGCCTCCTGCACGTCCGCCGGCAGCGAAGTCGAGACACCGTTCACGTAGACGACGTCGGTCGAGAGACTCTCGGGCTCGAGAAACACCTGGTGGCGTTCCTTGTCGGCGAAGCGCATCACCTTGTCCTCGACCGAAGGGCAATAGCGCGGCCCGACGCCCTGGATGCGGCCGGAGTACATCGGCGAATGGTGGATGTTGGCGCGGATGAACTCGTGCGTGCGTGCGTTCGTCCACGTGATGTGGCATTCGATCTGCGGCAGCAGCGGAAAGCGCGCGCGGTCGGTCCAAGCGGAAAACGGTTTCGGTTGCGCGTCCCCTGCTTGCGGTTCCAGGCCCGAGAAGTCGATGGAGTCGCGCGCGAGGCGCGGCGGGGTTCCGGTCTTGAGGCGGCCGAGCTTGAGACCGAGGCGCACCAGATCCGCGCTGATTCCTTCACTCGTAGCTTCGCCGACGCGCCCGCCGGCCGTCGTCGCCTCGCCCGTGTGCATGACGGCGCGCAAGAACGTCCCGGTCGTGATCACGACCGACGCGGCGCGCACGCTGCGACCGTCCTCGAAACGCACTCCCACGACAGCACCGTCTTCGATCACGAGCCCGACCGCGGCGCCTTCGATCAAGGTGACGTTCGCGGTATCCGCGACGTACGCGGTGACCGCATCGCGGTACAGGTGCCGATCCGACTGACAACGCGGCCCGCGCACCGCGTGCCCCTTGCCCGTGTTGAGCACCTTGAATTGAATTCCGGTCGCATCCGCGATGCGCCCCATCGCGCCGCCGAGCGCATCGATCTCGCGCACGATCTGGCCCTTGCCCAAGCCGCCGATCGCCGGGTTGCAGCTCATCTCGCCGATGCGATCGAGGCGCAGACTCGCGAGTGCCGCCCGTGCACCCACGCGCGCGGCGGCGAGCACGGCTTCGATGCCCGCGTGACCGCCGCCGACGACGAGCACGTCGAAGTCGGTTCGCACGCCGCGCGGATGCGGATGGTGATGTGAAGGGCTTTCCATGGGCTACACCAGCCGAACATCAGAACATGCGCCCGGCCGGTCGCGCCACGCGAGATTGCGGCGCGGGTCGAAACGCGTTCTTTGCACGGCGCGAACTTCGCCGTTTTCCCAGAGGTCTGCTCGCTTTTCGCGAGTGCGGCGGCCGAATAGGTCCGCGTGCGATCGTGGATCTTCCGACACCGTTTGCGCCTGCGGGCGATCTACGGCCCGCGACCTCCGGTCTCCGTGCCCGCTGCGGCCCGAGTGCTGCCGGCGGCGCGCGTCGAGGGCCTGTCGCCCGGCGAATGGGGCCGCCGCGGGCGCTGGGTCGTGCTCCGACCGAACCGACCGGCGGCCTGAGCACGCGGTCGGAAACTCTTTCCACGGCGTGTGGTAGAGAATAGGGCATGCGCCGCCCGCTCTTCCTGGCCTTCGCCGCCGTCACGCTGTTCACCTCCGCGCCCGCGGCCCCCACGATCGGGCGCGAGTCGTTGCAAGAGCTGCTGACGCGACTGCGCGGCTACCGCGATTCGATCGTCGACAACATGCGCGGCGACGTCGACCGCCTGATCGCGGCGATGGACGCGGCGGCGATTCCGCGCGATCTGGAGGCGCTCGAATCGGCCAGGAAAGCGCTCGTCGCGCTCGGCCCGGAATGCGCGCTGTTGCTCGTCGATCGTATCGACCCGGGCGCGCAGGGCACGGACGCGGACAAGCTGCGCGCCCAATACGTGATGCTGACGCTCATGGACCTCAAGACGCGCGCCGCCACGACGCGGCTGATCGAGATCGCGCAGACGGGTTCGGTCGACGGCCGCGCCAATGCGATCACGGCGCTGGGCCTCGCGCCGGACGCGGATCGCGCGGGACCGGTGCTGGTCGGCATCTATCGCTCGAATCACGGCGAGTTGCGCGCTGTCTCGCTGCTCGCACTCGCGCGTCTGGGCGGCGAGGCGAACGACAAGATCCTCGACGAGGGTCTGGTCGACGCGCGACCTGAAGTGGTCGACGCCGTGCTGGAGGCGTTGGCCGCTTCGAAGAAGAGTTCGATGGCGCCGCGAGTGTTGCGCATCCTGGCCTCGCCCGTGGAAGCCGTGCGCCACCTCGATCCGCTCTTGAACTACTACCGCGCCGTCCCCGAAGCCGTCGACCGGGTCAGCGTGCTCGGCTGGATCAAGGTCGCGGGCGAGATCTCCGCCACCGTGGCGCAACGACAGAAAGTATTCGATTTCCTTCCCACGGTCGCCGACCGCATGGATCCGGAAGCGCGCCGCGAGCTGCGCAAACTGTCCGAGTCGCAGACGCGCGAGATCGCCGAGGGTGCGCTGGTCGTGCTGGTCGTCGCCGGCGACCGCAACGCGCGCAAGGAATTGCTCGCGCCGTACGATGAGGCGGTCAATCGCAACAAGGACTGGCCCAACGCCTACACCGCGCGCGCGGACGTGCTGTACAGGATCAACGACTACAAGGAAGCGCTCAACGACTACAAGAAGGCGATCCAGATCGGCGCGGACGATCTACGTTCGCAGCAAGTCAACGCGCACATCGGCCTGGCGCGCTGCTACGCCATGACGAAGCGCATCAACGACGCCGGCACGACGCTCGAGCGCGCGCCCTTGACGGCCAAGCAGCTCGTGGCGCTCAAGAGCGATCCGGCATTCGCGGGGCTGATCGATCACCCCAAGTACAAGAACCTCTTCAACGGCCGATGAAGGCCACCGGCCTCGCGAGCCACGCTTTCTCGGCGCGCCACGACACCGGCGTCGGACACCCCGAACGCGCCGCGCGCGTCGATGCCGTGCTCGCGCGCCTCTGCGAGTCGGGTTTGAGCGACGAAGTGGTCGAAGTCACGGCACCACAGTGCAGCGTGGACGATCTGGCCCTGGTACACGACGCGCACTACGTGCAGTCCGTCGAACGCGCAATCACGGCTGGGGCGCGCGTCCTCGACGAAGGCGACACGCGCGTGTCGGCCGATTCCTGGCGTGCGGCGCTGTCCACCGCCGGCGGCGCGATCGACAGCGTCGCGCGCGTGATGCGCGGCGAGTGGTCGAATGCCTTCGTCGTCGCGCGACCGCCTGGACACCACGCCGAGCGCGCCGAAGCCATGGGCTTTTGTCTCTTCAATAATGCCGCACTCGCGGCGGCGCACCTCGTCGAGCGCCACGGTCTCGCGCGCGTCGCGATCATCGATTGGGACGTGCACCACGGCAACGGCACGCAGCACATCTTCGAGCGCGATCCGCGCGTCCTCTACGCGTCCTTGCACCAATATCCGCTCTACCCCGGCACCGGCGCGCGCAGCGAACGCGGCCTGGGCGCGGGTGTGGGCACGACGCTCAATCTGCCGCAGGCTCCCGGCGCCGGCGACGCGCAGTGGTTGCGCGCGTTCGAGGACGAATTGCTGCCCGCGCTCGACGACTACGCGCCGGAGTTCGTGATCATCTCGGCCGGATTCGACGCGCACCGCGACGATCCGCTGGCACAGACGAAGCTCACGACCGACGCGTTCGCACGGATGACGCGGCGACTGGTCGAGTGGAGCGACGCGCACTGCGCAGGTCGCCTCGTCTCGCTGCTCGAAGGCGGATACGACCTCGGTGCACTCGCCGACTCGGCCGAAGCCCACGTCGCGGCACTGCTGCGGCGCTGAGGGAACGTCACGGACCCCTCTTGCGCCCGGCCGCATCGACGACGAGCGGTGAGAAAAACAGCGCGTCGGGGTCGCGTTTGCGCGTCTGCCAGTCGGACAGAAATTGCGCGCGATCGGTGGCGCTCAACGTGCCGTTCGCTTCCATGACGCCGGAGAAGTGCGGGAAGAACGCGTCCGCCCAGCGAAACACCGGCGAGCTCGGTCCGCCGCACAAGGCGTTCGCTTGCAGGTCGACCAGGTCCAGATCAGCGTTCACGAAGATGCGCGCGACGCGACCGGCGACCCAGGCATCGCCGCCCGCCTGCGCGTAGGTTGCGCGCGTGGCGCGCACCACGGCGCGAAAGGCGTCGCTCTCGGGGAACACCGAGATGCCCTCGTGATTGTAGTCCTGGATCATCAGCACGCCCCCGGGCACGAGCGCGCGTGCGAGCGTGCGCGCGACGGCATCGGGCTCGGAGAGAAAGCTGAATACCCAGCGCGCGAACACCACGTCGAAGGTCTCGACGGGCAGATTCAGGTCCTCGATCCGCGAACGTTGCACGGACACGTTGCGCAATCCGCGCCGCTCGATCTCTCTCTCCACGTGCTCGATCCAGCGCGGTGACTCGTCGATCGCGGTCACCGAGCCCGACGTACCGACGCGTTCCGCCAACTCGTAGGTCACGGCTCCCGTGCCGCAGCCGAGATCGAGCACGCGCGCGCCGGTGCCGATGCGCAGCCGGTCGAAGAAGGCACGCGTGTGCCCGCCCCAGACTGCGTGCTGGAAGTCGAGCCGTTCGAGTTCCAGATCGGTCGTGCCGAGCGGATAGGGCGAGGACATACGCGGGATGTTACGTTTTCGAGCACGAGAATGAGCCTGTCGATTCACGATCACGATCGGCGCAAGTCGGGTCTGACCTACGTCTACGCCGTGCTGGGCAGGCGCGCGGGCGGCGTGTCCGTCGGCGTGAACTTGAACACGAACAGCGCCTGCAACTGGCGCTGTGTCTACTGCGAGATCCCCGACCTCAAGTTCGGCAATGCTCCGGACTGCGATCTGCAGCTCTTGGAGCGCGAATTGCGCGGGATGCTGATCGACATCCTGCGCGGCGACTGGATGCAGAAGAACGTGCCCGAAGAACGCTGGCGCGTGCTCAAGGACGTGTCGATCTCCGGCAACGGCGAACCGACGTCTTGCCCACAGTTTCCTGAAGTCGTCGCCTTGATCGGCCGTGTGCTGCGCGAGTTCGACGAGGCGCGCGACACGCAGATCGTGCTGATCACGAACGGGTCTCTGATCCACAAACCCGAGGTGCAACGCGGGCTGCGCACGCTCCACGAACTGGCCGGCGTGGTGTGGTTCAAGCTCGACAGCGCGACCGAGGAAGGCACGGCGCGTTTGAACAACGCCCGCGCCGGGCTCGCGCGCACGCGCACGAACGTCGAACTCGCGGCGCGCGCCTGCACGACCTGGCTGCAGACGATGGTCCTGGCCTGGAAGGGCGAGCCGCCGAGCGACGCCGAATCGGACGCTTACGTTCGCTTCGTGCGCGAGCTCGTGAGTGCCGGCGTGCCGCTGAAAGGCGTGCACATGTACGGTCCCGCGCGCGAGTCCTACCAGCCTGAAGCCGCGCACATCTCGGAAGTGCCGCGAGCATGGCTGGACGCGTTCGCGGCGCGCGTCGAGGCGGCGGGATTGCCCGTCCGACTCTCACCCTGAGCTGTCGCGCTCTACCCCTCTGCTGCCGCGCAGAGCGCACAAGACGAAACAGGACGGCGCCCGCCGGTCGCAGACCAGCGTGCGCCGTCCCTCGCGTCGTGCCGGTCCGCTGCTTGGACCGGTCCCCATTCGCGGGGACCCACGAGTGGATCCCGATCGCCCTGAGCTGCGAGCCGTCGATACTCGGAACTCGGGTGCGATCGACAGCACAACCGAGCCGCAACGCGCCGGTTACGCAGCAGACTTGGATTTCCGGCGAGATCGTGGAGCGCTGCGAGTTGCACCTGCGCCCACCCGCATGCCTCGCCCGGCGGAAGTCGACGCTACGGGGTCTATACGCAGCCCCGGCGGCGGCGGCATTGACAGGAGTCGGACAGGCGGCTCCAATCCGCACGGACGCCGACCGCCTCGGCGGCCCGCCATGACCGTACCCGCCTTCCGCTCGATCCTCGGCGTCAGCGCCGCGCTGGCGCTGAGCGTGCTCGTGCTGGTCGGACGCGTGGCCGAGTCCATTCACGCGGCGCAGTCGAATCACGCCGTGTGCGCGGCGCACGGCGAGTTGCTGCACGTCGCCGACCAGCACGCACCCGCCGCGCACGCAGCCCCCGTCGGCCCC
Organism: Planctomycetota bacterium; assembly: GCA_016795245.1. Classification (GTDB taxonomy): domain Bacteria; phylum Planctomycetota; class UBA1135; order UBA1135; genus JAEUIA01. Next base: position 11,565 of record JAEUIA010000042.1, on the reverse strand, counting down.
GGCGTGAACCCGACGGCGCCGGATCACGGACACGAACATTGCTTGCTGGCGACGCTGTTGTGGTCCGGCGCTTCGCCGTGGTCATCGGATCCGCAAGTGACCGTGCCGATCGACGGTGATCCGGTCGTCGTCGTCGCGTGCTCGACGGGCGAACGACGGGCCTTGGCGCCGCTGTGTTTCGCGCCCAAGCATTCGCCGCCGCTCTGTTGCGCGTGATTGCAGCGCGTCGCGCTGCGATTCGGTGACCTCTCGAGCGCACGGATTCCGTCCGGTGCTCGCGGCGTGCTCGCCTGATCTCGGCACCGAGGTCGGCGTCGCGCGATTCGGTTTGCGCGCGCGCTTCGTGCTGCGCGGACCTTTCCGTCCCGCTTCGCGCGGGTCGTCTCCGCCGCTCCGTCCCTGTCACAAGAACATCATGTCCCACCACGTATTGCAGGTCGCGCTCTGCGCGGCCGCCGGCGCACTTCCGGCCGTAGCCCAAGGTCCAGTCTTCCAGACGCCCGGCATGCCGAGCGCCCCTACCCACTATTCGGCCCCAGGGTCTGCCGCCGATTCCGGCCAGACCAACCGTTTTTCGAGTTCCTTCAACCCCGCGTTCTCGTTCGTCCTCGACTCGATCCTCGATTCGATTCACAACTCCGGACCCTCCGCCGACGGAGAATCGATCGAGCTGCGCTCGTTGGAATTTGCCGCTCAGTCCTGGGTCGATCCCCATGCGTGGGCCTACTTCACCGCCGCCACCGACGGCGAGAGCATCGCGATCGAAGAAGCGGCCGTGCACTACACCGGACTCGGCGGGCACAGCACCATTCGCGCCGGACGCTTCTTCATCGACTTCGGCAAGCAGATGCAGACGCACGTGCACGAGTTGCGCACGCTCGAGCGACCGCTCGTCCTGCGCACGTACCTGGGCGACGAAGTCAAGGGCGACGGCGTGCAGTGGGATTCGTGGGGTTCGATCGGGGACAAGACGGCCGTGCGCTGGTCGATCGGCGCGTTCGCGAACCTGCTGCCCGAAAGCGTCGATGAGATCGATCCGGATTCGCAAGCTGCTCAGAGCATCGCCGACCGCAAACACATCGAGGACTTCAACTTCACGGCCCGCGTGACTGCGTTCACCGACATCGGCGAGAACGGCGTCCTTCAAGTCGGAGCCTCGGCGCGCATGCTGCCGAGCTTCGCCTACACCTTCGAGCCCAGCGGCGACGAGCAGCGCGGGTTGGACAACACGGTGTTCGGTTTGGACGCGACCTACGGGTGGACGAGCGACACGGGCCTCCAAAGCTGGACCTTCGGAGGTGAGTACCTGCTCGACACCGGCGACACCTACTCGACGATCGGCGACAGCGGAACACCGGGCAACCCGGCCGACGACGTCGTCGAGGTCGTGTCGCAAGACCTGGGCGGGTACTACGTCTTCGGCGACTACGCCTGGGACAAGTCCAACAGCGCCGGAATGCAATTCGGCCGCGTCGAGTTGCCCGAAGCCGGCACGCCGCACGCGGCCGAGATGGAGGCGTACTACACCCGCATGCTCTCCGAGTTTCAGCGCTTGCGCCTCGCTGTCGCCCTGGTGGATCGCGATGCCGGCGAGGACTCCGTTCGTTTCGCCCTGCAGTACACGGTCTTCGTCGGGGCGCACGGCCACGGCGTCAATTGGTGAGCGCTACTCTCATGCAGAACACACACCTGATCCGTTTTTCGCGCCGCGGTTTCGCGGCCCTGTTCCTCGTCCTCGTCGCTGCGCCGTTCGTCCTGACGCGGGCGGCCTCGGCGGCGGACCCGCTCAAGGTGGTCTGTACCTTGCCCGATCTGGCCGACATCACCCGCGTGATCGGCGGCGACCGCGTCGAGGTCTCGACGCTCTACAAGGGCAAGGAGAACACGCACGCGTTGACCGGCAAGCCCAGCCACCTCGTGGCCCTGAGCCGTGCGGACGTATTCGTGCAGATCGGCCTCTCGCTCGAGTCCGGCTTCGTGCCCGGCCTGTTGGAGAATTGCCGCAACGCGAAGATCGCTCCCGGCAAGCCGGGCTTCGTCAACGTGTCGGAAGGCTTTCGCGCGCTCGACGTCCCGACGGCGCTCACGCGCAAGGACGGCGACATCCATCCGCAAGGCAATCCGCACATGAACCTCGATCCGCGCGCGGGAATGCACATGGCGCGGGTGATCCACGACCACCTGGTCGAGGTCGATCCGGGTTCCAAAGCCGGCTATGACGAACGCTTCGCTCTCTACTCCAAGAAACTGGAGGAAGCGTCGGTGCGTTGGACGGCGCTGGGGAAAGACTGGAAGGCGAAGCGCATCGTCGTCTACCACAAGGAATACAATTACCTCGCCGACGCGTACGGTCTCGTGATCCAGGGTTCGATCGAATCGAAGCCCGGCATCCCGCCCACGCCGAATCACATCGCCGGCCTGGTGGAGACCATGAAGCAGGAACCGGGTGCGCCGATCCTGACGGCGCTGTGGTCGAACAACGACACCGTCTCCGAGATCGCACGCGCGACCGGAGCCAGGATCGTCGAGTTGCCCAACATGTGCGGCGGCCTGACCGGTGCCGAGTCGTGGATCGGGATGATGGACCTGATCCACGAACGACTCACGGGCGGGTTCAAACCGCAAGGCGACGCGCGTTGAGCCGCGAGCGATGACGAGCCTCTTGAGACTCGAGCACGCAGCCTTCGGCTACGCCGGGCGCACCGTCGTGGCCGACGTGAACCTGGATGTCGAGAGCGGCGCCTTCCTCGGGATCGTCGGTCCCAACGGCGCCGGGAAAACGACGCTTTTTCGCGGCATTTTGGGCCTGATTCCGCCGCTCGCGGGCCGCGTGGAACGCGCGCACGGAGCCGTGGGCTACGTGCCGCAGCGCGAGACGCTCGATCCGATCTTCCCGCTCACTGTCGAGGAAGTCGTCCACATGGGCGCGTACGGTCGGCTGAAGGGTTGGCGGTCTCTGCCGCGCGCCGAGCGCGATCTGGCACAGGCCTCACTCGCGCGCGTCGGCCTCGGGGACAGCGCCCGTACCGCGTTCTCGGCCCTGTCCGGCGGTCAGCGTCAACGCGTCTTGATCGCGCGCGCGTTGATGATGCGACCGCGCCTCTTGTTGCTCGATGAACCGACCAGCGGCGTCGATCGTGGCGCAGAGGCGCACATCCTCGAGTTGCTCTTGGAACTCAACCGCGAGCAAGGTCTGGCGATCCTGCTCGTCAGCCACCAGATCGGCATGGTGCGCGACGCGGTGCAGGGCTGCTTGTGGGTCGCGGACGGCAAGGTCCAGGCCGGCGATGCACGGACGCTGCTCGCTCCCGAACGCCTCGACGAGTTGTACGCGGCACACGGCGGCGAGGAACGCTGATGCTCTTCGACGATTCTCTGGCCGACGTTTCGTGGGCCGATCGCATCAGCCTCTTTCGCTGGGCGCTCGCGGCTGCGTTCGCCGCCGGCATCGCGTGTCCGATCGCGGGCGTCTTCCTGGCCGTGCGGCGCACGAGCTTCCAGGGCATCGCGCTGCCGCAGTTCGCCACCGCCGGCGTGGTGTTCGGTTTCGTGCTCTTGCCGTGGTGGATCGAGCACATCGGCCTGGGCGACGTGAGCGCGGCCGACGCATTGAGCGGTTCGCACGCGGCGATGAACTACCACCTCGCGTGGGCCGCGGCGTTCACGTTCGCGGGCCTGGCGGCCCTGGTCTGGACGGGGCGGCGCTCGCACGGTTCGGAGATCGGTCGCGTGGCAGCGGCGTTCGCCATCGCCAATGCGGCGACGTACTTGTTCGGGCGCTTGTCCCCGATCGGCAAGGGCCACGCCGACGAACTCTTGACCGGCGAAGTGCTCGGCGTCGGCTTGCACGAGTTCGAGACACTCGCTGTCGTGCTGGGCGCCGCCTTGCTCGCGTTCGTGTGGTTTCACCGCGATCTGGTGCTCGTGAGCTACGACCGCGAGACGGCGCGCGTGCTCGCAAAGCGCGCAGGTTCCTTCGAGTTGTTGCTCAACGTCATCATCGGTCTGGTCGTGGCGGTGGGCACGATGACTTTGGGTCCGACGATGTTGTTCGGCTTGCTGGTGCTGCCGCCGCTCGCGGCACGGTCGTGGTCGCGCTCGATGACGCAGTACTTCGTGTTCGCCGGCGGATTCGGAGCGCTCGCCGTGCTGCTGGGCGTGGTGATCAGCTTCGAGCTGGATTTGCCGCTCGGAGCCTCGGTCGTGGCGGCGGCGGCGCTGACGCTGTTGCCGGGGTTCGCCGCCGCTCGCCGCTGAGCGCTCAATAGGTCTGCAGGCGCTCGACGATCTCGGCGACCGTCGCGTCCACGTCGCGACCGCTGGTTTCGATTTCGATCTCGGCGCGGCGGTAGTCGTTCTCGCGCGCGGCGAGCAGCGCTTCGAGCTCGGCCATCGCGCGCGGGCGATCGCGCATCGGGCGCAAGTCGCCCTGGTCGATCACGCGTTGGAAGTGATCGGCGGGATCGGCGCGCAGCCACACCGTGCGGCACGACGACAGCAAGCGCCGAAAGCTCTGCGGGCTGGTCACGATCGAACCGCCGGCCGCGAGCACGACGCGTTCGCCCTCGGACAGCACGCGCTCGAGCGCTTCGCTTTCAAAGCGGTGGAAACCGGCCTCGCCGTGCACGTTGAAGATCTCGGACAGGTCCATGCCGGCGGCTTCCTCCACGCGCCGGTCGAGTTCGATGAAGGGCGCGTCGAATTCCTGGGCGAGCCGCGGACCGATCGTCGACTTGCCCGCGCCGCGCAAGCCGATCAACGCCACGCGCTCGATCGACTTCGAAACCTGAATGCGGCACAGATCCGCGAGCGGAATGCCCAGCGCGTGCGCCAGTTCGGCCAGCTTGACGACCGAGAGATTGGCGCGGCCGGCCTCGGCCTCGGTCACGTAGCGGCGGCTGACCCCGGCTTCGCGCGCCAGATCAGAGACGCTCAAGGCGGCCTGGGTGCGCGCGGCGCGCAGGCGGGAGCCCAATTCGTCCAGGAGGCGTTGGCGGTCGATCATGCGGGGTGGTCGGGCTTGGCAGGGAGGCACATGAGTGCTATCATGCCCATATCGTATCGACTTGGGAAGTATAATTCTCAACCCCTTCCCCTCGCGCCCGCCCGATTCCCCGCAGCCCAGGATCGCAGAACCCACGATGGCCGCCACTGAAACAGCACGCCCGCCCGTCCACTTCCAGACGCATCCCAAGCGCTACAAGCACTGGAAGCTCAGCACCTCGAAGGACATCGCCACGCTCACGATGAACGTCGATCCGACGGCGGGCGAACGCGACGGCTACGAGCTGAAGCTCAACAGCTACGACATCGGCGTCGACGTCGAATTGAACGACGCGATCCAGCGCTTGCGCTTCGAACATCCGGAAGTCCGCTGCGTGATCGTCACGGGTGCGCTCGATCGCGTCTTCTGCGCCGGCGCGAACATCGTGATGCTGCGCACGTCCAGCCACGCGTTCAAAGTCAACTTCTGCAAGTACACGAACGAGACGCGTCTCGGGATCGAGGACGCCAGTCACAACAGCGGCATCAAGTTCATCGCGGCGTTGAACGGCACCGCTTCGGGCGGCGGCTACGAGCTGGCGCTCGCGTGCGACGACATCGTGCTCGTCGACGACCGCAACAGCGCGGTGTCTTTCCCCGAAGTGCCGTTGCTCGGCGTGTTGCCCGGCACGGGCGGCCTGACGCGCATCGCCGACAAGCGCAAGATCCGCCGCGATCGCTGCGACGTGTTCTCGACCGTCGCCGAAGGCATCAAGGGCAAGCGCGCCGTCGAATGGAATCTGGTCGATGCGCTGCTGCCGCTCTCGCGCTGGCAGGAAGGCGTGAACGAGCGCGCGCGCAAGCTGGCCGACACGGTCAAAGCGCGCGGCACGCAGGGCGTCGAGCTCGACGCGGTCGAGCCCAAGGAGACGCCGGTTTCGAACGGGCGCAAGCTCGCCTACACCTACGTCGAGTTCACGATCGACGACCAGGCACGCACGGCGGAACTCGAGATCAAGGCGCCCGAAAAGTGCGCGGAAACAGCCGAAAAGGCCTTCAGCGAGGGCAACCAGTGGTGGATCCTGCGCGCCATGCGCGAGTTGGACGACGCCATCTGTCGCCTGCGCATGAATCACCTGGACGTCGGACTCGTGCTGGTGCGCGCCAAGGGATCCGTCGAGACGCTGACGAAGACCGATGCGCTGCTCGCCACCAGCGATCACTGGTTCGTGCGCGAGACGCAACACCTGGTGCGGCGCGTGCTGAAGCGCGTGGACCTGTCCGCGAAGAGCCTGTACGCGATCGCCGACGGCGGCACCGTCTGGGTGGGTACCTTCCTCGAACTGCTCTTGGCTTGCGATCGCTCGTACGTGCTCAACGACGAGAACGCCAAGGTCACCTTCGGCATCACCGCCTCGAACAAGGGGCTCTATCCGATGTCGAACGGCATCTCGCGCTTGCAGACGCGCTTCCTCGGCACGCCCGAGCAGACGGATGTCGTGCTCGCGAACAAAGGCACCTTCGATGCCGCGACCGCCGACGAACTCGGCCTCGCGACCTTCGCACCCGATGACATCGATTGGGAAGACGAACTGCGTCTCGCGCTGGAAGAGCGCGCCGCGTTCTCACCCGACGCCCTGACCGGCATGGAAGCCAACTTGCGCTTCGCCGGCCCCGAAACGATGGAGACCAAGATCTTCGGGCGCTTGTCCGCCTGGCAGAACTGGATCTTCCAACGCCCCAACGCCGTCGGCGAGCGCGGTGCGCTCACCTGCTACGGCACGCCGCACAAGGCTGAATTCCGCTTCGAACGCACCTGATCCCCACACGAGGCCAAAGCACATGAGCAGCATCGACTACAGCCAGAAGATCCCGAACAACGTCGACCTCGCTTCCGACAAGCGCCTGCAGCGCGCGCTCGAAGCGTGGCAACCGTCCTACATCGAGTGGTGGAACTCGATGGGTCCGACGGATTTCAACACCAAGGAGATCTACCTGCGCACGGCGGTCAGCGTCGACGCGTCGGGTTGGGCGAACTTCGGTTTCGTCAAGATGCCCGAGTACCGCTGGGGCATCTTCCTCGAGCCGCAGCAACAAGGCCGCAAGATCGGCTTCGGCGATCACATGGGCGAAGACGCGTGGCAACAGGTGCCGGGCGAGTACCGCAACTGGTTGCGACGTTTGATCGTGACGCAAGGCGACACGGAGCCGGCCAGCGTCGAGCAACAGCGTTTGCTCGGGCACACCGCACCGTCGCTGTACGACCTGCGCAACCTGTTCCAGGTCAACGTCGAAGAAGGCCGCCACCTGTGGGCGATGGTGTACTTGCTGCACACCTACTTCGGCCGCGACGGCCGCGAAGAAGCCGAAGAGCTCTTGCAGCGCCGCTCGGGCAACCCCGATCACCCGCGCATCCTCTCGACCTTCAACGAGCCGTGCGAGGATTGGCTGTCGTTCTTGTGCTTCACGATGTTCACGGACCGCGACGGCAAGTTCCAGTTGTTGACGCTGGCCGAGTCGGGCTTCGATCCGCTGGCGCGCACGTGTCGGTTCATGTTGACCGAAGAGGCGCACCACATGTTCGTCGGACAGACCGGCGTGGGTCGCGTGATCGAGCGCACGTGCCAGGTGATGAAGGAACATCCCGGCCAGGACGTGAAGCAGTACGGCGCGATCCCGATGGAGATCATCCAGCGCTACATCAACTTCTGGTCGGCGTCCTCGACCGATCTGTTCGGCGCGGAAGTGTCGAGCAACTCGGCCAACTTCTTCGGCGCCGGCTTGAAGGGCCGCGCGTACGAAGACCGCCAGGAAGAACACACGGCCTTGAATCAAGAGTACGCGCTGACGCGCTTCACCGACGGCAAGCTGGTCGACGAGAACGTGGCGTTGCGCAACGCGATGAACGAGGTGCTGCGCGACGAGTACGTGAAGGACAACCTGAAGGGCATCGACTACTGGAATCGCGTGTGCGAACGCTATGAGAACCCCTACCGCTTCTCGTTGCCGCACAGGCGTTTCAACCGCAAGATCGGCGACTACGCCGCCGGGCGCTTCGACCTCGAAGGCAACCTGATCGACGAGCGCACGTGGCTTGCGAACGCTGACAAGTGGCTGCCGACCGCCGCCGACAAGCAGTACGTCAAGTCGCTGATGGTGCCCTGCTACAAGCCGGGCAAGATCGCGGGCTGGATTGCGCCGCCGCCGAAGGGTGTCGACAACCAGGCCGAAGACTTCGAGTACGTGCGGCTGTAGACCGCGCTATCCTTTAGGGCTGTTCCACACGACCCGAAACCCTTGCAGCAGCCCCCATGAGTTCCGACCGTTCGAAAAAGAGTGATCCCCTGTCCGCCGAGATCGAAGACGCCCTCGGCGGGATGAACCTGCAGGAGATCGACCTGCCGCAGCGCGGCGCACCCGTCGCGCGCGATCAGAAGCGCGGCATGATCGTCGGCATCACCGGCGACGACGTGTTCGTCGAGATCGGTCCGCGCATGCAAGGCGTGATCTCGCTGCGCGAGTTCGAGACGCCGCCGAAGGTGGGCGAGGTGCACGACTTCACGCTGCACGGTCGCGAGGACGATCTGTGGAAGCTGTCGCGCAAGGCGGCGCAGGTGTTGGCGGCGTGGGACGACGTGCAGCCGGGTTCGATCGTGAAGGCGAAAGTTACCGGACAAAACACGGGCGGGCTGGAGCTGAAGGTCGGTCCGCTGTCGGCGTTCATGCCGGCGTCGCAGGTGTCGCTGTCGCGCGAGGACAACCTGGCGCAGTACATGACGCAGATGTTGACGTGCAAGGTGCTCGAGGTCGATCCGGGCAAGAAGCGCATCCTGTTGTCGCGCCGCGCCGTGCTCGAAACCGAGCGCGAGGCCGAGCGCAAGGAAGTCGCCGGCAAGTACACGAGCGGTCAAGTCGTGAAGGGCAAGGTCACGCGCGTCGAACCGTTCGGCGCCTTCGTCGATCTCGGAAACGGCGTCGAGGGATTGGTGCACGTGTCGAACGTGACGCGCCGCAGGATCGAGACAGCGTCCGAGGTGCTCTCACCCGGCCAGTCGGTCGACGTGATGATCCTCGAGATCAAGGACGGCGGGAAGCGCATCGGGTTGGGCATGAAACAACTCGAGCCCGATCCGTGGGCCGACGCCGCGCGCAAGTACGCTCCGGATTCGACGATCGAGGGCAAGGTCACGCGCTTGATGGAGTTCGGCGCGTTCGTCGAGTTGGAGCCGGGGCTCGAGGGCCTCGTGCACGTCAGTCAGTTGGCGAATGACCGCGTGCGCCGTCCGAGTGACGTCGTCAAGCCCGGCCAGAAGCTCGTCGTGCGCGTGATCAACGTCGACACGCAGCAAGGCCGCATCTCGCTCTCGCGCATGGATCCGCGCGGTGCGTTGATCGGGTCGGAAGATTCGGTCGACACGAGCGTGATCGACACGGCGATGAAGGCCAACGACACGAAACCGATCGGCACGAACCTCGGCAACTTGTTCAAGAAGGCGCTCAAGGATCCGAAGCAGGCCTGAGCGACGCTCTCGCGCGTGAGCGCCTTCGTTGCGCGCGGCGCGCCGGACGGACTTCTCCCGCCTGCTACGGCCCGAACGCGACCGACAACCCGTTCGTGAGGTTGTTCGTGATCCCGCAGGGCGAGAATACGTCGCGGTACCAGCACTGCAGGTTCCAGGTCTGGCCCGCGCTGATCACGGCGGACCCGCCCAGGATCTGTGAGTAGGCCACCAACCCGGGAGGGCGAACGATCACTCCCTGCGCGTCGGCGAACTGCACGCCCAGGCGATGCAGACCGAGGGATCCGCCGAACACGACGAGCTGTCCACTTCCGAGCGGCGCCGCTCCCTGCGCCGACCCCACGAACATCATCGTCGCCGTGAAGGGAGGCAACTCGCGCACCTCGAGCACGAGGTCGTCGGCGGCGACGCTGCCGGAGCCGGAGGCTTGGAGGACTGCGCCGCGACCGTTGGAGTTGCGGCATCCGCCATGATTGTCGGCGTTGGCGCAGGGCGAGTTGGTGGAGCAGGATCCGTATTGGACGGAGTCGAGGGCGAGATCGAAGATGTACACGGCGCCGGTCTCGCAATTGGTCCCAGGAGGACAGGCCTCGTCGTCCCCGGGCGCCCCGACCATCAGCATCGTCCCGGAGATGTTGGGCGTCCTGTTGAAGTAGTGCTGGAAGTGACCGTCGTTGGGCAGGACCTTGGCGATCTGAACCCAGCCCGCGGGCGTGCGACGGAACAGATAGGCTGAACCGGAGTCGACGCCGTTGTCCTTGTCATCGGCGACCCCGGCGGCCAACTCACCCTTCGATTCCACGATTCCAAAGCGGTCGGATGACTCGAGGTCGAGTGAGGTCAGGGTCTGCACCAAGGTCCAAATGCCGCCGACCTCTTCGTATACGTACGTGCGCCCACCCCGGATCGCGGCACCGACCGTGTCCTCTGATGAAACGAATAGCGTCGATCCGTTCAGGACCACACGCCCTCCGAAATTCCATGTCAATTGGAGCGAGTTGCCCGTGTAGGGCAGCTTCTGTTGAAGGCTCCATCCGCCCTGGGGAGCCCTCTGAAAAACGTAGGCTGCCCTGGCACCGCTGGTTCCGCAGGCCACGCGGTCACCATCGATGGACACCGTGACGCCGAAGGACGCACCTCCCAACAGGTCGCTGGGCTGCAGGCGCGCGACCTCGATCCAAGTCGACCCGATCCGCTCATAAACGTACGCGGATCCGACTTGGGCACCGGTCAGGGAATCGAACGACGCGCCGATGACGATGCGGTCGCTCTTGATGGCCACCGCACTCCCGAACTGCATTTGCGTCAGCGGGATACTGGGTAGCAGTTTCTGCCGTTCGATCCAGGTGTTGCCCACGCGTTGGAAGACGTAAGCAGATCCGCTGACGGACGCGCCTCCGTTGGAAGACGAGGCCCCAATCACAGCCCAGTCTCCGTCCATGTCGATCGCCCGGCCGAATGAATCGGAGGTCTGCGCATCACTGGCGAAGAGCTGTTGGGATGCCTGCCATGCGCCATTGAAATGGTGGTAGACGTGGACGGTGCCAGTGCCCAGGGATACCCCCGGTGCGGTGACCATCCCCCAATCTCCATCAAGCACAGACTGGCTACCAAAGCTCGTTTGTGGAGTTGCCGGCGGCCCTGTGATCTTCTGGACCTGCCTTTGCGCCGCCGCCGTTGCGTCGAGAATGCTGCACAGGCTCAAGAGACAAGCGACTGTGACCCGGATCGTCATCACCATCTCCCCCTTCCTGTCGTGGTTGCCGGCTTCCCGCTTCTACAGTCTACCCGGACCCGGCGGTTGGCACAGGGGCCGAACGCAAGGCCGAGAAGCCAGACCGATCCGACTGGAAGGAGGCCTGTCCCCCCGTGCGCTCCTCGTCCTACCTTCGCCGGTGAACAAGCACCCGCTCACGCGAGCGGCGGCAAGATCGCCAGGATCTCGAACGGCTCGCCGTTCGCGAGTTGCGCTTGCGCGCGACCGATCGTGAGGCTCGCGCCTTCTTCGTACTTGAGCGCCGGCCGCACGTCCGCGGCGACACCTTGGCAGCCTTCGGACACG
>JAEUIA010000048.1 GCA_016795245.1 Planctomycetota bacterium | reverse complement strand
TCAGCCTGTTATCCCCGGAGTACCTTTTATCTGATGAGCGACGGCCCTTCCACTCGGAATCCGCCGGATCACTAGGACCTACTTTCGTACCTGCTTGAGCTATATCTCTTGCAGTCAGGCGCACTTATACCCTTACGCTCTGCGTGCGATTGCTAACCGCACTGAGTGCACCATCGTGCTCCTCCGTTACTTTTTTGGAGGAGACCGCCCCAGCCAAACTACCCACCTGACACTGTCTACGACCCGGATTCACGGTGTCGTGTTAGGTACCTATCAAATAGAGAGTGGTATTTCACTGATGACTCCACCTGGCCCAAAAGCCCGGCTTCAACGTCTCCCACCTATGCTACGCACTACATAACAAGTATCAATATCAGGCTATAGTAAAGGTTCACGGGGTCTTTCCGTCTTGACGCGGGAACGTGGCATCTTCACCACAGCTACAAGTTCGCCGAGCATGCTGTTGAGACAGAGCCCATATCATTACGCCTTTCGTGCGGGTCGGAACTTACCCGACAAGGAATTTCGCTACCTTAGGACCGTCATAGTTACGGCCGCCATTCACCGGGGCTTCAATTCGGAGCTTCGCTTACGCTAACCCCTCCTCTTAACCTTCCGGCATTGGGCAGGCGTCAGTCTGTATACATCGTCGTTTGGACTTAGCACAGACCTGTGTTTTTAGTAAACAGTTGCATGGGCCATTTCTCTGCGGCCCTCTGGGGCTTTGGTCGTAAAGACCTGAACCTCAAAGGGCACCCCTTTTCCCGAAGTTACGGGGTTAATTTGCCGAGTTCCTTAACAGCATTTCTCTCGAGCGCCTTAGGATATTCACCTCACCCACCTGTGTCGGTTTTGGTACGGACACTAGAACAACTCCCTAGAGGATTTTCTCGGCGGTCAGTCTGATAACTTCGCCTTGCGGCTCGACATCACCCCTGGGCTTACGCATGCGGATTTTCCTACATGCCACCCTCAGGCTTGTACGCACATCTGTCAGTGCGATTACCTTTCCTCCCGCGTCCCCCCATCGGTAGTAACGCTGTCTAGTGGTACAGGAATATTAACCTGTCTTCCATCGACTACGCCTTTCGGCCTCGTCTTAGGGTCCGACTAACCCTGGGCGGATTTACCGTGCCCAGGAACCCTTGGGTTTGCGGCGAGCAGGATTCTCACCTGCTTTCTCGCTACTAATTCCGGCATAATCGCTTCCAGAACGTCCAGAGGTCGTTACCGTCCTCCTTCACTCGTTTGGAACGCTCCCCTACCAGAGCATGCGATCAACGATCGCATACAATCCAAAGCTTCGGTTGTGCACTTGAGCCCCGTTCATTTTCGGCGCAGAACCTCTCGACCAGTGAGCTATTACGCACTCTTTAAATGATGGCTGCTTCTAAGCCAACATCCTGGCTGTCTTAGAGATTCTACTTCCTTTTCTACACTTAGCACACATTGGGGACCTTAGCTGTTGGTCTGGGTTGTTTCCCTCTCGACCACGAACCTTATCGCTCGTAGACTGACTCCCTGGATACGGCAAATGGTATTCGGAGTTTGATTAGGTAGGGTACCCGGAAAGGGCCCCTATCCCATTCAGTAGCTCTACCCCCACTTGCTATTACCAGAGGCTAGCCCGAAAGCTATTTCGGGGAGAACCAGCTATTTGCCAGCTTGATTAGCCTTTCACTCCTATCCACAAGTCATCAGAACGGTTTTCAACCCATACCTGTTCGGTCCTCCACGGACTGTTACATCCGCTTCAACCTGCTCATGGATAGATCGCTGGCTTTCGGGTCTACTCCACTTGACTGGAATCGCGCTATTCACACTCGGTTTCCCTTCGGCTCCGGACCTGAAGTCCTTAACCTTGCCAAATAGAGTAACTCGCCGGATCATTATGCAAAAGGCACGCCGTCAGCCGTTACTCCGAAGAGTCATAGGCCTCCGACAGCTTGTAAGTGTACGGTTTCAGGTACTATTTCACTCCCCTAACCGGGGTTCTTTTCACCTTTCGCTCGCGCTACTATTGCACTATCGGTTGTCCAGGAGTACTTAGCCTTGGGGGGTGGTCCCCCCGGATTCACGCCAGGTTTCCCGTGTCTGGCGATACTTGGGATCGCTGCGAGAGACTCATGCTTTTTGATTACGGGGCTTTCACCCTCTGCGGCCGGCCTTCCCATGCCGTTCTTCTAAACATGAATTTGGTAACTCCCTGGGTCTTTGCGGAAGACCCTGCAGATCCCACGACACCACTGCAGCAACGGCCGCGACCTTGGCACTGCAATGGTTTAGGCTCATCCCCGTTCGCTCGCCGCTACTAGGGGAGTCGAGTTTTCTTTCTTCTCCTGTTGGTACTGAGATGTTTCAGTTCCCAACGTTCCCTCCGCTTGCGCGGTACCAGAAAATAACTTCTGGTCGGTTTCCCGATCTCGGAAATCCCCGGATCAATGCTTGCTAGCAGCTCCCCGGGGCTTATCGCAGCTGGGCTACGTCCTTCTTAGGCTCTGGACACCAAGGCATCCACCATACACTCTTTGTAGCTTAACCATTTTCTTTATAAGATTTCCACGTTCTCAGCAATTCACCTTGTTTTCAAAGATCACCTCGAGGCTAGGCCTCGAGGTTGTTCATTCGTCCATGACGTTCAGTTCAGGGTGGCCGGCGCCGAGACAGGGGTCTCCCACACCTTTGGTGGAGGCGATGGGACTCGAACCCACGACCCCCTGGTTGCAAACCAGGTGCTCTACCAATTGAGCTACGCCCCCTTCTTGCACCCGAAGGCGCAGATCAAACCCGAAGGCGCAGGTGCGTTCGAAGGCTTTGCGATCCAGCGGTTGCACAGGCGCCCGATCCACATTGAGGACACCCGGGGGCGACCTCGCCGCGTCGGGCGGGCAACACGTGAGCTGGTGGGCCTGAGTGGACTTGAACCACTGACCTCCCGCTTATCAGGCGGACGCTCTAACCAACTGAGCTACAGGCCCGAAGACTCTGGCGAGTCCATTCGTCGCCTCGCCCCGACGTCCCGGATCGCTCCAGGTGGTCGATGCAAGAACGAGCGATGCTGAACTGCAGTGCTCTTGTCGGCAATGCCTGCTTCAGCAGCGCCTGTATTCAGCTGAACTGAAAATGGATGAAAAGGGTGACCCTACGAATCTTGGTGCGAGCTCCTATGCTGCGCCACCTCGACCAGTCGGTGTAAACCTGTTGGTCGGGGCGTCTAACATAATCCGTTAGAAAGGAGGTGATCCAGCCGCAGGTTCCCCTACGGCTACCTTGTTACGACTTAGTCCCAATCACGAAGCTTGCTTTAGGCGTCGCAATCCTTACGGTTTTGCAAAACGACTTCGAGCACTCCCCGCTTTCGTGGCTTGACGGGCGGTGTGTACAAGGCTCAGGAACATATTCACCGCGTCATGGCTGATACGCGATTACTAGCGATTCCGGCTTCATGAAGGCGAATTGCAGCCTTCAATCCGAACTGGGGCCTACTTTCATGGATTGCCTCCACCTCACGGTCTCGGAACCCTTTGTATAGGCCATTGTAGCACGTGTGTCGCCCTAGCCATAAGGGCCATGATGACTTGACGTCGTCCCCACCTTCCTCCGTTTTAACAACGGCAGTCTCACTAGAGTCCCCGGCATGACCCGCTGGCAACTAATGATAAGGGTTTCGCTCGTTACGGGACTTAACCCAACATCTCACGACACGAGCTGACGACAGCCATGCAACACCTGTGCAGATTCCGACTCCGAAGAGCTGTCACCCTACTTTCATAGGGCTAATTCCTGCATGTCAAGGCTAGGTAAGGTTCTTCGCGTTGCTTCGAATTAAACCACATGCTCCACCGCTTGTGTGAGCCCCCGTCAATTTCTTTGAGTTTTACCCTTGCGAGCGTACTCCCCAGGCGGGGCACTTAACACATTAGCTACGGCAGAGAAGGCATAGGAACCTCCCCTGCCCAGTGCCCATCGTTTACGGCTAGGACTACCGGGGTATCTAATCCCGTTTGCTACCCTAGCTTTCGCACCTCAGCGTCAGTTTCGATCCAGTGAGCCGCTTTCGCCACCGGTGTTCCTCCAGATATCTACGCATTTCACCGCTCCACCTGGAGTTCCGCTCACCCCTATCGACCTCTAGCCCGCCAGTATCAGGCGCAATTCCCCGGTTGAGCCGGGGGATTTCACACATGACTTAACGAACCGCCTACGTGCGCTTTATGCCCAGTAATTCCGAACAACGTTTGCAACCTCTGTCTTACCGCGGCTGCTGGCACAGAGTTAGCCGTTGCTTCCTTTGGTCTTGGTCAAGCCTGGTACTGTTCATACCAGGTGATTCCTAGAACCTGACAGCAGTTTACAACCCGAAGGCCTTCATCCTGCACGCGGTGTCGCTCCGTCAGGCTTTCGCCCATTGCGGAAGATTCTCGACTGCAGCCTCCCGTAGGAGTCTGGGCAGTGTCTCAGTCCCAGTGTGCCGGACCGTCCTCTCAGACCCGGTAGCCGTCATCGCCTTGGTGAGCCATTACCTCACCAACTAGCTGATAGCCCGCAACCTCCTCCTAGAGCAGCAGCTTTCGCCACCGTTTACCAGCTCGAAGATGCCTTCAAGATGGACCATCTGGCATTACCCACCGTTTCCAGTGGTTATTCCAGTCTCATGGGTAGATTGGTTACGTGTTACTCACCCTTTCGCCGCTTTACTCGTCCGAAGACTTTCACGCTCGACTTGCATGCCTAAGCCACACCGCTAACGTTCGTTCTGAGCCAGAATCAAACCCTTCATAAAGTGTTTGTCTGTCTATTTGTTGGAGTAGAGGCGCCTCTTCAGGCCGACCTCACTTTATTGCTCGCACGGATTCAAGGGCCACCCTTGTTTTCAAAGATCGTGCGGATCTGTCTGGCTGCTGCCCACCCGAAGGCGTGCCGCACCCGCGCGAGTCCGCCTCGCGCCCCCTCCAACCGCACCTGCCGTTACCCGGCTGATCCGTCTTTGGGGAGCGGGATAGTAGTGTTTTGAGACCGCCCGTCAACAGAGCGGCGAAGAGATTCTTGCTCTTCTGCCCTTTCCCGTCGTAAGTCGTGACTTGAGCGTGGCTTACACTTTGGGATCAGATGCCCGCCGAGCCGCAAAAGCGCGCACCGAGGGCCCCTCCGGCACCACCCCTGGACCTCAAGGCTGCACCTGGATCACCGCACCCCGCGGAAGGATCTCGAACAGCTCCTCGACATCGGCGTTGCGCATGCGAATGCAGCCTTGACTTTCGTCCTTGCCGATGCTCTCCGGCTGGTTGGTGCCGTGGAAACCCAGGCCCGTCGTGGCCCCGTCCGCGTCCAACCAGGCGATCCAGCGTGTTCCCAGCGGGTTTTCAGGGGAACCGTAGGGCACGGGCGCCTGACCGGGGCGGAACCACATCGGCTCCTCCTTCTTGTCCCCCACCGTGTACTGCCCCTGTCGCGTGCCCCCTTCCTTGCCGACTCCCACTTCCCAGGCCTGGGCCACCTCGTTCCCCACGATGTAGAAGGCCCAGCGCGCGTCGAGGTCGACGAGCATGCGCGCCCTGTCCGTGGGAATCTTGAGCGTCTGTCCGGGCTGCAGGGTCGTTCCGCGGATGCCGTTCGAGCGCTCGATCTGCCCCGTGCACAGCAGCAACTCGGGGTGATCCTTCAGCAGGCGCTTGCGCAGCGCGATCAGGCTGTCGCCGGGCTCGACCTTGACGGAGATCGAGGGCCAGTCCGCGGCTCGGTTCCAGCGGTACTTCTGCTGGCTCTTGTTCAACCCTTCGCTCCAGCGGCGCAGCACATTCGCGTCGGGCGACCAGGGCGCGCGCACGTAATCGAGCAGGATTTCGGAGTAGGTCTGCGCCGCCTCCCTGGACTTGCCGTCCGCCGCCAGGGCCTCGGCCGCGCGGGACTCGACCACGAGCAGGGCGGCCCACACGAGCGGACTCTCGGTCGTCGCGGAGGCGAACTGCGCCACGGTCGGGCGCCCGCCGATCAAGCGGTCCAGGAATTCGGACTCGGAGGCGCGGACCAGCGGATCCTTCTGCAGGCTCTCGGCCAGGCGCCGCGCCTCGTCCAGCTTCCCAGCCAGCGCTTTTCCCACGGCCAGGGCCAGGTCGCGGCGCGCGGTAGGCAGGTCGCGGCGACCCTCGACGGCATCGCAAAAACGGCCCGGATCCGAGACCAGGGAACGCGCGAGCTCGATCTCGAGCTTGTCCCCCCCGCGGTGCACGGCCGGCGCGGGCGGGGTTTGCGAGCCTGAATCCCGGACAACAGGCGTCTCGGGGGCCACGAAGGGGCTAGCTGGCGGTGTGGGCTGGACGGGGGGTGTCGACACCGTGTCTGGCTGCGGCGCTGCGTGGATCGCCGGCTCCGGCGCGATCGGCGCAGAGGGCGCGGCAACCGCGGGCGGGGCGCTCAGCGCTCCCTCGGGCGGCAGCATGGCGCCGGGCGATCCGGGTTCGAAGGCCGCATTCGCCGGTGAACTCGCCAGGGAGTGCCATACGAACCACATCAGGACAGCACCCAGGGTGCACAGGAGCAGAGCGCGCATCAGAGACCTCGAGACTTCGACGACGTGCTGCCGCGAATGTGCGGCAGCGAAGTACGGGGGTCCCAGCCGAACCGTGCTGGTCATGTCCCGGAACCTACTGGTTCCAGGTGGGCCCAACACAACGCGGGTTGACCGCGCAAGTCGAACAGGGCCCGCAGGTTTGTTATTCGGATCGCGGGAGTTTGAGCAGACACCTGAGCGCCAGGATTGCCCCGTGACGCCGAAGCTAGCGCAGCGAGGCGCGCGCCACAAGCGACGAAATCAGGCGCGGATCAAACTCGCGCCCAGCGTGCGACCTTCGCCCAGGTCGAAAGCCTCGCTCGCCCCGCCCGCGAGCGCTTCCGCCGTGCGCGTGCACTCGACCGCCAGGGTCTCCCCGCGGATCAGATCGAGGTGAACTTCCAGCGCCTTGCCGAGCAGAGTGTCGCCGCGCGCGTCCAGGTTCAGGCGAATCCGCTCCTCGACCGCCAGCCCGGCGCTCTTGCGCAGCGAATTCACGCGGTTCACGACTTCGCGGGCGAGTCCCTCCGCGATCAGCTCGTCGTCGAGATCCGTATCGAGGTACACGACGAAACGGCCGTCGGTCTCGACATCGAAGGTCGCCTTCGTCTCGACCTTGATGTCGACATCCTCCGGGGCGAGTTCGATCGTTTCCGCGCCGACCTTTACCCGCACGCTCCCACCGGCGCGCAGTTCGGCGACGCGGGTCGCGTCGAGCGCGTCGATCTCGGCGGCCGCGGCCTTCATCAATCCGCCGATCTTCTTGCCGAGGACGCGGAAGTTGGCTTTGGCGCGCAGCGTGCACAGTTGGCCGTCGTCCGCCGCCAGGCTGCCGAAGGACTTGATGTTCAGCTCGCCGAGGACCTGGTCGGCCGCGAACGGTCGGCGCAGGAGCTCCAATGCGCGCTCGTCGGACGAGCGCACGTGGATGGCGCGCAGGGGTGTGCGGATCTTGACGTTCGCGCGTTCGCGCAGCGCGCGGCCCATCTCGACGATCTTCACCACGATCTCCATGCTCGCCTCGAGCACCGGGTCGTGCAGCGCGGCGTCGCGGCGCGGGAAATCCTGCGCATGCACCGATCCACGTCCTGGAGCTAGGCGCTCGAACAGCATCTCGGCCACGAACGGCGCGATCGGAGCCATGAGCAGGGACACGGTTTCGAGTGCGCCGTGCAAGGTCGCGAACGCAGCGGTCTTGTCCGCGCCGCGCCCTTTCCAGAAACGCGCGCGATTGCGACGGATGTACCAGTTCGACAGGTCGTCGACGACGAAGTCCTGGAGCGCGAGACAGACCTCGCCCAACGCGTAGGCGTCGAGGCGCTGCTTCACGCGCGCCTTGAGCGACTCGGTGCGCGAGATCAACCAGCGATCGATCTCCGGACGGTCCTGGGCACTCGGGCCCGCGTCGCGCGCCGGATCGAAACCGTCGCTGAGGCGCGCGTAGTCGGCGAAAAACTTGTAGCTGTTGATCAACGTGCCGAAGAAGCGCTTGCGCGTCTCCAGCAGTCCGTTGGGATCGAATTTCTTCGGCAGCCACGGTGCACCGCTGGACAAAAGATACCAGCGCACGGCGTCCGCGCCGTGTTCACCGACGGCCTTCCACGGATCGACGACGTTGCCGAGCCGCTTGCTCATCTTGACGCCGTCCTTGTCGAGCACGAGGCCGTTCACGACACAGGTCTTGTACGTCGGACCTTGCGGCAGCCCCAGGCCCGGAATCTGCGACAAGAGCGTGCCGATCGCGTGCAGCGTGTAGAACCAGCCGCGCGTCTGGTCGAGGCCTTCGGCGATGAAGTCGGCCGGGAACTGATCCAGGACGCGCTCTTTTCCCTTGCCGAACGGGAAGTGGTACTGCGCGTACGGCATCGCGCCCGAATCGAACCAGCAGTCTAGCACGCTCTTCGTGCGCTTCATCGTGCCCGCGCAGCGATCGCAGCCGAACGTGACCTCGTCGATCTGTGGCTTGTGGTTGTCGAAGTCCCGCGGCAACGAGCCGGCGAGCGCCTGCAGCGCGGCGACGCTCTCGACTGCGCGTTCGTGATTCTCGTCGCGGTCGCACACCCAGAACGGCAACGGCGTCCCCCAGTAGCGATCGCGCGAGATGTTCCAGTCGACGTTGTTCGCGAGCCATTCGCCGAAGCGTCCCGTGCCGACCTCGGGCGGGATCCAGCGGATCTGCTTGTTCAGCTCGACCATGCGCTCTTTGTGCGCACTCGTGCGCACGTACCAGGCCGGAGCGGCGAAGTAGAAGAGCGGCGTGTCGCAGCGCCAGCAGTGCGGATAGCTGTGGTTCTCGCGCGCCTTCTTGAACATCAGGCCGCGCTGCTTGAGGTCCTCCATCAACGCGTCGTCGGCCTCTTTGAAGAACGTGCCGGCCTTGACCGCGCCGACGTCGACCAGGAAACGGCCTTCGGGCCCGACCGCCTGGAGCACGGTCAGCTTGTGTTTCGCGGCCGTGTTCCAGTCGTCGACACCGTACGCCGGCGCCTGGTGCACGATGCCGGTGCCGTCCTCGACCGTCACGTAGTCGGCGGCGAGGACCTTGCGCGGCTCGAGTGCGCCCGGATTCCACGCACCTGGATCGACTTGCGGGATTTCCGCAGCGAAAAGCGGCCGGTACGCGAGCCCCACCAGTTCACCGCCGCGCTTGCGCTCGATCTCTTCGTGGTCGCCGAGCACACCTTGCGCGCGCTCCGCGACGATCCACACGCGCTCGTAGCCGGCGCTCCCCTTCTCGGCCCCCTTCGCGACCGGCAGCGCCACGCGCGCGAGCACGTACTCGCGCTCGGGGTGCACGGCCAAAGCGACGTTCGAAGGCAAGGTCCACGGCGTCGTGGTCCAAGCCAGGACGCTCGTCTGCTCGCCGCCTGATTCGCCGACTACGAAGCGCACGTACACGCTCGGATCGAGGATGTCGCGGTACACGCCCGGTTGCCCGAGTTCGTGCGAGGACAAACCGGTGCCGCAACGCCCGCAGTAGGGCAGCACTTTCTTGCCGCGGTACACGAACCCGGCACGGTGGAACTGCGCCAGGATCCACCACACGCTCTCGACGTAGTCGGCGTCGTAGGTCACGTACGGATCCGCGTAGTCGAGCCAGTAGCCGACGCGCTCGGAGAGTTCCTCCCAGTCCTTGCGGTACGTCCACACGGATTCGCGACACTGCGCGTTGAACTGCGCGACGCCGTACTTCTCGATCTCGGGCTTGCCGCTGATGCCGAGTTTCTTCTCGACCTCGAGTTCGACGGGCAGACCGTGCGTGTCCCAGCCGGCCTTGCGCACCACGCGCTTCTGGTTCATCGTCTGGTAGCGACAGATCGCGTCCTTGATCGTGCGCGCGAAGATGTGGTGGATGCCGGGTCGGCCGTTCGCCGTCGGCGGGCCTTCCCAGAAGACGAACGCAGGCGCGGCTCGGCGCGCGGCTTGCACGCTCTCGAAAGTCTTCTGCGCGCGCCACCGCGCGAGCGTCTCTTCCTCAGCCGCGGCGGGCGCGGAAGCGAGGGCGTCGGGTAGCGGAGCGAAGCGTTGCTTGTCGTCGGGCGGGGCCATGGGGCCCCTCTTCTACCAACGTGTGCTCTGAATTTCGCGCGCGATGCGGTCGGCGAGCGCCAACGCGTCGCGTCCGTCTTCGCCCGTGACCTCGGGCTCGGTGCCTGTTTGCACGCAGCGCAGGAACGAATCCAGCTCGGCTTGCAGCGGTCGTTCCGAATTCGAAAGGTCGAGTTCGACCACCGCGAGCACCTTCGAGGTGATCCAGTCCTTCTGTGCCGCGAGCGCCGAAAGGTCGAATTCGCGCAGAGCAGCGCGGCCGGCGTCGAACTCGGGGCCCTTCGTGATCATCAGGCCGTAGTTCTTCGTGAAATCCAGGCTGACGTAGCCGTCGCTCGAAAACAGGCGAAAGCGGCGCATCGGCGCCAGCGAGGCGCGGCTCGCGGTCACGTTGGCGCGCGCGCCGTTCTCGAACACGAGCCGCACCGACGCCACGTCCTCGTGATCGGTCAGGATGGCGCCTCCGGCCGCATCCAGGCTCTGGATCGGCGAACCGACCATGTCGAGGATCAGGTCGAGGTCGTGGATCATGAGATCGTGCACGACGCCCACGTCCGTGCTGCGGAAGCTGAAGGGTGCCAGGCGGTGACACTCGATGAACTTCGGCCGCACCTTCATCTCGCGCACCTTGCGCAAGCCCGGCTGAAAGCGCTCGACGTGGCCCACGGACAGGAGCGCGCGACCTTTCTTGGCGGCGGCGAGGATGCGATCGGCCTCGGCGACGCTGGCGGCGAGCGGCTTTTCGACCAGGCAGTGGATGCCGCGCTCGAGCAGCGGGATCGCGATCTCTGCATGCAGGCTGGTCGGGACCGCGATGCTGACGGCTTCGACGGAAGCAGGCAGCGAATCCAGGCTCTGGATCGCTTCCGTCTTGCACTCGGCCGCGAGGGCCGCGGCGCGCTCGGCGCTGGCGTCGACCACGCACACGAGCTGCGCGCGCGGATTCTCGGCGTAGATGCGCGCGTGGAACTTGCCCAGGTGCCCGACGCCGATCACGGCGACCGGGATGGGTCGCGGGTTCGCACTCATCGCGCGGCCACGCCGCTCAGGATGCGCTCGTGTCCGAGGCGCACGAACTCTTCGCGGCGGCTCTCGCGGAAGCGGCCTTTGGCGCCCTTTTCGGTGTCCTCGAGCGCGTGGACGAGGTTCATCACGAGCTTCGACGACGCGAATTCGCGATTCAATTCATCCAGCGTCTGACGGCGCGTGTTGCCGGTCCGGTAGATGCGGCGGAAGGCGGTCTCAAGTTCCTCGATCGCAGCGCTCTCGTGTCCACCGCGCTGCAACCCGATCTTGTTCACGCCGCGCACGCGGCTCGGGTGTCCCTCGAGGATCATGTACGGCGGCACGTCCTGCACCATGCGCGTCATGCCGCCCACGTACGCGAAGGCGCCGATCGTCACGAAGTGGTGCGCGGCCGAACCGCCCGAGATGTTGGCGTTTTCGCCGACGAAAACGTGACCCGCGAGCAGCACGTTGTTCGCCAGGATGATCCTGTCGCGCAGGTCGCAGTCGTGCGCGACGTGCGAGCAGGCCATCAACAGGCAATCGCTGCCGATCTGCGTGATGCCGCCGCCCTTCACCGTGCCGCGATTGATGGTGACGAATTCGCGGATCGTGTTGCGGTCGCCGATCTTGAGCTGCGTCGGCTCGCCCTTGTACGAAAGGTCTTGCGGCGGACCGCCCAGACCGGCTTGTCCGACGATGAGATTGTCCTCACCGATCCAGGTCACGCCGTCGATCGCGACTTGCGGCCCGATCTTGGTGCGGTCGCCGATGCGCACGTGCGCTCCGACGACAGAGTACGGACCGATCTCGACGTCGACACCGATCTCGGCTCCGGGAGTGATGACTGCTGTGGGGTGGATCTTCGTGGACATGGTCATCACGCATCTACCATGGTGAACATCAAGAGGGCTTCGCACACGACACGTCCCGCGACGGTTCCGACCGCCCGCACCTGGGCGACCTGGTCCTTGTCACGGGTTGTTTCGACCTCGATCCGCAGCTGATCCCCGGGGACGACGGCCCCGCGCAGCTTGACCTTGTCGATCGACCAGAGCACGGCCAGTTTGCCCGAGTGCTCCAGTTTGCGCAGCAACAGCACACCGGCGAGCTGCGCCATCGCTTCGAGTTGCAGCACGCCCGGCATGAGCGGAGCTGCGGGAAAATGGCCTTGGAAATAGGGCTCGTTGATCGTCACGTTCTTGATCGCGACCGCACGGCGGTAGCCGTCGATCTCGATCACGCGATCGATCAACAGGAACGGGTAGCGGTGCGGCAGCATCCGCAGGATCTCGCGCACGTCGAGGCCCGATTCGCGGCGGATCAATCCGCCTGTCTCGGCCGCTTGCATCATGTCGAGCAGGCGGCGCACGAGATCGGCGTTGGTCGAGTGCCCCGAACGCGTCGCGATGATGTGCGCGTGCAGATCGGCGCCCAGGAGATGCAGATCGCCGAGCAGGTCGAGCAGCTTGTGGCGCACGGGCTCGCCCGGCAGACGCATCATGGAGAGCGGATCGCCGAGGATCACCGTGTTCTCGCGCGTGGCGCCCTTGCCGAAGCCGGCCTTCTGCAGCGCTTCGACCTCGGATGCGAGGCAGAACGTCCGCGCCGGCGCAATCTCGCGCTCGAAAGTCTCGGGCGTGACGTCGAGTTGGAAGGTGCCGCTTTCGATGCCCGGCTCGTCGAAGGCCGAGACGTACTGCAACGTCAACATCGGCTTGTCGCTGGGCAGCGCCACGAGCGTCGCGTTGCCCTGGCGCACGTAGACCGGAGCGTCGAGCTTGAATTCGCGTGCTTCGGCACCCTGTTCGACGAGGCCTGCGCGTTGGAACATTTCCAACATCTGCAGCGCACTGCCGTCCAGGCCGGGCAATTCCGGGCCCGACAATTCGACCGTGAGGTTGTCGACCTGCAGCCCGGTGCAGACCGCGAGCAGGTGTTCGACCGTGTCGACCTGCGCATTGCCGCGCACGAGGCGTGTACGGCGCTCCTTGGCTTCGCGGTAGGTGATCTGCGCCGGGATCGGCTCGCTGCCGGCGATGTCGGTGCGCACGAACTCGACGCCGCGATCGATCGAAGCCGGGAGCACGCGCGCGTGGATGACCTGGCCCGAGTGCAGGCCCGGGCCGCTGAATTCCACCGCCGTGCGCAGTGTGCGTTGCTTGCGAGTCACGGCGAGTCCTCCCCGGCTCCGGCGAAGGAGCGTTCCAGCACTGCCAGTTTCTTTTCCAGGTCGCGCACGCGCTGAGCCAGTTCAGGTAGACGCGCGGTGAGCGACCAGATCCGCAGGGCCTCGCCCCGCGGATGAGCGGGAGTGCCCAGGTAGTCGAGCCCGGCCGGGACATCGTTCGCGACACCTGATTGCGCGCCGATGCGCGCGCCGTCGCCGATCTCGACGTGGCCGGCGATTCCGGCCTGGCCGGCGATGATCACGCGCTTGCCGACCTTGACGCTGCCCGCGAGAGCGCTCTGTGCGATCACGAGCGATGCTTCGCCGACCGTGACGTTGTGGGCGATGTGAACGAGGTTGTCGAACTTCGTCCCGCGTCCGATGCGGGTCGCACCGAAACGGCCGCGGTCGACGGCGCACAGCGCGCCCATCTCGACGTCGTCCTCGACGACGACCGTCCCGACCTGCGGGATCTTGGTCCAACCGTCGGGCGTCGGTTCGAAGCCGAAACCGTCGGAGCCGATGACGCAACCGGAGTGCAGCAAGACGCGCGCGCCGAGCTTCACGCGCGGGTAGATGCGCACTCCGCTGTGGAGCACCGTGTCCTCGCCGACCTGCGCTCCGGCCCCGACTGAAACCGAGGCGTGCAGCACGGCGCGCTCGCCGATCACCGCGCCTGGACCCACCCAGCAAAACGGTCCGATCGACGCGCTCGGCGCCACGGCGGCCTCTGGATCGACGACGGCGCTCGAGTGCACTCCGGGTACAGGCGTGGGATCGGGCTCGATGAAGGCGCTGACGATCGCGGTGAAGGCCTTGTTCGGGTTGCGGACGCGCAAGAGCACCACGTCCTGTCGCGGGCGCTCGATGTCGGGTGCGACGAGGATCGCGCCCGCGCGCGTGGCGGCCAGTTGCGAGCGATAACGCGGGTTCGCGAGGAACGAGATCTCGCGCGGCCCCGCCTCGCCCAGTGCGGCCGGGCCGTCGACGGTGCGCGAACCGTCGCCGTCGACGACGGCGCCGCAGAGAGCGGCCAATTCAGTGAGTGTTCGAGTGGGCATCGAGTTCGAACCCGGAGCACCGAGTTCCTTGACCGCTCTACGGAGCGAGCGGCGTGCGGAGATTGAACCGGTGCGAATAGCCCAAGTCAAACCCGCATTCTTGCTGAGTTTTGCGCCGGGATGAACCGGTCTTCAGAACCAGAGGCTGAAGATCGTGAAGGAGAATGTCTGGCGCCGATCTCCGTCGCCGGATTCGAGGGGGAATCCGAAATTCAGCGAGATCGGGAAGGGCTGAACCATGCCGAGGCCGAAGCCCACGCTCCAGCGGACGTCGTCCAGGCGCGCCTGCCAGGGGTCCGTGCCGAGTACACCTGCATCGGTGAACAAGGTCAGGCGAAACATCTCCGACTCCTTGTACGTGCCCGGTTGAGTGACGGAGTAGAGCGGGTAGCGAAACTCGAGCGTGCCGGACGCGTAGGTCTCGCCCCCCAGACTGTTCCGCCCGCGGTTCGGCCCGACGCCCCGGTACGCGAAGCCGCGCAGGATGCGGCTCCCGCCCAGAAAGAAGCGCTCGGTGTAGGGCGTCTCGCGTGTGTCGCCGAAGTTGTCCGACACGCCTGCCCCGAGTCCCAGCCGGAACCCGGGTCGCACGTCTTGCGTGTCGTCCCCCACCATCCAGAACACGTCGGACTCGATGCTCGACTTGACGAAATCGTAGTCGCCGCCGATGACTCCGCCGTACACCGCGTTGCGCCAATTGGCGGTGAAACCGGCGCGCGCGTTGTTGAAGCGATCGACATCGCGATACGAGAAATCGATCGTCGCGCCGCTCAGGTTGGTCGTGCCTTCTTGCTGATAGACCGAGTCCGGCAGCGGTAGGACGTCCGGATCGTTCAACCCGACCAGGTTCGACTCGAGGTCCGTGACGCGCAGATTCTGATTCGTGTAGCCGATGAACCCCGAGAGATTGCGCGTGAATTCATGGCCCAGACGAACGCGCCGCTCGTTGCGATCTTCGTCGAAGAAGCGCTGGCGGCGTTCGCGCCGGAAGAGATCCAATTCCAGACTCCAACGGTCGAAGTGCGTGCCGAAGATGTCCGGTTCGAGGAAGCGCATGCGGTAGGAATTGACGACCGTTCCCGGCGAGAATTCGAGCTCCAGTTCCTGGCCCGCTCCGTGGAAAGCCTCCTTGTTGAACAGCTCGCTGAACGTGGACCACGGCGTCGACGGCGTGTCCGTGATGTCGAAATTCCGCATGATCATCGACAAGCGCCCGAAGATGCCGCTGTTGCTGTCGACGCCGCCCTGGATCTGGAAGTTGACGACCTTGCCTTCGGAGACGGCGTATTCGAGATCGACCCAATCCGGATCGTCGGTCAGCTTGAAGGCGAAGGTCGGATCCTTGTGCGACTCCGGCGAGAAGTCGTCGGTGAAGAAGGACGTGCCTTGGAGCCGCGTCAGCGACTTGCGGATCTTCGTGAGGTCGGCGACCTCGCCTGGGAGCATGTCGACCTCGCGCCGCAGCACACGGTCGCGCGTGTGTCCGGCGCCTTGGAACAGCACTTCGCGGACGTAGCGCTTGCGGCCTTGCGCGATGCGGTAGGTGACGGCGACTTCGTGCGCGACCGGATCGAACACGAGCCCGGGCTCGAGGAACTCGAAGAAGTCCTCTTGTAGTGACGTGTGCGCCAGGTAACCGCGCGCGCCGTAGTAGTCGCGCAAGGCGGTCGAATCAGCGAATTGGACGGCGCGCGTGAAAGGCTTCCCGACCTGGATCTTGAAGAGCTTCGACAGTTCCTCCTTGTCGAAAAGCAGCAGCTCGGGCAGATCCTGGATCGTGCGTGTCTTGGCGTCGAAAACGCGCTTGAAAGCCTGCAGATCGATCGCGGACACCTTGTAGATCGGTCCCTCGTCGACGATGACGTGGATCACGACGCCGGTTCGATCGGGCCTGAACTCGAGCTTCTCCAGTTCGACGACCGCATCGAGGTACCCGCGGTCGCGGTACACCTCGCGCATCGCCAGCAGGTCGGCATCGAGCGTCTCGCGCACGAACTTGTCGCCGAACCAATTGAACATCCACGGCCCGCCGAGTTCGTTCTTGGCGAGCTTCACGAGCCCGTCCTTCCACCACCACATGCCGGACTCTTTCATCGAGTCGTTGCCGCGGACGACGACGTCCTTGACGCGCACTTTGGGGCCTTCGCGGATCTCGAACACGACGTCGGGCAACACGCCCTCTTCGACGCCGACGTCCGGTCCGCGGCGCACGACGTCGATCTCGACGAAGGCGTACCCCTCCTTCAGGTAGCCTTCAATCAGGCGTTGCCGCACGCGCTCGGCCTGGTACAGGAAGAGCTCGCCCTTGTCCTCCAACAGCGCCCAGCGCTTCAGCTTCTCGACGTCGATGTCGGCGTTGCCGATGAAGCGCGGCTCGAGATCGACGTTCATTTCCACGACCACGAGTTTCAGTTCCACTCCGCCCTCGACGTCGCGCACGCGCACGTCGGCTTTCACGCGGAACGCTTCCCACAGGATGCTGAGCGCCTTCTCCACACCGGCCGCGTCGACCGGTTCGCCGAGCTTCTGCCCGAGCGCGGCCAGCAACTGGCTCTCGGTGTAGCGGCGCGCGCCTTCGACGGTCAGCTTCACCACCGGCTTCTCAGCCGGCCGCACAGGTGAAGGTGAAGGTGCAGGTGCAGGTGCGCCCTGCGCGGGCATCGAGGCAGGGGCAGGCGCATCCTGCGCAGCCGTGGGGACAGACCACGCCAGAGCGGCGCAGAGTGCGAGGGCTCTGCCGCCCAGGGTGAGCTGCGTGCGCAGCATGCTCAGCCGGTGAACGTCTCGGCCATCGACGGTGCGCGATTCTCGAAGCGCATGATCGAGCCGTTGAACTGGAGCATCACGTTGCCCGTCGGCCCGTTGCGCTGCTTGGCGCAGATGATCTCCGCCAGGCCTTTGTTCTCTGGATCGTCGCGGTGGTAGTACTCGTCGCGATACAAGAGCAGCACGACGTCCGCGTCTTGTTCGATCGAGCCCGATTCACGCAAGTCCGAGAGCTGCGGGCGCTTGTCGTCGCGCGATTCGACCGCGCGCGACAGCTGCGACAGCGCGATGACGGGCACGTTCAATTCGCGCGAGAGTTCCTTCAAAGAGCGGCTGATCTGGCTGATTTCCTGCTGCCGGCTCTCGGCCTTGGGATGGCTCATGAGCTGCAGGTAGTCGACGACGATCATGTCGAGCCCGTGCTTCTGTTGGATACGCCGGGAGCGACTGCGCAAGGACATCGCGGTGATGCCGGGGGTGTCGTCGATGAAGAGCTTCATGCGCTCCAATTCACCGGCGCCGCGCGACAGTTCGGCGTAGTCCTCGGTCGGGATGCGGCCCGTGCGCAACTTGTGCGCGTCGACGCGCGCACGTGCACACAACATCCGGCGCACGATGGACTGCTGGCCCATCTCGAGGCTGAAGAACAAAACCACCGGAGCGCGATTCAGCCATTCGGGGGTGTGATCCGGATCGGCGGCGAAGTCCATGCAGTTCAACACGAAGGCCGTCTTGCCCATCGAGGGGCGCGCGGCGATGACGATCAACTCACCCTGATTGAAGCCGCACAGGAGTTCGTCGAGTTCGTAGTAGCCGCTGGGCAGCCCGGTGAGCCCGCTGCGGTGCGAAGTGCTGTCGATGCGCTTGAAGGTCTCGGCGACGGCCCGCGCGAGCGGCACGGCTTCGCCGCGGTCGCGCTCGTTGCCGATCTCGTAGATCTTGTGCTCAGCCGCGTCGAGCAGCTTAGGCACGTTGTCGCCGTCCGGGCGCGTGGCGTGCGCCTCGCCGATGATCTCACCGGCTTCGCGGATCAGACGGCGCAGGATGGCGGTCTCGGCCACGATGCGCGCGTGATGTTTCGCATACGCTCCGCTGGTGACGCTCGACGAAAGTTCGGCCAGGTAGGCGCGGCCGCCGACGAACTGAAACTTGCCGGCCTGCACGAGCGCCTCGCCGACGCTGACGATGTCGATCGGCGCCGCGCGCTCGGCCATCGCTTCGAGCACTTCGTAGATCGCGTTGTGGCGACCGTTGAAGAAATCGCCCAGCCGCACGACCTCCGCGACTTCGGGGATGCGCACCGGCTCGGTGAGGAGAGCGCCGAGCAGCGCTCGTTCAGCCTCTTCGTTGTGAGGCGGGATCCGACCGGGTAGTGCGTCTTCTTGCATGGCACCCTCGCTGAAAGGGGAGGCGGAGCGTATCGGCGCGCACACGCAGCGTAAAGGCGCGCGCTCGCTCCTACGCCGCGAGGTGTGTAAGGAAACGGGGTTGCGTCGTCGCAGCAAGTTCCGCCACGCGCGGCCGACCCGGTTGCGGAGTGCATCGATTCCGGCAACCCCAACCGCAGACGCCCCCGACGTGCTGCGCTGCGCACTCCACGCGACCCGCCTCCCCCCTCAACTCACCCTGTTGCAGAGCAGAAGGCCAGTCCTTTACC
>JAEUIA010000019.1 GCA_016795245.1 Planctomycetota bacterium | reverse complement strand
CAAGACCGTGCGGCGCCGCATGATCCTCCTGTCGGACTACGCGCGCGAGTTCCACACCGCGGTCTTGGAACGCACGCGACGCCGAGGCGGCCTGTGCGGGAACTTCCAGTTCGACGAGCTCGAGACCTACGAGCACTCGCGCCGACTGGCACCGTTGACGATGCCGATCTTGATCGAGTTGCACTCGTATTTCGCGGTGCATTTCGAGGTCGCGACGTTGCCTGCACGGGGACGTCTGAAGCCGCGTGACCTGGAACGCAAACGCGCGCGTGAGGCCGTGCACGGAGTGCGCAGGTCGGGATCACGCGCGGCGGTCAAAGCGTGCTTCAGCAAGCTCGCCGGCATCATTCCACCCGGCTCGTGCACCACGGTGTCCTCCGACAAGAAGAGCAGCTACGCGACGGTGCTCAGAGAGGTGATGCCGGGATCGGTCGAGCACAAGCAACACTCATCCAAGGCGGAGCGCACGCCGCAGAATCCGTTGTTTCCGATCAATCACACGCTGGCCATGCTGCGCAGCGGGATGTCGCGCCTCGTGCAGCGCACGTGGGCACAGACGAAAGAGCGAGCGTGGCTGGTGCGGCACGGATGGATCTGGCTCGCGTACCGCAACTACATCCGCGGGATCACGAACAAGTGTCGGCGGATCACCTCCGCGCAGGCGTTGGGTGTCGTCGCGCGCCAGTTCACGAAAAGGAACTTCTTCGAGTGGCGCCTGAAACTCAGGCCGTAAACGGACAGCGAAAGGGGCCAGTTTGCGTTGCAGGCCCGTAGACTACGGGATTCCACGATTCCGACCGGTGGCGCCGGGCACCTCGGGTATCGTGTTTGGCCGCCATTCTTTGGAGAACCGAACATGCTCGAGCTGAACGACCCTGCACCCGATTTCAACCTGCCCTCGACTTCGGGCAAGTCCATCTCGCTCAAGGAGCTCCGCGGCAAGCGAGTCGTCCTGTACTTCTATCCGAAGGACGATACTCCCGGCTGCACGACCGAGGCCTGTGACTTCCGCGACAGCCTCGTGCGTCTCAAGAGCCGTAGCGCCGTCGTGTTGGGTGTGTCCAAGGATTCGCTGACGAGCCACTCCAAGTTCCGCGCGAAGTACGAGCTCCCGTTCGACCTGCTCTCCGACGAGGGCAACGCGATCGCGAAGGCCTACGGCGCGTACGGACAGAAGCTCATGTACGGCAAGCTCGTCGAGGGCACGATTCGCTCGACGTTCGTGATCGACGAGAACGGCAAGCTCGTCGCGCGTTGGTCGCCGGTCAACGTCGAAGGGCACGTCGACGAGGTCCTCGCACAGCTCACCGTGCTCAGCGACGGACCGGCGCCGAAGCAAGCCGCGGTCAAGGCGAAGTCGTCCGCGGCCAAAGTGTCCGCGCCTCGCCCCGCGACGCCGAGCAAGACACAACTGAAGGCGCAACCCCAGAAGACCGCACCCGAAAAGGCAGGCGCGGCACAGGTCGTTCGACCCAAGGGCGTTGCGCCCAAGGCGAGCGACACGGTGAAGAAGGCCGCCAAGAAATCGCCCGCGAAGCGCTGAGCTGCGGCAGATCCGGCTCGGAAGACTAGCGACAGATCGAGCGCACGATCCGGCGCAGGAAATGCTCCAGCTCGCGCCGGTTGGTGCTCTCCGGCGTGATGCGTGCGCCGATCCTGCGCGCGCACGCGCGGCCCTTGCGGTCGCAGGTCACTGGGACGGCGATCACGCGTTTCTCGGCGGACGCGGCGCCTTCGAGCGCGAGCTCGAGATTCGAATCGCGCCACCCGATCTCGAGCAGGCCCTCGCTGCCGTCCGAATGACGCAGACGATAGCGGACCCCGGCTTCGGCTGGGCCGTCGAGCGACGTGCAGCCGGCGAAAACCACACCGATGGCGCGCGTCACGGCGACCGGGCCGGCGTTCAGATTGAGGTCGCGCAGGCGCCGCAGGAGCAGGCGCGCCTTTTCGGAGGACAGGGCCGGTGAACTGAGCTCGAACACGTGAATGCGTACCTGTGAGGCGCCAAGTGGCTAGGGTTATGGCCTTCCCCGCGCTCGAAGCTGCGGGGGAGGCTTGCTATCGGCAGAATGGGGCGCGAAATGGAGTCGCCTGATGAGGCGCTGGAGACCTGCACATGAAAACGATGAGCCACACCCCCCAGATTTCCCTGTTTCGGCCCGCGCTGGCGCTCGCCCTGACCGTGTGCGCCGGGCTGGCGCTGTTCGGGCTGCGACCGGCCTTCGCCTCTCAAGGCGGGGGCACTGCCGCCGAACTCGTCAAGGAACTCAAGGCCGAGAGCGACCGCGCCAAGCCCGAGCTCATCAAGCAGCTCGCGAACCTGAAAACGCGCGAGGCGCTGGACGGCATGCTCGAGGTCTACGACGCGATGCAGACGATCTTCATGAAGCGTGAAGTCGTGCGCGCGATGCCCGCTTTCGACGGTGTACCGGATGCGGAACAACCGGCGCTGCAGAAACTGATGAACGTCGCCACCGAGTCCGGCGAATTCGAGCTGCGTGAAGCGGCGCTCGATGCGCTCGGCGCCTGTCGCGGCAAGGGCAAGGATTTCTTGCGGATGATCGTCGTCAGCGAAGCCGAGGACTCCGTCCGCGAGCGCGCGATGAAGCTGCACGTGAAGGTCGGCAGCAAGGACGACTTCGCCTGGTACAGCGAGTTGTATTCACCCAAAGACGACCGCACCGACAAGGAAAAGGAGCAGGACGCACGCGAAGCCAAGAAGCGCGAGAAGGAACAGGAGAAGAACAAGGACAAGGACGGCGAAGCGCCCAAGAAGCAGCGCCGCATCAACATCAACCCGATTCGTCTCACGTGCTTCCAGGCGATCGCGAGCACGTTGACGATCGACGAATTGATGAAGGCCAGGAAGGACCCGTACGCGAAGATTCGGCGTGCGTCGCTCGAGGAGATGGCCGGGCGAGGCGACAAGAAGACGCTCGAGTTCGCCGAGGACATCCTCAAGAACGACGCGGAAGCGGCTGAAAATCGCGTCATCGCCGCGCGCATCATCGCCGGCATCGAGGGCACCAAGGCGGCGCCCGATTTCATGAAGCGCGCGACCAACAACGTGTCGCCGATCGAGCTGCGCCGCGGTCTCGCGGAGATCCTGATCGGGTTCAACGACGAGCGCATCAACAAGGAATTGATCGGCGATCTGGGCCGTGGACGCGGAACGGGCGAGAAGTTGTTCCAGATCTACGCCGTGCGCGGCATGAAAGACGAGCGGGTCGACAAGGCACTCGTGCGCATGCTCGTGGACAAGGACCCTGAAGTGGTCGTCGCCTGCGCCAAGATCCTGGGCGAACGCAAGTACACCGATGCACTCGGGCCTTTGCGCAAGCTGTGGGAGAAGGCCAACAAGAACCGCGACGTGATGCGCGCCGGCATCACCGCGACCGCGATGATCCGCCAGGGCGACCCGACGTGGATCGAGGAGCTGATCGAGCTCACGAAGAGCGAGGACCCCGAACTGCGCAGCCTGGCGCTCGACGGTTTGGGTAATTCGGCGGACAAGAAGCACCTCGACAAGCTCGTGGCCGCGCTCGACGACCCCAACTGGTCGACGCGACTCGCCGCACTCGAAGCGCTCGAACGTCTGCACATGAAAGAGGTGATCTCGCCCGTCATCGCGCGCATGGCCAAGGAAGAGGGGCGCATGCAGAACGAGTTCGCCAATGCGCTGTGGCGCATGACGGGCCAACCCTTCTCGGACAACGCCGAGGGCTGGACGAACTGGTGGAAGAACAACAGCGACAAGTTCCAGCTCCTGTCCGACGCCGACCTGGAGAAGGTCAAGACCGGTGAAGAGGAATGGCGCCTGCGTCAGACGACGCGCGTCGAATCCAAGTTCTTCGGCATCCGCATCATCAGCCACCGCGTGATCTTCATCATCGACGTGTCCGGTTCGATGGACGAAGGTCTGGCGAACGACTACCGCGGCAAGCAGGTCAAGAACCGCATGGAGGTCGCGAAGACCGAGCTCTCCAAGTGCATCGAAGGTCTGGACGCCGGCGCGCTCTTCAACATCTATCCGTTCTCGAGCGACGTCGAGCGCTGGGTGGACGGGAGTCTGGCTGCGGCCAACGAGAAGAATCGCACGGACGCCGTGGCCTACGTCGGCAAGCTCGGGCCGTTCGGCGGCACGAACCTGTACGGCGCGATCAAGGCCGCGTTCCAGGATCCCGACGTGGACACGATTTTCTTGATGTCGGACGGCGAACCGTCCCAAGGTGAAGTGCTCGAGCCGACCGTCATCCGGGAGCACGTCGCCGCCTGGAACGAGCACAGAAAGATCGTGATCAACACGATCGCGGTCGGCGGGCAATTCCGCATCCTGGAGTGGCTGGCCCAGGATTCGGGCGGCACGCACGTCAAGTTCGAGTGACGATTGCGCTTGTCGGCGTGGCTTGAAACGCTGACACTGCTCGCTTGTCGAACCGCGCACACACGGTCCTCCGCTTCGTCATGTCGTTGGTGCTCGCGGGGGCGCTGCTGGTTCCGCTGTGGCTGTACGGCAAGCTGGAGATCACGGATCTCACGCAGGCCGTCGGTCGCCTCTCGGCGGGCACGCTGGTGCCGGCCTTGGCCTTGTACGCGGGCATGTACGTGCTGCGGACGATCCGTTTCCGTTACCTGATTCCTGCAGCCGAACGGCCGGCCTTCGTACCGCTCTTGGGCGTGACGGCGGCGTACACGATGGCGGCGACGCTGCTCCCGGCGAAGATCGGTGAAGCGACCTTCGTCCTGTACTCGAAGCGCGTGTGCAACTTGCCGGCCACGTCGGGCCTCGCGGCGTTGATCGTGTCACGCCTCTTGGACCTCGCCTCGCTGACGGGTGGGTTCTCCATCGCGTGTTTTGCGCTCGCGGCGTCGGACGTCTACCCCGCGATTTCGTGGTTCACGGCTCTGGGCCTGGGCCTGGCAGCAGTCTCAGCCGTGTGTTTCTTCCTGAGCGCGCGCGGCAATCTGGTCGTGTTGCTCGCGATCTGGCTGGTGCGCACGTGCGGCTTGGAGCGCGGGAGGCTCGGCAAGTCGATCACCGCGGGATCGGAGCAACTCGCGGGCGCCCTGCGCCTCGCCGGGCGCGATGGAATGCTGCTGCGCGCGACTCTCGTCTCGATCCCGATCTGGCTTTCGACTTTCATGTTCTGCGCGTTGCTCGGGCGTGGCTTCGGATTGCCCGCAGATCTGTCCCTGGCGGAGGCTTCGTTCGGCAGCGGCCTCGCGATCGTCACCAGCCTCGCGCCCGTCAGCGCCTTCGCCAACTTCGGCACGCTCGAGGCGGGTTGGGTCCTGGGCTTCGAAGCCCTGGGAGTGCCGCGCGACGTGGCGGCCGTCACGGGACTGGGCCTGCACGTCGTTCAGGTCGCAAGCTGCATCGTGCTGGGTTTGATCGGGCACATGATCATGGGCAGCGTGAAACGCGCCTGATCTCAGTGTTCTGGTGCGCGCGTGTGCGCTCGCGCCGAGGCCAACAGTTTCTCGGCGACGGCTCGCCCGATGATGTCGCAACCCTTGGGCGTGTGGTGGTGGTCGTCGTAGTAGTGCTCGAAATCAGCCGGCACGAGCGGCATCACGTCGAGTTGTTCGACACCAGCGCGCTGCGCGACTTCGGTGACGCTGCGGTCCACGAGCCGATGCAGCTTCCAGGCGACGTCGTGGTCGTAGTAGCGCGTCACAACACCCGCGTACGGCCGGCCGGCGCCGAAGCTCCACAGGAGTTTCTCTTCCTCCGGCGTGAACTCGCGCTCGAGCCAGGGCTGGTGCACGACCAGGACATGCGGCGATTTCTGCTTGGCGCGCTCGAGCAGGATCTCGAACCAGCGCTCGAACCCGGCGAGCATGGCTGTCGGATCGGGCATCTCGTGCACCATTTCCCGAGCGTTCTGGCGCATGAGCCGGACTTCGCCGAGGCGTTTCCCGACCCGCTCGCGCACGGTGATCGGGCGGCGCAGACGACGGTTCCAAGCCGAGGCGATGCGACGCAGCGCGAGCGTTCCCGGCCTCCATCCGAAGGGACCGTCAGGATGTTGCGTGAACAGTGCCGACGAAGGAATCGGTTCCTCGGTCAACGTCTTGGGCGCGCCTTGCTCCAGCCACAGGATGAGGTCGCTGACACCGACCATGAACACGATCGCGTCGACCTTGGCGTAGTGCGGCAACACGCGCGCGAGAATCGCATCCAGGTGCCGCGTGGTGACCAGCGAGCGACCGATGTTGCCGACATGGACGTGATCGACCCCTAGACGCTGTCTGTTCTGCGGTTCGCGCAGCGTTTTCTGCACGATGTTCGGCCACGAGGACGCCTGGTCGAGGAACCAGCATTCTGCGGCGCTGCCGCCGACGACGAGGATGCGAAACATCGAACTCGTGTCGTCCGGCAGCCAATCGCCGCGCTCGCCCTCGGCGTTCGTGTGGTGTTCGACGATCGGTTCCAAAGTCGGCAGCACTTCACGGTCGAGGTACATGCGCACGCGGCCGTACGGCGCCCAGACGTACGCACGTCCGAAGCGTGCGAGCCAGGCACGCGCGACCAACTCGGCCGCGACGAAGCTCACGACGGCCGCTGCCAGTCCCCAGAGCCCCCATTCGATGACGCTCAAGGTTGCCTCCGCACGCCCGGATCCGAACCGACGCGCCGGCGCAGCAGGCTCAAATCCAGATGCGGATCGTTGCGGTACACGAAGAAGATCCACGTCAGCGCGAACACCGTGACCGACAGGATTCCCGCGCCGACCAGCTTCACCAGCGAATCGAGCCCGATCTCGGAGCGGTAGAGCCAAAGGGCTGCGAGCGGAACCAGCGCTCCGATCGCCGCGCGCACGACCACGTATCCGGCGTAGCTGCGGAGGGGAATCGAGAGTTCGCGGCAGGCGAGCACCAGCACGAAGACGGCGAACATGAGGTTCGGGATCGCCGTGCCCAGCGCGACACCGAAGATCCCTAGCGAAGACACGAGCGCGAGGCTGATGCCGACGTTGACTACGCCCATCGCCAGCAGGCCCAGCGCCGGCGCCTTGGGCCGGCCGAGTCCCATCAGGATCGGCAAGGCGACACCGCGCACCGGCAGATAGAAGAGGAACGAGAGCATCAAGACCTGCAACACGCGCCCCGACGGCTCGACGAACTCGGCGCCGACCCACCACCCCAGGAAATCCGGACCGGCGACGAGCAGATACACGCCGATCATGAGCACGATCGAGAGGCAGATCTTCGACCACTTCATGAACACGTCGCGCAGTTCCGCTTCACCCGCCGTGGCCTTGAGCCGCGTCGCGAGCGGCATCACGACGGCGCCAACCGAGATCACGAGCCCGGTCAGCGGGTCGAAGAACTTGTTGCCGACGTCGAAGAACGTCGCGTGCGCGGGCTCGAGGTAGGAACTGATGACGATGGCGTCCACGCGGAAGGCCAGCAAGGTACCGACGTTCAAGAGCAGCGCAAAGACGCTGAAACCCAGGATCGCGCGCGCCGTCGAGCGATCGAAGCCGTGGTACGAGAAGCGCACTTCCGGGTGACGCCTTTTCAGGACTGCGAGCGTCAGCGCGAACTCGAACAGCATCGACAGGATCTGGACGAGCGCGAGCGCCGGCAGGGACGCATTCCACGACAGCAACGCGACCGTAGCCACGACGCGCAGGACCAGTTCGCCCGCCATGATCACATTGCGGGCGACGAACTCCGAATAGGCGTCGAAGATGCCGTAGGGGAGGCGCATCGCGAAGGCGAATGCGACCTGCACCGCCACCATCGCGAACGCCAGGCTCGCGCCGTCGGTCGTGCCGGGCGGTAGAGAAGCGGCGGTCGCTCCGTTCAAGTACTGCGTGTCGAACACAAACCACAGGACTGCGCCCACGAGCAGTGCTGCGGCGCCCAGACCGGTGCAGATCACGAGGCAGGTCGAGATCGCCGCGTTCATGCGCACGACGTCTTTTTTCGCAACTTGTTCGGCCACGAAACGCACCGAGGCCATCGGTACGCCCAGGATCAACAGGCTCAGGATCCCCGTGTAGGAGACGATCGTGACCCACACGCCGTTCTGGTCGTTGCCGAGTCGCTGCAGCACGAACGGCGCGAGGATCAAGACCACCGCGATCTGCAGCAGATTCAGGATCCAGGTGCTGCCGATGTTCTTGAACATGCTCTGCTGTTGCGCGCCCGATTGCGCCGTGGCGCGACCGCATGGCCCGGGCGCGCGACAGACTACGGAGGCGACGTCGGCAATGGAACTTGCGGAATGCGACGCGAGCCAAGAAACTGACGTCCGGAGCTGCGCGCGCGGCGCGCCGCCCGCCGCCATGAATCAGCACCTGCTTCGATTTCTGCCGCTCGCCCTCCTTTGGACATTGTCGTCCTCGTCGGCGGCCCAGACCTGCACGCTGTCACGCGTGAGCCTGGACCCGCTCGGGAACGAGACCACGGGCCACTCCGGCGCGGTGGTCTTGTCGCGCGACGGACGCTTCGTCGCCTTCGCGAGTTCGGCCTCGAACCTGGTGCCCGGCGACACGAACAACTCGGACGACATCTTCGTCCACGACCGGGTGCTGCAGACCACCGAGCTGATCACTGTGGACAGCAACGGGATCCAGGCCGACATCCAGTCCAACGGGCCGTCGATCAGCGCCGACGGTCGCTTCGTCTTGTACTCGAGCTGGGCGCACAACCTCGTCCCCGGCGACATGAACAACACGAACGACGTGTTCTTGCGTGATCGGACGCTGGGCACCACGGTGCGGATCAGCACCGGCCCGTCAGGCGTCGAAGGCAACGGCGGTTCGTACTTCGGTGTGATCTCGCGCAACGGGCGTTTCGTGACGTTTCTGAGCTCGGCATCGAACCTCGTGCCGAACGACACGAACGATGCACGCGACGTATTCCTGTTCGACCGCCAGACGGGCGTGATGGAACTCGTCAGCGTGTCGAGCACCGGCGTTCAAGGCGACAACTGGGCCGGAGGCAGTGCAGGCGGGCCGCAGGTCAGCGACGACGGGCGTTTCGTCGTGTTCCAGAGCCCGGCGACGAATCTGGTACCGAACGACACGAACGGCGTCACCGACGTGTTCGTGCGCGACCGCGTCTTGGGTACGACGGCGCGCGTTTCGCTGGGGCTCGGCGGTGTCGAAGCCAACGGCGCAAGCGACGTGACGAGCATCACACCGGACGGACGGTACATCGGGATCGTGAGCCTGGCTTCGAATCTGGTCGCGAACGACACGAACGACACGCACGATACGTTCGTGCTCGATCGGGTCACGGGTGTGTTCGAGCGCGTCAGCGTCACCTCCGGAGGGCAGCAGGCGACGGGATCGAACTGGGCGCCGACATTGTCCGACGACGGGCGCTTCGTGACCTTCACGAGCACCTCCAGCGACCTCGTGCCGGGCGACACGAACGAGAAACGCGACGTCTTCCTGCGCGATCGCGCGGCCGGGACGACGGAAATCGTCAGTAGCTCGACTCTGGGCGCGCCCGCGGACAACGATTGTTTCTACGGAGTGATCAGCGGCGACAGTCACATGATCGCGTTCACGAGCGCGTCGAGCATGCTCGTCTTCGGCGACTTGAACGGGCTCTACGACGTTTTCGTGCTGGAGTGCAGGCCGGCGGATCTCTTCTGCTTCGGCACCCCGTCCACTTGCCCGTGTGCGAACAGCACCGATCCCGGCGCCGGATGCGCCACGGCTTCGACGTCGGGTGCGCGCTTCGATGCCGTGGGCTCGGCGCACATCTTGAGCGACTCGCTCACGCTGCTCGCGACGGGACTGCCGTTGGGAACGACCGTCGCGTTCCTCACGGGCCCCGGTCCGTCCACGCCGGCGAGCGGGATCCAATTCGGCGACGGCTTGTTCTGCTTGAGCACACCGGTCACCCGGATCGCCGTGCGCGCTGCACCCGACGGCACGGCCGGGTTCGGCTTCCTGGCCGGTGATCCGTTGCTCTCCGTGTTGGGCGCAGTCCCACTCGGCGGCGACTACCGTCACTACCAGGCCTGGTACCGCAGCATCGAGAACTTCTGCACGAGCGCGACCTTCAATTTCTCGAACGGAGCCACGGTCCTGTGGCTGCCGTGAAATTCAGCACGGATGAGTGACGAACGCCTGCCGGTGACGCCCGCGATGCGCGTGCTGCGCGAGTTCGGAGTCGAGTTCACGCCGCACACGTACAAGTACGAAGCCAAGGGCGGCACGGCTGCGTCGTCGCGGGCGCTGGGCGTGCCGGAGCACCACGTCGTGAAGACGCTGATCATGGAGGACGAAACGCGCGCGCCGTTGATCGTCTTGATGCACGGCGACAAGCAGGTCTCGACCAGGCAGCTCGCGCGTGCGATCGGCGCGAAGTCGATCACGCCGTGCAAGCCCGAGGTCGCCGACAAACACACCGGCTATCAAGTCGGAGGTACGAGTCCGTTAGGAACGCGCCGTGAGATGCCGGTGTACGTCGAACGCAGCATCACGTTGCTGCCGCGTATCTGGATCAACGGCGGACGACGGGGTTTCTTGATCGCGCTCGATCCGCGAGAACTCGTGCGGGTTCTGGCCCCAACTCTGGTCGAGGTCGCGCTCGACGAATAGAACTGGAGCCATGAAGCTCCAAGATGCTCGCGTTCTCATCACCGGCGGCGGATCCGGAATCGGCCGGGCCACGGCGGCACTCCTCGTTCAAGGCGGCGCCAAGGTCGCGATCGTCGGACGCGATGCCAAACGGCTCGAAGGCGCAGCCAGGGAAATCGGCGCGATCGCGCTGCCCGGCGACGTCACCGACGAAGCCGCGGTGAAGCGCTTCGTCGCGGCGGCGATCGCGCAGCTCGGCGACCTGAATGTGCTGGTCAACAATGCCGGCATGGGCACGTTCGCGCCTCTGCTCGACACGACGGTCGCGGATTTCGAGCGCACGTTCCGCACCAACACGCTGGGGGCGATGCTGGTCGCGCGCGAATGCGCCCGGCACTTCACGGCGCGCAAGTCGGGCGCCGGCGGGACCATCGTCAACATAGGTTCGACGGCCGCACAGCGCGGATTCGGCGGCGGATCGGCGTACTGTGCCTCCAAATTCGCGTTGACCGCGCTGACCGAGTGCTGGCGCGCCGAACTGCGCGCTTCGAACGTGCGCGTGTGCCAGGTCAATCCGAGCGAAGTGCAGAACGATTTCAGTGTCCACGCCGGCCGGCCGCCGCGCACCGGATTGAACCCCTCGAAGCTCGTGTCCGAAGACATCGCTCACGTGATCGCGAGCCTGATCGCGCTCGACGACCGCGGGTTCGTCACCGACGCGACGGTGTGGGCCACGAATCCGCGCTGAGCGCGCGGCGCGTCACTTGGGTTCCGCAGCTTTGTCGGCAGCCATGCGCGCGACGAGTGCTGCGGTGGCTTGGGTGCAGGCCTGCGTGCCTGCGTCTCCGCCCTGGTTCGTGGCCACGAGCACCGCGTAGCCTTCGTCGAGCGCGAGGGTGGCCTCGGCGTACCACATCGTGTTGCTCCCGTTGTGCCACAGCGTGCGGGCGCCGCGCTTGCTGCGCGCCACCCAACCCATCGCGTAGTTCGACCCGTCGTCGGCGTAGGGCGTGTGCAGTTTCACGAACGTCGTGCCCTTGAGCAGGTGTTGCTTGCCGTCATCGCGGTCGGTCTCTCCGACGAGGTGCGCGCCCACGTACCTGGCCCAGTCCGGCAACGAGCAATGCACGCGTCCGGCCGGCGCGATCGCGATCGGGTTGTCGGCACCGGGGCCGACCTCGACGGCGGCTCCGTCGCCGCGATGACCACGCGGTTGATCGATCTTGCCGAGCGTCCCGGGCGCGCCGAAGCCGGCTGATTTCATGCCCAGCGGAGTGAACAACCGCGCGCGCAGCAATTCCTCGTACGGAGTGTCGAGCACGCGCTCGGCGATCGCGCCTGCGATCGAGAAACCCGCGTTGGAGTAGATGAATTGTTTTCCCGGCGGCGCTGCGGGTGCACGCGACAACACCCCGGTCACGAGTGCGAGCCGCTGTTCGCGCGGCGTGCCGGAATGCGACCACAATTTCTTCCACAGGCCGCCCGCGTCGAGATTCGCGGGCGCGCCGGCATGATTGGTGAGCAGTTGATCGAGCCGCACCTTGGCCCAACCCTTGTCCATCGACGACGCGAGTTCGGGGAACACCTTGCCGACTTCGAGGTCCCAAGCGAGCTTGCCCTCCTCGACCAGGATCGCGCACAAAGTCGCGGTCATCGACTTGGTGTTCGAACCCAGGTGCATCTTGTCGTCGATCGTGATCGCGTCGTTGCCTCCGCGCTTGCGGACGCCATCGGCGCCTTGGGCCACGATCACGCCGTCCTTGACCACCATGCACACCATCCCGGGCACGTCGTGTTGCTCGCGGATCGGTTTCAGGACCGCGCCGAGGTCCTGCACGGGCGTTTGCGGGAGGGCCAGGAACAGCAGCGTTGCGAAGATGCTCATGCGCCCGAGGATAGCCGCGCGCCCCGGCCGTTGCTCCGTTCGAGGGGCACAGCCACGATGGAGCGCATGAGCACGCCCGAAAAGATCCTGGTTCCGCTCGCGCCCGGGTTCGAAGAGATCGAATTCGTGACCATCGTCGACGTGCTGCGGCGCGCCGACCTGGACGTGACCGTCGCGAGCCTGCAGCCGGGGTCGGTGCGCGGTTCGCACGGGATCGAGATCGCGCCGGATGCTGCTCTGGGCGATCTCGACACTTCCGTGTTCACGCTGATCGTCCTGCCGGGCGGCCAACCGGGGACGCGGAATCTGGCGGCGGACGGGCGCGTGCTGGCGCTCGTGCGCCGACTGGCGAGCGCGGGAGCGGGTGCTTCGCGCACGCGCACGGCGGCGATCTGCGCGGCGCCGGTCGTGTTGCACGCGGCCGGCATCCTGCGCGGCGTCGAAGTCACGGCGCACCCTTCGGTTCACAAGGAACTCGTCGACGCGACGGTGAACACCGAGTCCCGCGTCGTGCGCTCGGGGTCCGTCTGCACGAGCCAAGGTGCGGGCACGGCACTCGAATTCGCCCTTGCACTCGTAGCCGAGCTGAAGGGTGCTGCGCGCGCCGCCGAGTTGCGGGCCGCGATGCGCGCGTGAGTTCCGCAACCTGATCGCGGGCGGGGCTTCAGACTTCAGAACGCGCGACGGTCCGGTGCGCCCGCCGATCAGCGGCGAATTTCGCCCTGCCAAGATCTGTGGTCCACGCATCCGGCGCGGTCGGTACCGAACTGGGCTGTACGAACCGATGCGTGCGCGCGGCGCGATTGCCGCAGAGCGAGTTGGGGACCGCCGCAGCGCATGCCGTTTCCGCGTCGGCGGCTTCCCCGACTGCACGTTCGCCGCAGCCGAGTCGGTCCGGTGGGACAACGTCAGGAATCGTCTCGCAGGCCTCGCAGCGCGGTCTCTTCCTCCTGCTCGCGCCGCTCGCACGCCCTGTGCGCGCTGCGAACGGGCGCATGGAGGAACCGTGGAAACCGCTGCGTTGGAAGAAGCCGAGCCCTGCACCTGGGCCGGCCTGGAGGAGATGCGACCGGAGTTGCGCCAGGCGTTGTCGCGCTACGCGAACTGCCGCGCGGACATCGACGACGTCGTGCAGGAGGCTCTGCTGCGCGCCGCACGGTTTCGCCATCGCCTGTCGGACACGTCGCGCTTGCGGCCGTGGGTGACGCGCATCGCCGTCAACGTGATGCGCGATGTGCTGCGGCGCGACATGCGGATGCCGCGGATCGATGCGCCCGACGAGCTGTTCGCGCGGATGGAAGGGCGCGAGGAGATTCCTGGTGACTCGCCGGATGACGAGATGCTGGAGGCCGAGGGCATCGTGTTCGAGCGCGCGGTGCTGATCGGGCACCTCGAATGCTCCATGGCCGAATTGCCGCGCGCTGATCGGCGCGTGCTGCGCCTCTGGTACTCGCATCATGAACGCAGACGACCGGCTTCGCGCGTGTGTGAGAGCGCGCCCGAACTGGCCAAGGTCCAGGTGTTCCGCGCTCGCAGCCGGCTGTCGCGCATCTTGCGCAAGCGCCTGGCTCTCGCGCACCCGGCGAGCACGCGCGCTCGCACCGAACGCCGCGACGCGCAGTGCGTCGTGGGCTTGCAGGAGTCGAAAAATCGCGGCCCGCACGGTGCCGCACGGAACCAGACATGAGATTCAAACACGGAAAAACGAGTGCACTGATCCAATTGTTGACGCCCGGCCTCCTGGCCCTCTGCGCCTGGGGTACGGTGCCTGTTCACGCCGCGGCCCTCGCGCTGCGAGCGCCGCCGGGCGAGGTGAGCACGACGCCCAGACAGGAGAACGCCAAGGCGCAGCTCGAGCACGCCACGTCGGTCAAGAAGGCCATGCGCGGGGCGGAAGGGGAGGCGCGTGAGCGCGCCCGCGACGAGGCGGTTCGCGCCTACCGCGCGGTGCGCGAGTACTTCGCGGGCGATGTCGCGCTCTGCGCCGAGGCCGCCTTCCGCGCCGGCGAACTGTTGCGCTCGACGGACGACACCGCCGGCGCGCAAGCCGAGT
Source organism: Planctomycetota bacterium (assembly GCA_016795245.1). Taxonomy (GTDB): domain Bacteria; phylum Planctomycetota; class UBA1135; order UBA1135; genus JAEUIA01. The sequence continues at coordinate 806 of JAEUIA010000019.1, read as the reverse complement.
TCACGTTCGCGCGCGACCGCGGCGCGGGTACCGACTTCCGCGTGCGCGCGATGTTGGAACTCGCGCACCTGGAACGCCGGGCGAAGCACGCGCAACCGGCCATCGCGGCTTACGAATCCGTCATCGCCGAGGAGACGGCGACGGCGCGCCAGAAGGACGACGCACGTCTGTGGCTCGGGCGCATGTTCGCCGATCTGGAACGCGTGCCGGACGCGCGCCGTGTGTGGCAGAAGGTTGCCGACAAGGGGGATGATCCGCTCGATCGCATCCGCGCCTTCGACTTGATCGCGTCCTCACTGGTCGACTCCGGTGACCTGGAAGGCGCCGCGGGCATGCTGGAACGCTGTCGCGAGTCGTTGTCCGAGGTCAGCGCAGAGGAAACCAGGTTGGGTGAACGCGTGCGGTCGTCGTTGGCCGCCATGCGCAGCATCGAGCAGCTCGCGCGGGCGATCGAGAAGCGCAGGAACGAGTCCGAAACGAATGACTCGAAGAACACGCGCGGCACGAAGCCGGCGAAGCGCGCGCAGTGACGGGGTCGGAGTGGTCCAGAAAAAAAATGAGAACATCGACACTGGACTGTTCCCAACACACGTGCGGTTGAGGTAAGAATGTGGCGTCGAGTCGACGTCGAGTTGTGCGTATCCGGGTGTGTTGCCAATCGGTGACGGGATGCGCAGAGCGGAGCGGTGACTCGGACACCACGACATCAATCGGGCGGTTCGTTTCCGTTTTGCGGGACGAGCCGCCCAGTTCGTTGAATACGGAGCCAGAGCAGTTTTTTCACAGATTCGCCGCAGCGTACTGCG
>JAEUIA010000018.1 GCA_016795245.1 Planctomycetota bacterium | reverse complement strand
GCACAAGCAACACTCCTCCAAGGCGGAGCGCACGCCGCAGAATCCGTTGTTCCCGATCAATCACACGCTGGCCATGTTGCGCAGCGGGATGTCGCGCCTCGTGCAGCGCACGTGGGCACAGACGAAAGAGCGAGCGTGGCTGGTGCGGCACGGATGGATCTGGCTCGCGTACCGCAACTACATCCGCGGGATCACGAACAAGTGTCGGCGGATCACGTCAGCGCAGGCGTTGGGTGTCGTCGCGCGCCAGTTCACGAAAAGGAACTTCTTCGAGTGGCGCCTGAAACTCAGGCCGTAAACGGACAGCGAAAGGGGCCAGTTTGGGCGTTCTACCAGTTGTAGTCGAACGGCGACGCCGGCCCATCATTCGTCAACGCCAGCACAACAATCAACACCAACACGACCCCAACCGGAATCGCCACATACATCCAGTACTCGCGCAAGAATTTCATCATGCCTGGTCGCCTCAGGGATCGTAAACCCCACTTGGCATTCCCGATCCCCCTAGTGCGATCCACAGGAAGAGGGCCGCCGCCAACACGACAAACAAGATCAACCCCATGAGCCAGGGGCGCTGCGTGATTCCGTTCATGACTGCCTGAAAGCCTACACCGAACTCAAGCGTCGTGCTCAAAAGAGCGTGTAGATGAAGGGTGCGATCAAGGGCGAACTGGCTGCGACCACCAGCAGACTGCCGATGGTGAGCAGGATCACGACCAGCGGCAAGAGGTACCAGTGACCGCGCAAGGTGAATGCCCTGAGGAGTTCCAAAGTGGTCGTGATCCGCCGTCCTAGCTTGTAGGCGATGAACCCGAACAGCGCCAAGACACCGAGAACCAGCAGCGCGGTGGAATACTTCGCCGGCATTAGCTTCAACAGTGCGCCGCCGCCCAGAACGATACCGAACACGAGTCCAAGCAGCGCGCCTACGCCGAGCATGGCCTTCCACCAGGGCGTGTCGCGGTACGTGAATGCGTACAGCGCCGACAACGCGAGCCACAATCCGCCGAACCAATACAGGGCGGCCGAGCGCGGCGGCTCGACAATCTCGCGCGGCATCGCAGCCTGGATCGTCGCCGCCGGCAAGAGTTGCGCACGGTCGATCTCGTCGTGCAAGAACTCAGCGAATGCGCGATTGCCGTGCGGGTTCAAGTGCCAATCGGACTGGAAATAGAGCGGCCGTCCGTCCTTGAATTTCTCCCGCAAGTACGGGCGCGCATCGACCGCGTGGATGCCGACGTCCTTGGCCAACGCGAGGAAGGTCTCGACCGGTTGATCGGGCGACCACGATGCGGGATCGATCACGGGCCAGTCGCGCCAGATCTGCAATCTCTGCGTGAAGGAGCGCGGATTCAGCGCTTCACTGAGATACTCGCGCGCTCGGGGATCGACCGAGACCTTCGCCGGAATCGGTGCCATTACGAGCTTCGCACCACGCGCCGCACAAGCCGCCTTGAGCGCCACCAGTGCGCCGCGGGTGCGTGCGATCGCTTCCTTCATGAATTCCGGCGGTGAGAGGAAGTAGGCCGCGTGTTCCATATTCAGGCGCGCCTTTCCGTCGAGGGTCCAGGTCAGGGGACGGTCTTGCATGGCCGTCCACGTGGCACCGATCGCCGTGCTCTCGTACCACCTGCGCGGGCCCGGATCCGTGAGGACAGCGCGTTCACGGTCGCCGAAGGGCGTGTAGCGCGGCTTCGGAAACCGGCGATAGTAGGTCTGGCTATTCCAATACAGGTCGTTCTCGTACGGACACAGCACGACGACATCGGGTTCGAACGCCGCGCCGTAGGTCTCGAACCACGCGACTTCCTGGTCGGTGGACCAGCCTTCGGTGCCGGCATTCACGACGTCGACGCGCCGACCCTCGGCCTGCCACCAGTTCTCGAGCTGATCCACGAACAGATCCGCACGCTCGACCGTGTAGCCGAGCACGAACGAGTCGCCGAGCACGAGCACGCGCGTGCTGCCTGCAGGTTTCGCGGGGCTCGTCATCGGATCGTCGCGCAAGCCCAGCGCGTTGATCGCGTAGTGCACGTGGAACTCGCCCGTCTGGCGCTCGGCCTGTGCCAGCGGCGTCTTGCTCCAGCCCGTCACGGGATCGAACTGATTGATCGACGGCGTGGGGCCCTTGCCCAGGACGCGCAAGCCGGCTTCGAAGACGCCGAGCGCGAGCAAGGCACTGACGACGAAGCACAGAACTACGTTCACCGCGCGCATCAGCTCACCATCGCCGTCACCGAATCGCCCTCGTGACGCAAGTGGAACACCGTCTCCTGAATCTTCTTCTTGGCCTCTTTGCGCACGACGAAGTTGTTCAGGAACAAGAGGTCCATCCCCGAGAGGCTGAACGTGTTGAACGCGTGCGCCGGCGACTCGACGATCGGTTCGCCCTTCAAGTTGAACGATGTGTTCATGATCACCGGGACGCCCGTGATCTCGCCGAAGCGCCGGATGATGCCGTGATACGAGGGGTTCGTGTCCTTGAACACCGTCTGCAATCGACCCGATCCGTCCTCGTGCGTGATCGCCGGCAGCAGTGCGCGCTTCTCGGGCCGCACCGGCGTGACGTAGAGCATGAATCGCGCCGGGTAGTGCCGTTCAGCTTCGTCGATCTCGAAAAACTCGCTGGCGCGCTCCTCCAGCACGCTGGGCGCGAACGGGCGGAAGGCCTCGCGGAACTTGATAGTGGCGTTGAGTTTCTCCTTCATCTCGGCGCGCCGCGGATCGGCGATGATCGAACGTGCGCCCAGCGCACGCGGGCCGAACTCGAAACGTCCGCGGAACCAGCCGCACACCTGCCCCTCGGCCAGTTGCCGCGCAACGAAATCGAAGAAGCGCTCGTCGTCGGCGATGTGCTCGTAGGCGATCGAGTGCTTGTCTAGGAAGGCCTTGATGTCGGCATCCGAATGTTCGCTGCCGAGGTAGGCGTGATCGAGCGCCGGTCCACGCGGCTGCCGCAGAACATGGTTGTAGGCCCAATACGCAGCACCCACCGAACCGCCGTCGTCGCCCGGGGCCGGCAGGATGTACAGGTCCTCGAAAGGCCCGTCACGCAGCACCTTGAAGTTCGCGACCGAATTCAACGCGACGCCGCCGGCCATCACCAACGCTTTCATCCCGGTGATCTCGTGCAGATGCCGCGCCATCTTCAGCACGACTTCCTCGGTCACTTTCTGGATCGAGGCCGCCATGTCGCAATAGAACGGGTCGAGTGACTTGTCGCCCAGCTTTGGATCGCGCGCCGGACGCCCGAAGTGTTCCGCGAAACGCGGCGAGAGCGTGTTGTCGGGCGAGAAGTGGTACGCGAAGTAGCGCATGTCGTGCCACAGCGAACCGTCGTCGGCGACGTCGATGATCTCGTGGATCTTGTCGACGAAACGCGGCTTGCCGTAAGGGTGCATCCCCATCAGCTTGTATTCGCCCTCGTTGACTTCGAATCCGCAGTACGCGGTGAAGGCCGAATACAAGAGACCGAGCGAGTGGGGGAATCGAATCTCCTTCAGGATCTCGAGCTGGTTGTCGCGCCCCACGCCCATCGTCGACGTGGTCCACTCACCGGCGCCGTCGACGGTCAGGATCGCGGCTTCGTCGAAAGGCGAAGTGAAGAAGCTCGATGCCGCGTGACTGACGTGGTGCTCGGCGAAGAGCAGCTTGGATGTCGGCAAGCCGGTCTTCGCGGCCAGGATCGACTTGATCCACAGTTTGTCCGAGATCCAGCGCTGCATCGACTCGCGGAACACGGCCGAGCTCCGCGGGAACGTGCTCATCGCGGTGAGCAACATGCGCTCGAACTTCACGAACGGCTTCTCGTAGAACACGACGAAGTCGACGTCGTGCAGCGTGATGCCGGCCGACTTCAACACGAACTCGATCGCCAGCCCCGGATAGCCCGAGTCGTGTTTGCGCCGACTGAAGCGCTCTTCTTCAGCAGCCGCGACCAGGACGCCGTCCTGGACGAGCGCCGCCGACGAATCGTGGTAGTAGAACGAAAGCCCCAGGACGTTCATCGCGAGGTCCGGCTCAATCCTGGCGCCGCGCCGCGGCCAGCGTGTCGTTCTTGGAGGTCCATGCGGTCCAGTTGCCGCGCTTGCGCCGCCGGATGTGCAGCGGGTCGGCGACCAGCTGGTAGAAGATCGCGAAGGGCCCCAGCACCAGGAAATAGAGCAACGTCAGGAGCACGCGCGACAGCATGCTGCCGAAGCGTTCACTGAAGTGGAGGAGGGCTTGCTTCATCGGCGAATCGCGGCGCCCCGGCCTCTCGTCGCGCGAGAGAACGAGGGCCGAACAGCATACGGATTCCGTGCGCCCCGGGCACGCCCGCCCTGCGCAGCCGATTTATCGGATCGTCAGGCTGCCGCGGTGGAGTTCCTCCTCCTCGTAGCGGCCGTTCCCATTCACGTCGCGGTAGACGTCGAGCTGGAGTTTTGTTCCAGGTTCGATCTCGGTCATCAGGTTCGCGAACAGCTCCCGCGACAGGATCCGCAGGGGCCGCGTGCGCGCCCCGTTCAAGGGCCGAACCGTGTCGATCACGTCGTTCGGGAGCAACCCCAGTTCGTTGGCCGGTCCCCCGGGACGGACTTCGCTGATCTTGATGTAGCTCTGGCTCGGGGTCTCGACCGTCTTCACCTTGAGCCCGATGTGCTCGTAGATCGCGCCGTCGTACTTGTCCCAGGGCGCGAGGCGCACGATCTTCGTGTTGCCGGCGCGCTCGACGCGCAGTTCGACGTCGCGGCGCGGCGAGAGTCCGACGCGCGCCATCTTGTACTCCTCGCGCGTGGTCACCGCCGTGGGACCGACCGCCACGATGCAGTCGCCGGTGCGCAATCCGGCAATCTCGGCCGGGCTGCCGTCGACGATCTTGCCGATCTGGATGTGATCCTCGCCGACGACCTCGAAGCCGAGCCAGGTCGGGGCCGAATCCGGCGCGAGCATGCGCTCTTCGAGCACTTTCTTGACATGGTCGACGGGGATCGCGAACCCGATGTTCTGCGCGTTGGGATTCATCGCGTTGTTGATGCCGATCAAGTCGCCGTTGATGTTGAGCAGCGGCCCGCCCGAATTCCCGGGGTTGATCGACGCGTCGGTCTGGATCAGGTCGTCGAAAGAAAGTTGCCCAAACGCGGTCGAAATGCGCGCGTTGCGGTGCATCCCTGAGATGATGCCCTGGCTCACCGTGTGCGTCTGTCCGTAGGGATTGCCGATCGCGATCACGGTCTCGCCCAGCATGAGATCGCGGCTCGTCCCGAGCGGGATCGTGGGGAACTCGCGCTCGCCTTGGATCTTGAGCAGCGCGAGATCCTCCTCCTTGACCGCCGACACCAATTCGGCCGCGTAGGTCGTCGAGTCGTATTGCGTGTCGAAGGTCACCGACAGTTTCTTGGCCCCGTCGACGACGTGGTAGTTCGTGATGATGAAGCCGTCCTTGTGGATCACGACGCCGGAGCCGCTGCCGCTGAACTCGCGCTCGAGCAGGCGTCCCCACCAATCGCGGCCCACCGTCTGGCGGCCTTCGTTGCGGATGAACACCACGGCCGGCGAAGCCTCGCGCGCGACCTGCACGATCGGTGTCACGCGCCGGCGGTACGCGTCCGCGCTGTCATCGCCGAGATTCGGGGCGACCGGAGCGGACAGAATCAGGAAAAGACTCAGCATGGTGGACCTCGGAGGCTGGAATCGCAGCGCCGGGCCCTCCCCGGCGCGCTGCATGGGCCAACGTACGTCATGGCACGCGCGGCTGTGAGATCCAACCTGGAGGCGGCCTTCAGGCCGCCACAGCCCCGGAGGGAGGGGCTGGTGGGCGATAATGGACTCGAACCATCGACCTCTACGATGTCAACGTAGCGCTCTAACCAACTGAGCTAATCGCCCGAAGAACGAGCCGGCGGCCGAAGCCCCCGACAAGGGGCGGAGAGAGTAGAGGAGGCTCGCGTCGGCGACAAGGGTTTTCCAACCGCCCCGGGACGCTATGCTCTCCCCGCTTTTCACCCGCCGCCGACGCCCGTGTGTCCACGCGGTGCGAGTGAACCCAGCCGCCAGAACCAGCCCCCCCCGCGTCCCAAGCCCCGCTCACGCGGGCGTCCGCACCCAACGAGGTCCCGCTTTGAAGATCGGTGTCGCCAAGGAAATCAAGAACAACGAAAACCGCGTCGCCCTCACTCCGGCCGGCGTCGATCGCCTGAAGAGCCAGGGTCACCAGGTGATGATCGAGAAGAGCGCGGGACTCGGCAGCGCGTTGCCCGACGAAGCCTACTTGAAGGCCGGCGCGACGATCGCGCCCGACGCGGCGACGGTGTGGGCCAAGAATGACATGGTGCTCAAGGTCAAGGAACCGCTCTCGTCGGAGTGGCCGCATATGCGGAAGGGCCAGACCCTGTTCACGTACTTGCACCTCGCCGCGGATCGGGCGCTGACCGAAGGCGTCGTGAAGACCGGGTCGTACTGCTTCGCGTACGAGACGCTCGAGCACAACCACGGACTGCCGCTCTTGACGCCGATGAGCGAAGTCGCGGGTCGCATGGCGATCCAGGCCGGCGCGAAATTCCTCGAAGCTCCGGCCGGCGGTTCGGGCATCCTGCTCGGCGGCGTGCCCGGCGTGCGCCCGGCCAAGGTCTTGATTATCGGCGGCGGCGTCGTCGGCACGCAGGCCGCGCGCATGGCGGCCGGCCTCGGCGCGGAAGTCACGATCCTGGACGTGAACCTCGATCGCATGCGCTACCTCGACGAGATCCTGCCGAAGAATTGCCGCACCGTGTACTCGACGCCGCACGCCGTGCGCGAAGCCCTGCCCGAGACCGACCTCGTCGTCGGCGCGATCTTGATCCCGGGCGCCGCGGCGCCGAAGCTCATCAAGCGCGAGGATCTCAAGCTGATGCGCAAGGGCAGCGTGATCGTCGACGTCGCCGTGGACCAGGGCGGTTGCATCGAGACCGTGCATGCCACCACACACGCCGAGCCGACCTACGTCATCGACGGCGTGATCCACTACTGCGTCGCGAACATGCCTGGTGCGGTTCCGCGCACGAGCACGCTCGCGCTCACGAACGCCACGCTGCCGTGGGTGGAGCGCCTCGCCAAACTCGGCCCGATCGCGGCGGTCGAAGCCAGCGCGGAACTGCGCACGGCGGCCAATGTCCTGGGTGGCAAGATCACTTACGAAGCCGTCGCGCAAGCCTTCGACATGCAGTACGTGCCCGCGCTCGAGGCCGCCAAGTCCCTGCACTGAACGAACTGAACGCCCGTTGGAATTCTGGCAAGCGATCATCCTCGGCGTCGTCGAGGGCATCACCGAGTACCTGCCCGTCAGCTCGACGGGCCATCTCATCCTGACGCAACGCGCGCTCGGAATCCCGAACGACGAAGCGTCGCGCGCGTTCGCGATCTGCATCCAGGGCGGAGCGATCCTCGCGGTGTTGTCGCTCTACGCCGCGCGCGTGGGTCAGATGGCGCGCGGCGTCTTCGGTCGCGACGCGGGCGGACTGCGCCTGCTCGCGTTGCTCGCGGTCGCCTTCATCCCGTCGGCCGTCCTCGGGCTCCTGTTCGAAGATGAGATCGACGCAGTCCTCTTCGGGCTGTGGCCGGTGGTCGCCGCCTGGTTCATCGGCGGCGTCGCCATCCTCGCCGTCCCGCGCTTGCGCCGCGGCCGCACGCAAGGCATCGAAGTCGAAGCGATCGGCTTCAACCACGCGCTCGCGATCGGACTCTTTCAATGTCTCGCACTGGCGCCCGGCACGAGTCGCAGTCTCGCGACCATCGCCGGCGCCCTGCTCGTCGGCCTCGCGTCCCGCGCCGCGGTCGAGTTCAGCCTGCTGCTCGGAGTCTTGACCCTCTCCGCGGCGACCGCGCACAAGGCGCTGAAGTCGTGGCAGGTGATGTTCGAACACTACGGGGCCGCGAGTCTGATCCTCGGTTCCCTGGTCAGCTTTCTCTCGGCCTTCCTGGCCGTGAAATGGCTGGTGTCCTGGCTGAACAAGAAGGGTCTCGCCGTCTTCGGCGGCTACCGCATCGTCCTCGCGCTCGTCGTGGCCGTCTGCATCTTGAACGGAATCCTGCCGGCCGCCTGAGGCGGCTGGATCGAAGTCGCCGACATGCGCGCTGCTCTGCAGCATCCGCAGCCGCGAAGGCCGCACATTGCCCGGCACGGCGCGCGCCGCGTGGAACCAGTTCCGCCGACGCGTCGAACCACACCTGAGCCGCGCTCACCCGCGCTTCAATACCGAGACCAAAAGCCAACCCTTCGACGCTGCTGGACCGACACCGCAGGCAAGCCCCGCAACCCTTCAAGAGCGAGATCCACGCAAGCCCCGCAACGCTTCAAGTCCGACACCGAACGCAACCCCTCAACGCTTCAAGACCGACACCGAACACACCCCCTCAGCACTTCGCGACCGACACCGAACCCAACACCCCAACGTTTTTTAGTCCGACATCGAACTCACCCCGCAACGTTTCCATACCGACTCCGAACCCCGCCCCTGAACGCTTCCAGTCCGACACCGAGCACTCCCATCCAGACCCCACCCCATTGTTGACCTCGGGAGAGGCGGTTTGCGCGGAACGAAGCGCGAATCGCCTCTCCCGAGGCCGCGCTGCGGAGCACGCGTCGAATGCCGTTGCTTCCCAGTTTGCCGGGATCTTCTCTTCTGCCTCTCGGGCAGTGGTGTCGCGTGGGAGATGTGCTCCGACATCCATTCAGCACTCACGATCGAGCGAAAGTCGCCATCGAACATGACTCACGAAGCGCGAAGCAGAAGAACAGAGCGAAGCAAGCCGAAGAGCAACGGCATTCGACGCATGCTCCGCAGTGCGGCCTCCTGGTTCGCGGTTCGCGCGGTGGCGTTCGTCCGAGTTTGACCGTACCGAGCCAGGCTCGTGTGGTGCATCTTCGCCGCTGTAGAGCCGCGCGCCGGCGCGCGGCT
>JAEUIA010000002.1 GCA_016795245.1 Planctomycetota bacterium | reverse complement strand
CATCTTCGCCGGCGTAGAGCCGCGCGCCGGCGCGCGGTTCTACGCCGGCGTAGATGCACCACACGAGCCTGGCTCGGTACGGTCAAACTCGACTGAACTCCACCGCGCAAATCGCGAACCAGGAGGTCAACAATGGGGTGGGGTGATGTGGGGTGAGTTCGATGTCGGTCTTGAAGCGTTGTGGGGCGGGGTTCGGTGACCCGTCCACGGAGCGGATCGGTGAGCTCGCCAGGCTTCCTGCCGCACGCTCGTCGCGTCCGAGCCCGAGCGTTGCCGTTCACGCACGCGGCCCGCCGAATCACAGCTGCCTGAGGGCATCCGGGCCCCGGCGCGGCCCAAAAGGCGACTTTTCGCCCTTCCAGGGAACGCCCGGCGGTCGATAGCCCGTCTGAGAGCAATCTCGCGTATCCTGATGGCCCCAGCGATGATCGGACACCTTCGAACTCTCTCTCTGGCCTGCGCGACGTTGCTCGCCGCCGGATCGGCCCGGGCGCAACTGGTGCCTCCGCCCAACGATCTGTGCATCAATGCGATCCAAATCGGCGACGGAACGATCTCGGGCACCACCATCGGCTCGACGAACACCGCGAACGGATGCGGGTTGTCGGGGCTGACTTCGGACGTCTGGTATTCGTACACGGCGACGCGCTCGGGTCTCTTGTCGCTGGACACGTGCGGCTCGAATTTCGACACGAGCATCACGCTCTACGCCTTCTGCGGAGCGCTCTTCCAGATCGTGTGCAATGACGACGCACCGCCCGGATCACCGTGCGGGTTCAATGCCGGCTTCGATTCGTACTTGACCTATCCCGTGCGCGCGAACGAGACGATCAAGATTCGGATCTCAGGCTTCGTCGGCGCGCAGGGCACATTCGTGCTCACCGCACGCAACGCTACCGGACAGCCGTTCTGTCTGGGTGACAGCACCTCCGCGACCGTCTGTCCGTGCGCGAACTCCGTGCCTCCGGGGACGATCGGCGGTTGCACGAATTCGGGTGGGCAGGGCGGCAAGCTCGAAGCTTCGGGTCTGGCCGAAGTCGCCGGTGATTCCGCGCGCTTGACGGTGACCGGCTTGCCTCCCGGAGCGCCCATCCTGTTTTTTCAAGGCAACACCAAACAAGCGGGCGGGTACGGCCAGTCCTTCGGCGACGGCATTCGCTGCGTCACAGGCACCATCGTGCGTTTGAGCACGAAGTTTTCGTCGAACGGCACGGTCTCGATCCCGCAGAGCGGCGATCCCTCTCTGCACGCGGCAGGCGGCGTGCCGACCTCGGGCGGAATCGTGCTTTACCAGGGTTGGTATCGCAACGGAGCGAACTTCTGTCTGCCGTCCACATTCAACCTGACGAACGGAGTCGAAGTCTCGTGGGCTCCGTGAGTTCAGGCCTTCCGCGCGCCTGACGGCGCAGGCCGCTCGGCGTGCGTGCGCAAGAATGCGCCCAGCCGATCGAGCGCGCGACCGATTTCCTCGATCGCGATCGCGTAACTTAGGCGCACGTAGTCGTCCGATCCGAAGGCCGAACCCGGCACGACGGCGAGGTTCTGCTGTTCGAGCAAGTCCTCGCAGAATCCGCTCGATCCGCGCGCATCGAGGTAAGGGCGCACGTTCGGAAAGGCGTAAAACGCACCGCGCGGAATGGGCGTTTCCAGGCCGAGCTGCTTCAGCCCCGCGATCAAGAAGTCGCGTCGCTTTCCGAACTCGGCGCACATCGCCCCGACCTCGGGCGGTTCGGTCGTGAGTGCCGCTTCGAACGCGGCTTGCGAGATCGCGTTCGGGCAACCGGTGAGCTGGCTGTTCAAGCGACCGACGGCGGCCGCGAGATCCTTGGGTGCGGCGACATAGCCGATGCGGTAGCCCGTCATCGCGAAGGCCTTGCTCGCGCCGTCCACGATCACGGTGCGCGCGCGGACGGCGGGGCTGATCGAAACGGGTGAGTAGTTGGGCGCGCCCTCGTACACGAGCCGGCGGTAGATCTCGTCGGTGACGATCCACAAGTCGTGCTTCTCGGCCAGAGCGGAAAGCGCGCGCACTTCGCTCTCGCTCAAGACGTAACCGGACGGATTGCAGGGCGAGTTGATCAAGAGGCCGCGCGTCTTCTTCGTGATCTTGCGCTCGATCGCTGCGAGATCGGGCCCGAGGTCCGGGCGCGGCGCGACTTCGACCGGCACACCGCCGGCGTACTTGACGATCTCGACGTAGCTGACCCAGGCGGGCAGGAGCATCACGACCTCGTCGCCGGTCTCGATCAGTGCCATCAACGCGCCCGAGAGCGCGTGCTTGGCGCTGTGACACACCGCGATCTCGGCCGGAGTGAATTCGACCCCGCGCGTCGCGCTGATGTGCGCGGCGATCGCCTTGCGCAGCGATTGCGTGCCTTCAGCCGGCGTGTAGCGCACCTTGCCGCCGCGCACGGCGCGTTCGGCGGCGACCTGCACGGCTTCGGGCGCGTTCGCGTCGGGTTCGCCGACGGACATGTTGATCACATCGCGGCCCGCGGCTGCGAGCGCCTTGGCGCGGGCATCGAGGGCCAGGGTGGTCGAAAGGGCGATCGCATCGACTCGGGCATTCAGGCGCATGGGTTGATTCTCGTCATCGGGAGACACACTTCAAGCTCGCAGGAAGATCGCGGACCCGAGTGCGTTCTGTAGGATCCTGCCGCCATGAATCTGAAGTCCCGCGCCCTGCGCATCACGCTCATCGTTCTGGTCGTCCTCGGCATCGCGGGCTACCTGGCGTTCACGACGGCCTTCTTCAATCCGATGGAGGGCCGGCTGAAGGTCCCGCCCGGGGCACTGGTGCCGCGCGACGTCGATTTCTTCGTGTCGCGCACCGGGCTGGGAAAGGTCTTCGACAAGTTTCCGCGCCTCGCGGTCTTGGACCGGCTCAAGAAGAACAAGGGGTGGCGCACTTGGATCGGCTCGCCCGAGTACGCCGAGCTCGCGCGGGAATTGAAGATCGACGAAAACCTCGCGCAGCTGAAGGAAGCCGTCGCACAAATCCCGTTCGGGATGGAGCCGCAGGAATTGTTCGGCGGCGAAGACCTGATCTTCGCCGGGTATTTCAAGGGTCCCGACCTGGCTCAGGCCGATTGGGCGGCGTACGGACGCGCGAACTGGGCCGGCAAGCTTGCGGCGGCGGCGCTGTTGCACCCGACCTGGATCGGGCTCGAGAAGCAGGGGATCAAGGCCGTGGTCGACGGCGAAGTCGTTTCGCTCTCGGGCGCGAGCCTGCCGCGCACGTTGTTCGTCACGCGCAACAAGGACGTCGTCGTGATCACGACGAAAGCCGAACTCGCGACCGCCGTGCACGAACTCGAGAAGCGCACCTACGCCGACTCGTTCTTTCAGAGCGCGATGTACCTCGACCACATCCAGAACGCGCGGCGCTCGGCGGAGCGCAAAGAGTTCGAAGTGTTCGTGAACGTGCGCAAGCTGCTCGAGAACCTGGGTCATCGTGGTCCGACGCCGAATCCGGCGAGCCAGGATTTCACGCCGGCGTTCTTCGGGCGCTTGTTCCAGCTGCCGTCGGTGAAGAACGTCGTCGGCGTGGTCGGCGTCGATGAAGGCCTCACGGTCGATCTGCACGGCGACTTCGCCAGCGAAACGATCACTTCGGAGATGCAGAAGTTCTACCGTGCGCGCCACTTCGACCAGAACGAGTTGCTCTTCCAGGCGGCGCAGATGGCGCCTGCGGACACGGCCTTGTTCGTGTATTTCCGCGGCGACCTGGGCGACACCATGCGTTCGATGCTGGCGGCTTCGGAGCCGGATTTGCGGCGCAATCTCGAGGACCTGTTCCGCAGCACACGCAAGTATCCCACGCTCGACATGGTCGTGACGGATCTCGAGAACGCGCTCAAGGATCGTGCGGTCATCATCGTGCGCCCGAACGACTATCCGCCGGACCCGGCCGGACCGACACACAATGACGTGCCGATGCCTGCGATCGCGGTCGTGTTCTGGTCGAAGAACGTCGACGCGATCACGGCCTTCCGTGAACTGATCGGACAGCACTGGGAGAGGTTCGGTCTGAAGGGCCGTCAACCCGGGGAGCCGGGGTATTTCAAGAACGTGGAAGCGGGCTTCGAGACGCGCGAATTCTGGGCGCCGATGGTTCCTGGAACCGGTGTGATCGCGACGTCGAACGCGCACGATCTGACCATCGTGACGAACAGCCTGGGCATGTTGGGCCACATCTTGAAAACGAGTGCCCTGGGCGGTGCGAAGTACCCACGCCTGTCGGAGAGTCCGGCGTTCACGGGGCTCACGCAATCGGCGTTGCCGGGCGGGAACGTGTTCGCGTGGGTGAATCCGATGACGCTGGCTCCGATCTTGCGCGCGAATGCGCGCCAGGTGGCGGAGGACCAGGTGTTCGCCCTCATCGACTACAAGAGTGAGCGGGCGCGCTTCGAAGAGCAGGTGCTGCGCGAGCAATTCCCGGGACAGAAGCGCGGTGCGCTGACGCCGGAGATGCAACTGGAACTGGACAAGCTCGTCGATCCGAAGATTGCGAGCATGGAAGTGCGGTTGCGCGCGGAGCAAGTGCCGGCGCGGATGGCGGCGCGCGAGCGGACCATCACGTACTTGGAACAGCTCACCGGGGTGGTGGGGGTGTTGTCGCTGGATCCGCGGGCGTTCGACTTGTCGATCCGGGTTGTGGCGCCGCTACCGTCCCAAGGGAACTAGGGCGCGGAGCGTGGGTGGGGGCGGAGGAGGCAGAGGAGAGAAGTGAGAGGTCTCGTTGCGCCGTCCCTCCGACATGCGCCGCGCTGGCGCGCGGCTGGGGCACCATTTTTTGCCTTGCGTGCAGCGCTTCGGCGTTCGCTCTGCCCGTGCAGCTGCGGTGGGGCGTTACGGAGTCAGGCTCCCCTCCGCCGTTCTCGCCGCGGCGGTCGCAGTGGCTGGTTGAGTTTGACCGTACGGAGCCAGGCTCCTGTGGTGCAAACTCGCCGGCGCAAGGTTTGCCGGTGGCGCGCGGCTCAACGCCGGCGAGTTTGCACCACAGGAGCCTGGCTCCGTACGGTCAAACTCAACCAGCCACTGCAACCGCCGCGGCGAGAACGGCGGAGGGGAGCCTGACTCCGTAACGCCCCACCGCAGCTGCACGGGCAGAGCGAACGCCGAAGCGCTGCACGCAACGCAAAAAATGGTGCCCCGGACTGGGGTCGAACCAGCAAGGGTGTTTAGCCCACAGGCACCTCAAGCCTGCGCGTCTGCCAATTCCGCCACCGGGGCACCCGAATGAGGTTTTGAGCGCGGAAGTCTAGTCAGACGCCGCACGGGCTGCAAGGTCCAGCGAGTAAGCTGCGCTCTCCCGCTCGCCCACGCCCTCCAGAAGCTCCCATGTCCAAAGCACGCCTAGGCAACGTCCTCATCGGCCAATCCGGCGGCCCCACGGCCGTCATCAACCAGAGTCTGGTCGGAATCGTGGAGACCTGCCGCGAGAGTGGCCGGTTCGATCGCGTGA
The DNA here is from genome assembly GCA_016795245.1 of Planctomycetota bacterium. Taxonomy (GTDB): domain Bacteria; phylum Planctomycetota; class UBA1135; order UBA1135; genus JAEUIA01. Next base: position 15,304 of record JAEUIA010000002.1, on the reverse strand, counting down.
TCGGCGCCTTGCACGGGATCGCGGGGATCCTCGACGGCAAGTTCGTCGACCTCGGGCGCGAGAGCAAGAAGACGCTCGAGGCGGTGGCGCGCACGCCGAGTTCCGCGCTGCGTTCGGTGCGCAAGAAACCGACGACCGAAGAGTGCCGCGCGATCCTGCACCGCATCGAAGAGCTCAACGTGCACGCGTTCTTCTACATCGGCGGCAACGACTCAGCCGAGACCGCCAACCTGATCGACCAGATGGCGCGCGAGGAAGGCTGGGAACTGCACCTCTTCCACGTGCCGAAGACGATCGACAACGACCTGCTCGTGACCGATCACTGCCCCGGCTACGGTTCGGCGGCGAAGTTCGTGGCGCAAGCGATGATGGGCGACAACGAGGACAATCGCTCGCTGCCCGGCATCAAGGTCGACGTGATCATGGGGCGCAACGCGGGCTGGTTGACGGCCGCGAGCGTGCTCGCGCGGCGCCACGAGGGCGACGGACCGCACCTCGTTTACGTGCCCGAGAACGACTTCTCGATGAGCTCGTTCCTGGGCGACGTCGAACGCACCTACAAGGAACGCGGCCGCTGCATCGTGGCCGTTTCCGAAGGCATCCACGCCAAAGGCGGCGCGCAGCTGATCGTCGAGGGTGAGAAGGACAGCCACGGCAACGCGCAACTCTCGGGCACGGGCGCCTTGGGCGATTTCCTGGCGGCTGAGATCAAGCGCAACCTGGGTTCGAAGCTGCGCGTGCGCGCCGACACGTTCGGTTATCTGCAGCGCTGCTTCGCCGGTCTCGCGTCCGAAGTCGACGCGCGCGAAGCCCGCGAAGTCGGACGCGCCGCCGCCCAAGCCGCCATCAAGGGCAAGCAGATCAGCGGCTCGATCGCGATCCGCCGCAAGGACAAGCGCGCCTACGAAGTCGCCTACGACGTGATCGAGCTGTCGCGCGTCGCCAAGAACACCCGCCCGCTCGAAGAACGCTTCATCCAAGGCTCGAACGACATCCACGAGGACTTCCTCGAGTACGTGACTCCGCTCGTCGGCGAACTGCCGAAGACGGCGCACCTCACCGAGCACCCGCTCTGAATCCAGCCATGAAACTCATCGCTCTCGCACTCTGTCTCGCTGCCGGTTCGGCCGTGATCGACGACAAACCGCCCACTCCCAAAGCCCCTGCACCGCTCGTCACCGGCAAGGTCCTGTTCGACGGCAAACGTCCCGAGCCGACGAAATTGCCGGCGACGCCCGAACAGGCCAAAGGCTGCTGCCCCGAGGGCCAGTCCGTCGACGCGACTGACCCGCGGCTCGTGATCGACGACAAGAACGGCATCGCCAACGTGCTCGTCACGATCCAGGTCGACGCCGTCAAGGCCGTGCCCTCGAAGACCGCCATCGTCGTCGACCAGAAGAGCTGCGTGTTCGAGCCGCACTGCACGATCGTGCCCGCCGGATCGAAGGTCGTGTTCAAGAACAGCGACACCGTCAACCACAACGTGCACATCTACGCGCGCCGCAACGACAGCTCGAACGACACGATGGCTCCGGGCACGCAGAAGGAGTACGTGTTCGAGAACACCGACAAGATCACTGTCGGCTGCGACTACCACCCGTGGATGAGCAGCCTGCTGCTCGTCGTCGACACGCCCTACGCGGCGCTCACGAAGTCGGACGGATCGTTCAAGATCGAAGGCCTCAAGCCCGGGACCTACAAGGTCAAACTGTGGCACGAGACGCTGGGCCGCGCCGAAGCCGAAGCCGTGATCCAAGCCGACGGCACGAGCGCGCCGCTCACGGTCAAGCTGTCCGAACCCAAGAAGAAGGACTGACGCGCAGCCCTCAGGCCGCCTCGCCCTCTTGGCCCAGATGGCCCAAGGTGGAGCCGAGGTCGATGATCGAACCCGTCGGCGTCCAGGTGTGCAGCACGCGCGCGACGGCGCACAGCACTTCGCGCTCAGCCGTCGACAACGCTCCCGGTTTGGGCAACGCCCGGGCCGCCGCGCGCTCGGCGAGCCCGGCGTCGACCAGCTTCAGGATCCGGTCGCGAACTTCGACCTCGGCCGCCAGGGCCTTGGTCACAAGGTCCAGGTAGGGCGCGCCGGCTTCGGGCGGCAAGCCGTGGCGTGCGCACAGGGCGCGGACGAGGTCAACGGGGTTCATCGGGGGCTGGGGGGGGGGGACGCAGGGGGGAACTGGTTGCAATCGAAGGCTATCCCAGGACCCTGGCGCGGGCGAACGCGGAACCCAGCCTTTCTCGTCAGATTTCGACCGCTTTCAGCGCGCCGGCGACGAACTCGATCGCCGCCGTTTCTACCTCGGAGTTGATGCCCAGGGGGCGCGCGATCGGAGTCGCGAACAGTCCGGACGCCGCGGCTGCATTGCCGGCGGAAACGCGTTCCACCAACAGGTTGGTGCACAGGATCAACGACACGACCGGCTCGCGCGCGGCCTCGGCGTCCGGACCATGGTGCAGCGTGATCGCGTGCACGACGGTCTGGGGCAGGCCCCACATCGTCGCGACCCGGCCGCCGACGTCCGCGTGCGTGAAGCCGAGCGCCTGCTGCTCCGCGAGGAAAAGGGGGATGTGCTCGCTCTTCGCGCGCTTCATCACCTTCACATAGAAGTCCTTCAAGTTGTCGATCATCACGACCTGTCCCAGATCGTGCAGCAAGCCGCAGACGTAGGCCTCCTCGGCCGAGATCAAGATCTTCCTTTGGGCGCGTTGCGTCAGGAACGCACACGTCTGCGCGGTCACGATCGCGTGGCGCCAAAGGTCGTTCAGGTCGATGCCGGAGCCCTTCAGGTGGTCGAACTGCCGGATCACTGCCGCTTGCAGTACGACGTTCTTGAGCACCTTTATGCCGAGGATGGATGCGGCTTGCTGCGTGGACATGCAGCGCTCGCGCAGCCCGTAGAAGCTGCTGTTGGCGATCTTCAGCACTTTCGCCGCCAGGGGCGCGTCTTGCGCGACGACGGCAGCCACTTCACGCAGGCCCACGTTTGGGTCCTGCAGCATGGTGGAGATGCGGTTGGCGACCGCAGGCATGGTCGGGATCGAGAACGCTTCGGGGAGGACGAAAGAATTCTGGGGCATGGTGGATGGTTTTTCGTGCGCGCCCCAGGTGCATCTTGAAGCCACTCGATATTCCGCGCTGAAGAAGGCGACTGACCTCAAGAACGGTCCGTTCAGGGCTCGATGATCGCACTTCCCCGCGCGTCGCTCCCCTGCGTCACGCGGCAACCCCGTTTGGAATGTCTTTCATGATGCGTCGTCCCCAACGCGCGCTGATCGGTGCCCTCGTCGTCGCGTTCGCGTGCGCGATTCCCGGTGGCAAACCGCTCGAAGCGAGCACCGTGCTGAAGCTGGGTGTCGAGGAAATGGCGACCCGTTGTGAACTCGCGCTCGAAGCGAGCGTTACGTCGAAGAGCGCTTCACTCGACGGGCGAGGCCGCATCGGAACCGATTACGCGCTGACGGTCGAACGCACGTTTTTCGGCGCGCACACGGTGCAGCGCACGGTGCGCGTCCCGGGCGGGGTCTTGCCGGACGGGCGCGGACTCGTGCTGCCGGGGATGCCCACGTTGGCTGTGGGTGAGAGCGCTCTGCTGTTCCTCTCCGGCCAGAACGATCACGGCGAACGCCTTCCGATCGGTCTCGCCCAAGGTCGCTTGAGCGTGAAAACCGCGCCCGACGGCACGAAGAGCCTGGTGCGCGACGTGCTGGATCTGGACTTCGTCGATGCCCAGGGAAATCGGGTGCCGGCCGGACCGCAGGTCAGTTCGCTGCCCTATGCCGCGACGGTCGCGCGCATCGAGAAGGCGTGCGCAGGTCGGTCACGGGACTCGGCGAAGTGAGTTTCCGTGCATCGATGCTCACGGTCGCGTGCGCCGCGGCTCTCGCGCCGTCGCTGGACGCGCACGTCCGTCTGATCACGTCGCAAGGTTACGAGCTGCGCTGGGGGATCCCGGCGAAGATCTCGATCGTGATCAACCAGACCGGGTCGGACAATATCACCGACGGCAGTCACGTGACGGCGATCCAGAATGCGATCCGCGCCTGGAACCAGGCCCCGGGATCGGCGGCGCGACTGATCGAGAACACGAGCGCTGCTCAGCGCGCGCGCACCGATTGGCCCAACGACAACCTGCACCTCGTGTACTTCGACGAGAACGGTTCCTCGGGCTATTTCCCGAACGGAACCGGCATCGTGGCGATCACGCCGGTTTGGTTCACCGCCAGCGGTGTGATCAGCGACGCGGATATCTTGTTCAACGGTCGCGACTTCAACTTCACGACGCGCGGGGCGTACGGTTGTTTCGACGTTCAGGACATCGCGACGCACGAGATCGGCCACTTGCTGGGGCTGGACCACTCGGGCTGGGCGGGTGCGACGATGTATCCGTACGTCGACACGACGATCATCCTGCACCGCAGCCTGTCCATGGACGACGTGTGCGGCCTGCGCGCAGCGTATCCGAGCACGAACTTCGGCTCGCTCTCGGGTGTCGTGCGACGCTCGAACGATAGTTTCGTCGAGGGCGCTCATGTCGTCGCACGCGATGCGTTCGGAAGGCCCTTCGCGGCTTCGCTGACGTCGAGCCTGGGCTTCTTCACCCTGCGTGGCTTGCCCGTCGGCGATTACACGGTGTACGCGACTCCGCTCGATCAGCCCGTGTCCGCACACAACTTGAGCGGGCCGCACGGCATCCAGACCAATTTCCAGACGACCGTCTTCGGCTCGTACTCGGTCCCGACGCTCGCGAACAAGAGCATCGGCAACGTCTCGGTCGCCGCCGACACGACACTCGCGTTGGGTCGTACGACCGACGATTTTCCGCTGCGCTGCATCCTCGGCCGGACGCGTGCGGTGACCTTGCACGGCGCCGGACTCGCGCCGGGATCGACGCTCGAATGCAGCGATCCGGGGGTGACGATCACGCCGATCGCGTGGAACTGGTCGCAGGTCTCGTTCGATGTCACGATCCCGCCCGACGCCGCAGTCGGGCACGTCGACTTGACGGCCGTCAACGCCTCCGGGGAGCGCAGCACGCTCGTCGCCGGCCTCGAAATCACGCCGCCGGATCCCACGGTTACGAGCGTCACGCCCTCACGCGGATCGATCCACGGCGGCGAGTTCCTGACGATTCGCGGAACGAACTTCGGCCGCGGCGCGCAGGTCGTACTCGGAGCCAAGGTCTACGACGAGGGCGTAAGCGGCGGCTGCACGGTGGTGGACAGTACCACGATTCAGTTGACGACCGTGCGCAACGCCTTCGGTGTCCGCGATGTGATCGTGATCGACAAAAGCGGCGTCGAAGGCCGACTCGCGAACGGGTACGAGTTCCGAGCTGTGCCCTCGATCACGACTGTGTTTCCTTCTTCCGGGTATGCGGCGGGCGGGACGGTGCTCGTCATCCGAGGTCAGGACTTCATCGAGGGTTGCACGGTCTCCATCGACGGCGTGGTGCAGACAGCGGTTCAGTTCGCATCGTCGTCCAAATTGGTGGTCACGACCTCACCCGGGATCCCCGGCGGACCCTACGACGTCGAAGTGCGCAATCCGCTGAACGAAACTGCGAACGCGCTGTTCATGTACTGGTCCGACCCTGATCCGATCGTGCAGTCGCTGGACCCCGCGTCCGGTCCCAGCGAGGGCGGGAGCGTCGTGACCGTGCACGGCGCGAATTTCACGGCCACTTGCGACGTCTACTTCGGCGCGGATCCCGACACCGGGCTCGGGGGGGCGCTCGCCGGAGGTTTCGAGTTCATCGACGCCGACACCTTGCGCGTGGTGGCGCCCGCATTCGCCGGCGGCGCGCGCAGCGTGATCGTACGTGACGCATTCTCGAACCAGGCGGGTGTGGCCGCGGCTGCGTTCGAATACCAGAGCCCGGACAAGGGCGGCGGCGGCTGTGCCATGGTGCGGACGACCGGGGGCGACTCGCCCTTCCGCGGAGCGTCCGGGTTCGCGGCGATCGCGCTGGCGTGCGCCTGGCTCGCTTGGCGTGCCCGTGCCGCGCGTCACGAAATCGCCTGACTCGCACGCTCCGACGACTGTAACCTGTGTGCACGGTTCGCGAAGCGCGCCGTCCACATGAGCCAACAAACCATCGCGTACGACATCGAAGTCGCCGGTCTGCCGTGGGAGGAGATCGACGAGATCACGCGCGGCTATCTCTTGTCGCGCGCCAAGGAAGAGAAGGACCGCGAGGTCGTGCCCGACCGCACGGGCCTGTTCCCCGGCCTGGGCAAGATCATCGCGATCGGAATGTGGCTCGTGCGCGAAGACCGCGGAATGGTGCTGCTCGAAGGCAAGTCCACTCCCGAGCACGACTGGGAGAAAGTTCCGAACTCCAAGATCTTTCGCGGCGACGAACGCGCGGTGCTCGAGAAGTTCTGGGAGAAGGTCGGTCCGCATCCGAAGTCAGGCCGCATACCGCGACTCGTGAGCTACAACGGACGCACGTACGACGGTCCGATGCTGCTCGTGCGCTCGGCGCAACTCGGGGTGAAACCCAGCCGGCACATGATCCCCAAGCGTTGGGAGTTCGGCGAACACTGCGACTTGATGGAGGTGTTCAACTTCCAAGGCACGGTGCGCGACAGCTACTCGCTCGAATACTGGTGCCGTCGCTTCGACGTCGAGAGCCCCAAGGGTTCGATCGACGGCAGTCAGGTCGCTCGCGTATATCGCCAGGGCCGGATCGACGACATCGGCGAGTACTGTCTGCGCGACGTGCGCGCCACGGCGCAGCTCTACCAGAAGATCGAGCCGACGCTGCTCCCGCTGTTTCACGGCGCGGCGCCCTGATCGCGCGGCATTTGCAGGTTCGATTCGCCCCGCTCAGTCGGTAGACTCGTCGCCCTCGAAACCGGCGCCCGGCCTCTTCCGAACTAGCAAGACGTGGAAATCGAACAGCTCAAGATCGACCGCGGAACGAGTGGTTCCAGGACCCGCAAGAAGCGGATGTCGGGTTGGACGAAGCTGCTGATCTTTCTGTTGATCCTCGGCGGGATCGGTTTCCTGTTCCGCGCGAAGATCGAAGGGCTCGTCTTCAACCTGACGACGCTCGAAGTGAAGGTCGAACGTGTCGTCGAGCGCAACGCTTCCGCCGTCGCCGCTGCGACCGGGACTTCCGCCAACGGTTACATCGTGGCCAAGACGCGCGCCGCGCTCTCGGCCGACACTCCCGGGCGCATCGTCGAAATGAACGTGCGCGAAGGTTCGACCGTCAAGCGCGGCGACGTCGTCGCGCGCCTCTACGCCGAAGAGTACGCCGCGAGCCTCAAGCGTGCCGAGGCCGAGGTCAACGTGGCGCGTGCCGCAGAAGCGCGTGTCGAAGCCGACGTGCGAACGTTCGAGAAGAGCCTGGCTGCGCTGCGCTCGGCCGTCGTGGCCGCCGACGCCGACAGCGTCCAGTTCGAAGCGGGCCGCAAGCTCGCGCAGGTCTCGCTCGAGCGTGCACAAGCGTTGCTCGCGGGCCAGGTCGACACCATCGATCGAGTCGATCGCGCGCAACGTGACCTGGACGAAGCCACCGCACGCGTCGCCTCATCCAAGGCTCGCCGCGACGCCGCCGCGCAATCCGTCGTCGAAGGCGAGGCGCGCATCGGCGCCGCCCAAAGTGCCGTGGCCGAAGCCGCCGCGCGCATCAAATCCGCCGAGGCTGCGCGTGACCTGGCGCGCGCGACGCTCGAAAAAACCGAAGTGCGCGCGCCCTTCGACGGCATCGTCGTGCTGAAAGACGCCGAAGTCGGCGAGGTCGTGAGCCCCAACTCGCAAGGCGGGTCCAGCGCGCGCGGGTCCATCGTCACGATGGTCGATTTCGCGACGCTCGAAGTGCAGGCCGAAGTTTCCGAGACCAGCATCGCGAACGTGAAGCTGAACGGCGATGCGCGCATCTACCTCGACGCCTACCCCGACAAGCCCTACGCCGGCCGCGTCGATCGCATCTGGCCGACCGCGAACCGCACCAAAGCGACGGTCGAAGTGCGCGTGGTCTTCCTCGATCGCGACGACAAGCTGCGTCCCGAGATGGGCGTGCGCGTCGTATTCGTCGACGACGCGGCGCCGGCGCGCGACGACGACCCCAAGATCCTCGTCGCGCGCGATGCGATCGTAAAGCGCGACGGAGCCGCCTTCGTCTTCGTCCTCGAACAGGATCGCGTGCGTGAACGCGCGATCAAGACCGGCACCGAACGCGCCGGCCGCGTCGCAGTCCTCGACGGGCTCGTGCCCGGCGACGAGATCGTGGTCTCGCCCCCCGCAACATTGAGAGACGGCACGCGCGTCCGTCGCCAGGGATCTTGAACAGGAACACCGCATGAGCACGCCCCTGATCCGCCTGCGAGGCGTCACCAAGACCTACGAGCGCGGCGGCGAGGTGCTGACCGTGCTCAACAAGCTCGATCTGGACATCGAGAAGAACGGCTTCTATGCGCTGATGGGTCCTTCGGGTTCGGGCAAGACGACGCTGTTGAACCTGATCGGCGGCCTCGATCAAGGCGAGTCGGGCGAGATCGTCGTCAACGGCGAAGACATCGCGCGCATGGACGGTGCCGACCTCGCGACTTGGCGCGCGTCGCACGTCGGTTTCGTGTTCCAGGGCTTCAACTTGATCCCCGTGCTGACTGCGCAGGAGAACGTCGAACTGCCGCTGCTGCTCACCAATCTCTCGCGCAGCGAGCGCCGCAAGCACGCCGAGGTCGCACTGGCGCTCGTCGGCCTGTCGGACCGCCGCAGCCACCGGCCCTCGCAGCTCTCGGGCGGTCAAGAGCAGCGTGTGGCCATCGCACGCGCGATCGTCACCGACCCGATGCTGATCATGGCCGACGAGCCGACCGGAGACCTGGACCGCAAGTCGGCCGGCGAAGTCCTCGACCTCCTGACGAAGCTGAACGAAGCACACGGCAAGACCATCCTGATGGTCACGCACGATCCGGCCGCCGCGAGTCGCGCCAAGAAAATCGTGAACATGGACAAGGGTCGCCTGGGCGACGTCGTCGACAACCAGCCCGTGGCACAGCGCTGAGCGGACGTCGATGTTCCCCACACGTCTCGTCTTCAAGAATCTGCTCAAGCACAAGCTCCGAGTGCTGCTCACCGTCGCGTCGATCGCGATCGCGGTGTTTCTTCTGTGCGCGCTGCAGTCGCTGGTCGTCGCCCTGGACGCCGGCGTGCGCGAGGCGGCGTCGAATCGCCTGATCGTGCAATCGAAAGTCAGCTTGTTCGTCTACATGCCCGAGTCGTACAAGGCTCAGCTCGAGCGCGTGAGCGGCGTCGAGCGCATCGTGCGCTGGAACTGGTTCGGCGGTTACTACCAGGACCCCTCGAATTTCTTCGCGCAGTTCGCGACCGACGCCGATGCGCTGCTCGACGTCTACCCCGAGATCCAGATCGTCGAGGGCTCGGCCAAGGACTTCATCGACGATCAGCGCTCCTGCATCATCGGCGCGGTCACGGCCGAGAAATACGGTTTCAAGGTCGGTGACACCGTGCCGATCATCGCGACTCTGTTTCCGCGCACCGACGGCGCAGCCTGGGACTTCCGCGTGGCGGCGCTGTACCGCTCGTTGAAGAAAAACGTCGACGAGAACACGCTCTTCTTCCATTCGCAGTACCTCGACAAGTCGATCGAGCTGGGCGAGGCCTCGGGTCCGTCGGGCGTGGGTGTCTTCGTGCTGCGCACCGCACCCGGCGTCGACCAGACGGCACTGATGTCCGAGATCGACGCGATGTACGAGAACGGGCCGCAAGTCGTCCAGACCACGACCGAGGCCGAATTCCAGGCCCAATTCGTGTCGATGATCGGCAACGTGCCGTTCTTCGTGAACTCGATCGGCACCGGCGTGATGATCGCGATCCTGCTTGCGGCGCTGAACACGATGCTGATGTCGGCGCGCGAACAGACGCGCGATGTCGGGGTCTTGAAGGCGCTCGGATTCCAGGACGGCAGCATCTTCGGCCTGTTGATGGCGCAGTCGCTCGTGATGTGCGGCATCGGCGGCGGGATCGGTATCGCGATGGCAAAGATGCTCGAGCCCGGGATGGCCAAATTCCTGGGGACGATGTTCCCGGGCTACGAAGTCACCAGCACGACGTTGATGATGGCCGCTGGGCTCACGGTCGGCATCGGTGTCCTGGCCGGGATCGCGCCGGCCTTGCGCGCGCGCTCCATGCACGTCATCGAAGCCCTGAGAGCGACGGCCTGATCATGAAGCTCGTCCCGCTCACCTACAACTTGCGCAGCCTGTGGGTGCGTCGTTCGGCGACGCTGCTCACCGTGCTCGGTATCGGCGCCACCGTGGCCGTATTGTGCGGCGTCTTGGCGCTGCAGCAAGGCTTCGAGCGCCTGTTCACCGAGAACGGACGCGACGACGTGATCGTGTTCCTGCGCCAGGGCGCGACGAATGAAGGCGACAGCGTGTTCTCACGCGAGCGCGCCGAGATCCTGATGAAGTCGCTGCCCGAGATCGAACGTCCCGTCGACGCTCCTCCGCTCGTCTCGGCCGAGATCTACCTGGCTGTGCGCCGCAACAAGTTGAACGACGCCGGCGAGACCAACGTGCCGATCCGCGGCGTGCAGCCGCGCACGTTCGACATCATCGGCGACAAGCTGCACATCATCGAAGGGCGCAATTTCAAGCTGGGCGCCGACGAAGTGATCGTGGGCAGCAAGCTGGTCGACCGCATCCGCGATTGTCGAGTGGGGGACATCCTGCAACTGAATTCGACGCCGTTTCACGTCGTCGGAGTGTTCGACCACGACGGGCCTTTCAAGTCCGAGATCTGGGGCGATCGCGATCGCCTGGCCGAGGCGCTCGAACGCCCGATCTTCAACCGCGTGATCGCCAAGGTCCGCGCCGGAACGGATATCGCTGCGCTGAGAGAGCGCATGGAAGAAGACCCACAAGTTCCGTGTCAGGTGATGACGGAGCGCGAGTACTTCGCCAAGCAGACGACCGCGATGTCGTGGGTGTTGCGGGGCTTGGGATTCTTCCTGGCGCTGATCATGGGTACTGCCGCCGTGTTCACCTCGACGAACACGATGCTCGCGGCGCTCGCGGCGCGCACGCGCGAGATCGGCATCCTGCTGTCCTTGGGTTTCAGGCCGTACGCGATCTTCATCTCGATCTTGTTCGAATCGCTCGTCCTCGGCCTCGTCGGCGGCGCCGTGGGTTGCTTGCTCGCGCTGCCTTTGAACGGCGTCGACACGGGGACGATGAACTTCCAGACCTTCACCGAGGTCGCCTTCGCCTTCCGCGTCACGGGCCAGGTGATGATCATCGCGGTCACGTTCTCGCTCGTCCTGGGCCTCGTCGGCGGCACCTGGCCCGCTCTGCGCGCCGCCATGATGCGGCCTACGCACGCGATGCGGCACGAGTAGGCCGCGCGCGTCAGTCGCCGCGCTCGACGCGCGTCATCAACGCCGCGAGGCGCGACGGATCAGCCGTCTCGGCGTAGCTCTCGCGGCCGCGGGCGACGTAGGCGCGGGCGGGTTCGCCGGCCCGCGGCTGCGGCAGTCCGGAGCGCTCGAGCAGGCTTGCATCCTCGGACGGATCGAGGATCTGGACGATGCGGCTCGCGACGTAGGGCTTGAGTGCCGCGCGTTGCAGATCGAGCGCGAGTTGCGACGCGCGCGGACCGACGATCGTCACGTGGATCGGCAAGTGGAACAAGAGATCCACGGCACGCGCGTAGCCGGCGGTGAAATGACCGAAGCGCTTGTAGTCGTCCGCGAACGAAGCCAGCGCATCGCGGGCCGTGTCGGCGTAGTCGTCGATCCGGAGCAGCGCTGACAAGCGGAACAAGGCTTCTGCCATGACCGAGTTCTCGAGGATCGAACGGTTGCGCTGGCGCAGTCCGCCGCGCGCGCCCGGGTCGTAGACCATGTCGTAGAAGCCGCCGCTAGGGCTGTGCAACTGCTCGATCGACATGTCCGCGATCTTGCGCGCTTCAACGAGGTAGCGCATGTCGCCGGCGTGTTGCGAAGCGTCGATCAACGCGCGCATCAAGTACGCGTGATCCGCGAGCATGCCCGGCAAGTGGTAGCTGCCGTCCCAGTAGTGGTAGACGCCGCGCTGATCGTCGAACATCTCCTCGCACAGGAACTCGAGCGTCTTGAACGCCGCCTCAGCGTGGCGCGGTTCGCCCAACACCGCCGCCGCTTTGAGCAAGGCCGAGACCGTGATCGCATTCCAGTTCGTGAAGATCGTCGAGTCGCACGCCGGCGCCCCGAATTCCTTGCGCGCGGCGCGTGTGGTCAAGTGGGCGTAGGTCGGGTTGGCGTCCTGGCTGCCCTTGAACGCCCCGGTGCGCTCGTCGAGCAGCGTCTCGTACAAGAACGACAGGATGCCGCGCGCAGTCGCACGGAAGGACTCGTCGCCGAGCACCTGCCACGCTTCGAGGTACGCGAACAAGCGTTGCGCGTTGCTGTCGAGCATCTTCTCGTGGTGGGGGACGCTCCAGTCGGCCTGCGTCGCGTAGCGGTAGAACCCGCCCTCGACCGTGTCGTGGATCTCGCCCGCCTGCATCGCGCGCAGCGTGCGCGTCACGAGCTGCAACATCGAGTTGTCGCCCGTCTGCGACCAGCGGATCAGTGCGAAATCGATGGCCTCGGTCTGCGGGAACTTGTGTTCGCGCCCCCAACCGCCGTGGACCGGATCCGCGGTGTCGACGATGGTGCGCGCGACGTGTTCGACGATGTCGAGCGACAACTTGCCGCGTCCGCTCGCGCGCGCACTCTCCGCGCGCCGGTCGCGCTCGACTTCGGCGATGCGCGCGCGCACGAAATCACGGTTCTTCGAGTAGTAGTCGGCGACCAGCTCGAGGCGCTGGAGGAGTTCATCGATTTCGAGGTAGGTGTCGGACGCCAGCAACTCGGCCTCGTCGTCGAGCCAGGCCAGGGTCGGCCAGCCGCCTTTGCTGTAACGCACGTCGATGTCGGGGCGCCGGTCCTTGTCGACCTTGACGCACACGAAGCGCTCGTTCAGGACGCGCTCGACGCGCGGATCGGCGAGCACCAGGGTCTCAAGCTCGCGGCACCAGCGGCACCAGGATGCGCGCACGAACAAGAGCACGGGACAGCCGCGCTCGCGCGCGCGCCGGAAGGCTTCGTCACTCCAATCGGACCACAGTGCCACACGTTCAGGCTAGACCCGGGCTCGCTCGCGAACCAACGAAAATCACGCCGCACGGCCGCGCACTCCGGCGGCTGCCTGATTGCAGGGGCGCGCCCGACGCTTCAGAATCCCGTGATCACGCGACATTCGGCATGCAATTCACCCCGGACGATCTGCGCGCTCGCATCGACGAGGGCGAGGGCAAGAACCTCGAATTCAAGCGCGGACTCCCGCGCGACGAGAAGACGGCGCGCACCTTGTGCGCCTTCGCCAACACGCGCGGCGGACTGCTGTTGATCGGCGTGGGCGATCGCGGCGAGATCCTGGGCGCGCCGCATCCGCGCGAGACCGTCGAGAAGCTGCGCGCGATCGCGAGCGTGCAGCTCTCCCCCGCGCTGGCGGTTCAGGTCGGGCGTGCCGTGATCGACGAACGCACGGTCGTGTGGTGCTCCGTGCCGCTCTCGCCCGCGCGTCCGCACCGTGTGCTGCACGAGGGCGGCGAAGCCGAGATCGTCGTGCGCGCCGGGTCGAGCAATCGCGTCGCGTCGGGAGCTGCGCTGGCGCAGATTCGTGCCCAACGCAGCGCGTCGAAAACGCCTGATCCGCTGCAGCGCTCGATCCTCGCCTGGGTCGAGTCGCAGAATCGCGGCGCGCGCGATCCGGGTGGGCGCGCCACCGTCCAGGGATTCGCCAGACAGCGCAACATCGGTCTGCAGCGCGCGCGCCGCGCGTTCACCGAGTTGGAGCTCGCGGGGCGGCTGGTCGGTCACGGCGCGGGGGGGAAGCGGATCTTCAGCTTGCCGTGACGGCGGCTAACCCAATCGTGATCACCCGCAGGCCTGGATGCGAGCCGGTTTTGTACCGCCCGGCCTGATTCTTGCGCCCGTCGGTTGCGTTGTGGGATCCGGGAAGCAGCGGTACCATCGCGATCGATCCCGGTCGGCGGCGTCCCTCCCCGCACTGACAGGCGCCGCTGCCGAGCAAAATTCGGCCTCCCATCCGCGCTCCCGGAACGCAGCTCGCGAAGCCTCTCCTTCCGCGCATTCCTGGTGGCGCACCCACCTCCATTCAGGATCCGCAACCCATGTTTGGCTCCTACAGATTTGCACCTTTCGTCCTCGCCTGCCTTCCCGCGCTGGGATTGACTTCCGCCGCCGAGGCTCAGACCCAGACGGTGTGCTTCACGGGCTCAGTTCCGTTGCAGTCCACGAACTGGACCAGCAGCGTGACGGTGCCGAAGTTCAATCCGGCCTTGGGCACGCTGCAACAAGTGACCTTCCGACTGGACGGACATGTCGAGGGCTCGGCGAGCGTCGAAAGCCTCGACACCTCGGCGACCGTCGTGCAACTGCTCTACGCCGCTTCGATCACGCTGCAGCGTCCGGATGCGACGGTGATCGTGACCGGGATGCCGAACACCATGTTCACGGATTCGCTCGGTCCGTTCGACGGCGTGATCGACTTTGGGGGACCTTCAGGAGCCAGTCACCTGGGAATTTCGATCAACAGCACGGACAACGCCACCTCGCCGCCGCCGGCATCGGACCTCGTCCTCTTCAGTGGTGCGGGAACGATAACGTTGCCCATCAACGGTGTCGGCCTGTCCCAGGCCGTGGGCAGCGGCAACGTGATCACACAGTTCATCACGCGCGCGTCGGCGGTCGTTCAGGTCTGCTACATCTACGCGCCCTGCGCTTGTACGAGCGCGCCGGTGATCAGCGGTTGCACGCCCGGAAGCGTCGACTTGGGCTGCAACCCTACGAGCATCCCGGGCTGCACGAGTGGCGTGACCGCCGCCGACAATTGTGAGCCGGTGCCGGTCACCTGCTCGGTTTCGGACACGTCGAACGGGTGCGTCAACACCCGCGTCGTCACCTATTCCGCGACGAACGCCTGCGGAACCACTACTTGCTCCCGGACATACACGTGGACGGTGGACACGACTCCGCCGACCTTCGACAACTGCGTGAGCGGCAACACGGATCTGGGCTGCAACCCGACGAACTTGCCGGTGTGCGATCCGGGTGTGACGGCGAGCGACAACTGCGGACCCGCGACGGTGACTTGCACCTCTTCGGACGTGGTCAACGGGTGTGTCACGACGCGCACGCTGGTCTACACGGCGCGCGATGCCTGCAACAACACGACGACGTGCGCGCGGACCTTCACGTGGACGACGGACACGACTCCGCCG
>JAEUIA010000001.1 GCA_016795245.1 Planctomycetota bacterium | reverse complement strand
CATCTTCGCCGGTGTAGAGCCGCGCGCAGGCGCGCGGCTCTGCGCCGGCGAAGATGCACCACACGAGCCTGGCTCGGTACGGTCAAACTCGGACGAACGCCACTGGAAAAATCGCGAACCAGGAGGTCAACAATGGGGTGGGGTCGCGTGGGTGGGGTTCGGTGTCGGTATGGAAACGTTGTGGGGTGAGTTTGGTGTCGGACTGGAAGTGTTGAGGGGGTGGTTCGATGTCGGTCTTGAAGCGTTGCGGGGTTGGGTTCGGTGTCAGACTGGAAACGTTGCGGGGCGGGGTTCGCTGTCGGTCTGGAAGCGGCGAGGAATGGTTCTGATTCCCCTCCGTCCCTCTCCTCGCCGTCGACGCGGCCAGGCAGAGCTCAAGGATCGGCGCGCACCAGCACGTACACGACGCGTGAACCTACGCGGCTCTTGGCGATCTCGCGCACGCGAGCCTTCACGGCATCCGGGAGTTCTTGGAACTCCTTGTCGCGACACAGTGCCAGGAAGTTCGCGCCTTCGCGCTCCAGCGCCTCGGGGATCGGATCGGCGCCCGCTGGAACATTGCCGTAGAAGCGAATGCCTTCGGGGCGAATGCCGACGCACGCCAGCAAGCTCGGTTTCTCCGGCCGTTGCGCGAGCAATTCCGCCAGACTGCGCGCGCTCTTCACGTCGTCGATGCGCGGGACGACGAGCACCGCCACCAGCGTGAGCGCACTCGCGAGCCCCAGCCCGATCGCATCGGCCCAACGCGCGATCCGTCCGCGTGACAAGGCCCACCCTGCCAGCGCGACGCCCGCCAGCAGCGCGAGACCGGCCGGCACGATGCGCAGCGCGAGTTCGGCGGCCTCCGCGTCGCTCGTGAACAGATTGGGCGAGGCCGCGACGATGCGCGGCACGACGAGCGTCGCGCTCGCGAGCACTAGACCCACAAGTCCCAGAAGACCGGCCGTCGTCCAACCGATCCAGCGCGGCAGCGATCCCGCGCGCAGCCTGGATGTGAATTCGAACGCCGCGATCAGCGCCGCCGCCGGATAGATCGGCAGCAGGTACAGATCGCGCTTCGGCGGAATGACCGACCAGAACACGAAGACGACCGCGAACCAGGCGGCGATGCGCACGAATTCCGTGTTCTCTCGCGCGCGGAACGAACGCCAGGCGCGCCCCAATCCGGCTGCGAGCAGGAGCGTCCACGGCAAAAACAGCACCGGGAACGAGCGCAGGTGATCCCAGATCGGACCGGGATGCTGATCACCGGATGTGATGCGACCCACGTGTTGACCGAAGAGCAGCGGCTTCATCAACGCCGGTTCGGCGCGGATCGCGAGCGTCGCCCAGGTCGCGACCGGAAGGATCGCCAACACCACGAACCCGATCCAGGTCGCGAGCCGTCGGCGCGGCGCGAAGCGCAAGTCGCGCGGCAGGAGCGCCCACGTGACGAGCGCGAAGCCGGCCGGCAACCAGGCCGGCGGTCCCTTCGCCAGCGCGCCGAATCCGAGCGCGAGACCGGCCAGCAACGTGCGCCGCTGCAGCGCTCGCGCAGCGCCGTCCGTATTCGTCAACAGATCGATCGCCAGCAGACAGAAGAACGCGAGCAGCGGATCCAATTGCAGCCGCCCGCCGATCTCGAGCAGCATGATCGTGCCCAGGTAGAAGGGCACGGACCAGCGTGCCGTGTGCTCGCCGAGCCAACGGCGAGCGATGCGCGCGCACAAGTACGCCGATCCGACCGTCGCGAGGATCGAAGGCGTGCGCATCCAGAACTCCGACCAGCCCGAGAGTTGCCCCATCAGGCCGGCCAGCCAGTAGACGAGCGGCGGCTTGTCCGGGTAGAGCTCGCCGCACAGATGCAGCACCAGGAAACTCGGCGTCTGCCACGCCTCCTTGGCGATCTCGGCGTAGCGCGGTTCGTCCGGCGCCCAGAACCCGCGCGCGAGTGCGAGAGCCACGATCGGAATGAGGAAATACCAGCCGCCGAAGATCGGCCCGGGCTGCTGCGTTGCTGCGGCGCTCTTCAAGGCCGCATCTTGGCACGCAGAGGCCCCGACACGAAGCACGTAGCGGGTTCGCGCTCGCCATCGGGCGTCTCCTGAATCATCATGTCGGCGCCATGAGCGCACTCGAACCGGGAACGAGCTCCGCACGCCCCGCGCGCGCGAGCGATGCGCCGCGCGACCTGCTCCTGTGGGAGGTCCGCGAGCACTTCCCGGCCCGGCGCTCCAAGGCGGTCGAGCTGTCGCTGGTCGCGCCGGTCTTCGAGGAAGAGGACAATCTGGAGCGCCTCTTGGCGCGCGTGATCGAGATCTTCGGGACCAAGACGTCGTGGGAGCTCTTGCTCGTCGACGACGGCAGCAAGGATCGCTCGCCGGCACTCATCCGTGAGCTAGCGCAACGCGACCCGCGCGTCGTCGGCGTGTTCTTCGCGCGCAACCGCGGTCAGACCGCCGCCACCGCCGCCGGCGTGCACCTCGCGCGCGGCCGTCTGATCGCGACGCTCGACGCCGATCTGCAGAACGATCCCGCCGACCTGCCGGCGATGATCGCCATGATCGAGGGCCACGACGCCGTCGTCGGCTGGCGCATGAAGCGCCGCGACACCTTCGTGCGCCGCGCGAGCTCCAAGATCGCCAACGGGATCCGCAACTGGATCTCGAAGGACTCGATTCGCGACACCGGCTGCTCGCTCAAGGTCTTCCGCGCCGAAGCCATCCAGGCCATCCCGTTGTTCGAAGGCATGCATCGGTTCCTGCCGACGTTGATGCGCTACCACGGCTTCTCCGTGCTCGAGCACGGTGTCGGTCACCATCCGCGCACGGCCGGCAAGAGCAAGTACGGCGTGTGGAATCGCGCGTTCCGAGCGTTGAAAGACCTGTTCGCCGTGCGCTGGATGCGTGCACGACTCTTGCGCCTGCCGATCCGCGAGGTGAGCGATGTGCGTTGAACGCTGGGCCCGACTGATCCTGGTCCTCGCGTGCCTCGTCGTCCCGCTGTCGACGGCGCTGGCGCAGGTCACGGAGACCGCGCCGCGCCAATCGGCCGCCGAACTGATCGAAGAACGCGAGCGCGCCGAGGCCCGCGGCGAACGGCGCGAGGTGCCGTCTCTGGACCTGCAGATGCGTCTCAAGGACGTGCAGGTCACGACCACTCCGCGCGGCGACGTCGTGACGGTCGAGACCGAAGAAGGCAGCGTCACGTTGACGGCGAACGAGTACGTGCGTGCGCTCGCCAACACCAAGGCTGCGGTCGAGCACGGGGGCTTTCTCTACAAGCTCCTGAACATCTCGCGCCCGTTGAGCATCCTGTGGATCGGCATCGGCTTCCTCGGCCAGGCGCTGTTCACCTTCAGAATGATCCTGCAATGGTGGGCTTCCGAGAAGCACAAGCGCTCGGTCGTCCCCATCGGGTTCTGGTGGGGCAGCTTGCTCGGCGGTCTGATGCTTTTCGTGTATTTCGTATGGCGCAAGGACATCGTCGGCATCGTCGGCCAATCGACGGGCGTGTTCGTGTACGCGCGCAACTTGATCTTGATCTACCGCGGCCGGCGCCTCGAAGCCGCGCACGCAGCAGCTCCGGCGCGGCGCGAAGCCGGCCATGCGGTCTCTTGAGTTCACTCGCGCAGCGGAAAGGCATCCACGTTTGAATCGCTACCTCGTCACCAGCGCCCTGCCGTACGCCAACGGACCAATCCATTTCGGTCACGTCACCGGCGCGTACCTGCCTGCAGACGTCTACGTGCGGCTCTTGCGCATGCGCGGCGAAGAGGTCCTGTTCGTGTGCGGAGCGGACGAGTACGGCACGGCGATCACGATCAACGCCGAGAAGGAAGGGCTCGACTACTCCGCGTACGTGGCGCGCTGGCGCGACACGATCAAGGACACCTTCGACCGCTTCGGCATCCAGTTCGACGTGTGGTCAGGCACCAGCAGTTGCGCCGAACACGCCGCGCGCAGCCAGGACTTCTTTCGCACGCTGGATCGCAACGGGTACCTGCTGAAGCAGCGCAGCGAACAACTCTATTGCCCGAAGGACGAGATGTTCCTGGCCGATCGCTACGTGGTCGGCACGTGCTACTTGTGCGGGCACGAGGCCGCGCGCGGCAACGAATGCCCCAACTGCGGGCAAGAGCTCGAGCCGCTCAAGATGAAGGTCGTCGCGTGCAAGATCTGCGGCACACGCCCCGAGAAGCGCGCGACCCAACACTGGTACCTGGACCTGCCCAAACTGCGCGACGACGGCGTCGGAGCGTGGTTCGCGGATCACGATTGGAAGCCCAACGTCACCGGCTTCATCGGCAATCAACTCAAGGCGATCGAGCCGCGCCCGATCACGCGCGACATGCGCTGGGGCGTACCTGTGCCTGAAGACCTGGCCGGCGGCGAGGTCGGAAAAGTGCTGTACGTGTGGTTCGATGCGCCCATCGGCTACGTCTCGTTCACCGAGCAGTGGGCGCGCGAGCGCGGCACACCGGACGCCTGGAAGCGCTGGTGGCAATCCAGCGACACGCGCCTCGTGCACTTCATCGGCAAGGACAACATCCCCTTTCACTGCCTGGTGTTCCCGGCGATGTTGTTCGGACAGAAGAGCGAGTGGATCTTGCCCTGGCACGTACCTGCCAACGAGTTCTACAACCTGCAGGGCGGCAAGTTCTCGACCTCGCAGAACTGGACGATTCCGCTCGCGGAGTTCGCCGAGAAGTACGACACGGAGTGCGCGCGCTTCTACCTGCTCGCGTCCGCGCCGGAAACGGCCGACAGCGAGTGGCGCTGGGAGGAATTCCAGTCGTGCGTCAACGCGGGACTCGCGGACACGATCGGCAACCTGGTGACGCGCGTCCTGCGCTTCATCGACAAGAACTACGGGTCCAAGATCCCCGAGTTGCACGCACGCCATGCGGAGGAACTCGATCGCATCATCCTCTCGGAGTGCGGCGCGATCCCCGATCCGGGCGCCGACATCGCCGAGTTCCGCTTTCGCCGTTCGGCCGAGAGCCTGCTCGCCTGCGGGCGCGTGGCAAACGTGTTCGTCGATCGCATGGCGCCGTGGGCGCTGCGCAAGACCGACAACGAGCTGGCCGAGAGCGTGCTGAACACGTGTTGCCAGTGGCTCGCGTGGCAAGCGCGCTGGATGGCTCCGTTCATGCCGATCAAGGCGCAGAAGCTGTGGGCGATGCTCGGTCAGGCCGGCGACGTGAGCGCGCAACCCTGGCCGGGAGTCCCCGTCGCCGGAACCTGGCGCACGCTCGCGGGTGGCACGCAACTCGGAACGGTGGAGGGTCTGTTCCAGAAGATCGAGGACAGCGCCGTGCAGTCCGAGATCGCCGCCTTGTCGGCGCGCGCGGTCACACCGGCCTGAACCGTCGCTCCCTTCCGTACGGTACACGGCCCTTTTCTCCCCGATTCGCCGGCGTGGAAAGGCGCGCCGGCGCACGGAGCGTCGTCGGCGGATCGAGGAGAAAAGAGCCGTGTACCGCAAAGAAACGAGGCCGGCCCGCGGTTTTCCCACGAGCCGGCCTATTCACCAGGGCAACAGTCAGATCAGAACGACTCTTTGAGTGCCTTCCCGACCCGGAAACCGACCCTGCGGCCGGCTGCGATCGAGATGGGCTCTCCGGTGTGCGGGTTGCGTCCGACGCGCGCTTTGCGCGATTTCAGTTCGAACGTTCCGAACCCGGTGAGCGTGACGGTCTGATCCTCCTTGAGGCCCTTCTTGATCCCGTTGAGAACGGTCTCGACCAGAAGAGAGGCTTGGAGCTTCGAGGTTCGAAGCTCCTCCGCGACATAGTCAACCAGGTGGCTCTTATTCATTGAGAGCCTCCCAAGGTCGCACTACTTGCGGGCGGCCTTACGACGCTTCTTGCGGGCGCCCTTCTTGGCTGCCTTGCGAACCGTCTTCTTCTTGCCAGCCTTCTTCCGAGCTTTCTTCTTCATCGCCATGAGGTAATTCTCCTTGGACTTATGGGGTCCGTGGTTAGGCGCCACGTAGGCGCGGTACCCACGACATCAAGAAGGGCATCGGCAGACTCACTCGATAACTTTCCCACGAACTCGGGCTTTTTTTGGAGTTTGGTTCCTGAGGCGACTCCCGCGAGAACGGCGAGCGGTGCTACGCGGTCGTACGCGCGCGCGCGGCAGACGTCCCTTGAGACGGTCGCGTGAGATGCGCGCGCTGCACTCGTGGCGCACGGCACGCCGGCGAATTCGCCCGAGATCACGGGCGAAAAGCGCGCTGACACAGGCGCGCGCAACTCACGCCCGCGGTCGATCCCGCGCGCCGGACGCGACCTCAGCCGACGCTGGAGAGTTCGTCGCTCGCATCCGCGACCACTCGATCGCGCCGTTTCCCGCGTACGCGAAAAAAAAATCGCGCGCGGCGTCCGGATCGCAAGACCGGCGTGCCGAGCAAGACGCCTGCCGCGGCGATTGCGCTCCTGGTCGCACGCCGGCGCAGGAACTGCGTTGCGGGTCCAATGCCGCCGCGAATCCGCGGCGGGTCGCTCGCCAGCGCGGCGCCTCGCCGCGGGGCTGATCAGCTCGCCTGGGCGAGCGGGCCGCGGGTGGCTTTGGCGATCTTGCCCTTTTTCAGGCAACGGGTGCAGACGCGCACCTTGGTCGCGACACCGTCGACGACGGCGCGGACCTTCTGGATGTTCGGCTTGAACTTGCGGAGCGTCCGACCGGTGCAGCGCAGACCGACGCCACCCTTCTTCTTGGGCAGACCGCGACGGGCGACGCTCTTGCCGCCTTCCGTGCGCTTGTTGCAGATCGTGCAGACACGTGCCATGGGTGATTCGGACTCCAACTCGTCGCACGCGTTCGCGCGACACATTGTTTCTGTCGCGCGCCTCGGCGCGACCGCGATCGGACAGGGAGGTCGGCGGGCCACGGGAGGCTTCACCGACCGGTTCAGGGGCGAAAAGAGTAGCGGCCGGGCTCGGGCGGCGCAAGCGCCGAGGAGGCGGGAACGGCGGACGGCCCCGCGCCCCTGTGGAAAGGGGGCGCGGGGCCGTCTGCGTTCCGTTTCGGCGGATCAGAAGAGCTTGTCGAGGGCCGCCGTGGCGTCCTTCGAGAAGTCGTTGGAGAGCGATTCGGTCTCCCCCACCCGGGCGTTGATCTCGTTCAGGATCTCCTCCAGGCGCTTGGTGGTTTCGACGGAGTAGTAGCGCACCAGACCCAGGCTGGTGCGGTCGTCGAAGACCATCGCCAGCAAGGCCTGATTCGCGACCAGCGAGATCTGAATGCTGTCGCGTCCGCCCTGGTGGTAGAGGGTGTTGAACTGGTCCTCACCCATCAGGCGCGCGAGTTCGCGCGTGGCGGCGAAGGAACCTGCGACGAGGGCACAGATCGATTCGATCGCCTTCTCGTCGGTTTCGCCCCGACGCGTCACGAGGTGGCCGTCCTTGTCGATCAGGAGCGCGGCACGCGCACATGAGAGTTCAAGGAAGCCGTCGAGTTCACCGTCGAAGCGATTGATGTCGCGCTCGTAGAACACGACGCGATCACGGCGGAGTTTTTGGTCTGATCCCATGTGATTTCCTCTTAGAACACCTTGAGGACGATCTTGGCCACGACAGCGCCGATGCCCAGAGCGACGGCGACGAAGATTCCCACGTAAACCAACCGCTTCTTGCCGCCCGTGGGAGTGGGCAGCGGAGCGGCACGCGGTTGGATCCGCGGTGAACCTTCAGGTTTCGTTGCACGACGCGGCGCAGTTCCGGCCGCGGGTGCGGCAGTCGGACGCGGACGTGCCGTCGGAGTCGCCGCGGGCGCGTTGCCGCGATCGGGGCGCATCATGTGCAGTCCGCTGCTCTGTTGCTGCGCCGCTTGCTGTTGCGCCACCTGCGCGGGTGCCTGCATCGCCTGCGGTCCGCCGTATCCGAACCCGGGTGCTTGGGCCTGAGGCTGAGCGGCGGGAGCGGGGTGGAAACCGGTCTGCTGCAACTTGCGCTGCGGCGTGCCCGGCAGATTCGGCAGCGGCGGCATCCCGCCCGCTGCGGCGATCGGCTGCGGAGTGCCGGGGCGTGCGCCCTGTTTCGTGATCTGCGGCGTCGGAGCCGGATGGAAGCCGGTCTGCTGCAGCGTGCGCTGTGCGGCAGCCGCCGGCGCGGCCGGCTGAGCGGCAGCGGGCGCGGGGTGAAAGCCGGTCTGCAACAAGGTCGGTGTCGATGCACCACTCGACTTCGCACCCGTGTGGATGCTCTCGAGCACGCGTGCGGCCAGCGCCTTCAGCGTCGGGAAGACACCCTGGCCCGTATTCGCGATCGCTTCGAAAAACGGCGCGTTGTGCGGGTTGAGCGCGGCGTTCAAGTCGTCGAGGCTCATCGCATCGGGCAAGTCGCGCTTGTTGTATTGGATGATCAGCGGAATCTGCGCGAGCGACTTGCCGTACTCGGCCAGGTTCTGCTCGAGGTTGCGCATCGACTCCAGGTTCTCCTCGATCATCGAAGCCGAGCTGTCGGCCACGAACACGACGCCGTCGACACCCTGCAACACGAGCTTGCGCGTGCTGTTGTAGTAGACCTGACCGGGGACCGTGTAGATCTGGAAGCACGTGCGCATGCCGGCGACCGTGCCGAGATCGAGCGGCATGAAGTCGAAGAACAGCGTGCGGTCGCCGTCGGTGCTGATGCTGGTCAAGTCACCGCGGTTGGGCGCCGGAGCGCGCTGGTGCACGATCTCCAGGTTGGTCGTCTTGCCCGACATTCCGGGACCGTAGTAGACGATCTTGGCGTTGACTTGACGTTGGGCGAAGTTGATCTGAACCATGTTTCACTCCCCGGAGACTTCGGGGTTGTCGTTCCCGCTTGAAGAAACCCACTTGCTACCCCGGTTGGGGACACTACCTGCGCTCCGCGATTCCGATCGCAGCGGCAGAACGGTCGGTTGGGAATCGAGTGCGACGTCCGGCACGTCTCTCGATTCACGTTCGCGCACTTTGCGCTCCATGCGCGCGACAGCGCCGTCCATCGGCAGGCGCAGGTCTTCCGCGCTCATGCCGGCGTCGAGTACGACCAGCAAGATCGCGCCCGGGCCTTGGAGGGTGATCATGGTTCCGCGTGCCGCGTGCAACACCATGCGCACCGGCGCGCTCCAGGAGAGCGGCGCGATCGTGCGCGTGACATCACGCACCCAGGACGTCCCTAGAGCCGCCCAGGCTTGCATGTCGTCGGTCGATTGGATGCCGAAGTCGCTGCGACGTCGGCCGGTGCCGTTGCTGTCGGCGCGACGCGATGCGCGGCGTTCACCGTGGATCACGATCGGCACGCCGTCAGGCGTGACGAGCATCGCCACACGCACACCGGGAATTCGCGCGAGAGGTTCGAGGACGTGTCTCACTCTTCGTTCTCCGTTCTGTCGCCGGAAGCGACCGCGAGATCGCGCAACGACTGCTCGTGCTGCCGCGTCGGTTCGCGATCACACCACACGGCACCCGAGCCGTACTCACCGGGCGCGAGGAGCAGCGTTCCGAAGGCGCCGTCGACGCGCACCTCGCGTGCAGCGCCCAATCCGAGCTTGCGCGAGGTCGTTTTCGAGTTCATGACGATCTCGCGCACGCCGCGCGCAAGACGTTCCGCGGTAGCACCCTTGGGGCCCTGCACGAGGGCCGTGGCTCCGCGCACGAAGAAGGCGGCCTGAACACTTTCCTGCTGCAGCATGGACTGAAGCAGCGGACGGATGCTCGCGGGCGAACCGGTCGGACGCGCCGACTCGGGCTCCTCGTCGGCCAGGCGGCCGGTCTTCTCGACCTCACGCAAGGCTTGTTCGAAGGTCTTGCTGTTCTCCGACAACGCATCGATCGTGCGGTAGCGCGCCTCGAGAGAGGGATCGCCCGGGAAGTGCTCCAGGAGCTTCGTCAACGCCGCGCGCGCGTCGCCCCAGGCTCCGCAGCGCTGCACGAGTTGCAGGTGCAGCCGCAGCGGACGCGGATCACCGGGCAACATGTTGATCGCGGATTGGATGAGTTCGTGCGCGATGCGACCGTCGTCGCGACGACGATCGGCGAAGAACCGATCCGCGCGCGCTTGACCGCGCAAGAGCTGCGCTTCGCCGCTGCGCGTGGCCTGGAACCACTCGATCGCGACCTCTTCGGCACGCGCGACGCGGCCCGACTCGAGGAGGATCTCGCAGAGTTCCTTCCACAGCGCCGGACGCGGCGCGGCCTTCAGTTCGACTTGCAGTTGGCGCGTGCGGCCTTCGAGCAGCAGCGATCGTGCGCGCGTGTCGAGGCGCCGCAGCTCCGGATCGCCGGGGAAGAGGCGCAGGCCTTCGCCGGTCGCGCGCTGGACCTCGGCCAGGTTGCCGAGGACTGCGTGCTCCTGGGCAAGTTCGGCGTAGGCACGCGCGGACGGGTCCTTCGAGACGCGCTTCTGGGCGCGTCGGACTCGGCTGCTCGACAACCATCGTTTGAAGAAGCTCATGGGGGTTCCGTGGGTCGGGTCCGGGTCAGCGTGATTTCTTCAACCACGACTCGATCGCGGCGACGTTGGCGGTGACTTGGTCGCGCTCCGACCACTTGGCGTCGGAGAGTTCGAGCGCTTGACGGAGATCCGCCAGCGCCTCTTCGAACTGACCCTTCTGGGCCAGCAGCATGCCGCGGCTGCGCGCAGCCTCGGCGTTCTCGATCTTGCGTGCCTGTTCGAGCGCCACTGCGCTTGCGCGTTCGGCGGCCTCGGCTTCGATCTTCTCGATCTCTCGCCGCAAGCGGCCTTGCTCGCGCAAGGCCGTGCCCATCCCGAACCACACGTAGTGGGAGTCCAAGAGCGCATCGACTGCATCCAGCCGCAGGTGCAGTCCGGCCAGGTCAGGCCCGCTCTTGGGCACGTCGCGATAGGCCATGTCGATGTAGGATTCGCGCGCGAACACTCCGGCGACGACAGCTCCCAACAGGAGGATGACGCCGGCGTATTTCAGGCGCTGGCTGTTCTTCGCCTTGCGTTCTTTCTCGCTCCAGCGCAGATCGCGAATCATGCGCGCGACGTCCCGGCGATTGCGATCGAGGGCGACGATCTCCTGCAGCCAACGAATGGCTTCGGTGTTGTTGCCCTTCGCCGCCGCCTTGTCGGCGCGCTCGAGGTAGGTCGCGATTTCTTCTTCGAGTTCGTCGGCCGTGCGACCGTCCGCCTCGTCGACCTCCTCGATGTAGTCGTCGCTGCCGAGCTGTTGTTCGATGACTTCTTTGAGGCAGCGCGCACGCTCGGTCTGCCCTTGCGATTCGAGCAGCAACGCCAGGCGCCGACCCTCGGTCCGCAGCGAGATACGGTGGTGGTCGAGAATCGTCGGGTGTGCAAGCCCCAGGATGAGGAGCGCTTCGAGGCGACGTACGTCGAATTGCTCGGCGCACAACGACTCGAGCAGGGCGCGCGCGAAGGCTTCGGCGGTGCGCTGGTCGAATTCCGCCGCGGCGCGCCGCATCTGATCTTTCAGTGCGGTCGTAGCGTAGCCGGTGGCATCCACCGGCCCCGTGAGGGCGGTGACGATGTCGTCGACGAAGACGTTACTTTCGGGGGCCTGCGCGCTCAAACTCGTTCCTCATGCGATGGACGCTGACCGGTCGCGGGGCTCGCGACAGGACGTCGTCCAGTTCGTTCCTCCCCTATCGTGCTTGCGAAGCTCGCTTCTGTAGCGCCAGCCGCGAAAGACGGCGGGCCGTCGCACGCTTTCCGTGCGACGGCCCGCTGTTCACATACGATCTGCGTCGGAAACTTCACGGTAGGGAAGAAAGTTCCGACCACGATCGACCCTCACTCGAACGGATCGACGAGCAGTGCGCCCGCGATGTTGTTCGCCAGGTCGGGCAGGTTGTTGATGCCGACTGCGTCGAACACGCCCAGGGCACCGGTGAGCACGAGGCGCACACGATTGCCTTCCATCACCGTCGCCGTCGTGACGGTCGGCCCGCCGCTCGCACTCCAGTTCAATGACGTGCCCACGAAGGTCTCGTCGACGTCTTCATCGAAGCTCACGTCGATGGTCCGGCCCGTCGGATCGGTGCGCAAGTTGACGAACGCGCCGTAGATGGACGGCGGGAAAGTGTCGCCGGTGACGGCTCCGACCAGCACCACGGGAGCTCCCATGACGTTGCCGCTCAAGTCGCGGATGTTCTGCACGGTGACGGAGATCGACGCGTTGGCGTCGAGTTCCTGCCCCTGCGGGAAGCGCATGGTGACGGCGCGCGAGGTGCTGTCGTACGTCAGGATCGCGAGAGCGGGGTTCAGCGTGCGCGAACCGTTCGTGATGGCGTAGTTCGCAGCTGTCAGCGCATAGGCGGTGTCGACCTGTTCGTCGAACACCACGGTCACCGTGTCGCGGCCGCGGTTCGGAACCGCCAGACCTGCGACGCTGACGACGAGCGGTGCCGTCGTGTCGGCCGCCGCGACGGCGCGCGTGATCGTTCCCGTCGCGTTGCCGGCCAGATCCTGCGCGGTGAACTGGACGTTCTGACCGATGATCGGCGTCACGCCGAACGTCACGCGCACGACGCGCGGGCCGACGAGCTCGGCCGCAGTCGCGATGTTGCCGCTGTCGTAGTCGTACGCCGCGGGGTTCGTGGCGGCTGCGATGTCGAGCGCTTCGTCGGCTTCGATCAAGATCGAGTTGGCCGTCACGGGATCGAGCTTGACGTTGCCGACGGAGACCGTCGGGCTGGCCGAGTCGCCGATCGCGATGAGACCCGCATCCGTCGAGACGGTGGTGCGCTTGACGCCCTGAGCCGACCAGACGTTGTTGGCCGTGATCGTGTAGGACGCTCCCGTTTGGACATCGTGTCCGACGAAGTTGCGCAAGCCCACGGTGACGGTGCTCACGCCGTCGAAGCGCAGCTGCGCGTTCTCCAGGTCCACGGTTGCCGGACCGACGATCGAGTAGTTCGCTTTGTCCGTGATCCTGAACGGGCTCATCGGGCGATCGAAGGTGATCGTCATCACGTCGTTGTTCTCACCGGAGAGCGCAGCGACCAGCGACGTGCCCGTCGAAAGCGACGGAACCGTCGTGTCCTGTGCGACCGTCGTGCGGGCGAAGTCGGGGAACTGCGGATTCCCGCACATGTCGACCACGCCCGCGATGTCGAGCGTATCCGTCGAGTCGACCACGAATCCGAACGTCAAGCGCACGGAGTTGAGGTCGACCGAGGGAGCCGCTGCTGTGGGCGTGCCACGCAGCGCACCACCGGAAGTGCGCAGGATGTAGCGCACGCCTTCGATGTTGGTCAGGCCGTTGTAGAGGTCGCCCGCGTTGGCGCAGGGCTCGCTGAAGGTGACCACGAGCTGGTCGAGGTTGACCGAGTCGCGGTAGATCGATTGCACGACGGGCAGGCTCGTCTCCGACGTGATCGTGCCGGTGACGCCCGTTCCGTTGACCGTGTTGCCGGCCAGGTCGCGACAGCCGGAGAAGACGACGCGAACGTCGTCTCCGCGCTGCAGATTGCCGGCGTTTTGAAGCGTCAGCGTCGCCGTCTTGGAGTTCGTGTCGTAGGTCACGAGGTCGCCGGTGGTCGAAATCAGGTTGCCCGTGGGCGACTCGACCGACCAGTTGTCGGGGTTCGTGACTTCCGCGGGGATCATGTCGTCGTCGAACACGACGGCGACGGTGTCGTCGAACGCACCTTCGACGGCGGTGCCGAGGACCGTGACCGGGCTGGGCGCGGCGACATCGGTCTTGCCGATCGTCACCCCGACCGCGGTCGCCATGGCGTTGCCGGCCAGGTCGGTCACGTTCTGCGCCGAGAGCGTCACGTCACCGGGGACGACGAGCGCGTCGAACTCGAGACGCACGGAATCACCACCGCCGAGCAGGGTCGCCGTGGTCAGATTCTGAGCACCGGACACGGCCCAGTTGGAGGTCGTCTCCGCAGTCGTCTGCTCCAGGTGCTCGGAGAACTGCACGACGAGCGTCTTGCCGGTCGAATCGATGTTGCGGTTCTGAACGACGCTTCCGATGGTCGGCGCGGTCACGTCACCGCCGGCGCTGCCGAGCGAGGTGAGTGTGAAAGTCTGGCCGTCGACGTCCACGACGGACACGCCGGTGATGTCGAATGCATCACCGTTCTGCATGTCGAAGTTGAGCGCGATGGTGAGGGTCTTCGTCGCCAGGTCGTAGCTCAGCGTTTGTTGCGTGAGATCGACCGGCGTGAAGTCCACGAAAAGCGACCAGGCAGCCGGATCCTCGGCCGTATCGGGATCGAAAGCCTGCGTCGTCACGACGACGATGTTGTCCCCGCCCGCGTTGGCCACGGTATTCGCGTTGGTCGATGCGTACGCATTGGCGACCGGCGAAGGCTGCGTGATCGGCGTGACCGCGTCGACGAAGGCGACGCCGTGCGCGTCGACCAGGCTCGTCAGGCTGACCGTGTCCAGACCGGGGACGATCGGGTTGTTGAACGCGACGCGCAGCGTGTCGTCGGTCGGGCGCGTGACCGTGACGGCGATGTCGGGCGACGTGACGCCGAAGTGGCTCAATTGCACCGAGAAGACCGGGTCCATCGGTTCGCTGAACAGGAAGTCGACGACGCGGCCGAATTCGTCTTCGGTCAGGTTCTGGGTCGCGCTGACGAGCGTCGGCGCGGTGGTGTCGCCGGTCGCGGTGCCGGCCACGGTCGTCGAGCTGAGAATCGCGTCGGAAACGGCGCGCACGCCGTCAGCCGTGACCGTGAAGTTCGCGTGCAGGTTGGCCATCGTTCCGAGCGTGAACGTGGCCTCCTGGGTCGTCGGGTTGAACACGATCGTCGAGCCCGTCAGGTCGAGGTTCGTGCTGTTGATCGTGAGCGTCCACTTCGACAGGTCTTCGACGTCGCTCTCGACGACGTGCGTGCCGCTGAAGACGACGTCGAACGAGTCGCCTCCGAGCGAGCTCGTCTGCGTGCCGTTCGCGATCGTGAACGTCGGAACCGTCGTGCTGCTCGTGCTGACGTCGAAGTAGTTTCCGGAGATCCCGCTACGGCCCACCACGCGAACGCGACTCGACGGCGAGACGTAGGTGTCCCACACGATCGTGGCCGAGCTGCCGCTGACCGTGACCCCGGTCGCGAGTTGGCCGGTGTCGCACTCGAAGTTCGCGAGGGTGGCGCCGGACAAGCCGCGCGTGGACGAGAACGTCACGACGGTAGTCGCGCCGCTGGCGTCCAGAGTCAGATCCTGCAACACGTTCGTGATCGTGTTCGTCGCCTCATCAGTGCCTTTGCTGCTGCAGCCGAAGGCCGGGAAGAACAGCGCTCCCAGCGCCAGGATGCTCACAAGTTTCCCAAGACTCATCTGGTGGACCTCAATCGATGCTCGAAAACCAGGCCGCGAGAGCCTGTCAGTCCCGACTCGTTCGATTGCGAGAGGGACTGTGGACGGTGACGGGACAATCGCGCCCTCGTGGGAAGGACGCGAACTGAGTTCCGTATCGAGCACGGCTACCGTGATCTTGAGGATGTCGGACGAATCGCGTTCGCTTGACGCCCGCACGACGCTTCACGCGTCATTCGTTGCACGCGGAAATTCGTTCCGGTGCGCCGCTGAAATCCGCGCCGGCACGGATCAGTAGACGATCAAGTCGAGCACGGTCGGGCCGATCGTCCAGGCCCCGTTGACGAAGAACGCCGTTTGGAGGTGGCGGTACGTACCGATCAACGCCGGGTCGTTCGGAATCGCCACGGACAACGTGGCTTCACCCGCGGCGTCCGGCGCGCGGCGCTGCACGATCATCGTGGCGCGGTTCAATGCGAGCGTTCCGCCGACACCGGCGAGCGCCACCGGGGTGGGTGCGCGCTGCCCGGAAAGAAAGGCCACTGCGACTGCACCGGGAGATCGCGCGGCCACGTGCATGACTCCGCCGACGCGTGGCGCATTCAAGACGACGGTCTCGGCCTCGGCGGTGTCGTGCAGACGAAACTCGCCGCTGGCTGCGAACTGATTGGCGTGCGCACCCTTCACACCCAGCGCGAGTCGCCGGCCGCCGGCGTCGAGATCGAGGGCAAATACGCTGCCCGCGAGATCCGCTTCGAGCACGATCGCATTGCCCGCCCTGTCCCACAGGAGCATCTCCGGGGTGGAGACGCCGTCACCCCACGCGCCCAGTGCCGCGCGACTGCCGTCGGCCGAGATGCGCACGATTTCGGGCGCGTTTTGCAGCCCGCCGGGAGCGCCCGCGAGCGTGCGCTGGAAGATGCGCGTGCCGCTCGCGGCGTCGATGATCTCGAAACGCACCGTGACGCCGGTGGTCGCGTTCCACCAGCCGATGGCCAGCGTGCTCGCATCGCGACTCAGCGCCACGCGCGTCGCGACCTCACCCGGATTGCCGAAGACGTCGAAGCGCGTGGCGTAGGCTTGAGCGCCTTGCGCGAGCACGCGCACGCGCGCACCGCCGACTGCGCACACGGCGCCGTCGCCGGACAGGGAGACCGCCGAAGTCGCGAGCGGCAGAGCTTCCTGGTAGACGGGTGTCGCATTGCCGTCGATGAACCACAACGACTGTCCGGCGACGATCGCGGCGCGCGTCCCGTCGGCCGACACGCACATCTCGTTCAAGGCCGCGGCAAAGAGCATCGTGCTCGCGAGCGGTGCACCGGTCGCACCGTCGAGGACGTCGATGCGCATCTCCGGAGTCGGACCGTTCCAATTGGCGACGAACACGCGCCCTCCGTTCGCACTGCAAGCGAGACGCGCCGGACCGTTCGCACGCAAGAGCGAGTCGAAGGTCCAGACCGTGCTCAGCACGCCGGTCGAAGCCGCCGCGAGGGCCGAGTAGCGCGAGACGATCGTCGCGCGGTGCGTGCTGTCTGGCGCCGGCATCTGCACCAGCGCGTAGAGCGCGTCCTGCGCGTCGCTGCCTGCGACGCACAGCGCACCCAAGGCGCCTGGTTGCGTCAGATCCGCGAGTGGAGCCGCGACCAGCCCGTCCGCGTGCGCGGCGAACAACTGCAGCCGCGTGTAGGGACCGTTCGCCGCCGTCCAGACGAAGTTGCCGTCCGCCGTGAACGCGAGCGACCGCGGGATCGTGGGCAGCGCCGCATTCGGCGCCGCGCGCCAGCGCAATCCGGGTTGAAACGCACTCTGGGCACGCACGGCATGGGGCAGAGCCAAAGCCAGGGCGCACGCGCACAGGAGACGCGAGGCCTTTCCGCGGGGAGCGAGCGGGGTTCTCACGCTCAAATCTATCCCGCATCGGGTGGCCCGGCCGGATAGGGTCGCGGGTCTCTTGGCGGCCGCGCGCCCGTCCACTACAGTGCCTCACCTAAAACTCGTCTCACCGACCGTGGGGAGAGTTCCGAGCCGGGCCACGCGCCCGACGCGGACGCCGAAGGGGCAAGCGCCATGCGCGAAACTCTCAGGCTCCAGGACTCACGGTCGGAGGTGACCCTGAACAGCGCGCGGACAGCGATGGCCGTGCTCACTCGAACAGGGGCGCAACGGATCACCGCTGCGCCCCTCTTTCGTTCCTACCCGCACCCCATCCCCCGCGCCGGCCAGACACACGATGAAAAAGACCCCGCTCCACGACGCGCACGAGAAGCTCTCGGCCAAGATGGTCGAGTTCGGCGGCTGGCACATGCCGGTGCAGTACGGCCCCATCTTGGAAGAGGTCGTGACCGTGCGCACCAAGGCCGGGCTGTTCGACCTGTCGCACATGGGGCGCGTGCGCGTGACCGGCGCGGATCGCGAGCGCTTCCTGGACAAGATCTGCACGAACTTCGTGGCCAAGATCCCGCTCGGCTCGATCCGCTATTCGCTGTTCTGCCGCGCGGATGGGAATCCGATCGACGACCTGTTGGTGTACCGCAGCGAGGACGAAGTGTTCCTGGTCGTCAACGCCTCGAACACGGACGTCGACCTGGCGTGGATGCGCGAACATTCCAAAGGCTTCGACGTGAAGATCGAAGACCAGACCGACGCGCTCGCGATGATCGCACTGCAAGGACAGGCCAGTCAGGCGACGCTGCAGGAGCTGACGCGCGATCTAGACCTGGCGTCGATCGGCTACTACAAGTTCAAGTACGGCACGGTCTCCGGCATCGCCGACATGCGCGTCTCGCGCACGGGCTACACCGGCGAGGACGGATTTGAGCTGTATGTACCGAAGAGCGAGGCCGTGCGCGTCTGGAACGAGTGCCTCGCGCACGGCGCGAAGCACGGACTGAAGCCCATCGGCCTGGGCGCGCGCGACACACTGCGACTCGAAGCCGGCATGCCGCTCTACGGTCACGAGATCGACGCCACGCACAATCCGATCGAGGCCGGACTCGAATTCGGCGTCTCGTTCAAGCCCGAGAAAGGCGACTGGATCGGGCGCGCGCCGCTCGAACGACTGGCGCAGAAGAAGACGCGTCACCTGGTCGGCATCAAGACCGCCGGTCCGCGCGTGCCGCGTCAAGGCTACGAGCTCTACGCGGGCCCCGAGAAAATCGGCTACGTCGTATCCGGTTCGGTCTCGCCGACCGTGAATTCGAACATCGGCACGGCCTACGTCCCGCTCGCGCACGGCAAGCCCGGTGACAAGGTCGAGATCGACATCAAGGACAAGCGCCAGCCCGCCGAGTACTGCGCGCTTCCGTTCTTCTCACGTACACGCAAGTGATCGCATCGCATCCAAACCCCAAACGCACTGAAAGAGATCCCCATGGCTGACACGCGCTCCAAGACTTCGCGTCCCGACGACCGCCGCTACTGCGAAACGCACGAGTGGATCAAGCCCGACGGCGACACGATGCTCATCGGCATCACTGATTTCGCCGTCGTCGAGCTGTCGAACGGCAACGAAGGCGACCTCGTCTACTGCGATCTGCCCGAAGTCGGGCGCATCCTGAAGGCCGGCGAGACCTTCGGCGAGATCGAATCCGTGAAGGCCGTCGCCGACCTCAACTGCCCCGTGGCGGGCGAAGTGATCGAGATCAATTCCTCGATCGAAGAGCACCTCGAAGTGCTGTCGAAGGATCCGTGGAAGGAAGGCTGGCTGATCCGCATCCGCCCGGACGCGAAGAGCCTCGACAAGCTCATGGACGCCAAGGCCTACGAGAAGTTCCTCGCTGAAAAAGCGCACTGATCATCATGAGCGACGCGCGCACACCCCCTCTCGCGCATCCGGCCGCCGGCCGCGCGGGCGATCTGCAAACCGAATCTCAGACGACGGCTTCCACCATGCACGTGACCCCCACTCGCTTCCAGGAAGAGCGCTTCGAGGCGCGACACATCGGCCCCGATGACGCCGAAGTGAAGGCTATGCTGAAGGTGCTCGGATACGGCTCGCTGGGCGAGCTGTCGTCGGCGGCGGTGCCGAACGAGATTCAGCTCGGGCGTGAGCTCGCGATCCCGGCAGGCAAGAGTGAACGCGCGGCGCTCGCGGAAGTGAGCGCTTTGGCGGCGGCGAATCCGGTGTGGCGCTCGTTCCTCGGGCTCGGTTACCACGACACGGTCACGCCGGCTGTGCTCGTGCGCAACATCCTGGAGAACCCGGGCTGGTACACGCAGTACACGCCCTACCAGCCCGAGATCAGCCAGGGACGCCTGGAAGCGCTGCTCAACTTCCAGACGATGATCATCGACCTGACCGGCCTCGAGATCGCCAACTCGTCGATGCTCGACGAGGGCACGGCCGCGGCCGAGGCGATGGGACTCGCATTCGAGGTCGCCAAGGACAAGACCGTGCAGTCGTTCTTCGTGGCGGCCGATTGCCATCCCCAGACGATCGACGTCGTGCGTCAGCGCGCGCTGCCGCTAGGGATCGAGATCGTGGTCGGTGATCCGCTCACGTTTGACTTCGCGGCCCAGCGCGTGTTCGGCGCGCTGGTGCAGTACCCGAACACCGACGGCATCGTGTGCGACTTCAAGGACTTCTGCGAACGCGCGCACGCCGCGGGAGCGTTGGTCACCGTCGCCGCGGATCTGTTGTCGTTGTGTCTGCTGGAGTCGCCGGGCCAATTCGGCGCGGACATCGCCGTCGGCAACACGCAACGCTTCGGCGTGCCGCTCGGCTACGGCGGTCCGCACGCGGCCTACTTCGCCACGAAGAATGCCTACAAACGCGGACTCCCCGGGCGTCTGGTCGGCGTTTCGATCGACAAGCAAGGCAAGCGCGCGTTGCGCCTCGCCTTGCAGACGCGCGAACAGCACATCCGCCGCGAAAAGGCCACGAGCAACATCTGCACGGCGCAGGTGCTCCTGGCCGTGATCGCGGGCGCGTACGGCACCTACCACGGGCCGAACGGACTGCGGCAGATCGCCGGGCGTGTGCACCATCTGACCGCCACGCTGGCCGAGGGTCTGCGGCGCGAACAGAAGCGCGTGCGTCCGGGGGTGTTCTTCGACACCTTGCGCATCGACCTCGGCGCGGCCGATCTGCAGCGTGTGCGCGCAGCGGCAGACTTGAAGCGCATCAACCTGCGCGTCTACGCCGACGGTCTGGGCGTCGCGCTGGCGGAGACGACGACGGCTGCGGACGTCGCCGATCTGCTGTCCGTGTTCACGTCGAAGAAGTTCGACGTCGCGACGGTGGAGGCCCTCGGCGGCGAAACCGCCGCGCAGAACTTCGGTGCTCTGGGGCGCAAGACGCCGTTCATGGAGCACCCGGTCTTCAACACGCACCACTCGGAATCCGAGATGATGCGCTACCTGCAGCGCCTCGCTTCGCGCGATCTGTCGCTGACGACGTCGATGATCCCGCTCGGCTCGTGCACGATGAAACTCAACGCGGCGGCCGAGATGCTGCCGATCACGTTCCCGGGCTTCGGCAAGATCCATCCTTTCGCGCCGACGACCCAGACGGCGGGCTACCAGAAGCTCTTCGCCGATCTCGAGATCTGGCTGGCGGAGATCACGGGCTTCCACGCCGTGTCGCTGCAACCGAACGCGGGCTCGGCGGGCGAATACGCCGGTCTGCAAGTCATCCGCGCCTACCACCAGGAGCGCGGCGACACGCAGCGCAACGTGTGCTTGATCCCGCGCTCGGCGCACGGGACCAACCCCGCCAGCGCTGTGATGGCCGGCATGAAGGTCGTCGTCGTCGAGTGCGACGATGACGGCAACATCGACATGCCCGACCTGCGCGCGAAGATCGACGCGCACAAGAACGAGCTGGCGGCGCTGATGATCACCTACCCGAGCACGCACGGCGTGTTCGAGGCGACGATCAAGGAGATCTGCAAGCTGATCCACCAGAGCGGCGGACAGGTCTACATGGACGGCGCGAACATGAACGCGCAGGTCGGGCTCACGCGACCGGGCGACATCGGCGCGGACGTGTGCCATTTGAACCTGCACAAGACCTTCTGCATCCCGCACGGCGGCGGCGGGCCGGGCATGGGCCCGATCTGCGTCGCCAAGCAACTCGCGCCCTATCTGCCGGGCAATCCGCTGATCAAGACCGGCGGACAAAATGCGATCGGTGCGATCTCGTCGGCGCCGTGGGGCAGCGCGAGCATCCTGCCGATCTCGTGGATGTACATCGCGATGATGGGCGGCGCGGGACTCAAGAAGGCGACGCAAGTCGCGATCTTGAACGCCAACTACATCGCGAAGCGTCTCGCCCCGCACTACCCGATCCTCTACACCGGCGCGCACGATCTCGTGGCGCACGAGTGCATCATCGACTGCAGGCCGCTGAAGGCCGCCGGCGTCGAGGTCGAGGACGTCGCGAAGCGTTTGATGGACTACGGTTTCCATGCGCCGACGATGAGCTGGCCGGTCGCCGGCACGCTCATGATCGAGCCGACCGAGAGTGAGTCGTTGGCCGAGCTCGATCGCTTCTGCGACGCGCTCATCGCGATTCGACGCGAGATCGCGCGGGTGGAGAGCGGCGAGCTCGACCGGGCCGACAATCCGCTGAAGAACGCGCCGCACACGATGGAGATGGTCTGCGCCGACGCGTGGGCCCATCCCTACTCGCGTGAGGAAGCCGCCTTCCCCGCGCCCTGGACGCGCGCGCACAAATTCTGGCCGGCTTCGGCGCGGATCGACAACGCCTACGGCGATCGCAACCTCGTGTGCGCCTGCCTGCCGATGGAAGCGTACGCGTAGCGCCGTCGCGCTCCCCGAGGAGTCGTAGAGCCGCGTGGAGACCTGGCGCGTGATCACGACGTGGGGCGCCGACCCCGCGTTCAACATGGGCCTGGACGAAGCTCTGACGCTGTCGCGCGACGGCGGCGTCACGTTGCGTTTCTACACCTGGAGCCCGGACACGTTGTCCCTGGGCTACTTCCAAAAGGTCCGCGACGTGCCCGGCTGCGAACGCACCGGTGCGCTCGTGCGCCGCATCACCGGCGGCGGTGCGATCCACCACGTGCACGAACTCACCTTCTCGATCAGTGCCCCGGCGTCACATCCGCTCTACGCCGGCGTGATCGCCGAGTCGTACATGCGTGTGCACGGCGCGCTGTGCACGGCGCTCGCCACCTTCGAGATCGACGCGCAACTGCGCGGGGCTCGTGCGCTCGCTTCCGATCGCAAGACTACCGGCATGTGTTTCCACCACTCGACCGATCTGGACATCGTGTGGGACGATCGCAAGGGTGTCGGCTCGGCGCAACGACGCACCCGGGGGCGCGTCTTGCACCACGGGTCGATCAAACTGGCCACGTCTAGCCTCGAGGGCGAGATCGCCACCTTGCGCGCACGTGCGCCCGAACTCGCGGTGCACGACGTCGCCGAAGCGATCAAGCACAGCTTCCGCACCGCGTTCGCGCTCGATTTCGAGACCGCCGTGCCCGACGCGGACGAGCGCACCGCGGCGCGCGAGCTGGGCAAGCGCTACGTGTCGCACGATTTCGTGCACTCGCGCTGAGGGCCTGGCAACCGCTCAGCGCGGCGCCGTGCGCGGCGCCAGCACCACGTCGAGCCGCCAATCCGCATTCGATCGCAATTCGATGCTGCACGCGGTCACGCGCTCGGTCTCGGTCATGGCGCCGGGCAGCCAGGTGTAGTGTCCGGTCAATTCCGATGTCCAGCCGACGCCGATCGCGGCACGGACGAGGCGCGCGGCCACATCCGTCGGCTCGCTCTTCTCCGGAAAGGTCTCGCGCACGGTGACGCGCCCGACTTCCTTGGTGCGCTCCAACCACGTGTGCGCCACGACCGAGATGCTCGCGCCCTTCTTGGACTCGCGCCCGGGCGTCAGCTTGATGCTCA
This sequence comes from Planctomycetota bacterium, assembly GCA_016795245.1. Classification (GTDB taxonomy): domain Bacteria; phylum Planctomycetota; class UBA1135; order UBA1135; genus JAEUIA01. Next base: position 3,431 of record JAEUIA010000001.1, on the reverse strand, counting down.
ACGGCCGATCTTCGCACAAAGTCACGCTCGCGTTGAGACCCTGTCCGAGCCGCAGACCGACGGCGACAACGCCCTCGACGAACAAGTTCACGGGCCCGCGCATCGGCGTCGACGGACCTGAAGTCGTGACGCGCAGGTTGTGGCTCTCGAGGCGGCGCGCCACGAGCAACGCCACGTCGAACGCACTGGTGCTCTCTCCCAAGACGAGCGCGATGGTCGCCGTGACGGGCGCGTCGTTGTCGTTGCGATTCAGGTAGCTGACCTCGATTTCGACGTTGCCGCCGCCGGGCGTGTCGATGGCGCCGGAGAGCGAGATCTGCACCAGACCCTGGGCGCGCAGACCGGGGGCGAGGAGCAGGACAGGCAACAGACAGCGGAGAAAGATGCGCATGGCGGTGTTCATGGCGGGGGTGGACGTGAAGGAGACGGGGAACTTCCCTGGTCGCGACGGGAACGAGGGTACCTTCCCCCCTACGCAGTGCGCGGTCCCGAGAGGATTCGGATCAGGACCTGCAACCGGCCTGAATCGCGCTCGTCCAGCGGCCGACGCCGTGCGCATCCATCCGCCCGCAGGCGGCGCGCGCCACCACGCGGGCGCGCGATTGGTTACCCCGCCTGGACTCGAACCAGGAATAACAGGACCAAAACCTGTTGTGTTACCGATTACACCACGGGGTAGCGCGCGATCGGGCCGCAGACGATATCGGTCCAATCCCCCGCGGTCAACGAATCACGGCCCGGCGCAGCAGTTCCAGAGCCGTATTGGCCGCGAACTCGCGGATCAGGCCCCGTTCCCGCACCACGAAGCGCCGTTCCTCGCTCGCGACTCCCCCGCGCGCGTACAGCCCGAACCACACCAGCCCGACCGGCTTGGATTCGGTCCCGCCGTCCGGGCCGGCGACGCCGGTGATCGAAACCGCAAAGTCGGCGCCGGCGGAGCGCGCGGCCCCGAGCGCCATGGCCTCGGCGACCGGGCCGCTCACCGCGCCGTGGGCGGCGAGCAGCGCGGGCTCCACACCCAGGAGTGCTGTCTTCGCGCCATTCGAATACGCGATCAGTCCGCGCTCGAAGACGGCGCTGATGCCCGGGACGCGCGTGAGCTTCTCCGAGGCGAGTCCGCCCGTGCACGATTCGGCGATCGCGACGCGCACCTTGCGCTCGAGCAGCACGCGGCCCAGTGCGCTGTGCGGTTCGGCGTCCGTGTCGCTGAAGAGCCACTCGCCGAAGCGCGCGCGCATTTCGCCTGCACGCGCCTCGACGACCGCCGTTGCCGCAGCACGCGTCGGCGCTTCGGCGCGCAGCGACACCGAGAGCACGCCGTGTTGCGCCGTCACGCCGACGAGCGGGTTCTCGTCGCGACTCATCCACGCGCCGCACATGTCGGCGAACGTGCTCTCCGGCAGACCGAACAAGTACAAGGAGCGACGTTCGTAATACCCACTCGCGCCGAGTCCTTCCGCGAGCCGCGGCAGCACGGATTCCTCGAGCATCGGCATCATCTCGCGCGGCGGGCCGGGCAGCGCGAACACGCGCGCCCCCGCGATCACGAGTTCGAAACCGGCGGCCGTGCCGTGCGCGTTGGGCAACACACGCGAGCCGCGCGGGAACAGCGCCTGTCTTTCGTTCGCCGCAGCGAAGGGTCGGCCGCGACTCGCAAACAGCGCCTTCAAATCGCGCAACACGTCCGCGTTCGATTCCAGCGCGACACCGGCCGCGCGCGCGCAAGCGTGTCGCGTCACGTCGTCCAGAGTCGGCCCCAGTCCGCCCGTCAGGATGATCACGCCGTGCGCTGCCGCCAGTTCGAGCAATTCGTGAACGAGGCCGTCCTCGTCGTCACCCAAGACCACGAAACGGCGCGGTTCGAAGCCCAGATCGAGTAACCGCCGTGCGATCACGCCCGAGTTCGAGTCCGCGTGCGCACCCAGGATCAATTCGTCTCCGGTCGCGACCAGAGCGACGGCGCGCTCACGCGTCACCCGGCTCACCCGCGCGCCTCACCCGGCAACCGCCGCGGTCGCGAACGCCAGCGCGCCACGATGATGCCGAGTTCGTAGAGGACGTAGATCGGAATCGTCATCAGCACCTGACTGATCCAATCGGGTCCGGGTGTCACGACGCCGGCGATGAACAACGCGCCGATCAGGAAGTGCGGGCGGTACTTCGAGTAGGTCTTGGGCTCGACGAGCCCCAGACTCGACAGGAAGATCATCACCAGCGGCAGCTGGAACATCACGCCCATCGCGAGGCACAAGGTCGACACGAATTCGAAGTAGCCGTTCAAGCCGAGCGTCGTGCGCACCGAGTCGAGCGGCAGGATGCTCGGCAAGTAGTACATGCCGGTCGGGATGATCCACACGAAGCAGAACAAGACACCCGCCAGAAACAGCAGGATGCTGATCGGGAAGTACATGTAGACGAGCCGCTTTTCGTGCTTGTAGAGACCGGCGGCGATGAACTGCCAGATCTGCCAAAGCACGAACGGTCCGGCGAAAAAGCAGGCGAAGTAGATCGAGACGTTGAGCGCGAAGAAGAATGGATCGGTGATCGAAAAGGCGTTCGGGCGCGGATCGATCGGGTCGCGCAGCGTTTTTTCCTCGGGATCGTCGCTCTTGAAGTAGCGCGAGCGCGGGATCTCCGGGTTCAAGACCAGTTCGGCCTCGTAGCGGGTGGCGAGATCGGCGTTGATCTGCGCGACCGCGTTGTGCCAGGGCCACATGACCTGGTCCGCGAGGTCCTCCTTGAACCACCACGCGCCGCCGAACGCGATCGCGAGCACGATCACGCTGCGGAAAAGACGCTTGCGCAGCTCCTCGAGATGCTCGCCCAGCGACATCCGGGATCCTTCGGGCTGTGTCGCCATCGATGCGCGACAGAGTACGGGGCGCGAAGGTGATCGTCATCAATCCAGGCAGAGGGAGGATGGGAGGAATGCGGAGCAGGGAGCGTGGAGCCGGTCGTTCCCTCGGGCATTCTCGACCCCGGGGAGTGAATCAGGGCCGCGACAAGTGAATCTCGCGCCTTCGCCAAATCGCGAGTTCAACCCCGGGCGGTGGCGCGGCGCGTCTGCATCGAGGGATCGCGGCCCGCATGTGAACCCCTCGCACAGACACGCCCCGCGACGCTTCAAGACCGACACCGAACCCCGCTCCACAACGTTTCAAGTCCGACACCGAACCCAATCCCTCAACGTTTCAAGTCCGACACCGAACCCAGCCCCTCAACGGTTCAAGTCCGACATCGAACCCAACCCCACAACGCTTCAAGACCGACACCGAACCCCACCCACTCGTCCCCGCCCCATTGTTGACCTCGGGGGAGGCGACTCGCGCAGTAGCGTTCCGTCTGACCGTACCGAGCCGGGCTCATGTGGTGCATCTTCGCCGGCGTGGAGCCGCGCGCCTGCGCGCGGCTCTACGCCGGCGAAGATGCAC
>JAEUIA010000003.1 GCA_016795245.1 Planctomycetota bacterium | reverse complement strand
GAGAACGGCGGAGTGGAGCCTGATTCCGTACCCCGGCGAAGTGTGATGAAACTGCTCTGGCACCGTATTCAACAGTTACGGAGCGGGCGGTATGGGGCCGGTGTGGGTGTTCCAGTGCAGCGAGACCTTCAGGCCGCAGTGTGTGCAGGAACGATCGCCGCGCGGCCAGTCGGACTTCACGCGGCACTGGGGACAGGCGAAGCGCACGCTCGCCGGCTCATGGTCGCCGGTGACGAAGACGTCGCGCTTCTGGATCTCGTCGGCCGGCCAGTAGATGTGCAGGAACAGGCCGCAATCCGTGCACGCCGCGATGCCCTGACCCCAGTCGACGCGGGTGCCGCAGCGCGGGCAAGGGAAGCGCACGCTCGGGATCTTGCGGGTTCCGCTCTCGACGTAGCCGCGGTTGCGGGCGAAAAACGGCACCGTGAGCCACGACAGAATCGTCGCCGCTCCGAGCACGACGAGCGGCGCGCGTACGCTGTCACCCGCTTGATGCCACAGGAACCACAGCGAAGCGAAAGTGCCGCACCAGGCGCCGATCGGGATCAGGATCAAGCGCATCCACACACGCTTCGCAGGCAGCGGCAGGATCGAAAAACACACCGCGTGAGCGATGCCCGCCGCGATCGCCGCGAGGCCGGCTCCCATGCGCAAGCCCGGCGCAGCATCCGGTGCGAAGGCCGACCAGGCGAACGCCCCAAACCCGCAACCGGCCGGGAGCAAACCGATCATGGCCAGCTTCCTGGTCCGTGGTGCGCGCAAGCCCACGACGAGGACGCTCGCGACGAGCGCACTGATCAGGATGCCGAGGAGGGCCGGGAGCATGTCGCAGAGTGCCTGAAGTTGCTGGAGTCCTGGACGATGCGCGCGAGCGCGGGCCCGCTCGGTGTAGCATCCTGCACGCTGTGCGGGAGTGGCGAAATGGCAGACGCGCGAGACTTAGGATCTCGTGGGGCAACCCGTGGGGGTTCGAGTCCCCCCTTCCGCACCACTACTTCTTCGACTCCGGGCTCGGGACCTCGAACAGATCGCTCTTGATGCCGAGGCGGTGCGCGTACCAGCGGCCGAACGTCCACAGCGTCTTCGTCGCGTAGATCGACGAGTCCAGCAGGTTGATGCTCGACGCTTCGTCGAAGTAGCGCACGGGAACGGGAACGTCGCCGATCTTGAACCCGGCGTTGACGCACTGCACCAGGAACTGGCTGTCGAACACGAAGTTGTCGCTGTTCTTGTGGTAGGGAATCGTGTCGAGCACGCGCCGCGAATACGCGCGGAAGCCTGAGTGCCACTCGCCCAGGTTCTGTCCCGACAACATGTTCTCGATGAACGTCAAGCCGCGGTTGGCGAGGTACTTCGTCTTCGGCATTCCGCCGCCGAGCGCCTCGCCCCGCGTGCGAATCCGGTTTCCGAGCACGACGTCACAGATACCGTGCCGGATGACCTCGATCGCGGTCGGAATCATGCGCGCGTCGTACTGGTAGTCGGCGTGGATCATCACCACGAAATCGGCGCCGTGCGCGCGCGCCGTGTCGTAGCACGTCTTCTGATTGCCGCCGTAGCCCGTGTTCCGCGCATGGCGGATGTAGGTGACGGGCAGGCGCCGGGCGATTTCCTCGGTCGCATCCTTCGAACAGTCGTCCACGACGATGATCTCGGACACGCAATCCTTGGGGACGTCCGCGTACACCCGTTCGAGTGTGTTGGCGGCGTTGTAGGCCGGCATCACGACGATCGTGCCCTTCCCGTGTGTCATCGCGAGGATTCTACGGGGGGGGCGTAGCCAAGAGACAAGCTCGAAGCCCAGCCTTTCGCGGCAACTTGAGGTAGACTTCGACGCTCGGCCATGTGCACCGCGCCCCGAATCTGGCTCATTTCCTCGCTCGCGCTCACTCTCGCCGGGTGCGGCGGCCAGGAGGTCAGCGCGACGGGCAGGTCGCTTCCGGACGGCCCCGCGCGGCGCGTGATCCTGATCACCTGCGACACCCTGCGCGCCGATCACCTCAGTTCCTACGGCTACGGACGCCCGACCAGCCCGCGCATCGACGAGTTGGCCAAGGAAAGCGTGCTGTTCACGAACGCCTGGTCCGCCGCGCCACGGACGATGCCGGCCGTGTCGAGCCTGCTCACGGGCCGCTTGCCCGATGAGATCGGCGCGACGCCCAGCAACATGGATCTGATGCCCGCGGAAGCGCTGACCTTGGCGGAAGTGATGCGAGACGCCGGGTTCGGTACGGCGGCCATCGTCGCGAACAGCGTGCTGCGCCGCGCCGACGCCGAGCGCGGTGACATCGGCGTCCAGCAGGGATTCGTGCACTTCGACGACACGATGACGCAGCACCCGACGATCAATGCCGCACCGGAACGCGATTCCGATGCCGTGACGGATGCAGCACTGAAGTGGCTGGCGGCGCGCGGCGCGGACGAGGACCGCTTCCTGCTGTGGGTTCACTACATGGATCCGCACGGTCCGTACCTGCCGGCCGCCGAACATCTCGCGCCTTTCGTGCGCGACCACGCGGGAGAAAGCGAACTGCCCGTGGCGCAATCGCCCGGCGAGGCCGGCGCGATACCTCTCTATCAAGTCGTCGGCGAAGAACGCAAACCGGGCCAGTACGTCGATCGCTACGACGGCGAGATCCATCAGGTCGACGCCGAGGTCGGTCGCCTGCTCGACGCGTTGCGTGCACGCGGCTGGCTCGAAGACGCACTGGTCGTTTTCACCTCCGACCACGGCGAGTCACTGGGCGAAAGCAATCGCTGGTTCTCGCACGGCGATTCGCTGCAGCGCGAATTGGTGCACGTCCCTTTGATCGTGCGGCCGCCGCAATCGTTGCGCGAGAACTTGATCTCCGGGGAAGGCGGCCGCCGCAACGGGAAACTCGTGATGCACCTCGACGTGTGGCCCACGGTCTTGCGGGCGATCGGCATCCCCGGACACCCGAATCGCGGCCTGTCGCTGCTTCAATCGAAGCTGCCTGAAGGACGCATCTCCGCGCACTTTTTCGGCCGATTAGACACACCTCGACGCATGATCTCGGTGACCGACGGCCGCTGGCACATGGTGACGATCGGCCCGAAATTCCCCACGCTCTACGACATGTCCACCGACCCGCGCGAGACCACGAACGTCGTGGCGGCGAACCCGGCCATCATGCAGCGACTGCAGGCACGCTACGACGAGTTCATGAGCCAGGGCCAGAGCAACCGCTTGACTGGAACGACGCGTGTCTTGGACGAGAAGGCCCGACGCGGCATGAATTCGCTGGGGTACACAGGCGGCGACGATCACTGAGGCGCGGCGCGCTCGCTGGGCGCTCTGCTCACCAAAGCGGCGCTCGCGCGGCGCGCTGTGGCATCCGGCGCGCGCTGTCCGCTAGAATCCCGGCAGGATCGAGTTTTCTTGAAGCCTTCGCTCTCCATCGTCATCCCCGTCTACAACAGTCAGGCGTCGTTGCAGACGCTGGTCGGGCGCCTCGAGCCGGTCTTGCGCGCACGCGGCGGCGAGTTCGAGTTGATCCTGATCAACGACGGGAGTCGCGACGACAGTTGGCGGATCGTACGCGACCTGGCCAACAAGCACGACTGGATCACCGGCATCGACATGCTGCGCAACTACGGCCAGCACAATGCGATCCTCGCCGGTATTCGCGCCGCGCGACACGAGTGGATCGTGACGATGGACGACGATCTGCAACATCCGCCCGAAGAGATCGCGAAGCTGCTCGTGGAGCTCGAGCGCGGCGTCGACGTCGTGTACGGCACGCCACAGAAAGAAGCGCACGGATTCCTGCGCGACATCGCTTCCCAGGTGACGAAGCTCGCATTGCAAAAGGCCATGGGCGCCGAGACGGCCCGCAAGGTGAGCGCATTTCGTGCGTTCCGCACGCACTTGCGCGACGGATTCGCGGGCTTTCAAGGACAATTCGTGTCGATCGACGTCCTCCTGACATGGTCCACGACGCGCTTCAGCGCCGTCCAAGTGCAACACGACCGGCGTGCCGTCGGTGAGTCGAACTACACGTACCGCAAGTTGCTGACGCACGCGCTCAACATGATCACGGGCTTCAGCGTGCTGCCGCTCCAAGTCGCGTCGATCATGGGCTTTGGTCTCACGCTCTTCGGATTGGTGGTCGCGGCCTACGTGATCTACGCGCGAATCGCGCACGGTACGGTCGTGCAGGGCTACACCTCGCTCGCGGCGCTCATCGCGCTGTTCTCCGGCGCGCAATTGTTCGCGCTGGGGATCCTGGGCGAGTATCTGGCGCGCATCCACTTTCGCATGATGGATCGACCGGCCTACGCCGTCCGCGAGCGTGCCGGCGTGGCGCGCGAGAACTGACTCATGCCGGCCTCTGCAACTTGCCGTCTCCTCGAATGGGATTCGGAATTCTTCGGCCTGCGCGTGGCTTCGTTCACGCCGCCGGCGCTGACGAATGCCGTCATGCTCGACGTCGTCACCTGGTGTCGAGCGCAGCGCATCGATTGCTTGTACGTGCGTTCGGACAGCGGCGACACGGTCGGTGTGCGGCTCTTGGAAGACGCCGGCGCACGCGCAGTCGACGTGCGGATGACCTTCGAGCGCAACCTGCTCGGCCTGCGCAGTGTCGCACATCCCGCCGTGCGGACGAGCCGCGAGAGCGACATCCCCGCATTGCGCGAACTGGCCGCGGTGAGCCACACGAATTCGCGCTTCTGGGCCGACGAACGCTTTCCGCGCGAGCGGTGCGCCGAACTGTATGCAACGTGGATCGAGAAGAGCTGTCGTGGCTGGGCCGACCGCGTGCTCGTCGCTGAACTCGACGAGCGCCCCGCCGGTTATCTGTCGTGCCACCTGCGTGAGCGTTGCCGCGGCGAGATCGGCATCGTTGCGGTCGCCCCGTTCGCGCAGAGCCGCGGACTCGGCGGCGCGCTGCTCGACTCCGCACTCGCCTGGCTCGCCGAGCAGGGCGTCGAACACGTCACCGTCGTGACCCAAGGCCGCAACGCCGCGGCGCAACGGCTGTATCAATCGCGCGGGTTCCTGACGGCTTCGGTTCAGGTCTGGCACCACCTGTGGTTCAAGCACGACGAGCCGCGCACATGAGCACCTACAGGATTCCGTTCAACAAGCCGTCCTTCGCGGGCAGCGAAGCGCGCTACATCGCCGAAGCGATCGAACGCGGCCACATTTCCGGCGACGGTCACTTCACCAAAGCCTGCCACGCACTGCTGGAGAAGTCGCTGGGCGTCCCGCGTGCCTTGCTGACGACGAACTGCACACACGCGCTGGAAATGTCCGGGTTTCTTGTCGGGCTCGAACCGGGCGACGAAGTCATCGTCCCGTCGTTCGCGTTCGTGACGACGGTGCTGGCGTTCGTTTTGCGCGGCGCGAAACCGGTGTTCTGCGACGTGCGCCCCGACACGCTCAACCTGGACGAGGCGCAGATCGAGCGCTTGATCACGCCGAAGACCAAGGCCATCGTCGCGCTGCACTACGCCGGTGTCGCCTGCGAGATGGACGCCATTCTCGCCGTCGCCGCGCGGCACGGAATTCCGGTCATCGAGGACAACGCGCACGGACTGTACGGCAAGTACAAGGACCGCTTTCTGGGCACGCTGGGCGTGCTCGCGACGCAGAGCTTTCACGAGACGAAGAACTTCACGTGCGGCGAAGGCGGTGCGCTGCTGATCAACGACCGCGGCTTGATCGAGCGCGCGGAGATATTGCGCGAAAAGGGCACGAATCGCAGCCGTTTCATGCGCGGATTGGTGCACAAGTACACGTGGGTCGACGTGGGGTCCTCGTACTTGCCGTCCGATCTGCTGGCAGCGTTTCTGCTCGCGCAGCTCGAAGCGCGCGACACGATCCAAGGACGTCGCGGCGAACTCTGGCACCGCTACGCGAATGAACTCGGTGCCTGGGCCGGTGAACGCGGCGTGAGTCTGCCGCACGTACCGGCGCACTGCGAGCAGCCCTACCACATGTTCTACCTGCTCCTCCGCGATGGCGCGCAGCGCGAGAGCTTGATCGCGCACCTCGAAGCGCGCGGCATCCTGGCCGTCTTCCACTATCTCCCGCTGCATATCTCGGAGATGGGTCGCAAGTTCGGCGGGCGCGCGGGCGATTGCCCGGTGACCGAGGACGTGTCAGGCCGCCTGCTGCGGCTGCCCTTCTTCAATCGCTTGACGGACGACGAGCAGACCGAAGTCATCGACGCGGTCCGAACGTTCGGACGCTAGGCTCATCTCGATTCCTGCAGCACGACGTCGGACTCGAGCCGCTGGCCGTCGCGCAGATACTGGACGCGCACGACGTCGCCCGGCTTGTGCTCGCCCATCAGCTCCCAGATCTCGTCGACGCTGGCCACGGGCTTGCCGACGATACTCGTGATCACGTCGGCGACTGGACGACCGCGTTCGTCGTACTCCAGCGCGCGTAGGCCGGCCTTTTCCGCGCCCGAACCCAGCTGAATCGAACCGATCACGACGCCACGCACGCCCATCGCAGCCGCCACCTGCTCGGGAGCGGCGATGATGCCCAGGACCGGGCGGCTGAACTTGCCCTTGCGGATCAGACTCGGGACGACGCGGTTGATCGTGTCGACCGGCACGGCGAAGCCGATGCCCGCGCTCGCATTCGTCGGGCTCGCGATGGCCGTGTTCATGCCGATCAAACGTCCGGCGCTGTCGAGCAACGGACCGCCGGAATTGCCGGGATTGATCGCTGCGTCCGTCTGCACGACGCCGCGGATGATGCGCTGGCTCGGCGACACGATCTCGCGATTCAAGCCGCTGATCACGCCGGTAGAGAGCGTGTGGTCGAGTCCGAACGGATTCCCGATCGCGAACACTTTCTGGCCGACCTGTAGATCCGCCGACGCGCCCACGGGGACGGCGCGCAGCTTCTCTCGCGGCGCATCGATCTTGAGCACGGCGATGTCGAAGTCGGCTTCGTACCCGACGATGCGTGCTTCGTATCGGCTGCCGTCGTCGAGCGTCACGAGGGTCCGCTCGGCCTGGAGCAGTACGTGCAAGTTCGTGACGACGTACCCGTTCTCGTCCCACACGAACCCGGTACCCGCTCCTTGCGGCACTTCCAGAGCCCGCAACTGAAAGCGGTCGCGCGCCACGCGCGAAGTCATGATGTTCACGATCGACGGCGATGCGTTCTTGAAGAGTTCGATGGTCGACTTCTCGTCCGCCGCGAGATCGCCGCGCGCCGCTACGAGCCTGGATTCAGCTTGCGGATCGTGGTCCGGCCGCAACAACGGCTGAGCCAGGCGCCAACCGATCCACAGGGCCGCCAACAGAATGAGTGCGAGCAGCGCGAACGGACTGCACGAGATGAGGGGACTCTTCGGGTGGCTGTTCATGGGCGACGAATGTAACCGGACATCGTAATCCTCCGACGCGCGGAGACAGCACGAGCGGAGTTGTCTATGTTCTGCGCCACGATCATGAACTTTCTAGCCCTACTCGAACCGCTCGCCGCCGAGGGCGGGGCGCTCGGCGCGCGCCTGCCGCTCTTGGCCGTGGCACCTTTCGCGCTGTTGCTGCTCTGTATTGCCATCCTGCCCCTCTTGACGCCGCATTGGTGGCATTCGAACACGAATCGCGCCTTGGTCGCGGCGCTCTTGTCGGTGCCGTTCGCGGCGTGGCTCTACCTGACCGAGGGCGCTGCATCTCTGCCGGCGTTCGAACATGCGGCACTCGACTACGTGTCGTTCATCGTATTGTTGGCCGCGCTCTACATCGTGTCCGGCGGGATTTTCGTGCGCGGGTCGCTCAACGGCACGCCGCTTTCGAACACGACCCTGCTGTTGATCGGAGCCGTATTGGCGAACCTGATCGGCACCACGGGCGCTTCGATGGTGCTGATCCGTCCGCTCATCCGTGCGAATCAGTCGCGCACCGACAAGGTCCACACGATCATCTTCTTCATCTTCATCGTGTCCAACTGCGGCGGGTTGCTCACGCCGTTCGCGGACCCGCCGCTCTACTTGGGATTCTTGAAGGGCGTGCCGTTCACGTGGACTCTGCAACTGTGGCCGGAGTGGCTCATCGTGAACGGAGCGTTGCTCTTCACGTATTTCGGCCTGGATTCGTACCGCATCGACCGCGAGGAGAAGGCCAGACCCGGATCGCAGCTCGAAGATGCGATGAAGCACGAGCCCATCGGACTGGACGGGTCGCACAACGTCATCTTCCTCCTGGCGATCGTCGGCATCATCCTGGCCAAGGGCACGGGCCTCGGCAGCGGCGGACAGGAATGGAAGTTTGGCGTTCAGGAAGGCCTCATGGCCCTCGTCGCGCTGCTCTCGTACGCCACGACGAAGCGCGCCGTGCACGCCAAGAACAGCTTCTCGTTTGTGCCGATCAACGAAGTCGCGATCCTCTTCGCGGGCATTTTCATCACGATGATCGCACCGCTCGCGATCTTGAACTCACGCGGCGCCGAGCTCGGGCTGGTGCACCCGTGGCAGTACTTCTGGGCCACCGGCGGATTGTCGGGCTTCCTCGACAACGCGCCCACGTATTTGACGTTCGCAGCGGTGGCGTGCGGACAAGCGGGCATCAGTGTCGAGGGCTCGCGCTACCTCGCTGAATACCTCGCTGCTGTCCCGTCCGATGCACTGATCCTCAAGGCCATCTCCTGCGGCGCCGTGATGATGGGCGCCATGACGTACATCGGGAACGGCCCGAACTTCATGGTCAAGGCGATCGCCGAAGAAAACGGCATCAAGATGCCCAGCTTCTTCGGTTACATGGGCTGGTCGATCATGCTCCTGATTCCGTGCATGCTGATCATCACGTTCGTCTTCTTCCGCTGATCAGCGGCCCAGGATCTTCTTCGCCAACGCTTTCCACAACGAGTGCGAGCGTGGAGCCAGGGCGCCGGAGAGGTGCAGGGCTGCGAATGCAGCGCGGATATCGGCCCTTTCACCGGGAATGAGTTCGATCGCGCCGGCGCGCGCGTTTTCGATCGCCTGTTCGCTCGTGCGCGCGCCGACGATCGCGGACGTCACGCCGCGTTGAGCCACGGTCCAGGCGATGACGATCTGGCCGATCGTGGCGGAGTGCTTCTCGGCGATGGGGCGCACGACACGATCCAGACAGGCATTCACGAGCGCGCGATTCTCAGGCGTGAACGTCGCGCGCTTTTGACGTCCGTCGTTCACGGCGAACGTCCGTGACGCGGTAACGCGGCCGGTCAACAGGCCTTGTTCTAGCGGCGAGTACACGATCGCGCCGATGTTCTCGGCCGCGCAATAGGGCAAGAGCTCCTTCTCCGCTTCACGCGCGAGCAAGTTGTACTTGGGTTGAACGCTCGCGAGCGGCACCGGCCCCAGCGCAGCGCGCGCTTCCTGCATCATCGCCACCGTGTAGTTCGACACGCCGATCGCACGGACCTTGCCCTGCGCGCGCAACTCGAGCAGCGCCCCCATCGTTTCGGCCACCGGTGTCGCAAGATCGGGCCAGTGCACCTGGATCAGATCGATGTGCGCGATCTGCATGCGCGCGAGGCTCGCTTCGACCTCCTCTTGGATCGACGCGGCACCGGCATGGCGAAACACGGAACGCTTGACGCCGTCCTGGTCGACGGTTTCGAAGTACGGTTCGCCACGCGCCTTGTCCCAGCGCAAGCCGATCTTCGTCATTACGATCACGCGCTCACGCCGATCGCGGATCGCGCGGCCGACAACTTCTTCGGAGCGACCGAATCCGTAGACCGGAGCCGTATCGATCGCATTCATGCCGTGATCGATGGCCGCGTGAATTGCACGCACAGCCTGATCGTCGTCGCTACCGCCCCAGTACCACCCGCCGATCGCCCACGCGCCGAAGACGACGACAGGCACCTGCAACTCGCTGCGACCTAGACTTCTGTGGCGCATCTGTGAACTCAACTCGGCGACGTGGGGCGGCGGAAGACGAAGCGCTGGTAGAGCAAGGACACCGCGAGCAGCGAGAGACCCAACCCGAATACGGAAGCCGCGCGGTACAGGCCGCTCAAATGCCCGAGGTCGGACAGGAACACCTTGCCGATGGTGCACAGCATCAACACGAGGCTGGCCCAGCGCAACGCGCCGCGCTGCTTCGAGACGCCCAGAGCCAACAGGACCAGCGCGTAGATGGCCCACGCGATCGAAACAGTCAGCCCGCGTGCAGGCGTGTGGCCGAACTGCAGCGTGAAGCGCGCTTCGCTCGCGAAGGCGTTCGCGATCTCGAGGTTGATCCACGCGAACACGAACAAGATGGCGCAGATGCCTGCGGTGGTGGCCGGAACTCCGCCGCCCGCGCGCCTCAAGAACGTCGTCGCCACGATCGCCGCGATTCCGGGCAGGAGATGCGTGTACGCGACCCAGTTCCAGACGCGCACGTCGGAGTGCGGAAACACGCCCCAAATGCGGCCCAGATCGAGGATCATGAACGCCACGACCAGAGCGCCGGCCGCGACCCAAGCCAACGGCCGGGCGTCGATGCGCGTGTGGATCGCCGCCACTCCGGCGCCGAAGAGCGCCAGCGTGATCGCCAGCGGTTCGCGGTCGACCTCCAGCGGCACGATCATCGCAGCGAACAGGATGGCCGCGCACGAGAACCAGATGCGCCCTATGCGCTGCGCACGGTCTTCGCTCGCGCGCTGGTTGAACAGGCTGTACGCGACGGCGCCAGTGAGCAGCTCGAATCCGAACGGCAGATAGAACACCGGAGATCCCGGCCAACGTGCTTCGAACAACGCGCGCACCAGGAAGAAGAACGGCAGCGTCGAGAACGCGGCGCTGCGCCAGGTGCCCGTGCGCGCCGCCCACGGCGCGGACCGCGCAGCGGGCCAGGCCGCGAAGATCACGCTCGCTGCCAGCACGCACGCGAACACCACGGGGAACGAATCGGTCGGTGCGATCCTGCGCGCTTCGGTCCCGGTCAAGACGAGCGCGATGCACGTCGTCGCGAGGCCGACGATGAACAGCGCGCTGGCACGCGCAGCCGTCGCCGCGAACGCGACCTGGATCCCCAGCACCACGATCAACGCTACGTGGACTGCGATCGAGTCCATGAAGCGATCACCCAGGGTCAACAAGCCGAATACTGCGGGCACGACGAAACCGCCCACGCCCCAGAAAGGCAGTTGCGATCCCAAGCGACGCACGGACCACGCCGTCGCCAGGATGAGCGCACCGCTCAGCCCGAGCGCGCCGCACCACATGACCGGGTCGGGCATGAGTTCGCTCGCGCCGTGCTTGGCCACCCAGACGAAGGCCGTGACACCGGTCAACGTGCTGGCCACCAGAGGGATCCAAGGTCGCGCGCCCAGTGCTGCTTGACGGAACGCGGCCAGCGCGAGCGCGAGCGAGAGTCCCAACCACAACCAGGGCTCGACTTCGTACGGCCGCCCGGCTGCGAACACCGCGACGAACTGGAACCCGATCGCGCTCACGATCGCACCACCGCGCGCACCTTGGGTGTGCTCCGCGCTGCGCTGTGCGCGCGCCGCGAGCTCGGACACGACTACGTGAGTGAGCACGAGCACGAAGCCGCACACGACGAGTTCCAAGGCCTCGGCGCGACTCATCATGAACACGCGGTTTGCGGTCCACGTCAAAGCCAGCGCCACGCCGCCCGAGGCCGACCCCACCGACAGCCACGCGAGCTCGCGTGTGCGCGCCATCCAAGCGGCTGCGATCGAGAGCACGACCGCCAACGCGGCGAGCGGCCACACGTGCGCGCCCAGGTCGTGGTGCTGCGCGAAGTAGACCGCGAACACGAACGGCAGGATCACGGCTCCGATTTGCGTCGTGTTCCAGCGTTTCTTCTCGCCGGTCTCGAACCGCGCGATGAAGGCCGCGAAAAACAGCGCGAACACACCCAGCGAGATCAGCGCGATGGGCAGACCGCCGCTGTCCATCCGCACCAGCACCCACAGTGCCTGAACGACGAACGTCCCCGCCAAGGCGAGCAATCCCAGCGACGGCCAGCGCCGCTTCTCAGCCACGAACAGGAACGCGAGGTCGATCAGCAGCACGTACCCAAACAGTGCGACGGGCCGGTCGGCGCCGCTCGACAGCGCGATCGGCGTCGCGAATCCGCCGACGAGCCCGAGCACGGCGATGACGAGCGACCCGTGGCGCGCGGCGAACAGCGCGCACGCCGCGGTGACCGCGACCATCGCGACGAAGGCGGCTGGAAATCCGATCATGCCGTACAAGACGTGCGCAGCCCACGCGACCGCGTAGAGCAGCGCTGCGCCCGCACCGGTGATCGCGTTCGCGACGGCGACGTAGCCGCGCTTGCGCAACGGGACTGCGCCGGCAAACCCGAGCAGGCCGATGACCGCGCCGATCTTGACGCGCATCGGGCCCGTGATGAGGTTGTGTTCGATCGAGTACTGGAGGAACAAGAGCCCCGCGATCGCGACGACGACGCCGCCCAGCACGGCGGCACCGCGGACGCCCAGCCAGCGCTCCCACTCGATGCGCGGAGGCGGGTCCGGAATGCGCACGGGCGGCGGCGACACATGCTCCGCAGTCGCGCTCGTTGCGTGCGTCGCATCCGCGCTCGCAGCGGCCGGAGATTGCGCGCGCGGCTCGCCGTCGCTCCAGTCCTCCTCGACGCGCGCCGAAGGGATTTTCGCCGGCGATCGAGCGGGCTGCGGGAGCGAAGGTGCTGCACTCGCGGTCTGCGGCGGCGCATCTGGAGCCGGCTGCGCGGGCGGCGGCGGCGGCGTTGTCGCCAGCGGAGCCGTCGGCATCGTCGTCTGATGGGCGGGCGGCGGCGGAGCGAGTCCGGGGTCGAGCGGCGCCTGTCGCGCGGTTGACGCGGCGATCTCGGCCGCTTTGCGCGCGTGCTCCAGCGCGTCCACGCGCCTGGAGAGGCTGCGCAACGACACGATCACGACGATCACGAGCGCCAGTCCGCCCGCGAAGAAGCCGACCACCAGCAACGCGAGGAGCGCTTCCCAGTTCACCGGATCACCATCGCCGGCATCATCACCGATGCGCTGAAGGTTCTCCAGCGTGCGTGGTATCGTCTCGCCCCCACATGGCCGATGACGAACTCGAAACGGGGCGGCCGCCCCAATCGACGCGCAAGCGCCAGGGCCAGGCCCCCATCGGCCCGTCGCAGGCCATCACGCTCTTCATCAGCCTGATGCTGGTCGGTTTGATCGTGTGCTCGCCGATGCAGAACCAGAGCGACGTGCGCATGCTGCACGTCGTACGCCCGGTCGAGACGGTTCAGCGCCTGTTCGAGCGCAATCTGTGGATCGAGGAAGCGATCGACGACATCCCCGCGCAGTACCGCCGCGTGGCGCGAATTCTGGTCGGCGACAGCGAACCTATGCGGCCGGCTGCGATCGCGGCCTTCGACGAGGTGCTGCAACAAAACGGGTATCCGGCGCGCGATCTGCAGGGCGAGACGAAACCTGTAGATCCGCAACTGCTCGACGGTCTGCGCGCGCGACGCGCCGTGCTGCTGCTGGAGGCGAATCGGAACGAGGAAGCGCGCGTGGACATGCAGCGGCTGTCCGCGTCGGGCCACGCGGCGTTCGTCGAAGGCTTGAAGCTCGCCTTCTCCACGGAGCCGAGCACCGAGCTGCGCAACATCGACGAATTCGAACCCGGGCTGGCCGGCGACGATTGGATCGGGACGATGCTGCGCGTGCGGCTCGAGCGCGCGACGAACGCGGGCGGAGTGTCGGGCGACACACTGCTCGCCATCAACACACGGCAGCAATCCGTGTTCGGTCGCGTCGTGCTCATGGCCGCCCTGCGTGTCGCGCTACTCCTCGCGGGGTTCATCGTCATCTTGAGCTGGCTCGTGCGCAATCGGCCCGCGATTCCGTCGGGTGGCGCCGACATCCCGCCGGTCTGGACCTTCGAGAGCGGCTACTCCACCGCGGTGCGCGTCGCGTTCGCCGCGATCGCGGTGCAGTTCGTCGTGACCATCACGGATGCAGGCCTTGGACAACCGCTGTTGCGCGTGGTGTCGGCTACGTTATGCGCGTTGCCCTTGCTGTGGCTGGTTCGGCGCCGCCTGCTCAGGCCCTTGGGCGCCACTTTCGACTCGGCCTTTGGGCTGTCACCGTTCGTGCGCCCTCTGAACTGGATCGGCGTCGCGCTCGCGGTGCATGCGATTCAGTGGCTGGGTGTGCAGGTGTTGGTCGACGGGTTGCTGGCGACGGGCGTGAAATCTCACTGGAGCGGGCAGGTCGATTCGATCGTGCTCTGGGTCGCGCGTCCGTTGGCACTCGTCGAAGTATTCGACGTGTGCGTCGTGGCACCCATCGCGGTCGAACTGGGCCTGCGCGGTTTGATGTTCCTCACGCTGCGTCGACATTACGGCGCGTGGCAATCGGCGCTGTTTTCTAGCCTCCTGTTCGCGGCAGCGCAGTTCGATTCGATGCCCGGGATGGTGGCCACCGCGTGGGTCGGCTTCGTGTACGCGATGACCTACGAACGCACGCGCAGCCTGGTCCCCAACATCGCGGCCGGCATGCTGGCTGGTGCACTCGCCTACGCGCACATCTGGGCCTTCTGGCGCTGAAGCATCACTTCGGCCGCTGCGCGAGATCGAGCTTGTCGCCGCGACGCAGGACGTGCAGTTTCAGGTCCGTCGCCGAGTGCAGTTCGGCGTCCTTCGTGGCCGCTTTCCTGGCCGAGCGCGCGTCGACGACGAGCACGGTGCTCTCGCCCAGCACTTCGATCTGACTGCCCGTGACGACGACGGCGGTCTTCTCGTCGATGCCGACGCCGACGAGTTCCGGATGATCGAGCACGCACGCGAGCAACCGCGTGAAGCGTTGACGCTTGACGAAATGCTGATCGACGATCACCTCGGGCCACACGCCCAAACCCGGCGCGGTCTCGGAACCGCCGGAGCGCACGCTTTTCAGATCGGCCTTCTCGCCGCCGATCAACATGACCTGTGACTGCACGGCGGCCCCTGCGCTGGTACCGCCGACGACAGCGCCTTCCAGGTAGCGCTTCTTGATCGCAGCCGCGACTTTCGTTTTCGCCAATTCGTCGTAGAGGCGCGACTGATCGCCGCCGGGCATCCAGATGAACGCCGCCTGTTCGACTTCGCGCAAGGCCAATGCTTCGTCGGCGAGATCGAGCACGTGCACGTTCGTGGCGCCCTTCTCCATCCAGAACACCTTCGACTCATCGCCTGCATCGGGATTGCTGGAGGCTTGCGCGACGATCAACATCCGCGCGGACTTGCCGCCGGCGAGTTCGAGCGCGCGTTCGATGATCTCGGGCGTCGTGCCGCCGCCGCCGACGACGACGAGCTTGCCCTTGGGCGCCTTCACATCGCCAACGGGCTTTTGGAAGGCCAACGTGCATGCGGCCACGATCGAGATGGCGGCGAGAGTGAGCAGGGTTTTCATGCCCGTAAGGGTTCTCCACTAAAGCCTCGGCGTCAACTCGGATTCCAGGGACAACCGCCGCGGATGCGCTAGACTCGCACACCGCGAGGTCGCCGCCGCGGTCGACGGCGACTCGACCCCACACCCATCGGAGGACGATCGATGAGTACCCGTTCCAGACCCCAGTGGATGCGCACGACACTCGTCGCGCTCGCACTGGGGTTCGTGGCGATCCTGGGCTACGCCCGCGACGCGACAACTGATCTACAGAAGAAATTCGACGCCATCGTCGAGCGACTCGACAAGGCGGAGAAGGAGTTCGCGAAGACCTTCGAGGATGCGAAGGACGACGATGAGCGCGATGCCTTGCGCGAGAAGCGCCCGGGTGAAGAGTTCATCCCGGACTTCCAGGCTTTCGCGCGCGAAGCCAAGGGCAACGATCTCGCGGCCAAGGCGTGGATGAAGGTCGCGGGGATCTCCGCGGATTTCGGGCGCAAAGCCGACGCCCTCGAGGCGGTCGATACGCTGCTCTCGGACTACGCGAAGTCACCGTCGATCGAGAACTTGCCGGGCCTGATCTCGCGCAATCTCAATCGATTCCTGGGCAAGGAGAAGACCGACGCCGCGCTGCGTACCTTGATCGAGAAGAGTCCGCACAAGAACGTCGTGGCGCCGGCCCTGTTCTCGTGCGCTTCGACGATCATGGGCGACAAGAAGGCGTCACCTGAACGCATCGCCGAAGCCCGTGCGATGATGGAACGGCTCCAAAAGGAGTTCCCGGACGTCAAGCCGGCGCGCGGCGCGAGCTACGCCGCGATGGCCGAAGGCGTGCTGTTCGAGATCGACAATCTGCAGATCGGCAAGGTCGCGCCGGACTTCGAAACCATCGACGAAAACGGCGTGAAATTCAAGTTGAGCGACTACCGCGGAAAGGTGGTGGTGCTCGATTTCTGGGGCATGTGGTGACCCCCTTGCGTTGCGATGCTGCCGCACGAAAGGTCGCTCGTGAAGCGACTCCAATCGCAGCCCTTCGCCCTGATCGGGATCAACAGTGACGGTGACGCAGACAAAGTGAAGAAGATCCTCAAGGATCAAGACATCACGTGGCGTCAATCGATCGAAGGCTCCACGCGCGGCCCGTGGCCGACCAAGTGGAACGTCAAGAGCTGGCCGACGATCTACGTGCTCGATGCACAAGGCGTCATCCGCTACAAGAACGTGCGCGAGAAGGCGATGGACGAAGCGATCGACACGCTGCTCGCCGAGATGAAGGGCGCCAAGAAATGAGCACCCTCGTCAGCCTGCCGTGCTTCGCACGCTGGGCCCTTTGTGCAGCTGCGCTGGCACTGACCTTCACGCTGGGCTTCGCCGAAGACGCGAAGCCCGATCCGCAGCAGAAGTTCGATGCGATACAAGCGCGCATGGAGAAGGCTCAAACCGACTTCATGGAAAAGCTGATGGCCGAACAGGACCGCGCCAAGCAGCGCGCGATGTACGATTCGCGCCCGGGCCTCGAGTTCGCGGCCGAATTCAAGACCCTCGCCGTCGAGACCAAGGGCACCGAAGTCGCGGCCCAGTCGTGGATGAAAGTCGCCGAAATCAGCGGTGAATTCGACCAGGAGGAAGGTTTCAAGTCAGCGGTCGAGACACTGATCGCCGAGCACATCACGTCCCCGCACATTGCCGCCTTGCCGGCGATGATCGGCGGCATGGGTTGGACGCTGGGCGACGATAAGGTCGAGCCCCTGTTGCAGAGCCTGCTGGCGAAGTCCGCGCACAAGCCCGTACAGGCCGGTGCGATCTTCGAACTGGCACAGATTGCGATGCGCTCCGACAAGCCGGAGAAGAAGGCCCAGACGCGAGCCTGGTTCGAACGGCTATCCAAGGAGTTCGGTGATCTGAAGTCGGCGTACGGCAAGGACTACAAGTCGATCGCCGCCGGGTTCCTGTTCGAACTCGACCACCTACAGATCGGGCAGATTCCGCCCGACTTCGAGGCGATCGACGAGAACGGCGTGAAGTTCAAGTTGAGCGACTACCGCGGAAAGGTGGTGGTCCTCGATTTCTGGGGCTTCTGGTGAGGACCTTGTCGTGCGATGCTCCCGCACGAAAAGACGCTCGTGAAGCGTCTCGCAGACAAGCCCTTCGCGCTCATCGGCATCAACAGTGACGGTCCCGTCGAAAAGGTGAAGGAGATCCTGGCGCGTGAGCAGATCACGTGGCGCCAGGCCGTCGACGAATCTACCGACGGACCGCTGGCCACGAAGTGGAATGTCAGCGGGTGGCCGACGATCTACGTCCTGGATGAAAAAGGCGTCATCCGCTACCGCGATGTGCGCGACCAGGAGATGGAGGACGCCGTGATGACTCTCCTGGCTGCCGGTTCCAAGAAGTAGGACGCTCTCGTTCAATATCCGGCGGCCGCGTACTCACCGGGTGCGCGGCCGCGAGCTCGACTCGCTCGGTCAATTGTGAAGATGCACACGTGATGCAAGAGGAGTAAAGTAGGCGCGGATCAGGCAGGTGATCCCAGGCATGTCCACCTCGATGAAGACATCGCACCGCAAGCATCGCACGAACCCGTTGCTTCGAAAGCGCGCACTCGAACCCGTGCTGCCGCGCGTCGCCCTCGGTGATCCGCACGCCGTGCAAGAGTGCTTCGATCGCTACAGCGGACTCGTCTGGTCGATCGCACGCCGCTTGTGCCCGAACCGCGACGAGGCCGACGACGCCGTGCAGGAAGTCTTCGTCGAGATCTGGAAGAAGGCCGGCCGCTTCGACGAATCGATCGCGGGCGAATTGACCTTCGTCGCCTTGATCGCGCGACGCCGCCTGATCGACCGAAGTCGCCTGAAGCGGCCGACGGTGCTCACCGAGACCATCGAAGCGGACACGCTGCCGCCGGTCATCGACCACGACCAGGAACTCGTCGATGTCGAAGACGAAGCAGAGCAAGCCGGCCGCGTCCTCGCTCGCCTCCGTCCGGATGAGCAGCGCGTGCTCAAGCTCTCGATCTTCGACGGGCTTTCCCACGAGCAGATCTCGCGCGCCACGACCCTGCCGCTAGGCACGGTCAAGACGCATTTGCGCCGCGGTCTCGCGCGCGTGCGCGAGCTGCTCGCGGCGGATTGGTCGAGCTGATCCGCATCAGGCGCCCGCGACTCGCCGACTACAACTCGACCCGATGCCGGTTCCGCCCCGGCGCCAGTTCGAGCACCGCGTCGACGCGATCCCCGTTCTCCAGGCGCACCTCGACGCGCGTCCGTTCCGGCGCGAGGCCGTCGACGCTGAAGGTGCCGTGGTCGAACTTGCCCGCGACGACCGGGCGCGCGGCCGTGAACCCGCCCAGGAGCCCGCCGCTCGTGAGGCTCGTCAGCTGATAGCGCCCGGCGCCGACGAGCGCCTTGTCCGGCCCGACGATCTCGACGTCGAGTCCGCAACCCTGGCGCATCGCGACGCGCAACTCGCCCGGAGCCTGCTGTTCGCCGCCCGGCAGGATCCAGCCGAGTTCGAGTTGGGCGGGTTGCAGCTCGGTACCTGTGAATTTCAACAGGTAGCGACCTTCCACGGGCGGCAACGTCAGCTCGAAGGCGCCGTCCGCTTGCGTGATGGCTTGCGCGAGTTCCGCCCCGACCACCGTGCCGGCGACGTCCATTGCGACGACCTTGACGAGCGCCACGCCCTTCTCGTCGGGCCCCAGCACGACTCCACGCACGACGCCGCCGGGCTGAGCACCATCGACGACCTCGTGGGTCGTCGTCGTCGACAAGATCCGAATGACGAGGATCGCCGGCAGGACGAACAGCAGCAGGACGAGCAGGAAATTCCGCTGCCTTGCCGTGACCACGCGCAGTTCTAGGCCTTCTTCTTGCCGGCTGCGATGCGCAGCTCGGCCAGACGAGCGGCGGCCTCGTTCGTCGTGATGTTGTCCTTGCGCGCGATCTCGAACACCTTCTTGAGGTTGGTGTATACGTTTTCGAGCTTGGCCAGCGCCTTTTTCTCGTCGTAGCCGCCCGGCAACATCTCGATCGAGACGTTGATGATGCCGCCTGCGTTGATGACGTAGTCGGGCGCGTACAAGATCTTGCGCGCCTTCAGGTCCCGGCCGTGACGCGGCTCCAAGAGCTGGTTGTTCGCCGCCCCGGCGACCGCGCGGCAGCGCAGCATCGGAATCGTCTCGTCGTTCAATCCGGCGCCGCGCGCGCACGGGGCGTAGACGTCACACGGCAACGAGGCGTGACCGGCGTCGGAAACCGACTCGAAGCCGTGCTTCTTCACCAGCTCGTCGACGCGCGCCTGATTGATGTCGCAGATGATGACCTGCGCGCCGCGCTCCTTGAGCAACTCGGCCAGGCGGCCGCCGACGGCGCCGACGCCTTGGATCAGAATGCGCTTGTCCTTGAAATCGGCCTTGCCGTCGAGCTCTTCGAGCACGGCGCGAATGCCGTACAGGCAACCTAGCGCCGTGTACGGACTCGGGTTGCCCGAGCTGCCCATCTCGCGCGACAGGCCCGTGACCCACTTCGTTTCCTTGCGCACGACTTCGAGGTCGGCGATGCCGATGTTCATGTCCTCGGCCGTGATGTACTTGCCCTCGAGGCTGTTCACGAACTTGCCCATCGCAAGGAACATGTCCTCGGACTTGCGCTTGGGATCGCCGATGATGACCGACTTGCCGCCGCCCAGCCCCGTCTCCGCAACCGCCGATTTGTAGGTCATGCCCTTCGACAGGCGCAGCACGTCGAACAGCGCTTCGTCTTCCGAAGCGTAGGGCAACATGCGCAGGCCGCCCAAGGCAGGGCCGAGCGTGGTGTCGTGCACGGCGATCAGCGCGTGCAATCCGGACTTCTGGTCCCGGCAACGGACGACTTTCTCGTAACCGTCGACCTCGATCTCGGTGATTTCCATCGGCGTGTGCTCAGGGTGCGCGCCCGGCGGCGTCGTTCTGGGTTCAGGGGTCGGACTCGAGAGTGCCCTCGCACCGTCTTGCCGGCGGTGAAAAAGCCGGAACAGAATAGGTAGAAGGCGCGCGCCTGTCGACGGCGAAGCCCGCGGAACCGGGCCGGATCACTCAATCGCATGGCGATCACCGAATCCCGCGCGTCTAATGCAGCGTCGCCATGATCGTGCCCGCCGCCAGACCTGCAGATTCCGCGCGGCAAGGGCCGCTCGCGGGCCTCGTGTTCGTCACGGTCTGGGCCACGGGGCCCGACCCGGCGCTGGACGGGGTGTTCCGGGTCGCGGCTCTGAAGCGGGGCGGGGAGCCGGGCACGTGGGAGGAATTCACGCGCTTCTCCAATCCGTTCTCGGACGACGAAGACGGCGATCGCGTTCTGGCCAGCACGCGCATGGTGCGCGAATTCGGCGTCACCACGGAGCAGATCGAGCACGCGGCCGGCGCAGGCGAGGTGTGGGCTGAGCTCGTCGATTTCATCGGCGACGGCGCTGTCGTCACGCCGGATGCGGATGTGTTCGTGGCCTGGCACGAGCACTTGACGGGCGTACGCGGTTCGGCGCCGACCTGTACGGCGCCCGCTGACATCGCAGCCCTGTTCCTGCCCGGGCGCCTCGCGTCGAAGCGCGCGGCGCTGATCGCGCTGCTGACGGATGCGGATGTGCGCGCGCACGGACCCCGAGATCTGCGGCGCGCGTTGGCCGAGCTGGCGCGACGCGTGCACGTGTTGGATGACGACGTGCTGCGCATCGCGGCACTCGGCTACGCGCGCGTGTGGGCCGGCCTGGTCGAGGACGAGCCGCGCGCTGCGGCACGTTTGCAACTCGTACTCGCGTTGTTGGACCGGCCCTCGGCGTGGCGAACGAGCGAAGATCCTGCGCCCGAAGAATTGCGCGACGGACGGATCGTGGCCCTGGCGCGCACCGGCGAAGCTGTCGAGGACTGCATCGAGGAACTCGACCCGCGCTGTGCGCACGAGCGCGAGAAATTCGAGACCTTGACCACGATGCCCGCCGATTCGAACGCCAAGAAGCCGTTCGACGACGCGGATATGGCGACGTTGGACGCGATCTTCGAGAGGCACCTGCCGGCTGTTTCGGGGCATTCCTACCGGCCTTCGCAGCACCAGGTCGCGCGTGAAACAGCCCGATCCCTGGGCGCCGAGGAGCTGCTCCTGATCCACGCGCCGACTGGAACGGGCAAGACGCTCGCGTACCTGGTGCCGGCAATGCTGTGGGCGCGGCGCTACGGCGTGCGCGTGGGCATCGCGACCTACACGCGCGCGCTGCAGGAACAAGCACTCGACCGCGAAGTCCCGCGCGCGTTGGCGTTGCTGGCCGAGACCGGAGTCTCCACGCCAACCTTCGTGTCGATGCTGAAAGGCCGCGACAATTACGTCTGCTGGCGCGCACTCAAACAGTCCGTGCCCGATGACGACACGATCGAGGGCTGGTTCGCATGGACTTTGCTGGCGATGTTCGCGCTCACCGACCCGGAAGCCGACCTGGATCGGCTGCCGCTGCGTCCGCCGCTCGCGCTGGAAGCTTCGGAGCCGTTCGTTCGCGCGCTGCAGACGACGTCGCGCTCGGTGCGCGGGCACACCGGATGTTGCACGCGCCGGGATGATCGCGAGACATGTGCCGCTGAAGTCGCGCGCAAGCGGGCCGAGAAGAGCCACGTCGTCATCATCAATCAGGCCTTCGCGCTCGCACGCCAGGAATTCTTCAGGCACGCGATCTTCGACGAGTGCGAGCACCTGCACGACCAGGCGCACAGCGCGTGGAGTCGCACCATCGGATTCCGCGATCTGCGCAAGATGCTGTCGTCGATGCGCCAGCCCGGCCGGACGCGCTCGCGCGCCTTGCTCGACCGGCTGAAAAAGATGCTGATCGACGACACGCCTTCGGGGACCTCGCTGGCCGAGGTCGTGCAGTGCTGGAACAGCCTGAAACGCGCGGTGGACGACCTCGAGATCGAGATCGAGAGCTTCGTCACGTGGCGCGGTGCGGCGCTGCAGGAGCGCGTCGACCGCGAAGAACACTCGATGCTGCGCGAGTTCGTGCTGGAGCACGATTCCGAAGCCCTGGTGGAGGCGCGCATCGAGCTCGCCAAGCGCAGCAGTGCGCTCGACGCGCTGCTGGCGGCGCTCGTCGAGCGCCTGGACCAGCTGCCTTTGCGCAATACGGGTTCGCTGAGGCGCGCTTTCGACCGCGTGCGCATCGAGTTGAACGAGGTCGTCGAGGCAGTGGAGACCTGGATTCCGCTGGAGGAAGGTCATCCGTCGTTCAAACCGAGCACGTTCTACGACGTCGAACGCGAAGTGCGCGGCGACACGGTCCTGGCGGCGCGCGTCCTGCTCCCGAACGA
The DNA here is from genome assembly GCA_016795245.1 of Planctomycetota bacterium. GTDB lineage: Bacteria > Planctomycetota > UBA1135 > UBA1135 > JAEUIA01. The sequence continues at coordinate 111,757 of JAEUIA010000003.1, read as the reverse complement.
GTTCCTGGGACGCAATTATTATCCCGAGCTGAAGACGGGCGTGTTCATCTCGGCGACGACCTGGTTGCAGGACGGCTTCGGCGCAGCGCGTGCGTACCTGGGGCTCGATCGCGCAGCGTCGCCGGCCGAGGACGAAGAACGCCCGCCCTGTCGCGTGCGCACGTTCCGGGCGCCGGACGTGTTCGACTACAGCCGCGTCTTGATCGCGATCCCGCGCGACGCGCCCGCGGTCGGCACGGACAAGGACAAGTTCCTCGATTACGTGCGGCGCTTCGTGAGCTTCCTGGGCGAACGCACGCGCGGGCGGATGCTCGTGTTGTTCACGAATTCGGCCGACACGAAGCGCATCGGTGCCGAGACGGCCGGTTTCTTCCGCGCACGCCGCATCCCGCTCTGGTTTCAGAACATGGAGGGCAGCGCCAAGGAAGAGCTCTCCGATTTGTTTCGCTCGACGGTCGACTCGGTGCTCTTCGGCGTCGACACGTTCTGGTACGGAGCGGACTTTCCGGGCGAGACGTTGGAATACCTGGTCATCGTACGGCTGCCGTACGGCGTGCCCGATCGCTACCACCATGCGCAATGCGCGGCGATCGGCGTCAACGAACAGCGGCGCCAGATCTACATTCCGCGCGCGCTCGCCAAGTTTCGGCAGGGCTTCGGCCGCTTGATGCGCCGCGAGAGCGATCGCGGCTGCGTGTTCGTCCTCGACGGGCGCATCGTCGACCCGCGCCATCGCTTCTTCCTGCGCGAGTTGCCGATCGAACGGCCTTTCGACGCCGGCACGACGGGGGCCCCCGAAACGACGGGCGCGCGCCTCGTCCGCGGCGACACGGACCATTGCGTGCACGAAGCTCTAGCGCACATGAACCTGCTCCAGGACGTCAAGCGGCGCGGTTTGGACTGGAGCTTCCATTCTCCCGGCAAACCGTTGCGCGCGCACGAGGAAGAGGAACACACTGGTGCACCATTCGTCCCTCCGCCGGTTGTCCGCCGGCGCGAACCGCCCCCCGAACCGTTTCGCATCGCCTCCGAGGACTTGCCGTTTTGACCACGACCGCTTTGCCGCGCTGGATCGAAGTGCGCGTGCTCGCGCCGCAAGGCTGGTGTGAGCTCGTCGCCGAGACGATCGCCATCGGCCCGTGCACGACGGTCGCGTTCGGCAGGCCCTCGTTGGCGACCGAAGAGGCGCCGGATGGTTTCGACTTCGTGCGCTCCTTCATTCCGGCACACGCGGATACGGCGTTCGTGCGCGCGCGCATTCGCGAGGCCCTGCGCGCACTGCCGGAGACGACGGGCGTCGACGACTTGAAGGACCTCGATCTGGAATTCCGTCCGCTCGCCCCTGAGGACTACGCCACGTCGTGGAAGAAGAGTTGGAAACCGTTCCGCGTGGGCAGGCTGTGCGTGATCGCGCCGTGGAGCAAGTCCACGCCGCGCGCGACGGACCTCGTGATGCGCTTGGAACCGGGTGGTGCCTTCGGCTCGGGGCGCCACGCCACGACGCGCACGTGCATGAAGGTCCTGCTCGACCGCGTGAAGGGCGGGGAGCGCGTGCTCGATGCCGGATCGGGCTCGGGGATCCTGGGCGTGACAGCGGCGTTGTGCGGCGCACGCTCGGTTTTCGGCTTCGACGTCGATCCCAACGCGGAGCCCTATTCCAACGAACTGGCGGCGAACAACAACGTCGCGAAACTCTGCCGATTCAAGACGGCCGGCTTCGAATCGCTCTCCGGCACGCGCGGCGAGTGGGATGTGGTGCTCGCCAACATCTACTCGGACATCATCCAGTCGCATGCGGGGGATCTGCGTGATGCGCTCTCACCGAGCGGCTGGTTCGCATTCAGCGGATGCCCCAGCCACCATGCGGACCCCACGCGGACCACGATCCTCGCCGCCGGCTTGCGCATCGATGAAGAGCGCGTGCGCGGGCGCTGGCACACGTTCGTTGGAGCGCGCGGGCGGTGACGTCCGATACTCTGCGCACCCGGTGAAGATCCTCTTCCTCTCACAGCGCATCCCCTATCCGCCGAACCGCGGGGACAAGATCACGACGTGGCGGCTCATCGAGCGCATGCGGCGTACGCACGAGGTCGTGGTCGTGGCATTCGCGCACGACGAAGCCGACCTGCAGGCGGCCGAGGCGTTGCGTGGCAAGGGCATCCCCACCACGGCGATTCCCTACCGTGACAAGTGGAAGAAGCTGACCTCGTTGCCGCTGCTCGCGACGGGCACGCCGCTCACGTTGGGTGTCTACGGGTCGCGGGCGCTCCAAGCGGCCGTCGACGATCAGATCGCTTCGTGCGACATGGCCTACGCCTATTCCTCTTCGATGGGCGCGTTCTTGGAAAAGCACCGCGACAAGCCGCGTGTGATGCACTTCGGCGAATTGGACAGCGACAAGTGGCGCCAGTACGCCGAGCGCACGTCTTTCCCGATGAGTTGGGTGTACGGCCGCGAGTGCCGCACCTTGCTCGCGTTCGAGCGGCGGATCGCGGCGGCCTTCACGGACAACGTCCTCTGCACGCCCTTGGAGCAAGCCGTGTTTCGCCGCGACATTCCCGGTCCGCGCTCGACCGTGCTGCGCAACGGCGTCGATCTGGCCTACTTTGCGCCGCGCCCGGAGGCGCGCGAAGCGGGACACATCGTGTTCACAGGCGTGATGAACTACTTCCCGAACAGCGACGGGTGTCTGTGGTTCGTGCGCGACATCCTGCCTTTGATCCGGCGCGAGCATCCCAATGCGCGCTTCACGATCGTCGGTTCGCATCCGACCAACGAGATCTCGAGCCTGGGCCGGGTGGAAGGCGTGACGGTCACCGGCTTCGTGCCCGACACACGCGTGTACCTGTCTCGCGCAGCAGTCTCGGTCGCGCCGCTGCGCATCGCGCGCGGCATCCAAAACAAGGTGCTCGAGGCGATGGCGATGGGCCTGCCTGTGGTGGGCACGACCTGCGCGACGCAAGGCGTGGACGGGTCGGCCGAGCGCGATTATCAGGTGCGTGACGATGCGCCGGGGATCGCCCGCGCAGTCAGCGATTTGCTGGCGGACACGCAAGCTGCGGACGAACTCGGTCGGCGTGCGCGCGCTTTCGTCGAACAGAACTACGACTGGGAGGTCGTTTTCGATCCGCTGGACGAGATTCTGGCGCGCTGTTTGAACGCGCGGTGAAGCGGAAAGGGTTTCCGCAACCGGGGCGTCGAGTCCCCATTGGCTTCAGATATCGGCCCACCACGGCCGACGAATGGGCGTCGCCGGTTCAGCTTCCCCGCGGACGGCGCGTCAGCCCGCATGTCACACGCGCTTATTGCTCGTCAGCCCATCGTCGATCGCAGGATCGAAGTGCGCGCGTACGAACTCTTGTTCCGCGCGCAGGGCGAATCCGCCAAGCAGCAGTTCAACGGCGATACGGCCACGGCCACCGTCGCGATTCACACGCTACTCGACCTCGGGCTGTACACGGTTGCAGGTGAGCATCCGGTGTTCGTCAACTTGACGCGCGGATTCTTCACGGACGAGTTGTACACGGTCCTTCCAGCAGAACGCGTCGTGCTCGAAGTGCTTGAGGACATCGTTCCCGACGCCGACTTTTTGAAAGCCGTCGAGCGCGCACGCAAGGCCGGCTATCGCATCGCGCTCGACGACTACATCCACAGCGAGGACAAGTGGCCGCTAGTCGCGCTCGCGGACTACGTGAAGGTCGATGCCGGGCAGCTGGACGACGACGGCCTGCGCAATCATGCGCGCATCCTCGCGCGGCCCGGCCTGAAACTGCTGGCGGAGAAGATCGAAACGCGCGATCGGTTCTGGGTCGCGAAGGACGCCGGCTACGACCTGTTCCAAGGCTGGTTCTACGCTCAGCCGGACCTCGTGAAGCGCAAGCGACTCACCGCCAACCGCGCGTCGCTGCTGCAAGTCCTGGCGATGCTCGAAGACCCCAAAGCCGAGTTCGAAAAGCTCGGGACACTGATCGAGCGCGACCTGGCTTTGAGCCACAAGCTCCTGCGTTACGTCAATTCCGCTGCCTTGTCGTTGTCACAGCGCGTCGATTCCGTGCGCCATGCGTGCACGCTGCTCGGCATGGAGCGTGTGCGCTCGATCACGCGCATGCTGCTCTTGTCCGAGGTGACGGACAAGCCGCGTGAGCTGATGCTCAACGCGCTGAGTCGTGCTCGTTTGTGCCAGTTGCTCGCCGCCAACGGATCGAAGCAGAACGACCAGAAGTACTTCACGGTCGGGCTGTTCTCGCTGCTGGACGTCTACCTCGACACGACGATGGAAGCGCTGCTCGCGGAGATGCCGCTTTCCGACGAGATCAAATCCGCGCTCCTCGAACACGGAGGGTCGGCGGGCTCGGCGCTGGACGCGGCGGTCGCGTGTGAGCGCGCCGACTGGAACGCGATCGAGAACAGCGCGCTCCCTGCGTCTGAATTGCAGCGACTCTACGTCAGCGCCCTGAACTGGACGCTGCAGGTCGAGCGCTCGCTGTCTGACATGAAGGTCTGACCCCAAGCCGCACGCCGACCGGCGAACGGATCACCAGCAGAACGTGACCGCTACGGCATCCGTGGTATTGAAGTTCGCTCCGCCCGCAGCCGGATCGCGGTAGTAGACCTGGTAGTAACGCGTGTCACCTGGGTTCACGCCCGCGTACTCGGCCGAGTGCAGGTCTTGTGCATCGAGGATCACGCCGCCGTCCGCGACATGGATGCCGTGGCGAATGAGCGAACCGCCGATGCACAACAGCCCGTTGCCGAACGTCGCGCCCGGATTCACTGCGCTCGTGCCCGAGACGAGCATCGCGATCGCGTCGCCAGGCATGCCCAGAGCTGCGATCACGAGGTTGTTGAGCGCGCGACTGGCATCACCTTGCGTGGCGATCTTCGCTGCGAGACCGGTCGAGTTCGGCAGCGCGGTGCAGTAGCGCGCTGTCGAACAGCGCGGCCCGAACTTCACGACGAAGATGCCCTTCAACGGTGAGGTAGTCGGCGGAGTGATCGGCTGCGAGCCTATGAGCACGTCGCGACCGTCCCGACTCAGGCCCAAGAGATAGACTCCTTCCGGGGCGTAGGGACTCGGGATCCCGGCCTCGAGCAGCGCACCTGAGGTGAGATCCTTCACGAACGGGTCCACAGTCGTATCGAAAGGCGCGGATGGTGTCGGGGCCCCGCTGATGAAGCCGACGCTCTTCCCGTCGCCGGAGATGATCACGGATCCTGCGGGCCATTCCATGGGCGCCTGAAAGCTCGTCAGGGACACGACGGAGGTGACACCGAGGCGCAGATCTCTCACGAAAGCATCGGAGAAGCCATTTAAGTCCCCGAACACGAGGTTTGTCGAGTTCGATGTCAGCGCTACGAATCGACCGTCACCTGAGATCGAGATACTCTCGACGTCGCCGTTTCCCTGCACTCCGGTCGTGCTGACACTGGCCCGCAACATCACACCTCCTGGAATGTCGAAGACGAACGCGTCGGCCTTCGCATTCGTGTCCTCGGGAACTAGAGCCGGAGATGTGCTCATGAAGGCCACGTGCGTACCGTCGTCATCGATAGCGGCTCGAATTGCGCCGGCGGGGAGCCCGCTGAAATCGCGACTGCAGAGGACCAGCCCACCGGTCAAGAGGTTCAGTCGGTACGCATCCGTCGATCCGGACAAATTGCGCGCGATGATCGCAGCATGGACTCCCGTCTGGTCCAGGTCGTCGATGCGGATGCTGTCGATGTTGGGAAGCAGAACTTCAGTCGCAACGCCGGTCGCACGTACGTAGACGAACGCTCGCAGCAGCGGCACCTGGCCGCGCATGAAGGTGATCACGGATCCGTCTCCACTGACTCGGACCACCTGCTGGATTCTCTCGGCGCCAATCGGCGACAGTGTCGAGGTCACGCGAATCGTCGTCGCCAAAACTCGGTCGCGCAGGAACACATCGGGTGTGCCACTGACATCGATGCCGCCGAAGCTGGTGGCCGAACTTACGAAGGCGACGTAGCGACCTTCGTCGGAAATGTCCCCCCACGCCTCCCCCTGGACGTCGCCCGGTTGTCCCTGATCATCGACATCGATGCGCTCGTACACCTGACCGCGGGCAACACTGGTTGCGCAGAGCAGAGCAATCGCAGAACACAAGATTCGAATACGGTGCATGGCGCAATCCAAAAGTGAGAGGTTCGATGGCGGGACGCATCCCAAGGACGATGTCCAGTATGGAGGTCCGGGCGAGATCTCGCGAGATGCGTGCCGCGCAAAGAACTCCTCTCGCAGTAGAATCGGGAGCGTGTCACCCTCTCAGGCTGCGCTCTCCAAGCGTGCGAAAGCGCCCAGACTTGGACTCAACGAGGACGAACGTCGCGCGCTGCGCGCTGCGCGCCTCACGATGGGTTCGATCGCGGATCTGACCGGCGCCGCATTGCATCGAGAACTCGACGGTTCGGTTGCGCGCAAGCGCTGTGACGAAATCGCGGCGCTCGCCGATTTTCAACGCCTCGGTTCCGTCGGTTTGGAGATGGCCCGCGACTTCGTGCAGCTCGGATTTCGCTCCGTGTCCGAACTGCCCGGCCAGGATCCTCGCGAGTTGTGCGCGCGCCTATCGAAGATCACGCGCTCGCATCAGGACCCTTGCGTCGAAGACACGTTCCGCTGCGCGATCGCGCAAGCCGAAAACCCTGAACTCCCGGCCAGGCTGCGCGATTGGTGGCAATGGACGAGTGTGCGGGGAAAGCCGATGAACGCGCGACCGTGAGCACGCACTCCCTCTGAAACAGCCGTGCTGTTCAGTGCCTCCTGCGCCGGAACTGCCCCAATGAAGCGCAGCGCCGCGCCGAGCTGAACTCGACGGGGCGCTGCGTGGTTTCTTGGACGCGATCGACGCCTGGCGCCGATCGACTTCAGCGCGTCACTTGGGTTCCGGAGCCGGCGGAACCTTCGGACGCTCGGCAGGCTTCTCGCCCTTGGGCTTGCCGCCGGGACGCGCGCCGCCGCGCGGACGACCACCGCCCATGCCGCTGTTCGGGCTGTCGTTCATCATGTCGAAAGGACGCTCGGTGAAGTCCTTCGGAACGTCGTACGTGCCTTCCGGCGCTTCCTTGCTCTCGACGGCAGTGACTTCTTCCTTCGACTTCGCGTCCATGCCCATGATCGAAACGGTCACTTCGCGCAGAACCGGATAGCCTTCGAGCTTCTTGAACTCCGCGGCGAATTTCTCCGAGCCGGGCATCATCGACATCATCGAGCCCTGGACGGCGGCGAAGCTCGTGTAGTCGAGCTTGACGTCCTTCGTCGTCCACACGTCCGTCGTCATGGTCATCATGGGCATCGCCATGGTCATGACGTACTTCGTCGCCGTCCAATCCTTGATCTTCTTGGTTTCGGTCGTCGCGACGACGGTCATGTTCATCTGCGACGTCTGCATCTCGATCATCGGCGCCATCTCAGGCGGCATGTGCTTCTTCATGTCGAAGGGCAGATCGACGAAGCTGTACGTCTTGGCATCCGTGTCCAAGAAGAACATCTTCTTCAGGTCGTTGCGCACGATCGTGACCGTGCTGCCTTCTTCGGTGCGCATGCGATCCTTGCCCATCCACGTGATCTGCGTGGAGTCCATCGCGGGCGTCTTCTGACCCATCATCTCGGTGGCGTCGGTGTGCTTCGCCGTCGTGATCATGAGGTCGGTTGCAAAGGTGGGCGTCGCGAGCGCGGCGACGAACGCGAGTTGGAGAAAGCGTTTCATGTGAGTTTCGATCGGTGATCGGTGGAGAAATGGAGACTGGAACGCGGAGAACCTAGCACCCGCGCGAGCCGGCTGCGAGTTCTGACGCACGGCTCGCGGTCACGTCCGTGGCGAAGCGGCGTTACACTCCCCCGACGATGACGAAACGGACAGGCCTGGTATGCGCCCTGGTCGCGCTCGTCGTCGTCGGCTTCTGGCCGGCGTTGGGCGCGGAGTTCCTGGGCTGGGACGACGACCGGAACTTCCTCCTGAACGTGCACTACCGCGGTCTCGCGCTCGAGAACCTGCAGTGGATGTTCACGACCTTTCACATGGGCCCCTACCAGCCGTTGGCGTGGCTCACGTTGGGCATCGACCACGCACTGTGGGGCATGGATGCGCGCGGGTACCACGCGACGAACATCATGCTGCATGCCGTCGCAGTCGTGCTGTTCTTCGTTCTGGCGCGCCGCCTGTTCGTGATCGCGCGGCCAAGCTGGTCCAACACGGGGAGCGACGCGTGCGCCTTCGTGGCGGCGCTAGTGTTCGGTGTGCATCCCTTGCGCGTCGAATCGGTGGCGTGGATCACGGAGCGCCGTGATGTGCTCTCGGGCTTGTTCTTCGTCGCCACGGTGATCGCCTGGATCGGGTACGCGACCGCGAACGAGCGGCGTGGACTCAAGTACGGAACGGCACTGGTGCTCTTTGTCTGCGCGTTGCTGTCGAAAGCGAGCGTGGTGACCCTGCCTTTCGTGCTGTTCGCGCTGGATTGCTGGCCACTCTCGCGTTGGAAGACGATGAAGCGACGCGTACTGCTCGAGAAACTGCCGTTCCTGGCGCTCTCGATCACGTTCGCGGTGATCGCCGTCGTCGGACAGCGCGCAACGGGGACGGCCATGCGCGGGCTCGAAGATCACGATCTCGTCGATCGCGCGGCACAAGCCTCCTACGCCGTCTTGTTCCAGACGTGGAAGACCCTCTGGCCGAGCGGACTCAGCCCGATCTACGACATGCCGAGTCCGTTCGAACCATTCACCGTGCGATTCATCGCCTCCGCCTTGTTCGTGGTCGTCACTTGCTTCGTGGCCTGGTGGATGCGGACGCGCTGGCCGGCGATCAGCGTCGGTTGGTTCGCGTTTCTGGTCTTGCTGGCACCGGTCAGCGGCATCGTGGCGGTCGGGCCGCAACTCGTCGCCGACCGCTACACCTACCTCGCGTGCATGCCCTTCGCACTGATGCTTGCCGGCGCACTCGGACTCGCGTGGCAGCGGCGCGCATCGCGCATCATCGCGACCGCGGCGGCTGTCCTCGTCAGCGCCGCACTCGTCGGAGCAACGCACTTGCAAACGAAACATTGGCGCACCTCGACCACCCTGTGGGAGCGCGCGTACGCCGTCGATCCGCGAAGCGCCGTCGCTTGCGATCACCTGGGGGTCATGCGCGTGATGCAGAGTCAGGACCCGAGCTTGGATACTGCGACGCGCATCCGGTTGCTCGACGAAGCGATCATGCTCTATACACGCGCCTACGAGAACGCTCCGCATCCCAATCACGTGTTCAACATCGGCGGGGCTGTTTCCCAACGCGCTCCGCTCGATCCGGCGACGCGCATCCAGGAATTCGAGTTGGCCGCCGAGACGATGCAGATGGGCATCGAATTCGCCGAGCGCACGACCGGTGTCGATCCGCGCTGGCGCGTCATGTACGCGTCGGTGTTGATCGAGTTGAAGCGCTACGCCGATGCCGAGGCGCACCTCGATCTCGTTCAGAAGGTACAGCCCGACAACATCGCCGCCCTGCAGTGGCGGGCCAGGATCGCGCTGGAACAAGGCCGCACGGAAGAGGCGCTCGCCCTGCTGAAGCGCACGGTCGCGATCGACGCCGAGAGTGCGGCATTGTGGTCTGTGCTCGCGAACACCTACCGCGCGCTGGGACGCGACACAGAAGCGGACGAAGCAGAGGTGCGCGCCGCTCGGGCTCGCGCCGCAGCCGGGCGTTGACGCGTCACTTGCTCGTCTGGACCTTGGCCCACTCGACCCACTGCTCGTCGAAACCTTGCGGCGTCCAATCGAAGATCTCCTTGAACAGCTTGCGCTGGATGCCCGGCATGTCGCTACCGTTCGGATAGCCCTTGTCGTCGAGCTGTCCCTTGATCCCGCCGAGCAGGCGCGCGAGCTTCTCTGGATGTTCCTCGATCAGGTAGCGCGCGACCGACCAGCACGTGTAGAGCGCATCCGCATCCAGTGCTCCGACTTCGCGGATGTACATCAGCTCCGAGATCTTCTTGTGGTCACCGCCCGCGATCATCTTGCGCACCTGCGCCGTCCAATCCGGCGGCGCGACGCGATCGCGATAGGTACCTTCTTCGCCTTCGTTGGTCGCTGAGCGCGGCTCGATTTCCTTTTCCATCGCCAGCGCAAGTCCTTCGTCGAGCCAGGTCGGCGGGTCGTAGGAGAAGTGCTTGTACGCGCAGAAGAAGAGGTGCGTCAGGTTGTGGACGATGTGCGGGAACAGCCAGCGGTCCTTCTTGAGATCCGAATCGTCGCACGGAATCGAAACCAGCATCTTGTGCGTCGCCTGAAAGTGCCAACGCAGTGCACCCGTCACCTGTGTGCCGGTGAATTCCTTGGTGAACAGGTTGTGCGAAGCGCGCGCGGCGTGCAGCACGACCTCGAACTTCTCGCGTTCACCGAGGTACTTTCCGTCGCCCATGAACGGGCCCTCGAACTTGCGCACTTCGGGGAAATCCGCATCGGTCACGCCTAGCAGCGACTGGAACCGTGTGTAGAACTCCTCCGACTTCATCGCGATCAGGTGCAGCCGCAACCACGGGTCCAAAGTCCGCACTTTCACCGGCACGCTCGGCAGAACGAGGCGCAGGCGATCGAGCTCCGCGCGCACGCGCGCCTGTTCGGCCAGATCCACGTCGATCTGCGGCAGCGACGAAGCGAATCGAATGTGCGTCGTTTCGAGCGTGATCCATTGCCCCGCCGGCAACTTGGAAGGGAGGTCGGTACTGGACCAGGGCCCGATCGGCATCGGTCCGTGCGATACCACGCCGGCTGCTCTCATCAGCTCGGGATCGTTCTTGCACCACGGGCAGGTGTCGCTCTTCGATTTCTGCGCGAAACCGGGCACCACCAGCACGCCGGCTGCAACCACGACCATGACAAGGCGCGCGATCATGACCGCAAGCCTAACCCGTCGGACCGCTCTCCACCACGCGCGCCGTCACGGCATCGCGGAGCGTCCGCGTGCGGAAAATCCCGGTAAGGCACCGGCAAGAGTCCCTCCACGAACAGTCGGGCTGAATGCGGGCCTCGGACCCGGCGGGCACCAAATCCTGCAACCCAGTAGAATCGCCTTGCCGCGACGATCGCGCTTCGCGCACTGACTTCCAGAGGCACAAGCCGACGTTCGGCTCACATCTCCGCCACCCGCTGCCGCGGCCGCGAACCGGCCCCTAAGCCACATGAGGTGAAGTCATGAACCGTTGCTTGCCTTGCTCGCTAGTCGATCTTCGTTCGCGTCTCGCACATCTAACCACGACTGCTGCAGCCGGCATGATCCTGGTCTCCGCGACACTCGCGCAGGTCGTCATCACGCCGAACCTCACGTCCGACGGCGAGGACTTCAACCTCGCGGACGGGCTGTGCGACACCGATGCAGTCACACCCGGCCTGCAGTGCACGCTGCGCGCCGCCTTGCAGAACGCCGCGGTCATCGGCGGCGCCGTCACGATTCAGCTCGGCGCCGCGACGTACCAGCTCACCATCGGCGGTACGGACGACATCGGGCGCTGGGGTGACCTGGATGTGCACGGATCGGTGCTGAGCTCACTCTTGATCGCGGGCGTCCCCGGTTTGACGGCGATCGATGCCGCGCCGCTGGCGGTCATCGGCACACCGGACCGTGTCTTGCACATCACGTCTTCTGTCGCCGCGACATTGGCGGTCGAAGTGCGCAACGTGCGTTTGCAAGGCGGTCGCCTAGGTGGATCCTTCGGCGGCGGCATCTGGCATCAACGCGGCAAGTTGTTGCTCACGGGCTGCGACATCTTCGACAACCAGGCCAGCGACGGCGGCGGTCTGCGCATCGACGCCGAGTTCGCGATGTCCGGCGGTTCGATCCAGAGCTGCGTCGCGAGCGGCATTTCCACCGGCGGTGGCGCGTTCGTGCAGTGGTCCGGGACGCCGATCGCGAGCTTCTCAGGCGTCACGTTCGCGGGCAACAACGCCAACAAGGGCGGAGGCTTGAGAATTCCGGCGGGGATCGCGGTGGACGTCGTCAATTCGACGTTCACCTCCAACACCGCCGGCAATTCGGGCGGAGCGATCGACCTCAACGGAACCTGCACGGTTGCGGGCTCCGCGTTTCAGTCGAACAACGCCAACAGCGGCGGCGCGATCAGCGTCGCTTCGAACGGGATGCTCACGGCCGGCAGCACCACGCTGCGTTCGAACACGGCTCAGTTCGGCGGCGGCATCAACCTGGCGGGGCTCGGCAATGGCACGTTGACGGATTGCAGTGTCGACGCCAACTCGGCTTCGTTGAACGGCGGCGGCATCGCCAACAGCGGCACGCTCACGCTCATGCGCACGACAGTCAGTCGCAACCGCGCTCAAGGCACGTCGGGTGGCGGCGGTGTCTATTCGTTGGGCATGCTGACTGCGGATCTCTGCACGATCAGCAAGAACGACGCTCTGAACGGGTCGGGCGGCGGATTCTTCATGACCGGTTCGGCGCCGAAGGAGATCTCGTGCTGCACGATCGCCCAGAATCACGCGGCGAACGCCGGCGGTGGTGTGTTCGCGGACATCACCTTGGGACCGTCCTTGGAAGCCGTGGTCGGCACACTCCTGGACGACAACACGATCGGTCCGGGTCTGCGCCAGAACTTCGGCGGCACACCGCTGATGGGGTCTTTCGGTTTGAACCTCGACTCGGACGGCACCTGCATGTTCGCCGGGCCGGGTGATCTGTCGGGCACGACGTCGCTGCCGTTCTCCGGACAGCTCGGCCCCTTGCAGAACAACGGCGGAGCCACCGAAACACACGCGCTCATGCACTGCAGCCCGGCGATCGATCGCGGGTCGTGCAACACGTTCGCCGGGATCGCATTGCCGATGGACCAGCGCAGTTTCCCGCGCGTCGGACCGTGCGACATCGGTGCCTTCGAATACCAGCTGCCGTTCGTGCAATTCACGGCCTACTGCTTCGGCACGCCCGCGACTTGCCCGTGCGGGATCGGCGGAGCACCCGGACACGGCTGCCCCAGCTCGGCCTCGAACGCCGGCGCGACGATCTCGGCTACCGGAATCGCCTCCGTCTCGTACCCGAGCGTGACCCTGGCCGGATCGGGCATGACGAACTCGCCGTGCATGTACATCCAAGGCACGGCGCAGGCGGCGGGCGGTGCAGGCACGCCCTTCGGCGACGGTCTCTTGTGCGTGACGGGCGCGATCATTCGGCTCGGGATCGTGACCAATGTCGGCGGCGCCTCGGCGTGGCCGCCGGCGCCGAGTTCGTGGGGTCTGGTTGGACTGACTCCGGGCGGACTGCGCATGTACCAGACCTGGTATCGCGACGCGCTCGTGCACTGCACGCCGGCCACGTTCAATTTGTCCAGTGCGCTGCAAATCCTGTGGTGCCCGTAGCTCGAATTCGGCTCCGAACCGCGCACCGCGAACGCAGAGGTGCTTGTCCACCAAGGCCGGCAGCGGTCTCGACGGGTCGGTCGAAAAAGAACCAGATCGATCCGGCAACCGTGGGACGCAGGCTGTTCCGGTTTCGTTGCAGCGGGCTCTGAACGGATCGGACTGGCCGCTCCGGACTTGACGATCGCGTCGTCCTTCACGGGCGGCGCGGTGGCATTGTGTCACGGTTTTCAGGATGCTCTGACGCCGCATGGATGCCGAGCAGACGCTGAACAACGCGCGCATCGAGGGCCGCCACTGGTGGTTCGCAGCGCGACGCCGCATCGTACGCGTCTTGTTGCACGATTTGATCGCACCGTCGCAGGACGTGCTGGTCATCGACGTCGGTTGCGGGACGGGCGGGAACGCGGGAGCGCTGTCGGACGAGTACTTGTGCGTCGGCATCGACGCCTCGCGGGAAGCTGTCGAATGCGCGACGCGACTGCACCCGCGCGCCCGCTTCATTCGCGGTGCCGTGCCGCGCGATCTCGGCGCGCTGGCCGGCGAAGCGCGCGTGTTCCTGATGATGGACGTGCTCGAACACGTCGAAGACGATTTCTACCTGTTCTCGTCGGTGGCGGCCGCAGCGGCTCCGGGATCGTTGTTCTTGATCACGGTTCCGGCGCACGCGGATCTGTGGAGCGCGCACGACGTCGCGAGCCGCCACTACCGCCGCTACGAATCCGATCGACTGACGCGGGTGTGGGCGGGCCTGCCCTTCTCGCAGTTGCTGCTCTCGCCCTTCAACGCGCGGCTCTTGCCGCTCGTGCGCACCGCTCGCGCGCTCAACAACAAGCTGGGCCGCACGAGCGGCGACGCCGGCACCGACATGCGCGTGCCGAGCGCTCCGGTGAATGCGGCCCTGCGCAGTGTATTCGCGGGCGAAGCCGGCCTCTTGCGCCGCGCGTTGCGCGACGGCGGCACTCAGGCATTCGCCGACGGCGTGAGCCTGATCGCGATCCTGCGGCGTGAACCCGGAACGATCCAGCCGCGCACCAAGCCAACCGATATCCCCCGTGACATACACGACCCGGAACGAACTCGATGACCCAGAAAAACCAACCGCCGAAACCCAAGTCCGCCCTCGCCAAGTTCATGTTCTTCGCGATCGTGCTCACGTTCGTGGTCAGCGTGCTCATGCGGATGCTGCTCGTCGACACGCGCCCCGAGCAGCCGAATCCCCTGCCGGGAGAGGTGCGCACGTTCACGACCGAGATGACGCAGCAGCATCCGCGCGAAACGGGCGCGCTGGCGACGATCCTGCCTTATCTCACGGAAGCCAGCCTGTTCGGCGTGATCGGGTTTGCACTGGGATACACGTCGAAGCGTGCGTTCAAGCTCCTGCTGATCCTGATTGCACTCAGCTTCGTGACCATCCAGGTGCTCGTGTCGATGGGCAAGATGACGGTCGATTGGAACCAGATGATCACCGTCATCGACAATTGGATCCTGAACATGGATTTCAAGTCGACGGTTCCGGTCTTCCTGAAGCAGCGCCTGCCCACGCTGGCGGTCTTCGCGCTCGGCTACGTATTCGGCTTGCGTCGCGGTTGAAACGACGACTCCGCGGCCGCGCGCAAAGCACGGCCGCGGAGTCGCTTGAAGCCTCGATCAGAGCTTGACGGCCTTGGCGTGCTTCTCGCACGCGCGCTTGGCCTTCTTGCACTTCTCGCAGACAGCCGAATAGCCCGGCATGCCCTTGTTGATCAGGTTCTCAGCCGCCTTCAGCGCCAGAGCGGCGATCTTCGTGCCTTCGGCCTTCTTGATCACGCTCTTGTAGCCGTTGACCGCGTCGAGGAACTCGTAGGCCTCTTCGGCCTCGAAGGCTTCGGCAAAGAGCTCGCCGCCCTTCATCTCGAGATCGAACATCGGCGCCGCCTTGATGTCGCCCACGAGCTTCGCGGCGTCGGGCGTCGCCGGCAGCTCCGGC
The DNA here is from genome assembly GCA_016795245.1 of Planctomycetota bacterium. GTDB lineage: Bacteria > Planctomycetota > UBA1135 > UBA1135 > JAEUIA01. Next base: position 96,425 of record JAEUIA010000003.1, on the reverse strand, counting down.
TTGGCGTTGGCGATGCTCTCGGCCTTCTTGAGCGCGGCGTAGAGCATCTCCTTCTTCAGCAGCTCCTCGGCCGCCTTGACCGCCGAGCCTGAGACCTCCGTCACGTACGTGACGAACTTCTCGTGGATGCCCTTCTCGCGCTCGTCGAGGTCGCCGGGCTTGATCGACTGCAACTCGCCCCAGGCCTCGCCGATCTTGCCCGAGCGCAAGAGCGACGCCGCCCCGGAGAGCTTCTTCGGCCACATCGATCCGGACTTGGCGGCCTTCATGGCCTTCTTGATCGCGCCCTCGGGAGAATCACCCGCGTACGAGATCTTGCCGTCGGGGTCGATGACTCCGTTGAACGGGAAATGCGGGACGCCGAGCACTTTTTCGAGCTCGCCGTCGAGGATCACGATCGGATAGCCAGTCTTCTTCTTGCTGGCGACCCACTTGTCGACCACATCTTCTTTTTCATCGGTCACGCCGATGATCACGAGGCCCTTGGACTCTTCCTTCTCGAAACGAGCGGCGAGTTCAGGAACCTCGGAGTTGCAAGGGCCTCACCAGGTCCGGAACACGACGATATGAACGGCTTTGCCCTTCAGGTCGTCGAGTGTGATCGGAGCGGTGTTGTACCACTTGGTTGCGTTGAACTCGGGCGGTGCCGAGCCCACTCCGCCGGTCGCCTGTGCCTGCGCCGGCGCGACGAGCGCGGCAACGGCCAGGGACAATCCAGCGATCATCTTGATCATGGAAACTCCTTCTTTTCGATGTACGGCCGAGGTGGCCGCGGACACAGAGCAGAACCCACGCAAGCCCGGAGCGCAAGGTCCCGCCCCCGGACGCGGGGTCTGGGCGCCTCGGAGGTCACTCTGCGAGGCCGGGCCCGAGACACAACGCGATCACGAGCACGACCAGAGCGATGAGTCCGAACTTGATCCAGCGATTCATGCGACGCTCACTTCAGGCGCGACACGAAATGATAGGTGCCGGCCTGAACTTCGAGCGAGGCGACGCGGCCGTCGCAGCTCCAGAACTGCAGTCCTTTCACCTTGTCGATCGGCTCTCCGCCTTCGGTGATCGAATCACGGGACATCGCCGGCAGATCCAGCGTGGCGCTGGTGTTCGGCGGAATCGTGCACTCGTACGTGAGGACATCACCTTCACGCTTCCACGCAATCTTGAATCGTCCGGCGATCGACGCGTGCTCACAACGCGCCCAGGTCAGCCCGTCGATCATCGGCCGCAAGCGCACGTGCTCGAATGCGCGCGGACCCTCAGCGGAGCTCTTCGTCGGCCCGTCGAGCACGGGTTCGAGCATCACGGGCCCGAAAGCGAGGTGACGGTCTTCGAGGTCGATGCCGCCGATCGTGCGCATCATCCACTCGCCGACCGCGCCGAACGCGAAGCTGTCGAGCGAATTCGAGTCCGCATCCGCGAAGCCGCGCCCGGCGACGTAGCCGTCGAAGCGCTCCCAGATCGTCGTCGCGCCTTGACTCACCGCGTAGCCCCAAGAGGGCACATCACGCCGCGTCGCCAGTTTCAGCGCGAGCGCGTGATGGCCGTGCCGCGACAGCGCGAGCAGCGCGCGGTGGGACGTGTGCATTCCCGTCGTCAGCTTGTCCTGCGCGTCCGTGATCGTGCGCACCAGGTTGTCGACTGCCCGCGCCTCACCCGGACGGTCCTCGGCGAACATATCGAACTCCAACGCAAGCGCGTAGCCGGCTTGCGAATCGTTGGGCATGCGGCCGTCGGGCCCGATGAAGGTGCGCCTGAACGTGGCGCGCACTTCCGCGGCCAGTTTGGAGAGGCGCTCGGCGTCCTTGAACTTCGAGCACGCGAAGGCGGACTTCGCCGCGAGTTCGCATGATCGCGCGAAGAATGCAGTGGCGAACAGGTCCTTCGGCACCGACTCGACGGCCTTGGCGCGCGCAGCGTGATCCAACGTCGTCGCATCGAACAGGTCGCTCAGGTCGGCGCCGCGGTCTTCTTTCCACACCAGACTCGGATTGCGCGACTGCACGAATTGGATCCAACGCAACATTGAATCCAAGCTCGCCTCGAGCACGCGCTTGTCGTGGTAGTGCAGGTACATCTCCCACGGGACGAACACGCCCGCATCGGCGAATCCAGGCGTTCCGTGAGTGCGCGCCAAGACCGGCTCGGGGTGCGGAGCGAGATCGCTGAAGCTCCCCGTCGGCCGCTGCGCCAGCCGCACATCACCCAGCCATTGACCGAACGTCGCTGCCAGATCGGCCTGGTACATCGCCGTATGGGCGAACGTGAGCGTGTCGCCCATGCGTCCGAGGCGCTCGTCGCGCTGCGGGCCGTCGGTCGGTAGGCCGACGATGTTGTTGCGTCGCGTCCACTCGAGGTTGTGCCACAACTGCGTCAACATCGGATCGGAACATTCGAACCTGGAGACTTCAGGCGTCGCGCTCGAGATCGGTACAGCGGTGATCAGGTCCAACGTAGCCGGCGGGATGTTCCCCGTGACTTCGACGTACCGAAACCCGTGCGTCGTGAAGCGTGCGTCGAAGCCGCCCTTCATGCCGGGGCGCAACGTCATCTGATCGGTCTGCTGCGCCGTACGCAGATTGTCGCGATACAGGAGCCCTTTGTCGTCGAGCGCTTCGGCGTAGCGCATGTGAACGGTCGCGTATTCCTTCAGATCGACGTGGATGCGCGCGACTCCGGTGATGACCTGGCCGAAGTCGTAGATGAACGTGCGCGGACTCGGCTCGGTCACCGCGATGGCCTTGAGCTCCGGGCCCTCGCGAATCGGATCTGCGCTGCGTGCGAACAAAGCCGGACCGTCGGGGATGGGCACGGCAGGCTTCCACCCTTCGTCGGCGAAGCGCGCTCCGTCCCATCCGCGCTGCTCGCTGCGCCAGTCGATCGCTTCGCCGTCGATCAAGTCGGAGCGCCGAATCTGGCCGGAAGGCGACCACTTCCAACTGGCATCGCTGACGTAGGTCGACATGGCTCCGGTCGTGTGCTCGACGTGCAACTGACAGATGAAGCGCGGTGTAGAGCCGTAGATGCCGCGTACGCGATTCGCCGCGTCGCCGTTCGGTGTGCCGACACGCCCCGCGTACCAACCGTCTGCGAGCGAAACGCCGATCACGTTGTCTCCCTGGGCGAGCAGGCGCGTGACGTCGTACATCACGTAAGGCACACGCTGCGTGTAGTCGGTCCAGCCGGGGGCCAGTCTCTCGTCCGAGACGCGCTGTCCGTTGATCGTCATGTCGAAGACGCCCAGCGCACTGGCAGCGACCAGCGCGCGCTTGGGCGGGGAACTCAGCGAGAAGGGCTTGCGCAGCAGCGTGACCGGCTTCGGCGCGACAGGCGGCTCATGCCCGGGCACCAGCACACGGTCGTTGAGACCCTTGACGGACCAGCCGCCTTCTTCGAGTGAATCGCTGGCGGACGCCACGCCCGTGGGCGCGATGTTGTTCGAGCCGTCCCGCACCTCGATCTCACCCAAGGCGAACGCGAACCCCTTGTCGCCGTCCTGCTGCTTCTTCTCGATGACGATGCGGATGTAGCGAATCTTGAAACGCGTCGTGTTGATCACGAACGGCTCTGCTCCGGGGTTTGGAATGTCACTCGTGGGCTTGTTGCCTGCACGCATGAACTTCGCGTCGAAGGACGGCGTGCCGTCGACGTACGCCGACATGCGCAACGGAAAGAGCACGCCGGGTTGATTTGGATCCCCGTGCGGGCGAGCGGGATGGATCACGATGTTGTCGAAAATGCCTTCGGTGCCGAGGTCGATCTGCACGTAGTGGAAATCGTCGGCGTTGCTCGAGTACGTGCTGTGGTATCCGAGATACCCGCCCTTGGGAGACGTGCTCGGAGCTTCGGAAGCGATCCACGAAGCCTGCCAGTCGGCAGCGCGCAACGGCCCCATCGTGAACGACGCGGGTGCGCTCCACCCTGACGCGGTGCCCGAGAGATCCCACGTGCGCACGATCCAGTGATAGGTGCGCCACGGCAGCAGCTCGCGACCAGCGTAAGCGACCTGGTTGGTCTCGCGCCCCGGGAGCTTGATGCTCCAGCTGTCGCCGAGTTCGCGCGCGAGGTTGTCGGGGTTGTCGCTGACGAGGATCTGATACGCCGTTTGCTGCGCGCCGCGTCTGTCATCCCCAAGTTCCCACGCGAAGCGCGGTGCGGCTGTATCTATCCCGATCGGATTCGTCTTGTACTCGGTGCGCAGGTTGCGCGGGGCTCCGGGGGCTGAAGTTTGAGCGTCAGCCGCGGCGCAGACGACGAAGGCCAGCGCCAACGCGGACAAGGTTGCGTTGTGAATCATCAGCAGGGAACTCGCGAAGGACGGGTGGAATCCGGCGGGAAAGCGCACCAGTATAGGCGCCCCGAGCGCGAAACAGCGCCCGTCGAATCGTGAACCCCAATCAAGCTACCTGGGTCGAGGTCTCGCGTTCGCCGGATCGTCGAAGGTGCCAGAGTCACGGACTCGTGCTGCAGGCGATGAACGTGCCGCACGGGATTCTGCAAGTCGATACGTCCTTCGTCGTCGTCGTGCAATCCGAAATGGCCGACCAGGCACGCGAGGAATTGCTGCGCTACGAGCGTGAAAACGTCGGCTGGCCGCCTCGTGAAGCGGCGACCACGGGGATCAGCAACGGCATCCACGCAGCGATCCTGTATGCGGGGATCATGGTGCTCGTGTACTTGCTGCAGCACGAGCACCGCTACGGGATCGATTGGGGCGCGCTGGGACGTACCGATGCGGCGCTGATCCGTGGCGGCGAGTGGTGGCGTTCGATCACGGCGTTGTCGCTGCACCTGGACCTGACGCACCTGGCCGGGAACATCGTGTTCGGCGCGATCTTCAGCCTGATTCTCGCGCAGAGCATCGGCGTCGGTCTGGCGTGGTGGGGCTTCCTCTTGTCAGGCGCGCTCGGAAATCTGCTGAACGCCTGGTTTCAGGATCCCTCGCACTTGTCGATGGGCGCTTCGACCGCGGTGTTCGGCGCCCTCGGCATCCAGGTCGCGTTCGAGTGGATGCGCAGACATGAACTCTCGTATCGCGGCTGGCGACGTTGGGCTCCGGTCGTGATGGGTTTGGGGTTGCTCGGGTGGTTGGGCATGGGCGGCGTGTCCATCGACGACCCCAAGTCCTTCGACGGCGCGTTGCAGCGCGTCGACGTGATGGCCCACGTGTTCGGATTCATCGCCGGGGCCGTGTTGGGATTCGTGCTCAGCCGGCGGCGCGCATCGCTGCGGTTCAAGCCGCTGACGCAGGTCCTTGTGAGCCTCTCCGCGGTCGTCGCGCTCGCTTTGGCGTGGGCCGTAGCCATAAACGCGGCGCACTGATCGTCGAACCGTCTCGTTTTTATAAGACGCAGACAGCGTGTGACGCCCCTCGCAGGTCATGATCGCGCCGCGCAATCATGACGGCTGCTCACTCATCGCCTGCTCGGCGCACCCTCTTCGCTCGCGTCGTCGACCTGCACGCGGGCGAAGGCCCCACCGCCGTTCTCGCGATGGCGTATTTCTTCTGCCTGCTCGCAGGCTACTTCGTGCTGCGTCCCGTGCGCGAATCGCTGGGGCTCGAAGGCGGCGCCGACAAGCTGCCCTGGCTCTTCACCGGCAGCTTGATCGCGATGTTCGTGTTGACGCCGCCCTTCGCGTGGATGGTGACGAAGTGGCCCAGGGCGGTGTTCATCCCGGCGGTGTACCTGATTTCGATTCTCTGCCTAGCCGCGTTCTGGGTCGCATTGGAAGCGACGTCCGACACGCCCGCCCTGGCAATCAAGTACTCGTTCTACATCTTCGTCAGCGTCTTCAACTTGTTCGTCGTGTCGGTCTTCTGGGGCTTCATGGCCGACCTGTGGCGCCTGGAACAGGCCAAGCGCTTGTTCGCATTCATCGGCGCGGGCGGAACTTTCGGCGCGATCGTCGGCGGACAGATGACGCGCTGGTTCGTCGGCGTCGTCGGGACTGTGAACATGTTGCTCGTGTCGATCGCGTTCATCGGCGCAGCCTTGGCGTGCGTGATCGCATTGCTGAGGATCCACAAGATCGAACGGCGCACGGAAGCGACGACCACGACCGCACCGGACGTGTGGCGCGGGTTGCGACTCGTGGCCGCCGAACCGTACTTGCGCTCGGTAGCGGCGTACGTGTTCCTGCACGGGCTCGTCGGGACGTACCTGTACATGCAACAAGGCCAGCTCGTCGCCGCGACGATCGAGACGCGCGACGAACGCACGGCGCTGTTCGCGCTCATCGACACGGCGGCCAACACGCTGACGCTGGTGCTCCAGGTGTTCCTCACCGGCAGACTCATTCGCTGGTTCGGCATCACGTTCGCGCTCGTGTCACAGCCGGTCATCGCCTTGTGCGGCTGGATCGTGCTCGCCGCGGCGTTGTTTCAGAGCGCGAAGCTGATGGCGGTGGGTTTCACGCCGGGCGGATTGGTGCCCGAGCTCGCCGTGCTCGCAGCGCTACAGGTCCTGTTGCGCGCGAGCAACCACGCGACCGTTCGCCCGGCACGCGAGTCATTGTTCACGGTCGTCGAGCGCGAGGTGAAGTACAAATCGAAGAGCTTCATCGACACGTTCGTCTACCGCCTGGGCGACGGAGTCGGCGCGTGGACATTCGCGGCGTTCCTGCAGTTCCAGGTCGCGCTGCCCGTGATCGCGGTGGCGGTCGTGCCTGTCGCGGCTGTCTGGGTCGGCGTGGGCGCCGTGCTCGGTAGGCGACAGCGCGCGCTATCGAGCGGTCCCTGACTCCGTGCGTGCGGCGTGGACATCCCAGATCACTGCGATCGCGTCGAAATCGCCCAGGACGTCGAAACTCCACTTCGTCTCGCTCGCTCCCCCGCACACGGCGCGCGCACTGCGCAAGGTGCCGTTCTTGGACAACCATTCCGCGATGCCCGTGGTCGGCCGAGATCCTGCGAGCAGCAGCCGCCCGTCGAGGCCTGCTCCGCTGTGAAGCGCGCCTTCCAGCTTCGTGCAGTCTGCCTGGTCGAGCTTCACTTCGCGCGGCAGACGCGGACCCGCAGCCGTGTTGTTGGGATCGACGGCCAGGAACTCGCCGCGCCCGCATGCGGTAGCGACGCAGAGCACAGGCTGGGCGAGCGACTGCTCGAGTTGCGCCACGAACGAATCACGATCGCTGGCACGCGCGAGATCGCGCACGTTCACGAGGGCGACCAGCCGCGCGGTTGCAGGCAGCGCGCTCAACACGCGCACTGTGTTCTCGGCCAGGATTCGGCCGTGCGGATCACTCTCGCCGCCTTCGCGTTCGAAGCGCATGACGTCTTCGTACTGCAACAACGCCGTGGCCGCACTCAAGGCGCGAGCGTATTCGGTGACACTCGATTTCCGTGTCATGGTCTCGACCTGATCGCGGATGACGTTCACGATCTCCTCGACGCCGAGGCGCAATATGCCGCGCTGACTGTCGTCGAGCTGGTGATAGCGCGGCTCGCCCTTGGGCGTGTCGGTGCGCAAGGGACGCAATAGGATCTCGGCTCGCGCCGAGCTTTCGGGGTACACCCGGCCCAGGTACTCGAGGACGGTTGCGCACGCCGATTTCGGGTCCCCCGTCGCGATGCCGGCGACCTGCGGCCGCGGATCGCGCTTCCTCAACCCTTCGATCAACGCCCGCGCTTCGATCGCGCTCCAACCGAACGTGCCTGAATGCGAGATGATCGAAGCCAGATCGCCTTCGCCCGTGCGCACCCACTGATCCAACGCGTCGCCTTCGCTCCACCCGATGTCGAGCGCGACGACATCGAGTCTGGGCAGCGCCTCGACGACGCGGCGCTCGAACGCAGCGAGTTCATTCGTGCCGGAGTAGGCGCGCCCGACGACGACGACTCGCGCGGCCTTCGAATCATCCTTGGGCGCGACGAACTCCGCGATGGAAGGTGCGTTCTCACGCGCAGCTTTCAACCAGGCGACGACCTCTGCATCGCCCGCGGCTTCCGCGGCCGGTGGAGCTTGTGGTGCGCACACGTAGCTCACAACGGCAAAGGCCAGGACCGTCGGTGACAGCGTCACGGTATGACTCCCTGCATGTGGATGATCTCGAACATCAAACGCGCACCGCGCTCGCGCAAGAGAGTAGCCGACGGAGCGTGATCCTCGATCACGAGTTGAATCCACGTGTGTTCGGGCCGGGCATGCGGACGCAAGGCCGCGAGCAATTCTTGGACGTCCGTCGTGTCCGTCACACGAAAAGGAAAAGCGCCCGGAAAGGATGGATCGAAGCGCGCGAATGCGCGCGTGCGGAGTTCCGCGTCCGCCAGGCGCATGAGCACTTGCCCGGGCAGCGCCCGAAAGCGCGCCGGCTGTCCGGTCGGCAGGCCAAAGCGTTGCTCGACTTCGGCGTCATCGGCAGGCTCCACGACCAACGCGCGCAGCGGCTGCGCGGCGCGCGGCAGATCGTTCGCGGCACTCCAGTCCAACCGCAGGACGAAGGTCGAATATTGCTCGCGCATGCCGAAAGCTTCGTACAAGCGAATCGCCGGCACGTTGCCGCGCATCACGTTCAGCTCCCACGCCCGCGCACCGCGCTCGCGCAGTCGCAGCGCGATCGCTTCCATCAACGCGCGACCCGCGCCCTTCCCGCGCTGCAACTTGTCCACGACGACGTGGCGTATATAACCGCGCTCGCCGAAGTGCTCGACGTAGGCGTATCCGACCTTCACGCCGGCTTCCTCGAGGAAGAACGTGTGCGGCATGAACTCGAGCTCCCACCGCGCCGGTTCAGGCACGGCGTCGTCGTGGCCCAATTCGACGAAGAACCGCGCGAAATCAGCGTGATCGCGGGATTTGGCCGGGTGGATCGTGAAGCGCTCGTGCATCGACGGACAAGATAGCCTCGAACAGGGGCTTACGACTCGCGTGCGATCCAGTACGATTCCGCGCCAGTCATCCCCCCGACCCCCGGCGAGGCCAGCATGGCATCTGTAACTGACGAGTCCATTCCGTCCGACGAACCCACGATCCTCGGTCATCCGCGAGGATTGTTCGTCCTGTTCTTCGCCGAGCTGTGGGAGCGCTTCTGCTACTACGGCATGCGCGCGCTGCTCGTCTTCCACCTGATCGCGATGTTCAGCAAGTCGAGCGCGGACGCGGCCGTCATCTACGGCGCCTACACCGCGCTCGTGTACGCGCTGGGCGTCTTCGGCGGATACGTCGCGGACCGGGTGCTGGGATACAGGCGCTCGATCATGCTCGGCGGTGTGATCATGGCGATCGGGTGCTTCACGCTGATCTCGCGCGACGAGACCGTGTTCCTGATCGGCCTCGCGACGATCATCGTCGGCAACGGCCTGTTCAAGCCGAACATCTCGACGCTCGTCGGCAAGCTGTACAAGCAGGGCGATCCGCGCCGCGATTCCGGGTTCACGATCTTCTACATGGGGATCAACCTGGGCGCGTTCCTGGCGCCGATCTTCTGCGCGCGCATCTCGCGCTGGATGAGCGATGTGATCGATCCGGTCACGTCACTCGCCGTCCCGGATTACCGCTACGGCTTCATGCTGGCAGGCATCGGAATGCTGCTGGGCCTGATCGTGTTCGGAGCCGGCCACAAGGCACTGCTCGGCAAGGGCGAGGCGCCGCCCGAGCGCAAGGGTCCGATGCCGCTGCTGATGGTCACGTTGGGCTGCATCGTGTGTGTGCCGATCATGTACTCGCTGTTGCTCAAGAAGGAAGAGGTCGGACTCGCACTCGGAATCCTCGGCGGCGCTATCGGCCTGTATCTGCTCGTCTTCGGCTTGAAGAGCGAGCGGGTCACGCGCGATCGCATCTTGGCCTTGCTGCTCCTGTTGCTCTGCAACATCGCGTTCTGGGCGAGCTTCGAGCAGGCCGGCAACTCGCTGAACGTCTTCGCCGCCAACCACATCCACCACCTGACGATCTCCTCGTGGGATTGGACGATGCTGCCCGAGGACTTCCAGTCGGTGAACGCGATCCTGATCGTGGTGCTAGGCCCGGTCTTCGCGGCACTGTGGGTCAAGCTCGCGCGCTCCGGCGCCAATCCCTCGATCCCGGCGAAGTTCGGCCTCGCGCTGATTCAGGTCGGTCTGGGCTTCGGCCTCCTCTTGCTCGGCATGCAATCCGCCGACGACGCGGGCAAGATCCCGTGGACGTGGCTCGCGGGTTTGTACGTCATCCACACGAGCGGCGAGTTGTGCCTGTCGCCTGTCGGGTTGTCGATGGTCACGAAACTCGCTCCCGAACGCATGACCGGCATGGTCATGGGCGCCTGGTTCGTCTCGATCGCCTGCGCCAACTACGGCGCGGGTTTGTTCTCGAAGTTCGCGGGCAGCGTCGAGATCGCGGAAGACGCGACCGGCCCGGCGGCGCTCGAGGGTTATACGCAAGCGTTCACGCCGATCCTGTGGATGGCGGTGTCGCTCGGAGTGATGTTGTTCATCGCTTCACGCCTCGTGAACAAGCTGATGCACGGAGTGAAATGACATGATCGCCGCCCACTATCCTGCACACGTCGCGGAACGCCGGCGCACGTACGGGCTGGCGTTGGCGGCGAGCAAGTTTGATTCCGTCGTGATCCAGAGCGGGACACCGTTCCGGTATTTCGTGGACGACATGGATGCGCCGTTTCACCCGACGCCGCATTTCGCGCACTGGACGCCGCTCGCGGGGCCGCACCACTTGCTGCACGTGCGGCCTGACAAGAAGCCGCGCCTCGTGCGCGTCGCGCCCGAAGACTACTGGTACGAGCAGGCTCCGCTGGGCTCGCCGTTCTGGGCGACCGAGTTCGAGGTCGTGAACGTCACCGACACTGCGGCGGCATGGAAGGCACTCGAGCTGAAGGGGCGCACGGCCTACATCGGCGACGCACCGACGCACGCGACGAGTGCCGGCATCGCGCAGGACGCGCAAAACCCTGCGCCGCTCGTCGTGCGCCTCGATTGGGCGCGCAGCACGAAGAGTGCCTACGAAGTGGCCTGCATGGAGGAGGCGCAAGTCCTCGGTGCGCGCGGACACAAGGCGGCGCGCGGTGCGTTCGTCGAAGGCGCCAGCGAACTCGAGATCCATCAAGCCTATGTGCAGGCCGTCGGCTGCACGGATGACGATCTCCCCTACCCGACGATCGTCGCGCTGGATGAAAAGGGCGCGATCCTGCACTACCACGCGAAGCGGACGAAGCGTCACGGGCGCGTGTTGCTCGCCGATTGCGGTGCGCAAGTGAATCGCTATGCGTCCGACATCACACGCACGTGGACGACGCCCAAGGCCGACGCGGATTTCGTCGCGCTCGTTTCGGCGCTGGACAAGATCCAGCTCGACTTGTGCGCGCTGGTCAAGCCCGGATTGCCCTACCCAACCTTGCACCACGCCGCGCACGTCAAGATCGCCGACATGCTGCACGACAAGGGTGTCATCAAGTCGCGCGGCGAAGAGGCCGTCCAGATGGGCCTGACTCAACCGTTCTTCCCGCACGGCCTGGGACACTTCCTCGGGTTGCAAGTCCACGATGTCTCGGGCCACCAGAGTGCCCCCGAAGGCGGAACGAACACACCGCCCAAGCAATACCCGTTCCTGCGCACGACGCGCGTCATTGAAGAGGGCCAGGTGTTCACGATCGAACCCGGCGTCTACTTCATCGAGATGCTGTTGCGCCCGCACAGGAACGGCAAGCTGAAGGACTCGTTCGTTTGGAGCACGATCGATCGGCTGGCGAGCCACGGTGGGATCCGCATCGAAGACAACGTGCTCGTCACGCGCGAAGGCCATCGCAACTTGACGCGTGCTGCCTTGCACCATTGAGCGTGGGTGTGCAGCGGCGCCTGAGATTGCTCTGCCTTCTGGTATAAATTCGCTCCCCCCAAGGGGTGCCCGCGCACCCCGAACACCAGAAGGAGAACCTCAATGAAGATTCGATTTGCACTCGCCGCCGTTGCGCTTGTTGCAGCCGGTGGCCTCGCGGCTCAAGCGCTCACCAAGATGACGCAAGGCGCGGATGAAGCGGAGATGATGAAGAAGTGGATGGAGTTCGCCACGCCGGGCGAGGGCCACAAGCAACTGGCCGACAAGGCCGGCAAGTGGAACATGAAAGTCAAGATGATCATGGCCCCCGGAGCTCCGGCCGAGGAGTCGCCCGCGACATCTGAAGTGAAGTGGATCATGGACGGCCGCTTCCTCGAAGATCACACGCAAGGCGAATTCCAGGGCATGCCCTTCGTGGGTCTGGGCCACCTCGGCTACGACAACATGAAGAAGAAGTACGTCGGCACATGGATGGACAACATGGGCACCGCCATCATGACCATGGAAGGCACGTACGACGCCAAGACCAAGACTTTCAACTACACCGGCGAGATGCCCGACGTCATGGCCGGCGTGTCCAAGAAGAACCGTACGACCGAGAAGATCGTCGACAAGGACAACTGGGTGATGTCGTCCTACGCCACGGGACCCGACGGCAAGGAGTACCTGGCGATGGAGATCACCTACACGCGCGCCAAGTGATTTGCTGAGGCACGCTTCCTCCCGCGCCGGGCTCGTTCCCGTCGCGGGAGGAACTTTTTTCCGCGCCGACGCCGGGAACGCCTCAAGGGATCGGCGCACAGCGGTCGATCCCCCGAAGTCCGAATGCGCATCGATGCGCCGGACGAGGAGGATCGAGTGAGAGAGTTGAAGTGGCGTTGCGCCGCATGGGGCGCCGTCGGCGCATGTGTGATCGTTTCGGGTTGCGCTCCGACACCGGCAGCAGGGACGTCGCATCGAATCGAGCAGTCGCGCGTCGTCGAGAACTCGCGCATCGATTTCGGTTCGCGTGCGACACACGCGGAACGGTTCGGGCTCCGCGGGTCTTCGAATGCGCTTCCGCCTGTGGACGACGCGCCGGCCCAACAGTTCAAGTGGACGACCCCGAAGGGCTGGACCGAGCTCGCGCCGGCGACGATGCGCGTCGCGAACTTCAAGCCGGCCGGCGACGAACGCGCTGAATGCTACGTCACGATGCTCGCAGGTGACGCCGGCGGACTGACGGCGAACATCAACCGTTGGCGTGGGCAACTCTCGCTGGGCCCGTTGTCGGCGGCCGCGATCGAAGCGCTGCCGCGCGCGACGTTGTTCGGCAGTCAAGCCACGCTGGTCGAGTGGCAAGGCAAGTGGCAGGGCATGAGCGGCGCGGAAGCGCGTGATGATTGGGCGCTCACAGGTTTGCTGCTGATCGAGCCTGCCGGCTCTCTTTTCGTGAAGATGACCGGCCCCAGCGCGACTGTCGCTGCCGAGCGCGAGGCCTTTCTCGCGTTCGCCGCGTCGTTCGGATCCGGCGCACAACCGACGCACACATCGGAATCCGCCGCGAGCGGATTCGAATTCGTGACACCGGCTACCTGGCGTCGTGCACCGGACCGCGCATCGCGTGCCCTGAGCTTCTGGGCCGGCGACGGTGAAGCGGTCGAATGCTACGTGACGGTGCTCAGCGGCGAAGCCGGCGGAGAACTCGCGAACGTCAATCGCTGGCGCGGTCAACTGGGCCTCGCGCCCATCGCGCAAACGGACCTCGATCAACTGGACTCGATTACTTTGTGCGGACGACCGGCGAAGATCGTCGACATCGACGGCGCTTCCGGATCGATGATTGGCGTCACGTGCATGAATTCCACGCGGTCGGTGTTCATCAAGATGACCGGCCCCGGTGAACTCGTGCGTGCACAGCGGTCGGCCCTGCTGACGTTCGCGGCGTCGCTGCAGGAGGCGCAGTAGCGTGGTACGCAAGATCGCGCGCGGTGTGCTGACGGTGGCTTCGTCGCTGGCCACGTGCTGTGTCCTGCTCGTACTCCTGGGCCTCTTGACCTGGCTCGGCACGTTGGAGCAGACGCGCACCGGCCTGTTCGAAGTGCAGCGCAAGTACTTCGAGTCGTTCATTCTGTTTCATGACTTCGGTAGGTTCTCGATCCCGTTGCCGGGCGCGAACCTGGTGATGTGCCTGCTCGCCGTGAATCTCGCCGTGGGTGGATTCGTCCGTATCCGGAAGAGCTGGGCGACGGCGGGCGTCATCGTCACGCACGTCGGTATTGCGATGCTGCTCATGTCTGCACTGGTGAAGCACAACTGGTCCAGCGACGGGCACGTGACGTTGTACGAGGGTCAAAGCGCGGATCACTTCGAGAGCTACTTCCGTTGGGAACTCGCAGTGATCGAGCAGCTCGACGGGGGCCGTGTGCGCGAGCACCTCGTCCCGCACGAGCGCATCGAAGAAGCGCAACGAATTCCTGTCAGCCTGAACGCTGCGGACATTCCATTCACGGTCCAGATCGAAAGCGTGTCGAAGAATTGCAGGCCGGAACGTGCTCAGTCCACGAGCGCACACGGACCCGTCGTGATCGACGGAGTCAAACTCGTGCCGCGTGAGGTCGACGCGCGTGCCGAAGCCAACATCGCAGGAGCCTGTGTATCCATCTTCGACGAACAGACTGGTACGCGGCGGCGCGCGTTGCTGTGGGGCGCGGAAGCGCAACCCTTCACTTTCGTCGCAGCCGGCAAAGCCTGGGCCGTGTCGCTGCGCAAGGAGCGCTACGCCATGCCGTTCGCCATTCAACTCGCTCGCTTCAACAAGACCGAGCACCCCGGAACCAACATGCCGCGCTCGTTCGAGAGCGAGGTGCAAGTCGCGAGCGGCTCCAGCAGCCGGGACGTCAAGATCTCGATGAACGAGCCGCTGCGCGACGGCGGGCTGGTGCTGTACCAGGCCTCGTGGGGGCCGTCGAACGCGCGGCCGGGTGATCGTCTGTTCTCGACTTTCGCCGTCGTACGCAATCCGGCCGACCAATGGCCGTTGGCCGCGTGCCTGGTCATCGCCGCAGGCCTGCTCTTCCACTTCGTTCGCAAGCTCACGCGTTACGTGAAGCTGGAAATGCGCGCAGCATGAGCACGATCCTCCGACGTCTATGTGCCGTCGCGATCGCTCTGATCGCAACGGCGACGATTCACGCCTCCCCGTTGCAGCACGAGCATCGCGAGCAACCGTGGACACCCGAGATCCTCGAATCGTTCGGCAGCCTTCCGATCCAGGACGGCGGCCGTATCAAACCGCTCTCGACTTACGCCGGGTTCACGCTGCTGCGCGTGAGCGGCAAGCGCAGTGTCGTCTCGGCTTCGGGCGAGAAGCTCGATCCCGTGGCATGGTTGCTCGATGTCGTGTTCTTTCCCGAAGCCGCAATCGATACGCCGACGTTCCTCGTGACCGACTCGGATGCGATCGTCGCGATCGGCCTCTCGACGGACGGCAAGCGCAAGCGTGATCGCTGGACATACGCCGAACTGCAGCCGGGCATGCCGCGCTTGTTCGCACTGGCTCATGAGTACGAAAGCATCGAGCCCAAGCTGCGCAGTTCGCAACAGCAACAGATCGTCGACCTGGCGAGCAACGTGTTTTCGTTCATGCGCCTCGCCCGGTTCTTGGACTTTGCGCGCGGTGGAGACACCAAGGACGGCGGTGCGCTCGCACTGATTCCGCCGGCGAACACGGATCCGAGTGTCACGGACTGGGCCACCCCTGGTGATCTGATCGCGCGTGTGGGCCCCAAGCAGGGTCTCGCGGAAGCCGACTCGGCCGTCATCTCGGGCTTCATCACTTTGGTGGAGAAGCGGACCGACCCGGGTGCTTTTGCCGCGGCTCTCGCATCGCTTCGCGACCGGCTCGTGGCACGCGCGACGGCGCGCGGCGAGTACGAGCACATCCAACTCGAACGTGCGTACTACGCCTTCGATCCGATTCAATGGAGCCTCGCGGCCTTCATCGCTGCGTTCCTCACAGTCGCGGTGTCGTGGCTCCGGCCGAAGAGCCGCTTCCTGTGGCTCTCGAATGTCACCCTGACGTCGATCGCGACGGTGTTGCTCGCAATCGCCATCACACTGCGTTGCATCATCCGCGGCCGCCCACCGGTCTCGACGCTGTACGAGACGGTGCTGTTCGTAACCGCCACCGGCGTGCTCATCGCCGTGTTCATCGAATGGGTTCAACGCTCGCGCGTGGCCATCGGGACCGCAGCAGCCTTGGGCATGATCGGCCTGTTCGTCGCCAACGGCTACGAGACGCTGGACAAGCAAGACACGATGCCGAGCCTCGTCGCAGTGCTCGACACGAATTTCTGGCTGGCGACGCACGTCACTGCGATCACCATCGGTTACTCAGCCGGCATGTTGGCGGCAGGACTCGCCAGCTTCTACTTGATCGGCAAGTTGTTCGGGTGGAAGCGCAACGATCCGGCCGCTCGTCGCTCTCTCGCGCGCACCGTCTACGGCGTCTTGTGCTTCGCAGTCATCTTCTCGACTGTCGGGACCATCCTCGGCGGCATCTGGGCCAACGAGAGTTGGGGACGTTTCTGGGGTTGGGACCCCAAGGAGAACGGTGCGCTGCTCATCGTGATCAGTCAGCTCGTGATCCTGCACGCGCGCCGCGGCGGCTTCTTGCGTGATCACGGCACGTGCGCAGCTGCGGCTTTTGGCGGCACGATCGTCGCGTTCTCGTGGTGGGGCGTGAACCTGCTGGGCGTCGGATTGCACAGCTACGGATTCACCAGCGGCATTCACACCAGCCTGTGGACCTACTACGGCGTGCAATGGAGCATCGTCGCACTCGGCGGGATCGCGTGGCTGCGGGAGCGCGCGGCTGCGAAGAAAGTTCCGGCTGCGACGGTCGAACTCGCGCAGCAGTGTGAGAAAAAAATGCGCGCGGCCGCGTGATGGCTACTGCCTGAACTCCACGCCGCTCTCAAGAGGGGGCGGCCGAACGGTCGAACACGATTGATACATGGAGAGGGCGCGCGAGGCGGTCTTCTCCCCGGCATCCAAGCGGAGGTATTCAGCGTGATTCGTCGTCTTCTCGTGACCCAGGTCGCGATCCTTCTTCCCACCGTATTCGGGCTCTTCTCGTGCGCGAGCACTTCGCGGCAGGCCCAGAGCGTCCAAGAGGTGGACAACCTGTTGACGCGCGTCGAACGCGTGCAGGTCGATGCGACTGTTGCGCGCGAGAAGGCGCGCGCCTCGCTGTCCGAACTCACGGCGTTGGTATCCCCCAACTTCAGCGGCGATGCGACGAAGCAATTCGCCACTTTCAAGCAGTCGATCGAAGACTCTGTGCGCCAGGCGACCGAGCTACGCAAGTCGGTCCGTCCGATGACGGAATCGGCAGCGACCGTGTTCGGTCGTTGGACTCAAGATCTCGAGGCGTTCGGGAACACCAAGATGCGCCAGCGCAGTCAGGCGCGCCTCGATGACACTCGCAATCGCTACCAGGGAGTGCTGAACAGCGCGCAAAACGTCCTCGTCACGCTCGAAGCCTTCAATGCCGATCTCAAGGATCAGGCGCTCTTCCTCGCCAGCGACTTGAACGCCTCGGCCATCGCGTCGATCCATCCGGAAGTGCGCGAACTGCATGAGCGCGCGAAGGAGCTCGACAATCGCGTCGAAGCCTGCTCGAACGCAGCGCGCACGTATGTCGAAGCCACGGCGCTGTACGGTCAGGTCGAGACGGTGACGCTCGACAACGCCACGCCGAACAACACGGCGACGACGTCTCAGACGACGGAGCGCCAGACGAAGACGAAGTTCGCGAAGCAGCGCTCTTCCACACTCAAGCCGCGCCCGTCGACGGCTCCGTCCGAAACCCCGTTCCCTCCGGCCACGCCGGAGGACTCGGGCACGGATCAAGCGCCGCAGTGACCGCACGACCACGCGGAGCGACGCTCATCTGCGGGCGTCGTGTTCCCGTGGGACACCATGAACAGCGCTCGACATGAGCGCAGCTCTCCGCGCGGCGAAGGCGCGGAGAACGCAGGGCTGGGAGGATCGCATTGAGTTGGACGCTGCTCGTCGCGCTCGTGCTCGCGCTGGGACTCGCGTTCCTCGCGGCCCTGGCGCGTCGTATCGAGCTCACGCGCATGCAGCGGCGTGTGAACGAGCGCGAGCGCGCAGTCCGCAGCGGCAGCGCCAAGGCGCAACTCCAGCATCCGGTCATCGACTTGACTCGCTGCCTGGGTTGCGGCGCGTGCGTCAAGGCCTGTCCTGAGCAGGGCGTGCTCGAACTCGTGCACGGCCAGGCAATGGTCGTCAACGGTGCGCGTTGCACCGGCGTATCCGCGTGCGAAACCGTGTGCCCGGTCGATGCCATCACGGTCACGCTGACGGACACCGAAAAGCGGCGTGACATCCCGGCGATTTCCGTCGAACTCGAAGCCGTCGGCACACCCGGTTTGTTCCTGGCCGGTGAGGTCACCGCGCACGCGCTGATCAAGACCGCGATCGATCAGGGAACCGCCGTCGCGGATGAAGTCGCTCGGCGCAGGGGCGTCGATACGGCAGCCCGCGAGGAAGCACTCGACCTGTGCGTGGTCGGCGCCGGGCCGGCCGGCCTCGCGTGCTCGTTGGAAGCCAAGAAGCACGGACTCTCGTTCGTGACGCTCGATCAAGAGGCCGGGCCGGGCGGAACCGTCGCCAAATATCCGCGACGCAAACTCGTCCTTACGCAGCCGGTCGATCTGCCTCTGCACGGACGGCTGGACCGCAAGTCGTACACGAAGGAAGAACTCGTCGACTTGTGGCAGAAGATCGCGCGCGACGAGCATCTGCCGATACACGGCGGCGAAGAGTTCAAGGGTCTGACGCGCGAGCCCGACGGTACGTTCGTCGTCCAGACAGGAGCGCATTCGTACCGCGCTCGCAACGTGTGCCTCGCGCTAGGCCGGCGCGGCACACCGCGCAAACTAGGAGTCCCCGGCGAGGACTTGCCGAAGGTCGCCTACAGCCTGCTCGACGCGAGCTCCTACCAGAATCGCCGCATCCTGGTCGTCGGCGGTGGGGACAGTGCCGTCGAAGCCGCAGTCGCTCTGGCGGAACAACCCGGCAACCAGGTCACGATCAGCTACCGCAACGAGTCGTTCTTCCGCATCCGTCAACGGACGGAGGAACGCTTGAACGAGAGCCTTGCCGCCGGCCGCCTGCGGGTCTTGTGGCGCAGCACCGTGACCGCGATCGACGCGCATGCGGTTCACGTCGAACTCACGGACGGCCCGTCGCGCGGCGTGCTGGAGATTCCGAACGACGAAGTCTTCGTGATGGCCGGCGGATTGGCGCCGCTCGACGTCCTCGAGCGCTCGGGCGTGTCATTCGACCCGGCCCTGCGCGCACCGATTTCGAGCGTCACGGAACAAGGCTCCGGTCTGACGCGCGCCTTGGGCATCGGCTTGTGCCTCGCCGTCCTGGCCTTGGGGTTCGCCCTGTGGAACGCCGACTACTACACGTTGCCGCTCGAAGAACGACCGGTGCACGAGGGCTTCTCACATCTGCGCCCGAGCTCGGGCCTGGGCTTGTGGTTCGGCGTCGCAGCGACCGCGCTGATCGTCGTCAATCTGCTCTACCTGTTGCGACGCGCGCAGAAACGCGGCTTCAGTTTCGGAACGCTGAAGGCGTGGATGACGAGCCACGTCGCGACGGGCGTGCTCGCGCTGCTCTTGGCAACGTTGCACGGTGGAATGGCGCCGCGCGACACCGTCGGCGGACATGCGCTGTGGGCGCTGGTCGTGCTCTTGGTGACCGGCGCGATCGGGCGCTACTTCTACGCCTACGTTCCGCGCGCGGCCAACGGCCGTGAGTTGGAGTTGGAAGAGGTCAAGCTGCGACTCTCGCGCTTGTCCGAATCGTGGGACGAAAGCCAACGCGCATTCGTGGAGCACGCCCGCGCCGAGATCAACGCCAGTATCGCCGCGCGTCAATGGTCGAGCTCGCTCGTCGGGCGTGCGCTGGCGTTGCTGGGCGGACAACGTGACTTGCGACGCTTGCTGCACTCGCTGGAGAGCGAAGGGCAGCGCCAGCACGTACCTGAAGTCAAGCTGCGTGAGGCATTGACCATCGCCCGCCATGCACACCACACGGCGCTGATGGCGGCTCACTTCGAAGATCTGCGCGCGCTCCTCAACGGGTGGCGTTACGTCCACCGTTGGGTCGCTGCGCTGATGGTGGTCTTGCTGGTCGTGCACATCTGCTACGCGCTGATCTACGGATCGCCCGATTTCACGGGAGGCGCGCATTGAGCTGGCGGAGCCCCAAGCTCTGGATCACGGTGTGCTCGCTGCTAGCGGTGAGCATGGTCGCCATCGTCGATACGCGGCGCACTTCTCCTGGCCCCATCGCCGGCGTGCATGCGCAACTCGACGAGATCGACGGCGGCAACAGCTGTTCGCAGTGCCACGGCGGGTGGTTCTCGGACATGACCAGCGCGTGCTTGGATTGCCACGCTGTGATCGGCGAGCAGATCGAGTCGCGCCGCGGTGTGCACGGCATCCCGAACAAGGCTCTGGCTGACAATTGCGCCGCCTGTCACGGCGATCACCACGGCGCGAATTTCGCCTTGGTGAACGACCGCGCGTTCCGGGGCATCGGCGCGAAGAGCAAGGCCGAATTCGATCACAACGCGATCGGTTTCGAGATGAACGGCCGTCACGCCGAGATCGGTTGCGTCGACTGTCATGAGCACGCCGAAGCATCACTCCTGCCCGAGGGCGCCAAACGGTTCCAGGGACTGTCGCAAGCTTGCGGTTCGTGCCACGAAGACCCGCACGAAGGACGCATGCAGGTGTCGTGCGCCTCCTGCCACGGCCAGACACAGTGGGATCAACTGCACTCGCAAGGTCACGAACGCTTTCTGCCGTTGATCGGTGGGCACGGCGACGTTGGTTGCAGGCAGTGTCACGCAGAGTCCGACGCGCACTCACTCGAATCGATGGGCGACACGGGTGCGCGCCTCGCCGCACGTGAGTGCAGCGCTTGTCACGCTTCACCGCATTCGGATCCGTTTGTGATCCAAGTGGCGCAGGCGGTCGCGAAACCATCGGGCGCCAGTTGCGTCGTATGCCATTCCGCCGAACACACGCTGTTCCGCGAGCCGAGCCTGAAGATCAGCGCGGAGCAGCATGCGTTCACGGGCTATCGCCTGGACGCGCCACACGACGCGCCGCTGTGCGCGGACTGTCACGACCCGCGACTGCAGCAGTTCTCCGAGCGCTATCCAGGTCGTTCACCCGACGCTTGCAGCGCCTGTCACGCAGATCCGCACGGCGGCCAATTCGCCACAGGACCTTATGCCGCCCAAGAATGCACGGCCTGTCATGCGCGCGCGCATTTCGTGCCGAACACGTTCACGGCCGAACAGCACGCCTTGTCGAAGCTCGTGCTCGACGGCAAGCATGCGACGACGCAATGCAACGACTGTCACACGAAGCCCGCTGAAGATGCGCCGCGCGTGTTCCAAGGGACGGCGGCGGAGTGTGCTGCCTGTCACCGCGATGCGCACGGCGGATTTTTCGAGGACTCCCTGACGCCCGAGGAGCTACCGGACCACGGATCGTGCGCCGCCTGCCACACGACGACGACGTTCGCGGAGATCCCCGCGCCCGGTTTCGACCACTTGCGCTTCACGGATTTCGCGATCCTGGGTGCGCACGCGCAGAGCGAATGCGCGAGCTGTCACCCCAGCGCTGCGGCGCCGGACGAATCAGGTCGGACGTTCGGCCGGGTCGAGGAGCATTTCGGTGCCTTCACAGGCTGCATCACGTGCCACACCGACCCGCATCAAGGGCGCTTCGACACACCCTCGTCGCCGCGTGAAGTCGAAGGCCGCACGGACTGTGCGCGCTGCCACGACGAAAGTTCGTTCAGGGCCTTCCCACGCGGCTTCGATCATGGGCGCTGGACCGGCTTTCAACTCGTCGGAGCGCACGGTCGCGTTTCGTGCTCGTCCTGTCACGAACCGTTGCACGCGCCCGACAGCGTGGGCCGGACCTGGCAAGCTGCGCTCGGCAACAAGTGCTCCGACTGTCACTTCGATCCGCATGCAGGCCAGTTCGAGGCGCGCGGCGCGAACAGCTGTGCGCAGTGCCACTCAGACGCACTCGAGAACTTCATCGCTTTCAACCACGATCGCGACTCGCGTTTCCCCCTGCGCGAACAGCACGCCGAAATTGCCTGTTCGGCCTGCCACAAACCATGGGTCTCGGCCTCTGGCGAAGAGGTCGTCCGTTTCCGCCCGCTCGGAACCGAGTGCGTCGACTGCCACGGCGTGCAAGAGGACGTGTTGATGCGGCGCAAGAGGAGGAGTCGATGAGTTTCAGTTTGCGATGGTGCGCTCTGGCTGCGCTTGTGGCACCGGCGTACGCCCAGATCGAGGAGATGGTGTTCG
The DNA here is from genome assembly GCA_016795245.1 of Planctomycetota bacterium. Lineage (GTDB taxonomy): Bacteria > Planctomycetota > UBA1135 > UBA1135 > JAEUIA01. Next base: position 74,243 of record JAEUIA010000003.1, on the reverse strand, counting down.
TCAACATGCGCGTGACATCGACGATGCCGCGCACCGCTGTCGTCGACCGAGGTGTGGCCGACGGATTGACGGTGAATGATCGGGTGGTTTTCACGACGCGCGAGGGCGCGCGCTTCGAAGGCACGGTCAAGCGTGTCGAAGAACGGCAAGCGGCTGTAGAACTCGACGATGCGTCGTTCGTGCCTGCACCGGGCACGCGTGGTCAGGCACGCGTACCCAAGTCGCGCATCGCTGCACCGGCGCCGACACTCCCGTCGTCCGGAGAGACATTGCAACCCCAGACGACGGAAACTGCACCGGCTGCGCCTGACCATCCGCCGTGGGAGCGCGTCGACGACGACTGGACGACCGACCAGCCGCTGCTGGCGCGCATCCGACCGTTCCGCCCGAGCGAGCGCGAGCCGGTTGCATCCGGACGCGTGTACACGTTCCTCGACCACATCTCGAACACCGAAGGCAATCGCAGCGACACATTCGCGCGTGTAGGCACCGACTTGCGCTTCGAGAACCTGTTTCGAAAGGGCGGGAGCTTGCACCTCGACGGCGAGTTCAACGCGCGCCGTACGAGTGTTCCGGATGACGACAACGAGAACCGACAACGCTTCCGTCTGGACCGTGCGAGCTACTCGTTCGGCGGCAATCGCTTCGATCCGGATCGCTACGAACTCGGTCGCTTCCTGCAGTACGGGATGCCCGAATTCGGCGTGCTGGACGGAGTCGAGTGGGGCCGCCGGCTGTCGAACGGCGATACCTTCGGTGTGAGCGCTGGATTCATGCCGGAGCCCAACGCGGGCCAGGACAGCGGTCACGACCTGCAATTCGCAGGCTACTACCGCTACGTCGTCGACGAGAGCGAGATGCTCTCGATCGAAGGCGGGTATCAGAAGACCTTCCACGACCTCGCGGCTGATCGCGATTTGTTCGTGGCCAAAGTGGTGTACCTGCCGCCGGCCGCGTGGACTTTCAGCGCGACGGCGTGGATCGATTACTACACCGGCGGAGACGTGGACAAGAGCAGCGGACCCGAAGTCACGCAGGCCTACGTCACGACCGGCAGGCGTTTCGAAAGCGGCAGTTCGCTGCGTGCGACGTACACACACCGGACGTTTCCCGTGCTCGATCGCGACGAGTTCCTGCCGGTCACAGCGGCGCAGCTGGCGAACGATCACTTCGACCGCGCGTCGATCAGTGGACGCCAGGCTGTCGGACGTTACTTCGAACTGTTCGGTCAAGCGGGCGTGTGGCAGGACGAGGACGACAACGGCGGCGACGCTGAAGCCGGGTTCGAGGTGAAGGACTTCATGTTCGACGACCTGCGCGTCGAGGCCGCTGGGTTCGGGACGAACGGGCAGTTCAGCAGCACGTTGGGCTGGCGCACGGCCTTGGGTGCGGCGACGTCACACGGTCTGTGGCGGCTCGGCTACGACTTCACGCTCAATCGAATCGACGGGTTCTCGGCCGACAACGACGACATCCCGCAGCACCGTGTGCGGGCATCTTTCGAAACGCATGGAGACTCCGGCTGGAGCTTTTCGACCTACAGCGACGTGCTGTTGTTCGATTCGGAAACAGCCGTGGTCGTGGGCCTCTTTCTGCAGAGGAGCTTCTGATGAAACATCTACGATCCTTGCGCACCTGGTCAGCAGTGTGCGCGCTGATGTTCCTGGCCGTCGCGTGCGTCGTGCAAGGCTCCGACAGCGCTGCGCAGAAGCTGTGGTGGTCAGGCTTTGGCCCGGTCTTGCCGCACGATACGTTTCCGGGCGACTGCGCGCTGTGCCACGTCGGCGACGACTGGAGGCGCGTTTCGACCGAGTTCGAGTTCGACCACGAGGGTGAGACGGGCGTGAAGCTCGAAGGCGCTCATGCGCGTGCGACCTGCTTGCGCTGCCACAATGATCGTGGTCCGGTCGGCATCTTCCAGGCGCGCGGCTGCGCGGGCTGTCATGAAGACGTGCACACGGGTCAGCTCGGTTCGGATTGCACTTCCTGTCACACGCAACAAACCTGGCGTCCGTTCGGCCAGTATGCGTTGCACGACCGCACGCGCTTCCCTCTGATCGGCGTTCACGCCGCAACAGCGTGCCACCGTTGCCACGCCGGCGCGGAAGTAGGCCGCTTCACGCCGACCGACACGGAATGTGTTTCCTGCCACGCCAGCGATCTCGCGCGCGCCAACAACCCGAACCACGTCGGCCTGGGCTGGGTCGATCGCTGCGACAGGTGTCACTTGCCGCGCACGTGGAACCAGGCGGAGATCGGCAATTGAATCAAGATTGTCATCTGATCTGTTCGATGCCTGTACGGGGACGAAGGTCGCCGGTGAACGGATGGCCTTCGATGAGGGAGAGAGAGCGAGAGTCGGCGGTTGTTTCCGCCTGGGTGGCGCTTCGCGCATCTGCGCGCGGGTCGTGACCCGAGGAAGGTTGGGGATGCTTCATCGCACACCCGTTTGGATCATGGTGTTGGCTGCGGCGTTGTTCGCGAGCTGCAGCGGCGAGACTGGATCGCTGCAATCGAGTGCTGTCGAGTCGTGCATGCAGTGCCACAACGGCACCTTGAGCAATGACTACTCGGGGCCCGGCATCGAGAACCCGCACCCGTTCGCGGGAGCGGACAACATCCGCTGCACCGTGTGTCACGGCGGTAATCCGGCCGGCGACGACATGGCCGCGAGCCACGTTCCGCCGCCGCCGCAGATCGGTGACGATGCGTTCCAGACGACGAACGCAAAGGCGTACTTCAACCGTCTGACACTCGCCGGCATGGACAAGTTCCCCGACTACAGCGTCGGCGGCCGCACCTACACCGCGATCGACTACCTGCAGTTCATCAATCCCGGCGATCTGCGTGTGACATCGAATGCGCGTGGTTGCGGGCAATGCCACACCGACCACGCGAACTCCGTCGCGGACAGTCTGCTGGCGACCGAAGCCGGCGTCTGGTCCGGTGCGAACTTTGCCATCGGCGCGGACAGCCTGGTGCCCGAGAATCAGGCGCTCCACAACGGGACCGCTGCGGACATGGGCTTTCGCGCGCGGACCAACCCGGCGTTCAATGTGCTGCAGGCCGTCGTCGGAGCCATCGGTCGAGTGATCGAAGTTCCGGTCTACAGCGTTTTCGGCCAGAACGGCGGCAACAACATCTTCAACAACAACGCGTACCTCGCGGCAGGTCTGGATGACGACCGCGATGCGCAGAACCGCGTGATCAGCGGCTCCCCGCTCGCGAATCTGTTCATCGAACAGGTCTCGTTCACGTGTGGTGATTGCCACCTCGGCAGCGCCGGCGCGAACAACCGCGCGGGAGATTTCCGCTCGTCGGGTTGCTCGGCCTGCCACATGCCGTACTCGTTGTCCGGACGCAGCGGGAGCAGCGATCCCAACATCAACAAGATCGAGCCGGTCGACCCTGACGACATCGATGCGCCGGAGCGTTCGCACGCGCGTTCGCACCGTATTGCGAGCGTCAAAAAGACCGGCACGGACGGCAAGCCCGTACCGGGTATGGACGACGCCACTTGCGCCGGATGTCACCAGGGCTCGAACCGCACGGTCATGCAGTACTGGGGTATTCGCCTCGACCAGAACGCCGACGTGCGCAACAACCGGCAATACCCGGCGAATCCGGTTTCGAATCAGGGCACGCACAACGATCCGCGCCTGTTCGATGCCGTCGTCGACAACAACACGTTCAACGGTCGCAACGGCAATCAGTACCTGCTCACCGAGGACTACGACGGCGACGGACGTGACGACACGCCGCCGGATGTGCACTACGACGCCGGCCTGGGTTGCATCGACTGCCACGGCAGTCACGACATGCACGGAGGCAAGATCGACGATCCCGATCGACCGTTGCTCTCGCGCATGGAACAGAACGTCTCGATCCAATGCAGCGACTGTCACGGAGGCGTGGACACCTACGCGCCCGTGCAACCGGGAACGACCTACGAGGGAACGGTCGCAGAGGTCGGTGTGGATTCGAAGGGCAACCCGATGCGCCACGTCACGCGTGACGCGAACGGGCGCTATTGGCTGAAGAGTCGCCTGACGGGGCAGGTGCACTATGTGCCGCAGACGAAGGACACGATCGTCAACTCCGGGAAACTGCACCCGCAGTCCGGGCAACCGATCTTCAATGCCAAGGCCAGCTACGCGATGGGCCGCATCGACAACACGGCCACGAACGGAACCGGACCCAAACAGACGGCGGGAGTGGGCGCCGGATTCGCGCACACGGACCGCATGGATTGTGTGTCGTGCCATGCGTCGTGGACCAACACGTGCATGGGCTGTCACTTGTCGGGCGAGTACAACACCGGCAACAACTTCAGCAACGTCACCGGCGAGCGCATCGTGTTCAGGCAGCGCACTGCTGACTTCACCTACCAATCACCTTTGTTCTTCCAGTTGGGTGTGAACGCGCGCGGGCGCATCACGCAGTTCAGCGCGAACACCAAGGTGTTCTTCCAGTGGAAAGACAAGAACAATCAGCTCTCACGTCGCTTCGGATTCTCGGACAAGAATGCGTCGGGGACAGGTCCGGGCACCTCGGGCTATCCGTCCTTGTCGCACAACGCGATCATGGCGCATTCCATCCGCGGACGCGTGACGGCGACGAAGGAAGGCCCGCGTTACTGCGTGGCCTGCCACATGACGACGAGCGGCATCGCCAACTTCGGACCGCAGTACGACACGTTCCGCAACGCACTGGCAGCCGGCAATTTCGGAGCGCTCGACTTCAATCTCCTGAAGCAGCACTTCGGCCGCAACACCAGCAATCAGATGAACTCGCCGTTCTTCGCGCACATGGCTGCCGGTCTGGGCACGGGCTTGTTCCTGTTCGACGAATTCGGAGCACCCGTCAATCCGCTGGACACGCACACCGACCGCAAAGGCACCGACAACGTGCCGCCGTCGACGGTGTTCGATCCGGCACGCGTCTACTACGACCTCGACCGCATCGTTCAGGCTTCAGGCGTCGCGAACGGATCCAACAACCACACGTTCTTGGATCCGAACGTCGGGCCGAGCCTGCGCGACGGAGCCACGGATGCGCACATGGCGGGACCGCTCGGTGCGTCGATCATCCGCTTGCTCGCCGACCCAGTGAACGGCCTCGTGCTCGACTCGTGGCTGGACGCGAACGGTGCGGCGCAAGGCGACGCGGCGACCTTCCTGGGCGGCCCTTGAGGCCGGATCACCAGCAGTAACCGTAGCCGTAACCCAGACCAAAGCTCCAACGCACCGGCTCGACGGGCGCGTACACGACGCGCGTGAAGGTACCGGCTGCAGTCACGCGCACGTCTTGGAACGACACGGCGAGGCGCAGGTTCAAGCCGCTCCAATCGAGTTCGCGCGCGGAGGAACCGAACGCGATGTCGAGCGTGCGCGTCTCGCCCGCGGGGACGCGCAAGTCGGCATCCGGGGCCAGCGCGACCGCCGCGAACGGCGTCAAATCGGCGGAGAGCAACGAGAAACCGTCCTCGAGGATGAGGGCCTCGACCGCGCCCAGGTTTTCGAAGCGTACGCGCACTTCGACCTGCTCCGGCCGACCGGCCTTTTCGTCCTTGCGCGCGATGCCCAGGACGGTCGCCAGCACGCGCACCTGGCTGCCTTCGACGGACTGCGCGGCGACACGCACCTCCAACGGAGCCGGCAGGTAGCGCGCGTCGTAGTAACGCGAACTGGCACAGGCCGTCGTCAGAATCAGCGCGAGCGCGATCGAGACTCGTTGAAAGGTGCGGATCATCGTCGTTCGTCCACGAGGATACTGCTGCTACCCTCGCAGCGCATGGGCCTCCCCTCCACGATCCACCGATTCCAGATCCAACTCTCGGACACGAGCCGCAACGTCTACGAAGATCTGGACCTGCGCGTGGCGCGCCATCCTTCGGAAACCGTGCCGTTCCTGCTGACGCGCATCCTGGCGTACTGCCTCGCATTCGAACCCGGCATCGCTTTCGCGCGCGGGCTTTCGGAGCCGGACGAGCCGGCTTTGTGGGTCAAGGACCTGACGGGGCAGACCACGGCCTGGATCGAGGTCGGCCTCCCGGCGCCGGAGCGTTTGCACAAGGCGTCGAAGAGCATCGGTCGGGTCCTCGTGTTCCCGCACAAGTCGCAACAACTGTGGCTCAAGCAGTGTGAGGAAACCCACATCCACCGAGCTGCGGACATTCGTGTGATCACCCTCGAGCCGGCATTCCTCAAGGAACTCGAACCCAGGCTCGAGCGCAACGTGTCCCTGGACGTGTCGATCCACGACGGTCACATGTTCGTGACCTGGGACGGCACTGCGTTGAGCACGACGGTCGAAGAGCGCCCCCTCGCGAGCTGAATGCCGGTCGCGAAACCGTCGGACCGGCGCTGGGTCAAGCAGTCACGACGACACGACCGTCCACTTCAACTCGCCTCGGAAGTCCTCGAAGCACGGCGCGCACACCCAGCGGTACGCATCTTCGGTCGCGTAGCCCTCGCTCAAGTCGCCCTCGTGGAGGGAAAACGGCTCGGAGCAGAACTCGCAATGATCGTGATCCCAATGCGGGCTGTAGACGGCGTAGGTGCGCGCAACGAGCCGGACTCCAATCAGGTATCTTTCCTGCCCGTGGCGACGCCAGTCATCGGGTGCCGGAGTTCGGTTGCTGCTCATGACGGCGCAAACCTACCCTCGCCATCGGGCGCGGCGCTAGTTGGCGTCGAGGCTAATCCGACGCGGCTCCGTTCCATGCCCGTCCCGAACGACAAGCTCCCGCTCCTTCACGCCAAGGCTGATCCCGAAGGTCAACTTCCGTGTCTCCTCGTCGGTGAACATTAGGGCGATCCCATCACCTGAACCCGCGATAACGGCGGGTGCCCGCCACGACAAACTTGTTGGCTCGCACTCGGCCTTGCGGCCGCGCACCGACTCGCTCCGCTCGCCGGCGCGCGGCCGCAAGGCCGAGCGCGAGCGCGAGCGCAGCGAAGTTCGCACGGCTCAGATCAACAGGCGCGAATTACAGAAAGAACGTTACGCCAGCTGCTTCTACCCCCGATCCTTACAAGGCGCATACACTCCTTGGCCTCCTGGCTTCCTACCCTGGGCCATAACAAAGGAGAAGACTATGCGCAGCCTGCTCGCAACACTTGCCACCCTCCTCATCTTGCCTTCCCACACGGCTCCCCGCGCCAACACCGGGAACGACAGTTTTGGAACGGGCGGCTTGGCCATGAAGCCTCTGGCAGCGGAGACGAGGGGGGCCCTGCTCGACACTGTGCGGAACTATCTAGGGAATGAACTGGCGACGGAGATCGAGCAGGCCACGGATCCGGACACGGGCTATATCGTGCTCGTGAATCTGGAGAATCCGGGCGCCCCTGGAGAAGCAGACTCCGGCACTATTGCCATAAATGTCCGCTACAAGATTCCCGCGTACATGATCGCAATCGTACTAGCCCACGAGTACCAACACGCCAAGCGAGCACACGCGAGTGATCCAACAAATCCTGACGCAAGAGACCCGGACGTTCAAGCACCCAGTACCGGCGGCAACTCCTGCCATCAATGCAACCATGCGCTCCTGCGCGCAAATGATACTGCGTTGATCACTGGGCTTATTTGCGAACCTCCCCTTTCTACCCCATCAAATCTCGCACAGGCGTGCGACTTCTACAAGAAGACGCGCGACAGCCTCAACGCCACGTTGCTCGCATGCCTTGGGGATGGATGCACGGGTTGTTGCGGTTTCACCCACGTACCAACGGCGGCCGAACTAACGACCCCGCCTCCCTGCTGCCCCTAGGAAAGGAGTGCACGATGCATGTTCTTCGCAACGCACTAGGATTGGCTGGCACTCTGCAGCCTGACCGAGTCCTACTTGCAAGTGGCCTTGTCGCAGGGGTTCTTCTCTCGACCGTTGGCCTCTTGTCCATGGCGCCTTCCGCGCAGACCCCGCCACCGACTGGTATGCCTCATCCTCGGCTTGAGGGTGGCCTGAACCTCAGGGGGATCAAGATGCTGGGTAATGCCGTGAATACCGTCGAGGGTACGATTGGCTACTCAATGGCTGACCATTCTGTTTCATTCAACTGGGCGTGGACAGCGGATGGTCCGAAACCGGAGCAGTCTTCAGTTCAGGTTGAATCGGTTACTTTTTGGCCGACCGCCGCGATCTCCGCCGGCACGAGCAGGGCTCTGATCGCAGGAAAGCGTAGATCCGGCAACACCGTAATCGAGCTTTGGACTTTTGCGAAGCCAATCGTGCATCGTGGGACGCTGAACGCCTCAGGCGAGTGGGTTTATCCTGAGATGCACATCGACATCACATCACGTAAGACGATCCTGGAAGAGGACACGGCTGGCAGGCGTGTCGTCTCCGCGATGTTCTTCAATCCTGCCCCCGCGAGTGGGGCTGAAGTGTCCTTGTTCGCACTGTTTGATGATTCAAGAGACTTGTGCCGACTGGATTTCGCTACCTCGGGCAGCGTGAGTGTCCAACGGCTATATGCCAAGGTCTCAGGATCGGGTGTACCAGAAATTCAGTCGCTTGCTTGCGACTATGATTCGTATTGGTCAGGCAATCACACCCAACATGGATACGTCTACGTACTGCGTAGCGGCCTTAATGAAGGCAGGAATTGTCCGTTGCTGGTCCTTCTAGACAGGAACAGAGACGGAACCATAGACAGTGATGGCGTCTTGCTTCCGGATGGTCCGACCTGGACAAGCTCTGGACTGGCGGACGCCGTCCAGTACCTTGAGATTTACTAGCCAACGACGCTAGTCCCGCTGCCAATGGTATGGGTAGAACACTGATCGAGGCGATACACATCCACCATTAGCGACCTGATCTTCCCCTCTGTACCAACGTGCGTGAGACAACCTTCCCCCTGCAGCTTAGTGTCGAGGGCAGAAGGATGACCCCGCGTGATGACCGAAACGACCGACCGCCCGAGCGCTCCCCGAGGAGGGAGATCGGAGCGTACTCGCGACGAGCTCCCTCCTCGGGGAGCGCTCGACAATCCTGAAGTCCTGGCTCGTGCCACGCGCCGGCGCTTCGACGCCGAGTACAAGGCGCGCATCGTGCGCGAGGCCGATGCCTGCACGAAGCCCGGCGAGATCGGCGCGCTGTTGCGACGTGAGGGGCTGTACTCCTCCAGCCTCGTCGCCTGGCGCAAGCAACTGCACGAGCACGGGCTGGCCGGGCTCTCCAAGCGGCGTGGTCCACGGGCGAAGCCCAAGCCGAGCACGCGCGAGATCGAGCTCGAGCGCCGGGCACGCAAGCTTGAGAAGGAGCTCGCGAAGGCCAAGGCCATCATCGAGTTCCAAAAAAAAAGTGCGCGAGATCCTGGGGATCCCCCTGAAACAGCATGAGATCGAAGAGGACGACTGATGCAGGCCGTCACACAAGCCCGCGCCGAGTTCGGCGTATCCGCCTCGTGCACGGCGCTGGGGCTTCGGCGCGCGACCTGGTATCGCGCGCAGGCCCAACTTGTACGCGAGACCCCGGGCTCCCCGATGCAAACCCGCCCTCGCAAGGCTTCGCCCGGAGCACTGTCGAGTGCGGAACGGAACGACGTGCTCGATCTCGTCCACCAGGAACGCTTCGTCGACACGTCGATCTCGCAGGTCTTCGCGACCGCTCTCGACGAGGGCATCTACCTGTGCTCGCGCCGCACGATGTACCGCGCCGTTGCGGCCCGAGGTGAAGTCCGCGAGCGACGTGACCAACTGCGGCGACCCGCGTACGCCAAGCCCGAGCTGCTCGCCACCGCCCCCAACCAGGTGTGGTCGTGGGACATCACGAAGATCAAGGGGCCTGCGAAGTGGAACTACTTCCACCTCAACGTGATCCTCGACATCTTCAGTCGCAAAGTCGTCGGCTGGATGATTGCGCGGCGCGAGAGCGCTGTGCTGGCGAAGAAGTTGATCTCGGCAACGATCGCGAAGGAAGGCGTCGCGCGCAATCAGCTCACCGTGCACGCCGACCGTGGCTCGTCGATGACTTCGAAGGACGTCGCCTTCCTCCTGGCAGACCTGGGCGTCACAAGACCCACAGCCGCCCGCACGTCTCGGACGACAATCCCTTCTCCGAAGCCCAGTTCAATACGCTCAAGTACCGGCCGGACTTCCCAGAGCGCTTCGGCTCGATCGAGGATGCGCGCGGATTCTGCGTGCGCTTCTTCGATTGGTACAACAACCAGTATCGGCACAGCGGGATCGGCTGGATGACGCCGGCGGACGTGCATCACGGCCGTGCGCCGCTCGTGTCCGCAGCCCGCGCGAACACACTCCGCCGCGCGTACCAGCAGCATCCCGAACGATTCGTCCGCGGCAAGCCGACTCCTCCGGCCCTGCCCACGGCCGTATGGATCAACCCTCCGACCAAGTCCGCGGCAAGCGCTCTCTGATCTCAAGTCCAGGCTGTCTCAAAATCATTGACACACACCGAAACCCGCGTGTAGGTGCTTCGATTGCGTAGGAGTTTTTCCTAGTGTCCGGGCATGATCGCAGCCTTCATCCTCTCGCTTTCCGCTCTGCTCCCGAACCTCGACGACGCACCGGCCCCCAAGCCGACCATGGCCGAACTCGTCGCGTCCGCCACGCGCGACCCGGCGGCAGTCGTCCCGCTGATCTTGGAAGCCGGGACGGCGATGACCACGCTGTCGCCGGAGGCCGCGCGCGTCCTGGGCGACACGCTCGAGCCATTCTGCGACCGCGCGTTCTTCTCGCCCGAACGCCTGCCGGGGATGGAGCGACTCGGTCTGGTGTTGCACAAGGTCGCGAAAGGCGAGAACCCGACGAAGATCGCGCAGCGCTACCGCATCGGCGCGGGAATGCTCGCGTACCTCAACGAAGGCTACGACGAGAAGAAGCTGCGCATCGGACAGGAGCTGAAGGTGCTCGATCTCTCCACGGCGACGCTTTCGCTGACGGTCGCGAAGGGACAGCATCGGCTGATCGCCTGGCGCTCGACGGCTGATGGCCGTCACACCCTGGTGCGCTTCTGCGCCGTCGGCCTCGGAGCCGCGGAATCACCGACTCCGGTCGGGCGCACGACGATCACGAAGCGGGTGCTCAAGCCGGCTTGGACGGACCCGACGACCAACATCGTGTACGCGCCGGACGACCCCGGCAATGTGCTCGGAGGCTACTGGATCGCACTGGACGCTGCCGGCCTGGGGCGCTCAGGCATCGGCTTCCACGGCTACACCGGTGCACCGGTCGAGGACTGGATCTCGAAGAACGCCTCGCACGGATGTGTGCGCATGCTGCAGCCGGATGTCGATCGCGTCTTCCACCTCGCCATCGAGGGGACGAGCGTCACGATCGTCGACTGAAGCTCACTTCGGGTCGCGCAACAGCTTGAGCAGCGCGGGGTCATTCCCGATCGGTTGGAACATCAAGTCGTGCCGGGCGATGGAGCGCCGGTCCGAATCGCCCGCGATCGACTTCGTGAGGCTCGCGACGGCCGCAGCCGCATCCTTGTTCTGCGCGTGGATGGTCGCGGCGATGTACTCGAGCGCCGTCTGTGCCGCCGGCACTTGAGCTGCAGGCAGCGCCAGGGTCTTGGTGATCTCGGCCAGTGCATCGGGAATCATGGCGTCGTCACACAGCGTCAACGCGCGACCGGACATCGCGGTCATCAGCGCGAACGCTTCCTTGGCGCCGGGATGCTCGAGCTTGCCGAGGTCCGTCATGACGCGCTCGTACAACGCGCGGCGTTCCCCGGCCTTCATCTGCAGCGGCCCGCCGATTTCGGCCGCGGCCAGAGCGCAGGCCCATCCGTCGGTCGCCGTCTTCGATTGCTCCGCGAGGTGCGTCGCGCCGTCGTTGGTGACACGCGCGAGGCCCGTGTGCATGTAGTTCAGAACGGCGTCGGGCATGTCATCCCACACACCCAGTCGCAAGATCGCATAGCGAGCGCTGCCGATGATCGCCTCGAACTCCTCGCGCGTGATTCCGGCCACGCCGGACTTGGCGAGCGTCCCCATGCTGATGTCGAAACACGTGTCCCCCATCGTGATGAACGCGCGGCGCGAGATGTTCGAATAGGGCGGCTCGAGGTCGTGCGACGTCTCGGTGCAAGCGGTCGTACCGATGTCGAATTGACCGTGCCCCGCCAGCTTGCCCTTCATCAACTCCGCGCGCCACTCCTGGCTGGTCCGCATCAAGCCGTAGGCCGAGAGGATCATGATCGTGGTCTCGCCCTTCATCTGGCCCTGCAGAATCGCGCGCTCGGCGTGACGGCGCTTCAGCGCGCCGATGACGGTGCTGTCGACGACCAGCTCGGGAAGCTCGATTCTCACCGCCGCGCCGGTCGTCGGCATGTGCAGGACCGTGGCCGTTGAGGCCGTATCGGCGGGAACAGTGAGAGTCAGCGCGAGGAACAGGGAAAGCATTTCTGGGATCTCCGGGGGTCAGCTTCGAACAGAACTCTACGCACGGAAGGTGCCGTTTCGTTGGCGCCGATCCGTTACCTTCTCGTCCGCGTGCCGTAGTCAGGACAAGCCTGATTCGGCGGCGATTCCGGATGATACTCGCAAACCTGCTGCTGTTCGCCTTGCTGCTTCCTGGTCGAGGCACGGGCGAGGTGTTTCGCCAGATCAGTCTGGAAGCGGCCCAAGCGGCGGCCAAGGCTGAGGGCCGGTGCGTGCTCGCCGAGTTCGCGAGCCCCGGCGCGGCTGACACGAAGAAGCTGGCGACGACGACCTGGTCCGAATCGCGCGTGCGGGAGTGGGTCGTCCTGAAGTCCGTCCCGATCAAGCTCGACTTCGACAAGAGCTCGGAGCTGCTCGCGCGTCTGCGCGTGCACGTGGCGCCGACGATCATGTTCCTGGATGAGAGCGGTCGCGAACTCGATCGCATCACGGGCTATGTCGACGGGCGCACGTTTCTGGCCGAGACGAAGGCCATCTTCGGCGGAGCCTCGCCGCTGGAACGCGCACAGACACGACTGGCGGAAGACGACGACGATCCGCACCGACACCTCGACGTCGCCATGTTGCTCGCGGACAACGGCCAGCTGGCGGAGTCCTTGAAGGAGTTCCTGTGGTGTTGGGACCACGGCGCTGTGGTCGATACGAGTTTTGCCGAGTGCCGGCGCACGTTCTTGCTGCGCGAACTGCTGCGGCTCATGCGCCTGTATCCGCCGGCCGGTGATGCGCTCCTCGCGCGGACACGGGCTGGATTCCAGCGCGTGGTCAGCTGCACGGTGACGGAAGCTGAACTGGCTGATTTTCTGTTGCTGAACCACGAGATGCAGCGCGACGAGCACACATTGGCGGCCTACGACGCACTCGACGTCGGCAACGAGCCGTGCGCGGCCTTGCGCACGCGCCTCGGCCCGTTGGTCGTGAACCCGATGATCGACTCCCGCAGGTATGCGGACGCCGCCGCACTAATCGGCGACGTGCGCGCACGCTTCAACGGAATGGTCACGAAGTTTCGTGCCGAATGCGCACGACTCGAAAAGGAGTACCCGCCCGCTGAAGCGTTCGTGCTCATCGAGAACGCCCGGCGCCTCCTGCGCATCGATTCGGCACGACTCTACGAGACCTTCCTCGGAACCGAACTGTTCGACGACGCCGAAGCCTTCTCCAAGCAAGTCCTGGCCTTCGACGCCAAGGGCGCGACGTACTGTGCGCTGATGCGCGGGGCCCTGAGGGCACAAGCGCATGGACCCGCCAAATCGATCGCGAATCGCGCCTTGAGGGATCCGAAATTGACGGCGTCCGAGAAAGAGGACGTCAAGCAGATCGCCGCCGGTATCCTCCAGCCGAAGTAGACGAGGACACCACAGTGGAAAGACTCATGCTCGTGATGCTCGGCGGAGCACTCGGATCCGGCGCGCGCTACCTGATCGGGCTGGGAGCGGCCGCGAAACTGCCGGGCACCTTTCCCTTCGGCACGTTGTGCGTCAATGTGCTCGGATCGTTTGCGCTGGGCATGGTCGCGCAGATCGCGATGCAGAACGCCGCGTTCTCACCGGACACACGCGCCTTCGTCGCGGCAGGTGTACTGGGCGGTTTCACGACCTACTCGAGCTTCAACCAGGAGACGATCGACCTGGTCCAGGCCGGAGCGCTCGGCCAGGCTGTGCTCTACGCCGTCGTCACCACGACGGCGTGTCTGGCCTGCGGTGTGGCCGGGATGGCGTTGGCCCGGATGTTCGCCGCGAACTGATACGATTCGACTCATGCAGCGAGTGTTGAACCTCATGCGCGAGGCGGGCGCGCGACCAGCGCACGAAAAGCGCCTGTTGCGCGCGTGGCTCGCGGGCCGCGCACTCAGGTCGGCGACGACCGCGCGCGATTTGCAGTTCCCGCGCACGCTGCTCGAAGCCTTGCCCGCCATCGAGTCGCACTTGAATGCACACGTGCGCATCGAATCCGAACACCCGGGCTCGGACGGCTCGCTGCGATTCTTGCTGGCGCTGCACGACCAGAAGACCGTCGAGAGTGTCTTGCTTCCGCGCGACGGCCTGTGCATCTCGTCACAGGTCGGCTGCGCGGTGGGCTGCGTCTTCTGCATGACCGGCCGTGCAGGATTGCTACGGCAGCTGACGAGCGCCGAGATGGTCGCGCAGGTCGCAGCCGGCCGCAGGCATCGTCCTGTGCGTCGCGTCGTCTTCATGGGCATGGGCGAGCCTTCGCACAATCTGACCAACGTGCTCGAGGCCATCACCGTGCTCGGCACGCACGGCGACATCGGCCACAAGAACCTCGTGTTCTCGACGGTCGGCGATCCGCGGCTGTTCGAGCGCTTGCTCGCGAACCCCGTCAAACCGGCGTTGGCGATCTCGTTGCACACGACGGATGTCGCGTTGCGCGCGCAACTCGTTCCGCGCGGCCCGCGTTTCGAGCCGGCGGAGTTGATCGCGCTCGCGGACGACTACGGTAACGCCGTCGGGTATCCGGTCATGTACCAATGGACGCTGATCGAGGGCGTCAACGACACCGATGCGGAGCTCGAGCGCCTGACCGAGCTCATGCAAGGGCGCTACGGCATCGTGAACTTGATCCCCTACAACACGGTCGAGGATCTCCCCTACAAGCGACCGCCGACGGAGCGCGCGCGCAAGATGTCTCAGCACCTGCACCAGCACGGCGTGTTGTGCAAGCTGCGTCGTTCGGCCGGACAGGACGTCGAAGGCGCGTGCGGTCAACTGCGCGCGCGCTCGCTGCCCGAGCGCGCGGCGATCGCCACGGACGCCTGAGAGTTCAGGCCTTGCGCGCCTGTTTGCGCGTCGATTTCCGGCGCGTGCTCTTCTTGGCGGTCTTCGGCGGCTTCACGGGCTTGATCTCTGGCCCGGCCTTCGTGCCCGCCGCGCGCCAACCCTTCGGCGGAGCTTCGCCGCGCAGCTCGTAGAGAAAGCGCGACGGCATCGATTCGATGCGCGTACCGAATTTCGAGCGCGTCTTCGTGCAACTGATCGTCAGGTGGCGTTGCGCGCGTGTGATGCCGACGTACATCAGGCGCCGCTCTTCTTCGACCGTGTCTTCGTCGATGCTGCGCGCGTGCGGCAACAGGCCTTCTTCGACGCCGACCAGGAACACGCGCTGGAATTCGAGCCCTTTGGCGGCGTGCAAGGTCATCAACATCACGGCGTCGCGCTTCGATTCCTTTTCGTCCTTCGTATCGTCCTCGCTCGACAGCGCCAGCGCTTCGAGGAACGATTCGAGCGAAGGCTTCTTGGCGCGGCGCACGTGATTCTCGGCCATGTCGAGGATTTCCTGCACCGACGCCCACCGATCCTCGCGCGTGCGGTCGTCGGGATAACAATGATCGACCTCTTCGCGGTAGGCGGTCGCCGTCAGCAACTCGTGCAACCACGGCACCAGGTTCTGGCCGGGCTTGCGCGCGCCGAGTTCCTTGAGCTTGTCGCGGAACGTGCGCACGGCGTAGACGGCCGCGTCGGCCAGGCCGTCGACGGTCGTTCCGTCCTCGAAGGCCTTGCTGACGGACACGCCGTGTTCCGTCGCCCATTCGACGGCGCGTTCGATCGTCGTCTTGCCGACACCGCGCGGCGGGCAATTGATCACGCGCAGGAGCGAGACCTCGTCGAGCGGATTGTGCGCGAGCCGCACGTAGGCCAGCACGTCGCGGACTTCCTTGCGGTCGAAGAACGACATGCCGCCGACCAGGGTGTACGGAATGGAGCGAGCGCGAAATTGCTGCTCGAACACGCGCGGCTGGGTCGCCGTGCGGAACAGGACGGCGAAATCGGAGTAGCGTGCGCGTTTTTTCAGCACCAGGTCCGACACCTCGCGCGCCACGTGATCGGCTTCGCCTTCTTCATCCTCCATGCGCAGCATCGCCACCGGCTCGCCGGACCCGAGCGCGCTCTTCAACTTCTTGTCGTGACGCTTGGGGTTGTTTTCGATGACCTTGTTGGCTGCATCCAGGATTTCGCGCGTCGAGCGGTAGTTGGTCTCGAGACGAATGGTCTTGGCGCCGGGAAAGTCCTTGTCGAACGACAGGATCTTGGCCACGTCCGCGCCGCGCCAGCCGTAGATCGACTGGTCGTCGTCACCGACGACGCACAGATTGCGATGTCCGCCCGCGATCGCGCGCACGATGTCGTACTGCGGACCGTTGGTGTCCTGGTATTCGTCGACCATGACGAACTTGAAGCGTTGCGCGAGTTCGTTACGCACGTGCTCGTGGTCGCGCAAGAGCTTGACGGAGCGCGACAGGAGATCGTCGAAGTCGACCGAGCGCGAGCGCATCAGGTGCTCTTCGTACTTCTTCCACGCGCGCCCGACGAGTTCGTCGCGGTCGTCGGCGGCCTTTTCGAGGAATTGTTCGCTCGACATCCCCTTGTTCTTCAACAACGAGATTTTCGACTGCAGCGCGCCCGGCTGAATCGAGGCCTCGGGGATGCGCAGCTCGCGCAAGGCGCCCTTCATCGCGCTGACCTGATCCGAGTGATCGCAGATCGAGAAGTTCTGCGCCAGCCCGGCTTGAGCCGCGTGCGCGCGCAACAGCTTGACGCAGAAACTGTGGAACGTGCCGACCGTCAACTCGGCCGCGCGATCATTGCCGATGATCCCGGCGACGCGTGCGCGCATCTCGCCCGCGGCCTTGTTGGTGAAGGTCATCGCCAGGATGCTGTCGGGCCGCGCGCCCTTGTGCAGTAGCCACCCGATGCGGACGGTGATGACCTTGGTCTTGCCCGATCCGGCTCCGGCGAGAACGAGCACAGGCCCTTGGGTCGTCATGACCGCGAGGCGCTGCTCGGCGTTGAGTCCTTGGATGTGTTTCTGCATGCGCGGGCGGCGAACGGTAGTCGCACATCACGTTCGCATCCAGCGTCAAGACGGAACGATTCGACGACATCGCGACGAAACGCGTGCACGCAACGATTTGCGGCTTAGGATCTGCGCACATGAGCACCGCCCTTCTGCCCTGCGTCGAAGTCGAACCGCGCGTCAAGGCGCGCGCGACCGTCATATTCCTGCACGGTCTGGGCGCCGACGGCCACGACTTCGAGCCGATCGTGCCGCACCTGGAACTGCCGCCCGAACTCGGCGTGCGTTTCGTGTTCCCACACGCGCCGAAGCGCCCGGTCACGCTCAACGGAGGCTTCGTGATGCCGGCCTGGTTCGACATCGGCGGTGATGACTTGATGCGCGGTGAATCGACCGACCTGCCCGGCATCAAGGCCGCTGAGAAGCAGATTCACGCGCTGATCGAACGCGAGATCGCGCGCGGCATCGACTCGCAGCACATCGTGATCGGCGGCTTCAGCCAGGGCGGCGCGCTCGCGGCGTGGATCGCACTGCGCTATCCGAAGCCGCTCGCGGGCCTGATCGCGCTCTCGACCTTTCTGGCAAAGAACGCGCCCCTCGAAGCCGACACGACGACCGCCAACCGTTCGATCGCGACTTTCGCCGCGCACGGCACACGCGACGGCGTCGTCGGCATCGCCTACGGCCGCAACCTGATGGAGCGCTTGAAGAAGATCGGCTGCGACGTCGAGTGGCACGAATATCCGATGGCGCACGAAGTCTGCCTGGAAGAGATCGCCCACTGGGGCGCGTGGCTGCGCGCGCGCTTCGAGTAATTCAGGGACGCCTGCGCGGACGGCGCTGAAGGTTGATTTTCCAGCGATCCGCGGCCGGTGAGTGCGGCGATCCGCGAGTCGCTCAGTGGGACGGTGAGCCGCAAGTTGCCCTCCAGCGGCAAAAATCACGTAGCGATGGCACCTCGCGCAAACCATCGCGAAGAACTGCGCCCCTCGCTCCGTGAGCCTGCTACGGTGTGGGCTCGCCGGTCGTTCATCCCGTTTCTGCGGCCGTTCCCTGACAACTTCTTTTCCCAGGAGAATCAGCATGCAACCCATCTGCAGCTCTTTCCTGTTCGCCGCGGCCGCTTGCTTGTGTCTCGCCGGTAGCTCCCAAGCGCAGTACACGATCAGCGAATTGCTCATCAACCCGCCCGGCGCGGACAACACCCAGGAGACGCTCGAGATCCAAGGCCTCCCCGCCGGCCCGATGACCGGGTGGTGGTTCCTCAGCATCGAAGGCGACAGCACCGCCTCGGGGACGCTCGATCAGGCGGTCGACCTCTCGCCGTTCACGATGGACGCCGTCGGCGTCCTCACGATCCGCGCGGATGCCTCCGCCATCTTGCCACTGCCTTGCATTCCTCCGCCGTACACATGGGTCGTCTACGATTTCTCACCGGACCTCGAGAACGGCACCAATACATTCGTGCTCGGATCGGGCACGCCGCCGGCGGTCGGCACCGATCTCGACACCGACGATGACGGCGTCATCGACGCGGGTGCACTCGGGACCTTCGTCCCGGCGGACGCAGTCGCGGTGACCGACGGCGACGCCGGCGACCTGATGTACGGCGCTGCCCTCGGCGGCTTCGACGTACCTTACGACGGTTACACGCCGAGCGCGCTCTACCGGATCTACGACGCCAGCGGAGCGCCTTGCAACTGGAACGGCGGGACGGTCAGCGGTCCCAACCCGGGCGGTCCGTACACCTGGAACGGCACGCAGATCTTCGGGTTCATGTCGCACGGCATCTGTCCGCCCGAACCTCACTATGGTTGCCGCCAGGAGCTGCCGGACTTCGACTTCGACGGCATCGCCAACGCGTGCGATCCGGACAGCGTCGTCGTCGAGGGTCCGTTCTGCCAGGGCACCGTGGCCGGGTGTCCGTGCGGCGGCACGGTCCAGGCCGGCACCGACGGCCTGGGCGGGTGTGACAACTCGAGCTTCACCGGCGGCGCTCGGCTCGCGGCGAGCGGCATCGCGAGCATCGGGTCCGACAGCCTGGTGGTCACAGCCGACCGTCTGCCGACGGGCGCACCGATCCTCTTCTTTGAAGGCACGCTGCGCGAGGCCGGCGGCGCGGGGGTCGTGTTCGGCGACGGTCTGCGCTGCGTCACCGGCAATCTGTGCCGCATCGGCGTCAAGTTCGCCACCGGCGACACGGCTTCCTATCCCGAGACCGGTGACACGGAGATCTCCGTCCGCTGCTTCGCGATCTGCGGCTCCGTGCGCCACCACCAGGGCTGGTACCGCGACGCGGCAGCTTTCTGTGCACCCGAGTTCTTCAACTTGACGAACGGCTGGACTGTGGTCTGGCGTCCTTGACACCACCGAGTCGGTCCCTCGTCGGCACCAGCCGGCGTGGATCGTCAATAGTCGTCCACGGGAGATCTTCCGCGGGCGATTGGATCCGACATGACGCCGGGTCGCTGAACCTGAGGTCCTCCCGCGAACGCATTCAGCCGTAGGCCGGAGTGTGCTTGGGGGAGATCGCGCAGCGCAAATCATGGTCAAGAGCGCGATTCGAATGCTTCAGGAACGGCGTCCCGGGCGGCGTTGCGGCGTCGCGTTCCAGGGATCTTCGGGCCACGAGTGTTTCGGGTAGCGGCGCTTCAAGTCCTTGCGCACTTCGAAGTAGGCGTTGCTCCAGAAGCTCTTCAAGTCGTCGGTGACTTGTTGCGGGCGATAGTTCGGCGCCAAGAGGTGCATCAGCACGCGCACACGACCGTGTGCGACGAGCGGTGTTTCGGCCAGGCCGAACAGTTCTTGGATGCGCGCGGCCAACACCGGCGCGCGGCCGGGCTCGTATTGCAATTGAATCCACGAGCCGCTCGGGACCTGTAGACGCTCGGGAGCTTCGCGGTCGAGTGCGGACTGTTGAGCCCACGTCAACTTCGAACGCAACAGTGCGGGCAGGTCGCGCTTCTTCAAGTCGGCGAAGGAGCGGCTGCCGCGGCAGAACTCGACCAGGTGTTCGGTGATGAACGCGGAGTCGAACGCCGGCAATTCGAGTTCAGGCATCCACTCGCGCAAGCACGCGGCACGCGCGAGGAACGTAGTCGTGGAGGCCTCGGCCAGCCCGAGCGCGCGCTCGAGATCGTTCGCGGCGGCGGCGGCGAGGACCTCGGCGGTCTGGTCTTCGTCCGGCGTGCCGCCCTGTACTTCTTCGAGGATCAGATCGCCGTACAGCGTGCGTTTCGAAGCCGCAACACGCTCTTTTTCGCGGTCGAACGTGACGTGGACCTCGGTGCGCACTTCGTTCGGGTCCAGCCATTCGCGCTCGACCGCCGAAGCCTGGCGGACGATCGCTTCGGCGCGTTCGCCGCGACGACCGGCGTCCATGTCGACGCACACGAACAGCTCGTGATCCAGGACTCCCGACTCGTCCCCGAGCCGAATGCCGCGGCCGCCCGTCATCACGGCGCGTCGATCCGTCTCTCCACGGCGCACGGCGAGCCGATCGGCGTAGGCAGCGAACAGCGCGCGCATCAGCGCTTCCTCCGGAACCGTCTTGCGCGGCGCCGCCTGGCCGAGGATGCGCTCCAGATCGCGGTGCAAGGCATCGGCCGCGCGCGTCACGAAGCGCGCTGCACCCGCGTTGATCTGACCGACGTCCGACGCGGACGAACCGTGACTCTCGAAGCGTTCCAACGCGATCACGCGATCGACCACGTCGGAATCCGTCACGCGTGCACGCTTGTGCTGCGTGCGAACGAACGGGTCGCGCTCCTGCAACATCGCCGCCGCCAGACAGGCGCTCGACGCCACGCCGCGCGCGTGACCCTCGACGAGCAGTCGCGCGAGACGCGGATGCACCGGCAAGCGCACCATCGCGCGGCCGACGTCCGTTGCGCCGCGTGCATCGAGCGCTCCGAGCTTGCGCAGCACGGAAAGCGCTGCGTTCAGCGCGGATTCGGACGGCGGCTCGAACCACGGGAATTCGGCCACGTCACTCTCGCCGAAACACAAGAGCTGCAGCGCCGCGCCCGCGAGGTCCACGCGCCGGATTTCGGGCTCCATCGCCTCGTCCAGCGAGCGTTGTACGCGTTCGGTCCACAAGCGCTCGCAGGTGCCCGGAGCCGTGCGACCGGCGCGACCGGCGCGTTGCTCCGCCGACGAACGCGAGATGCGCTCCAGCTCCAACCGGTCCAGTCCCACCCCGGGATCGAAACGCATCACGCGCGCCAGCCCCGAGTCGACGACGGCCGTCACGCCGTCGATCGTGATCGAAGTCTCGGCTACGTTGGTCGCCAGCACGACTTTGCGTCGCTCGGACTTGGGCAGGACCTGATCCTGTTCCTCGGCCGGCAGATCGCCGTACAGGCCGAACAGCGCGATGTCGCGCTTGCGACATAGATTGCCCAGATCTTCCTGAGCGCGCCTGATCTCACCGACACCGGGCAGGAATGCGAGCACGTCGCCGCTTTGTTTGTCGAGCGAGCGCGACACGGCTTCGGCAACTTGCACGCTGACGTGACGATCGTCCTCGCGGCCGGCGTAGGTGATGTCGACCGGGAACAAGCGTCCTTCGCTCTCGATGATCGGCGCATCGCCCAGCCAACGCGCGAGCGCCGGCGCCGCGACGGTGGCCGACATCGCCAGGATTTTGAGGTCCGGGCGCGCATCGCGCTGCACGCGCCGCGCCATCGCCAGCGCCAGATCCGTATCCAGACTGCGTTCGTGAAACTCGTCGAACACGATCACACCGACGTGCGCGAGGAACGGATCGTCTTGCAGCATGCGCACGACGATGCCTTCGGTGACGACCAGGATGCGCGTCGCACGCGAAGCCTGACGCTCGAAGCGCACGTGGTATCCGATCTCGCCGCCGACGGTGCCCCCGCGCTCCTCCGCCATGCGCCGTGCAGCCGCTCGTGCAGCGACGCGACGCGGCTCCAGCATCAAAATGAGGCCCTCCCCGGCCAGACCTGCGTCGAGCAGAGCCGGAGGCACGCGCGTCGTCTTCCCGGCGCCGGTCGGCGCACGCAAGACGGCGCACGGATGCGCACGCAGCGCCGCGAGCAGGTCGGGCATTACGGCGTCGATCGGCAGGGTTGCGACGGGCTTCTTCAAGAGCTGGGAACGATCGGCGAGTGCGGTATGGTAGCGCGCTCATGCTCGCGTTCGCGCCCCTCTACAGTGACAACCTCTCGCCGCGTGCGCGCGCAAGGGCAGCGTGAGCGCCAAGGCCAAAGCTCAAGCTCCGCCGCCGGAGCAGATCGCGGCCGAGTTGCAGCGCATCGACCGGCGTCGCGTGTTCAGCGCCTGCGCCTGGATCTTCGCCGTCGCGCTGGCGCTACGCTTGATTCACCTCTTGCAGGCACGCGAGGTGCCGCTCTTCGACATCTTGATCGTCGATGGGCGTCAGTACGAAGCCTGGGCGCGCCGCATCGCCGCCGGTGATTGGCTGGGTCAAGAGACGTTTTATCAAGCGCCGCTGTATCCCTACTTCCTGGCGCTCTTGAAGGTCTGCTTCGGCGACGGGCTGTGGCCGGTCCGCATCGTGCAGGCGCTGCTCGGCGCGGCTTCGTGCGCACTGCTGTTCCTCGCCGGCCGCAACTTCGTCTCGCACCAGGTCGGCGTCGTCGCGGGCGCACTGCTCGCGGTCTATCCGCCGGCGATCTTCTTCGACGGGATCGTGCAGAAGGCTTCTGTCGGCGGATTCATCGTCGTCGTCGTCCTGTGGTTGTTGTCACGTGCACAGAAGGCGCCCAACACGTCGCGCTTCGCGGCATTGGGCGTAGCGCTGGGGCTGCTCATGTTGACGCGCGAGGAGACGATCCTGCTCGTGCCGGCACTCCTCGCGTGGATCGTCGTGTACTTCTGGAACCGATCCTGGTCGATGCGTGGCCTGGCTGCGGGCGCGTTCGTCGGCGGACTCGCGCTGGTGTTGTTGCCGATCGGTTTTCGCAACTACAAGGTCGGCGGTGAGTTCCTGATCACGACTTCACAAGCCGGCACGAACTTCTGGATCGGCAATCGCCCAGGAGCGGACGGCCGTTACGCACCGTTGCGACCGGGACGCAGCGACACTTCGTTCGAGCGCAAGGACGCGGTCGAACTGGCCGAGATCGAGATGCAGCGCAAGCTGACGTCGGGCGAGGTCTCGGAGTTCTGGCGTGGACAGGCCTTGGCGTGGATCAGCGACGAACCGCTGGCGTGGCTCGAGCTCTTGGCGCGAAAGACCGCGCTGCTCGTGAACGCCTACGAAGTCCCTGACGCCGAGGATCAGTACTTCTACGAGAAGCATGAACCGGTCATGGGCCTCCTCTCGCGTTTCATGCACCTCGGAATCGTGCTGCCTCTGTGCGCCGCGGGCCTGGTGCTGAGCGCGTCGCGACGACGCGAACTCGGCGTATTGGCCCTGCTGCTCGCGGTGCTGTGCGCAGGTGTGGTGCTTTTCTACGTCATGGGACGCTATCGCTATCCGATCGTTCCGATCGCGATCGTGTTCGCTGCACTCGCGCTCGTGCAGGGCTGGGCGTTGATGAAAGTCGGCGCTTGGAAAGCCCTGCTCCCGGCGGGGATTGCACTCGTCGCGATGGGCATCGTCTCGAACTGGCCGATCTACGGACGCGATTCACAGTTCGCGATGTCGCACGTGAACGCGGGCGCGGCGCTGGCTTCGGTAGACCGCATCGACGAGGCGATCGCGCAGTACAAGGCGGCACTCGCGCTCGACCCCGACATGCCCGAAGGGTGGTCGAATCTGGGTGTGGTCTACGGCCGGACCGGACGCATGCAAGAAGCCGTCGCGTGTTTCACGCGAGCCGTCGAGCTGCGCGCGGACGATCCGCGTTTCCGTATGCGCCTCGGCACGGCACTGCACATGTCCGGACAGACCGATCGCGCTGTCATAGAGCTCGCGCGCTCGACCGAGTTGTTCCCGCAGGACCCGGAAGCCTGGAACAACCTGCGCTTCATCCACGTTCAACGCCGCGATTGGTCGCGCGCGGTCGACGTCGCGCGCCGCGGCGTCGCGGCCAATCCGCAGGACCTGGGATTGAATCTGGCCCTCGCCTGGTTGCTCGCCACATGCCCGGACGAGCGCTTGAGCGCACCCGACGAGGCTGTGCGGATCGCCACGGAGTGCGTGCGAGCAACAGGCGGCGCCTACGCCGATCCGATCAACGCCCTGGCTGCGGCTCTCGCGCGCGCCGGCCGCTTCAAAGATGCGCACGCGCAGGCATTGGAAGCCGTGCGTATCGCCGAGCGCAATGGTCAGAATGATCAGGCCGCGGAGATCCGCGCGCGCGCAGAACTCTACGCGCAGGACAAACCCTGCATCGAAGGACTACCTTGATCACGCCCGACCCGCACGCCGCCAACGCCACGATCAGCGCACGCCGTGACCTCAACGACACGGTGGCGATCGTGCACATCCGGCCCGACACCGGCTCCGTGGCACCCTTCGTCCCAGGACAGTTCATTCAACTCGGCCTGCCCGCCGGACCGGACGCGCGACGCATCGCAGCGGACGGATCGGTGCGCACGAAGCTCGTGAAGCGTTCGTACTCGATCGCCGGCGCGCCGCACGAGCGTGAAGCCTACGAGCTGTGCCTCGCCTTCGTGGAGCAGGGCCAGCTCACGCCCAAACTTCGAGAGCTGACAGTCGGCGATCGTCTGTGGCACGATCCCATACCGAAAGGCATCTTCACGATGGAGCGCGTGCCCTACGGCCGCGATCTCGTGTTCGTCGCTACAGGTACCGGCATCGCTCCGTTCGTCTCGATGCTGCGCGCCTACGGCGGCAATCCGTTGCGCTTCCGTCACTTCGTCGTCGTGCACGGCGCGCGCAAGCGCAGCGATCTCGCCTACCACGAAGAGCTGACTGCCGCGGCGCGCGCCGACCGCCGTGTGAGCTACATACCGATCCTCTCACGCGAACCTGCGGGCAGCGGCTGGATTGGCTTGCGCGGGCGCGTGCAGACCGCGCTGCAACCGGCGTGCTTTCTCTCGCGCACCGGATTCGCTCTGAACCCGAGCTCGGCCAGCGTGTTCCTGTGCGGCAACCCGGCGATGATCGACGAGATGCGCACGGAGCTCGCAAGTTCGGGTTTCACGACCGACACGCCCAAGCACCCGGGGAACGTGCATTTCGAGCGCTACTGGTGACGCCTCACTTCCCGCCGCGCCGCTTCTTCACCGCTTCGCGCAACAGGAATTCGATGTGCGCATTGAGGGAACGCAGGTCCTGCGCGGCCCACGCGCGCAGTTCCTCGAGCAATTCAGGCTGCAGCCTGAGCAGGAACGGTTTGCGTTCCTTGGGCTCGTCGGCATCCTGCGTTCCCTCAGGGTTCGCCATCGCGCATCAGGTGTAGAGACTGCCGGTGTTCACGACTGGAACCGGGTTTTGGTGTCCGCACAAGACGACGAGCAGGTTGCCGGTCAAAGTCGCCTTGCGCTCGTCGTCGAGGTGCACGACCGAGTTCTTGGACAGCTCCTGGAGCGCGTGCTCGACCATGCCGACCGCCCCGTCGACGATGAGTTTGCGCGCTGCGATGATCGCGCCGGCCTGCTGACGTTGCAGCATCGCCGAGGCGATTTCAGGCGCGTAGGCCAGGTGACTCAGGCGCGCTTCGAGAATGTGGATGCCGGCGATGTCGAGGCGTTGCTGCAGTTCCTGTTGCAGCTCTTGCGCCACGATGTCGGCGCTGCCGCGCAAGTTGGAGGCCACGACGGCTGTGTGGTCGTCATCGTAGGGGTGCTTGCTCGCGACGAAGCGCACCGCCGATTCGGCCTGCACTTCGACGAACTTTTCGAACTCGACGACGTCGAAAAGCGCCTGTGCACTGTCACTGACTTGCCACACGGTGATCGCACCGATCTCGATCGGGTTGCCGAGGAGGTCGTTCACCTTGAGCGTCTTGCCGTTCAAGTTGTGCACGCGCAGAGAGATCTTCTTCTTCGACGTGAACGGGTTCGTGTACCAGAAGCCCGGCTTGCGCGCCGTGCCGCGGTAGCGCCCGAACAAGACGAGCACGCGGCCCATGTTGGGTTCGATGATGAAGAACCCGGGCAAGATGAGCACGAACAAGAGCAGCGCGCCCAACGCGAGAACCATGAACGACGGCTCGTGTAGTTGCCCGCCGCGGATGAATCCGAAGACGCTGGTGGCGAACAGCAGGATGGTCAGGGCCAGGACCGGGTAGCCGGAGATGGGTTCGAAGACGACTTCTTTGGAAACGTTGCGGGCTTGCATGGATTCCTCCGGGCCTGGACGGCCCGTGCTGGGTTCATATCGGTTTGATATCATAGCGATACTACTCCGAATCCCAGTTCCCATTCAGCCAAGGCCCGCAGGAGTGTCGCTAACCTGGATGAGACAAAGACTTGCGCCTGTTTTCGCGCTCGCTCCCCGCGCTCCGGACCCCTAGAATTCGCCGCGTGACGCAGTCCGCCCCTCCGCTCCCCTCGCAGCCCTCCCTCCCGCGCGACGCGGCCGGGTTCAGGCTGCGGCGTGAGCTCGGGCGCGGCGGCATGGGCATCGTCTACGAGGCCGAGGAGATGTCCTCGGGACGACGGCTCGCGCTGAAGGTGTTGCTCGCCGATCTGGCCGTCTCGAAGGAGGCCTACGAACGATTCCAACGCGAAGCGCGCCTCGCCGCGGCGATCAGCCATTCGAACTGCGTCTTCGTCTACGGCGCGCATCAGATCGAAGGCTCACCCGCGATCGCGATGGAGATCGTCGACGGCGAAACGCTCGAGGACAAGATCGCGCGCGGGGACGTGATTCCGATCCAGACGGCAGTGCGTTGGACCATCGACTTGATCGACGGACTCGAAGCTGCGCACAGCGCCGGCATCCTGCACCGCGACGTCAAGCCTTCGAATTGCTTCGTCGCCGAGGACGGCCAGGTGAAGGTCGGCGACTTCGGCCTGTCGCGCACGCTCGAGCGCGACGTGAACCTCACGCGCACGGGTCAATTCCTTGGCTCGCCGTTGTACGCCAGTCCTGAACAAGTACGCGGTCGTCCGCTCGACGGCCGCAGCGACATGTACTCGTGCGGTGCGACCCTGTACGCGATCCTGACCGGGCGCGCGCCGTATTCGGGGTCGAACGTCGGCGAAGTGCTGGCGCGCATCCTGACCGAAGCGCCCGAAGCGCCGCGTTCGGTCCGCCCGGACATCCCGCGCGCCTTGGAGCGCGTCGTCTTGCGCGCGATGGAACGCGATCCCGAGAAGCGCTTCCGCGACCTGGCTGCGCTGCGCGAAGCCCTCGCACCGTTCGCAACGACCTCGACAGCCGTCGCGCCGCCTTGGCGCCGCATCGTGGCGTACATCCTGGATTCCGCCGTCTTGTCGGTCGTGAGCGCGAGCATCTTGATGCTCGACGAAGCGCTGCATCTGGGCCTGCTGCGGATCGCCCAACATCCAGGCGACCCGGCGTCGGTCATCAGCGAGTTCGTCATTCAGTTCTTCTCGTTCGCCTATTTCTTCGTGGGTGAAGGCGTGTTCGGCACGACCCCGGGCAAGTGGCTCCTAGGCTTGCGGGTGGTCTCGGGTGCCTCACGCGAACCGAGCCTTGTCGGCGCACTCAAGCGGGGGTTCGTATTCCAAGCCCCGACAGCCCTTTGGCGCCTCGGTGTGTTCGCCTTCGTGTCGCTCGATGTCTGGGTCGCCCTATTTGCCTCGATCGGACCGCTCGTCATCCTGGCGCTCCTCTTCGTCACCGCCCGCCGCTCCAACGGCTGGCGCGGCGTGCACGATCTGTTGAGCGGCACGCTCGTCATGCCGGTCAACTCACCGTTCCGAGCGTTCCGTCCAAAGACCGCGCCGCCTGAACTCGAGCTGACCGGTCGCGGGACAACGCCCGAACAGGTGGGCGACTACGCGATCGAAGGATTCGTCGGTGCGACCCCGTTGGGCAGCGTGCTCAAAGCTCGCGACGCGACGCTCGAACGCAGCGTCTGGTTGCACATCCCCACGCGCAGCGAGGACATGGCTGATGAAGCCCGACGGTCCTTGTCGCGGCCTACCCGGCTGCGCTGGCTGGGCGTCGTGCGCACTGCCGGAGGGGAAGGTGACGTCTTCGAGTCGCCAGGTGGAGTCAGCCTGCTCACCTTCGCGGCGCACCACCCGCCGCTGGAGTGGTGGCGTGCGCGCCAGATGATCGCGACCCTCGTGCGCGAGATGCGGGCTGCTGCGGACAACCCGCAGTCCTATGCGCTCGCGCAGGTGTGGATCGATCGCAATTGGAACCTGCGATTGCTCGATCACCCGATCGGGAATGCAGAAGCGAAGCGTTATGAGCCGCGCGAATTGGTGTGTGAAGCGGCACGGCTGCTGTTCCGCGGTGATGGCGACCACGTCGTCGATCTCCCGCGCGACCTACCCGCGCACGCCGAGCCCATCGTCACCCGACTCTTGCACAGCAGCAACTCGTTCAAGGACCTCGAGGAGATCGCGCGTGGTCTCGAGCTTGTGGACGCCGGTCCATCGGAACTCCTGCGGCGCACCCGCTCCGCCCAGCTCGCCGTCGGCACCATCATTCCTGCCGGGTCCGTCCTGATCTCGATCGCCATGCTGTTTTGGATCAGTCCGATGATCGACGATATCTCGAAGATGAGTTCGCTCATGCGCGACGTGCGCGCCGACGCAAGGGCGCGTGAGGAGAAGAGCATCGAGGGTGTGCTGAGCGATGAGCAGCTCGCCGCGCGGGAGCTGTTGATTTCGGCGGCATCCAACAGCCAACTCCAGGCCGCGACTGAGGCGCGCCTGCCGGAGACCGACAAGTCGATGATCGCGCGCGCTCGAGCCAATTACCCCGCGCCGAGTGCCGCGGACATTGCGCGCGCAGACGAACTCGTCGCCCGTGAGCGGTCCGAGGGCGGAATTCCCGAAGACTACAACCCGCTTGCGCGGCCATACGAGATCGGCGCGACGATGGCGATGGGCGCCGCGCCGACCTGGGGCTTCTTTGCGCTGCTTTCGATCCTGATCACGCGCGGTGGCATCTCGAATGCGATCTTCGGCATTCGCATCCGCGACCGACGAGGCCGTCGCGCATCCAGGTGGCGCAGTTGCGTGCGCTGTTTCCTGGCGTGGCTCCCCATCGCGCTGGCGTCTGGTGGAGTGTTCGCGCTCGTGATGAGCGAGCATGCCGCCTGGGCGACGGCCTTGGCAGTGATCACCCTCGCGCTCTGGATCGCCGCGCTGATCCACGCGATTCTCAACCCGGCTCAGTCGATCGTCGATCGCGTGCTGGGAACGCGGCTCGTGCCGCGCTGATCGGACACGACGTCAGAGCGTGGTCTGAAAGACCGACGCGATCCAATCGTTGAAGACCGTGTAGTTCGCCGCGCGCGAACCATCTGCAAAAGTCAGCGGCGCGTGCGGCGCGAGGATCATGCCCAGACCTTCGATCGCCGCCGCACGACGCACACTCGAACCGGTCTCGATGCGCGCGAGCTCGGTGAGCGCCATGAGCGCGTCCGCAGAACCGTTGGCCGCCATCGCCGACGCAGCCTGGCCCTGCAACCTGGATTGGTTGAGGTTCATCAGCATGTCCAGGATGGCCTTGGCGTCTTGCGCTGCACCCATCACACCGAGCGCATCAGCGATACCGACGCGCACCATGTCTTGCGCTTCGAGCTTGAGCCGCGTGCGCAGCACTTCGAGCGAAGCCTCTCCGCCTAGCAGAGCCAAGGCGCTCGCCGCGTACAGCCGCTGGCGCGCGTCCGACGCGGTTTCGAGCGCATTGCGGATCGACAGGCGAGCGTTTTCGTCGCGCGCGAGACCGGACGCGAGCCAGTATGCACCCATGCCGTCCTGGTTCTTCTCGCGTGACTGAGCCTCGCGGATCGTCCGCGCGAGACGCCCCGCGACATCGAAGTCGGCCATGTCGCGGGCTTCGATGCCTAGACCTAGCGCCGCCCACCGACGCATGCCGGACTCGCCCTTCTCGAGCACCTTGGTCAAGTACTCCTGGGCCTTCGGGCCGCCTTGTTTGCCGATCGAAATCAAGATGAACCCGCGCGTCAGCGGCTCGGCTTCGAGTTCGAAGGCCGTCATCAACGCCGGCAAGGCGAGCGAGTTCTGGAATTCTCCGAGCGCAAGCGCCGCGGACCGGCGCAGATCGAGGCGCGATCCCGACAGGAAGTGCTGCATCTCGGAGAGAGTCGCATCGTCGTTGCTCGTGCGCAGAGATTCGACCGCGCGGCAGCGCACGCTGGGCGACTCGTCGTCGTCCTTCGCCATCGCCAAGGCGTAGCGCGCGAGTTCCTTGCTCGGCGCAAGCGTTTGATACATCAGCGCCGCGACACCGATCGGTTCGCGGTCAGAGCGCGTACGATCCTGGATGATCTTCGCGATCTCCACGTCGATGCGATCATCGAAGTCATGGCGCCGCCCCAACCCGAGCGCCACGATCGCGAACGGGCGCGCCACCGGCGAGATGCGCGAGCGCGAATTCTCGTCTAGCGATCCATGGCGCGCGATCGAGAGCAGCGGCAACACCGCTTCCGCCGTGGCCGTCGCGCCCAGCGCCAGGATGGCCTTGTGCCGCACATCGACATTCGGGTCCTCGAGCAACTTCAGCAGCTTCTCGACTGCCGGTCCCCCGCCGACGCGCCCCAGCGCGATCGCCGCCGTCGAGCGCACGTTGGCGTCGGAGTCGGAAAGCGCTCTCTCGAAGAGCGGCACCGCGGATCGCCGTGCCTGTGCGATGGCCGTGCGCAACGCGAGCTCGGCGTCGTCGCCGGTCATCGGCGCATTGGCGAGCGTCAGGCGATTCGGCCGCAGGTACTGATTCTTGTTGTATTCCCACCACAACCACCAGGTGTCGTCGCTGGTCGTGACGAGCGCCATCGGTCTAGGCACGCCGGGCATTCCGCCACCCGTGTTCACCGGGCCGCGCGCTCCTACTCCGGGGCCGCTGTTCTCCGGGCGTGAACCGCTCGGCGCCGCTCCTCCGCCGGCGCGCGGCGAATTGGGCGTCGATCCCGCGCCGCCTCCGCCGGAGACGGTGTCGCCCGGCCCTTGGTAGCTGCCGCCGGCCGGACCGCTCGGGGCCGAGCTCGAGCTTCCTGGATCGATGATCGGCGGCCCGTGAATGCGCCCCGCGTCTTCGATCGAAAGGCCCGAGCGCGCGAGCCAGCTCTCGAACGTGGCGTCCCCAACGAGTCCGGAGATCCAAACGTGGTTGCGGTTCGCGCGCACACTCTCGACGAATGCGTCTTCGCCGGACGCGTGCATCAATTCAGCCACCGCGCAACGTCGGCCATTCGCCGTGCGGAAGTACGGCACGCGCGCGGCAGGGAAGTCGACGTTGCGACCGAACTCACCGCGCTCGCCGAATTCACGCAACACGCCGATCAAGCGCGCGCGTTCGACCCGCGCGGGCGCAGCGAGCATGCTCACGTCGGCCGCGGACAGCTCCTCGACGACGGCCTGGTAGTGCGACTGCAAGCGCGCGATCTGTTGCGCTTCCGTGGGAACGCAGACATCCGGCGGCGACTGAGCCGGGCCGGATGCGGCGAAGGCGAAGAGAAGCGGGAGCGTGAGAGCGGTGTGAAGCGGCGGCATGATCGGTTCCTCGTTGCGGGGTCCGCCTGTAAAGCAATTGTCGGACCAGGGCGGTCCAAGCGCAGCCTGAGCGCCGCGGATTCAAGCCCCCTACCGCAGATCTACGTGCGCCGTCCGAGCCGCGTTACATATGCGTTCCCGATTCGAAACGCGATTGCACGCTGATTCAGACGAGCGTCATCCACTGGTGGACATCGGGCGCCTGCCCGCGCGCGAGGGCGAAAAAACGTTCCTGGATGCGCTGCGTGACCGGGCCGCGCCCACCGGATCCCACCGGCAGGCCGTCGACGCTCGTGATCGGCGTGACTTCGGCGACGGTGCCGGTAAAGAACGCTTCGTCGGCGGTGTAGAGCATCTCGCGCGGAATGCGTTGCTCGACCGTCTCCACGCCCAGCTCGCGCGCCACTTGCAGCACGCACGCGCGCGTCACGCCGGCCAGGATCGACGAACCGACCGGCGGCGTCCACAGCTTGCCGCGCGACACGAGGAACACGTTCTGCCCGCTGCCTTCGCTGACGTAGCCGTCGATGTCGAGCACCAGGCCTTCGGCGTAGCCGTGTCGTTTCGCTTCGGTGATGACGAGCGCCGAGTTGACGTAATTGCCAGCGCACTTCGCCATCGCCGGCAGCGTGTCGGGCGCCATGCGTCGCCACGACGACACGCCGACAGAGATCCCCTTCTCGTACAGATCGCGTTCGTTGGGCTTGATCCACGGAAAGGTCGCGATCGCGACCTCGACGGGATTGTCGGCCGGCCACACACCCAGCGCGCCGTACCCGCGGTACACCAGCGGCCGCACGTAGCACGCCTCGTGCTTGTTCGCGCGCACGGTCTCGAGGATCGCGGAACGGATGCGGTCCCTTGCGAACGGAATCGGCAAGTGCACGATCTTGCACGACTCGAAGAGCCGCGCGACGTGCGCGTCCAGACCCAGGACCGCCGGGCCCTTGGCCGTCGCGTAGGCGCGCAGCCCCTCGAACACGCTCGAAGCGTAGTGCAGCGCGTGTGTGAGCACGTGGACTTGCGCCTTGTCCCAAGGCACGAGTTCACCGTTGAACCAGATCGAGGCGGCGGGATTCAGCTTCATGCGGAACGAGAGTCTACGGCCCGGACCGGCCGAGTTCGCGTTACCATGCTCCCCGCCCATGACGAACATCAACACCGCCCCTCACGGCATCAATCTGGTCATCGAAACGAAGTCAGGCCGCGTGGTCATCGGCCGCTTCGACAGCACGAACGGCTTCCAGGTCTTCATGCACGACGTCGACGTCTACGACCCCGCGCCGGGCGCCGATCCCGAGGCCTACATCCGCGAAACCGCGACCTACGGCGTCGACGTCAAACAGAAGGACTTCGCGTTCGACGCCAGTCAGGTCGCGAAGTGGCGCAAGCTGGGCGAGATTCAGAAGCTCGCCTGAACGGATCCGTCGCCGCGCGCGAGCGGTGAACCGACGTACGCGCCGCCCGCCGGCAGGTGTTCGTGCTTCATGACGACGCCGTGCGGCGCCACGCGCGACTCGGCGCCGATGTCAGCACCGTAGAAGACCACGGTTCCCTGCCCGACCCACGCGCCACGCCGGATGTCGACGTGATCGATCTTCAGGACGCGGTCTTCGAAACTGTGCGCCTGGAAGAGACAGCTGACGGTCGCGTCGTCCTCGAAGCGCAGCATGTCCGGATCGACGACGTGCGCGAAGCCGGCTTCGAGCAGCACGCGCCGGCCGATGCGCGCACCCATCGCGCGCAGATACCACGCCAGAATCTGCGTGCCTTCGAAGCGCGCGAGAACAGGGCGCGCCCATTGGCCCCACGCCATGAACAGGAAATCCCAGCGGCTGCACCAGCACGACCACAGTCCGTGTTCGCCGGGTCGGACGCGACCCAAGAGCGACCACTTCAACGCCAACACGGCGAGGATCAGTGCACAGCCTGCGAGGAACGTGATCGACGGCAACACCAGGAAGTGAAAGGCCGCGCTCGTGTACTCCGCCTCCGCCACGGCTGTGACGCGCAGCCAGGCCAGCGCCACCACGAGCGGAACGATCGGCAGCAGAATGCGCGCGCTTTCCCACACGAGTCGATTGGTGTAGCGCACGAAACCAGGCTCGTGCGTCAGCCGCCGATCGACGTCGTCCGGTGGTCGACGCGGAAGCTCGATCGGCGGCAGGCCGAACCACGACGTGCCTGGACGCGCTTGCGCAGTGTCAGCGACGGTCGACACGCCGATCAAAACGTCCGCCGGCAGATGTGTGCCCGCGGGCACGACGCAGTGATTGCCGAGGAAAGTATTGGTCGCAAGACGCGTTTCTGCCAGCGTCACGGTGCCGGCGCGCACGCGTGGACTGCCGAGGTAGATGCCGTCGGCGAAGAAACTCTCGTCGCCGACCTCGATCAACTCGGGCACCACGTCGATGATCGTGCTGATCTCGCAGCCTTGGCCGACGCGCATCCCGGCCAGACGCAACCACAGCGGCCAGAACAAGGTGCCCGACAGGAGATTGCCCGCAGCTTGCACCATGTCGGTCTTCGCCAGCACGCGCAGGTAGCCGAAGCTCCAGCGCGAGATCACGCCCGGCTTCACGCGCCCGAGAGCTCGGCACACGAGCGCGCCCGCGAGAACTGCGAGGGGTGCGGACGCGACCGTGAGCAACAGCGCCAGAGCCAGGCCGCGCAAGGACGCATCGGACTCGAACAGGAAGGCCAATACTGCATCGGCGTCGAGATCCGCGACGACGACCGAAAGCACTGCCAGCGCGATCAAAGGAATCCACACCGCAGCCGAAATGCGCAAGCTGCGCGCGCCGAACGTGGCCAGGCCGTGCGCAAACGTTGATAGCTCGGCACCGTCGCTGACCTTCGGGAGCGGCGGCGTCACGCTCGCCCGGCTCGCCGGCACACCGCTCCATGATTCACCGTGCGGCACACGGCTGGTCGGCGGCAACCACGCGAGCGGTTCCAAGATCGCATCGTCGCCCAGCGCGCCGTCGGGCCCGACGCTCGCGCGGACATCGAGCAAGCTGCGCGCGCCGAGCTTGACCGCGCCGAACACGACCTCGTTGTGCTCGACCTGCACCAGGCGCACCGCCGATTCCTGCGCCAAAGTCGCGTCGTCGCCGATCTCGAGCAGGTCCCATCCGCCTTGGCGCAGGTCTACGCCGCGGTGAATGTGCACCCTTCGGCCGACGCGCGCGCCCAGCACTCGCAGCACCGAGTTCAGGAACACCGTGTCCTGCAACAATGTCCACGGCACGCTCGCCGCGACCTGTTGCACGATCCAGTTGCGCACGTGCAAACTGCTCCAGATCGGCGCGCGCGTCGCACTGTAGCGTCCGATCAGGATCCGTTTCGCAGCCAGCGTAGCCAGCACCGCGAGCAGCGTATAGCCGGCCGTCGCGATGAGGGCCAAGAGCGGCGAGACGAGCGCGAACAGGACCAGATCCAGTCGGCGGACGAGGGCCGCCAGGACTTCGAATCCGATCAAATAGAACGCCGTCGAGGACAGGATCAACGCCGCGCTGAGCCACGCGCAGTGCACGAGCGTGGCCAGCGCTGGGTTGCGGCGCCCGAGGCGTTCCTTTCGGTTCGGCTCGTAATCGAACGCAGGTGTGTTCCGCACGCGGCCCGCGAGGCCCGCACCCGTGCGCAATTCGTACAGATCGCGAACGGTCAGCCCTGCCGTCGAAGGCTCGGCGCGCAGCACCGAAATCGCCTCGGCTGCACGCAGGGAATCGCCGCCCAGGTCGAGGAAGAAGTCGGCATCCGGCGCGGGACGCTCGTGTGCACCGAGCACACTTTGGAACGCCGCGACGATGCGCGCCTCCAGTTCATCGCGCGGCTCGAACGCGGCGTCGCGGCTCGCGCTGCCCTGGACATCGGGGAGAGCCTCGCGGTCGAGCTTGCCGCTCGCGAGCACCGGGATCTGCTGCGCGACGGCGAAGCGCGCCGGGACCATGTACTCCGGGAGTTCCGCGCGCACTGCGTCGCGCAGCAGTGCAAAATCGGGGACGTGTTCGGGGCTCGTAGGCACGACGTGCGCGACCAGGATCTGCGCCGTGCCCGCGGACTGCACGCGGCACACCGCGGCGCGCACGCCCGCTTGCGCGGCGATCACGGCTTCGATCGCACCCAACTCGACGCGGTAGCCGCGCAGCTTCACTTGCGCGTCGATACGTCCCAGGTAGTGATGATCGCCGTGCTCGTCACGTCGCACGAGATCACCGGTTCGATAGATTCGTCCGAACACGGGGTGCGTGGGAAAGCGTTGCTCCGTCAGTTCGGGCTTGCCCAGGTATCCGCGCGCCAGGCTGAGCCCGCTGATGCACAACTCGCCCGCTTGTCCGCCCACGACTTCGTGCGCATCCTCGTCGAGCACGTGCGCGCGACTGCCGCGCACGGCCTTGCCGATCGTGATCTCCTCACCGACTCGTACAGGCGCACGCATCACGGTGACGGTGCACTCCGTCGGCCCGTAGCCGTTCTCGAAGCGAATGCCGCTCGACCAGCGATCGGCGATGTCGCGCGGCAACGCCTCACCGCCGGCGTAGACGAGCTTCAGCTGCGGGAGCTCCGCATGTGGCTCGGCGCAGCCGGTCGAGCGCAGCAATGTCGGCGTCGGACACAACACGCTGATGCGCTCAGTGCGCAACCACGCAACCAGGTCCGGTCCGGCGCGCGCGGTGTCGTCGTCCATCACGACCACAGTCGCGCCCGCGGACCAGGCGAGCCAGATTTCCTCGACGGACGAGTCGTACGCCGAGGACGAGCCTTGTGCTACGCGCTCCGTCGGCTGCAGTGCAAATTGCTCGACATCCGACGCGATCAAGTTCGCGATCGCACCGTGCTCGATCATCACACCCTTCGGGCGTCCGGTCGTGCCCGACGTGTAGATCACGTAGGCCAGTGACGAAGCTCGAAGCCACGCCGGCCGCGCGGCGTCCGAGGTCGTTGGTGGCGCGGCTGTGCACTGCGCAACGTCCAGGACGCAGAGACTCGGCGTTGCGATGCGCGCGCTGCGTGCGACCCCTGCGGCATCCGTGATCAGTGCAACCGGTCGCGCATCAGCCAGGATCGAGGCCGCGTGCGCATCGGGAAAGGCCGGATCGATGCACGCGTAGGCCGCTCCTGTGCGCAACACGGCGAGTTGCGCCGCGAACAGCGCGGGAGAGGTCCGCGGCAGCAGGATGGCGACGACGCACTCTCCTGCAACGGCGACGGAGATTGCCGCCGCGATGCTGCGCGCAGATCGGTCCAGTTCGGCGTAGGTCGTGATCGATCGCGAGACGCGTTCGTGGCCGGGCGGAATCTCGACGGCGACTCGGTCCGGGAATCGTGCGAGTGCGCGCTCGAAGAACTCGTGCAGCAACTGTGGCGCATGGATCGCGCCCGACTCGCCGCCGGAAGGTTGGGACATCGCCCCAGAGCCTAATGCAGTTCGCCCGTCGTCGCGTCGACGCGACGACGCAAGTGATCCGCCAGGTTGGGAAGGCGGCGCAGACGCTCGGCCGGGGTCAGGTGCTTGAACCCCCGCACCAGGCTGCGATGACAATCTCGGCCGCCGCAATGACAACGAAACGGCGCTGCGATCTCCCACTCGGTCGTGTCGTAGTCGAACGTGATGGACTCGCCGGGCGCGATGGAGCGGATGGCGACCAGCTCGAGTCCGCGAAAAGCGGCATTGGGTTCGCAGGAATGATTCAGGAACCGCCAGGGACATTCGTCGAGCATGCGCTGGTAATCCCAGCCCACAGGGACCTCGACGTGCCGGTCATCGTCGATCTGGACCGAGCCCAGGGACGGGCGATCGGTAACGGCGCCTTCGAGCACGAGGATCGACGCGTCGCGAGCGATGGGACGCCGGGCCACGAGGCTGGATTCCCGGCCGGCGCGCAGCACGGCAAAGGGTGCGTCCAGGTTCGTCATCGCATTGTCGGTTTCCATGGCAGTCCGAAACCGCGCGCTCCGGGGAAGGTTCCGTTTCCGGCAGCGATTCAGTCGCGCGAATCCGACGCGGAGGCCGAGTCCGTCATGCGGACTTCGTGCAGCAGTCCGGTGTCCACGTCGAATACGAAGCCGCGGATGTGGTCGTGATCGACGAGGAAGGGTGACTGCTGCAGTCGGCGAATTGACTGCCGCACGTTGGCGTAGGGATCCTGGAAGGACTCGAATGCGAAGCGCGGACTGGTGCCTGTGTCGCGCTCCAATTCTGCACGCAGCGTGTCCTCACTGATCTTCGTCAAACCGCAGTCGGTGTGGTGCACGAGCACGATTTCGCGAGTGCCCATGAGTCGCTGCGACAGGATCAGCGAACGAATCACGTCATCCGTCACGACGCCGCCGGCATTGCGGATGATGTGGGCTTCGCCCGACCTGAGTCCGAGGATCGCGAAAATCGGCATGCGCGAGTCCATGCACGCGACGACAGCCATGTGGCGTGCCGGAGCCAGAGGCAGCGGGCCAACGAAGCCTTCTTTCGCATAGCGCTGATTCGAGTCGAGGATGGGATCTTTGGATTTCATACGCGGCTTCAGTGTGAAAACGTGCGCCGCAACTGGGGCGTTTTGGCCCCCCGCACGGCGTCTACGAATGGATCTACTTGGCGGTCATCTCGACCCGCACCGGTTCCTTGATGTGGAGATCGCGCTGCGGGAACGGGATCTCGATGTCGTGCTTCTTGAACGCTTCCCAGATCTGGAAGTACAGCGAACTAGCCAAGACCGGCGGGCGCTCGTATTCGGTTTCGGTCCACACCCTCAAGTCGAAATCGATGGAGCTGTCGCCGTAGCGCGTGAATAGGACGTCGGGCGGCGGATTCGCGAGTACGTCGGGATTGGCTGCGGCACACTCGAGCAGCAGACGTTCGATGAGGCGCGGGTCGCTGGAGTACGACACTCCCACAGGGAACGAAAAGCGCACGCGCCGGTCGCCGCCGAAACTCCAATTGACGACCTTGCCGGTGATGAAGTCGGCGTTCGGGATGATCAGCGCGATGTTGTCGTTCGTGACGATCGTCGTGCTGCGCGCGGCGATGCGCACGACGCGCCCGGCCGTGTCGCCGACCTCCACGCGATGTCCGACTTGAAACGGGCGCTCGAACAGGATCACCAGTCCGCTGACGAAGTTGTTGATGATCCCCTGCAGACCGAATCCGATGCCGATACCAAGCGCACCGACGAGCACCGTCAATGAACTCAGGTCGATACCGACCGACGACAGCCCGACCATCAGTGCGATCGAGAGCACGATGTAGCCCACGATGCGCGCCAGGGCGTACCGCATGCCTTCGTCCATGCTCGTCCGCGCGAGGATGCGCATGCGCAACGCCATGCGCGCCGCGCGCCCCAGCACGACGGCGACGATGATGACGATGAGGACCTGGACCAGTGTCATCATCGACACGGGCGTGGTGCCCAGCGTGAACAGCGTCTTCTGCGCGTACTCGACCAGGTCTTTCCACTCGATGAGGGCCATCTGATTCAATTCCATGACGGAGGTGCAGGAGTAGCACACTCCGGAGTGACTACTGTTTCTGGTCTCCGACGCGCCCCTCAGAGCGCAACTTGGGCGGGCGAACGAACGCGAAGAGCCAGCCCGCCGCCGCACCCAGGAGAGCCGAGACGATGGACACGAACGCCAACGGCATTTCGGCACGAATCCCGAAGAACCACACCCGCGACGTTTCGCGGTTCATGACCACGAATGTCAGCAACAACGCAAGGGCAACTACGGCTGCAATTCGGCGTCCGGTCATGAGCCACAGTTTGCCGCATCCGTCGCGCCGATGCACGCGCGGGCTGATCGTCGGCCGTGCTTGACCGGGAGCCCGGGCGTCGTCATGGTCTCCCGCCATGAACTCCACGCTTCCGTCCTCGAGGTTCAGGTTTCGCCTCGGGGCGATTCCTGCTGCGATTCTTCTCGGGCCCCTCTGCACTTTGCCCGCGGCGGCTCAACAGCCGGCCACTGACAAGGCACGTCAACCGGTTCACACGACGGACGATACCGAAGAGTTTCGGCGTCATGATCGCACGGACCCGACGATCGATGTCCCGGCCGAGTGGACGTCGTGGCTCGTGCCCGAAGTCGGGGACTTGCGCCGTCAATGGCACGATGCCGGTTACACGCTCGAGGCCTACCTCACGGTCGATTCGTCCGCACATCCTTCGGGAGGCGCAGATGCCGGCTCAACTGCGATGCGCGCGTTGCTCGACGTCGTCCTCTCGATCGACTCGGCGCGCGCGATGGGATACGAAGGCGGAAAGTGGGTCGTCGGTGTTCAGGGCATCACGGGCGACAACGGATCAGGCGAAGTCGGTGTGCTTCAGAACTACTCGAACATCGATGCCGTCGAGGACCGCTTGCAGATCAATCGCCTGTGGTACCAGCACTCCTGGCACGAAGGTGAAACACTCGTTCGCATCGGCAAGATCGATGCGAACTCGATGTTCGCGGGATCGGTCAACGCTTCACACTTCATTCATTCCTCGATGGGCTACAGTCCGACGATCCTGGGCCTGCCGACGTATCCGGACCCGGCGTTCGGCGCCGCTGTCGAGCACAAGCTCACTTCAGCATTGAGTGTCAGCGCCGGACTCTTCGACGGCGCAGGGCGCGCCGGAGTGAAGACCGGACTGCACGGGCTGGGCAGCACATTCGAACGACCCGGCGACGCATTCATGATCGCGCAGGGCACGTACGCCTGGCAGGACGCCGAGACTCCTGTGGGCAACGTCTCGATCGGCGCGTGGAAACACACCGGAAATTTCGCTCGTTTCGACGGTGGAACCGATGACGGCACGAGCGGATTTTACTCGGTGATCGAGCAGCGCATCGACGTCGACGGACGCGCGCTCAACACGTTCATGCAGCTTGGAACTGCCGACGGGGATGTCGCGCCGATCAAGAATCATGTCGGCCTCGGATTGACCACATCGGACCTGTTCCTGCCCCAGTATCACGACACGCTGGGCCTCGGCGTCAGCTGGGGCGAGACGTCTTCAGCGAGCGGAGCCGGATTCACTGCGAGTTCGGAGACGGCGATCGAGCTGTTCTACGGTGCACAACTCGTGCCTGGAGTGCGCATCAAGCCGGACATTCAGTACATCAGGAATCCGGGCGGTGACAGTTCGCTGGATGATGCCTGGGTTCTCACGCTGCGCATGACCGTCTCGCTCTGAGCTGACAGAGCATGCATTATTCGTTCCTGATCCTGTTGTTCGCCTTGTTCGTGGCGCCGCGCGTACTGCAGCGCTTTCGTATCCCGACAGCGATCACGAGCTTCGCCATGGGCGCGATCTGCGCGCTCCAACTGGGCTACCTGCCGAACGATTTCCAGGGCGACGTCACGATCAAGTTCCTCGCGACGCTTGGCATCGTCTCGCTGTTCTTGTTCGCCGGACTGGACGTCGAGTTTCGTGAGCTGCGCCACAACTCGACGATCTTGCTGCAACATCTGGCCATCCAGGTGGTCAGCCTCGCACTGTTGGCGGCAGCCCTCGTGTGGTGGTTGGATCTCTCGATTCGCCCTTCGACACTGATCGCCCTTGCGCTCCTGACCCCGTCCACCGGATTCATCCTGGATGCGCTCGACGGCTTCAATCTGCCTGAAAAGGCGCGTTTCTGGATCAAATCGAAAGCGATCGCCACCGAACTCGTGGCGCTGGCCGTGCTGTTCGTTGCGCTGCAGTCGAGTTCTGCGCAAGGCCTGGGCCTCTCGTCGCTGATCCTGGTCGGCATGATCGGCTTCCTGCCGTTCCTGTTCCGGCTCTTCGCCAAGCTGATCCTCCCCTACGCGCCCAAGTCCGAGTTCGCGTTCTTGATGATGGTCGCGGTGGCCTGCGGCGTGATCACGTACGAACTCGGCGTCTACTACCTGGTCGGCGCGTTCGTAGTCGGCATGGCGGCGCAGCGACTGCGCCTGCATCTGCCGGCGATGGCGTCGGAGAAGATGCTGAGTTCAGTCGAAGCTTTCTCGTCTCTCTTCGTGCCCTTCTACTTCTTCAACGCCGGATTGAACCTGCGCCAGGCAGATTTCAGCCTGGCTGCGCTCGGTGTGGGTCTGAGTTTCGCCGTTTGCGGGATCTCGTTCAGACTGATCCCCATCTGGCTCCATCGTCGAGTCGTGTTCGGCGAGGGCTTGCGCGAAAGCATGCTCGTCGGGATGCCGATGTTGCCGACCTTGGTCTTCACGCTCGTCATCGCCGGGATTCTGCGCGAGAAATTCCAAATCGGCTCCACGCTCTTCGGCGGTCTGGTCGTGTACGCGATCCTGAATTCGCTCATCCCTGGGCTCGTCTTCCGTACGCGGGTTCCCGAAGAGGAGGACGCACTCCTGGTCGAGGAATCCCCGCACAACCCGACGTGATCGTGCGTTGCATGACGCGGTGAGCCTGCTCGGCCACTAGAATGCCTGCGCCCGCCTTCCCCGATCCGGCAGGGCAACACACTCGCGGAGCCAATTTGCATTGAGCGCAGCACCCAAACCCGAAGA
Organism: Planctomycetota bacterium; assembly: GCA_016795245.1. Classification (GTDB taxonomy): domain Bacteria; phylum Planctomycetota; class UBA1135; order UBA1135; genus JAEUIA01. Next base: position 31,967 of record JAEUIA010000003.1, on the reverse strand, counting down.
GGCGCCGGCCGCCAGGCAACTGTCCACCACCGAAGCGCCGCAGCAGGGAGGCCGCCTCGGCACGTTCGCCGGCGTCTTCACGCCCAGCGTCCTCACGATCCTGGGAATCATCCTCTTCCTGCGACTCGGGTATGTCGTGGGCCAGGCCGGACTCGGCCGCGCGCTAATCATCATCGCGATCGCCAACGGCATCTCGATCTTGACGAGCATCTCGCTCTCCGCCGTGGCAACGAATCTGCGCGTCGGAGCGGGCGGCGATTACTACCTGATCTCGCGCACGCTCGGCCCCGGGTTCGGAGCGTCGATCGGCATCGTGCTATTCCTGGCACAGGCCGTTTCGATCGCGTTCTATGCCATCGGTTTCGGCGAGGCCACATCCGCAATCCTGGCCAACTATGACTTCGCGCATCCACAGATGGTCGCGGCGGGCGCTGTCGTCGTGCTCTTCGTGTTTGCCTGGCTAGGATCCGATTGGGCCACGCGCTTCCAGTACGGCGTGATGATCGCGCTTTGCGCGGGCCTCGTCTCGTTCTTCATCGGCGCGACTGAGCATTGGGACTCCGCGTTGCTGGCCGACAGTTGGGCGCCGGCCGGCGACCTGCCGTTTTGGGCCATCTTCGCCATCTTTTTCCCGGCGGTCACGGGGTTCACGCAAGGCGTGAGCATGTCCGGCGACCTGGCCGACGCGGGCAAGAGCATTCCACGCGGCACGTTCCTCGCCGTCGGAATCTCGGCCGTGGTCTATTTCGCCGTGGCCGTCGTGTTCGCCGCGACCCTGCCGGGTGCGAGCCTCGCGACCGAGACGGACGCGATGTGGAAGGTGTCCAAGGTCAGCTGGTTGGCGGACGCGGGCGTGATCGCGGCCACGCTTTCATCGGCCCTGGCGTCGTTCATGGGCGCTCCGCGGATCCTGCAATCGCTCGCATCCGACCGCATTTTTCCGCTGCTTTCCATCTTTGCAAAGGGCAGCGGAGCGACGAACAACCCGCGCCGCGGAGTCTTGCTCTCCCTCGCGATCGCACTGGCCACGATCTGGGCCGGCGACCTGAACATCGTCGCGCCGGTCGTCTCGATGTTCTTCCTGATCTCGTACGGGCTGCTGAACTACGCCACGTACGTCGAGGCCAGGTCGAACAGCCCGTACTTCCGGCCGCGTTTTCGCTGGTTCCACCCGCGCCTCTCGTTGCTGGGCGCGGTGGGATGCCTCATCGCGATGGTCGCTCTCGACCCGACCGCGGCAGCGATCTCGGCCGCGATCCTGTACGCGATCTTCCAATACGTGGACCGTCGCAGTGACATCTCGCGCTGGGCGGACGGGAGGCGCTCCAGCCGTTTCCAGCGCATCCGTCAAGAATTACACGGGATCGCCGACGAGATGTGGCACCCGCGCGACTGGCGTCCCGTGCTGTTGGTGTTCACCAACGATGTTGCGCGACGAGAACGACTGATGCGCTTCGCGTCGTGGATCGAAGGAGGCGCAGGCTTCACCACGGTCGTGAAACTCTTGCCCGGACAAGGCGCGCGCATGGAAAGGGAGCGCGAAGCGGCTGAAGACGAACTCAAGGCGGACATCGAACGCGCTGAAATCGAGGCCTTCCCTCTAGTTGTAGCCACGCCGGATCTCTCTTCGGGATTGTCCGTGCTGTTGCAGTCCCAAGGCCTCGGACCGATCCATCCCAACACCGTGCTCATGAATTGGTTCGATCGGCACCCACGGTCGGACAGTCCGCCCGGGCTGGAGTCGTTCGGCACCTACCTGCAGCACGCGCGACGACGCGACTGCAACATCGTCCTGCTCGAAGCCACGGACGAAGACCTCTCTGCATTGACGCAGATGCCTGGGAAGAAGCGCACGATCGACGTCTGGTTCGAGGAGGACGCCAGCGGCCCGTTGATGCTGCTCTTCGCCTACTTGATGACGCGGGACGAAGATTGGAAACGAGCCAGAATCCGGCTCTTCGCGGCCCCCAAACCTGACGAGACACATGAGCAGACCCTTGCACGTTTGACCGCGATGCTGATCGATGTGCGCATCGAAGCCTATCCCGAGGTCGTCGACAACGTGAACGAACGCATGATCTCGACGCGCTCCGCACAAGCATCGATCGTGTTCCTGCCGTTCCGTCTACGCGGCGATTCGCTGGTCGGCGGGTTTGGGGTGACGCTCTCGTCGCTGCTCGAAGTGCTGCCGATGAGCGCGCTCGTCCTCGCGGCCCAGGACATCGATCTCGATGCGCGCCCCGAGGAGGGCCCGCACGGAGACATCGCCGAGGCGATGGACGCCGCTGACTCGTACTCGGTCGTCGCGGCGAAGACGGCGAAGGAAGCTGTCGAGGCTTCGGAGGCGTTGGCGAAGGCTGTCAAGGAGCTGGAGCGCGCGCGTGTGAAGAACGCCGACGTCGAGTCGATCGCTGCACTGGAGCTCGCGCACGAGAACGCGGCCGAGGCCCACGAACGGGCTGTCCGTCGCGCCGCGAAGGCCAAAGCCAAGGCCGATCAAGCCGGACGCGAGGCGGAGGCCGTGCGCGAAGAGTCCGAAGACTGATTCGAGAAGGTTGGTCGCTGGAAGCGCGGGTCGGTTAGAAGTCGCTCCAGGTGATCGATTTTTCGCGAGAACGCACGCGGCGTCGGCTGGCCTTCGCCGGCTTGTACCTGTGCGAAGGCGCGCCCATCGGATTCCTCTGGTGGGCGCTGCCCACGATCTTGCGCGAGCGCGGCGCACCGGCATCGGAGATCGGATCGCTCTCCGCCTGGCTCGTGCTGGCCTGGGCATTCAAGTTCTTGTGGGCGCCGTTGATCGACCTCGGACGCGGACATGGACTGCGCGCGTGGATCGTCGGAGCACAGGTCGTGATGGCGGCCGCACTGCTGCCGCTCTTGTGGTTCGACCCGGCGGAAGGCTTCGGCTGGATCGCAGTCGCGTTGGCCCTGCACGCACTGGCCGCGGCGAGCCAGGACGCAGCGATCGATTCGCTGGCGATCCGCACGACGCCTGCTGACGAGCGCGGCGGACTCAACGGCTGGATGCAACTCGGCATGCTCACGGGTCGATCGCTCTTCGGCGGCGGCGCGCTGCTCGTGCGCCCGTGGCTTGGAGACACCGGTCTCGTGCTCGCGCTCTCAGGCGGTCTGCTGTTGTCGGCCCTTTTCATCGGCGCGCACGGGCGCTTCCTCGTCGCGGCGGAACCCGTCGCGCAGGCGTCGCCCTTCGGATCCAGCCTGATCGCCGCGCTGAAACGCCCGTCGACACTCCTCGCGATCCTGTTCGCGTCGATCTCGGGTGCGGGCTTCGAAACCGTCGGGCTGTTCGCGGGGCCGTTGCTCGTCGACCACGGCATGCAGTCAAGCGCTGTCGGTTGGTTCTTCAGCCTGCCTGCGGTCGCAGCGATGGCCGTGGGAGCGCTCATCGGCGGCTTTGCGTGCGATCGCTTCGGCATTCGCCGTGTGGTGTTCGCCGCGGGACTGTTCATGGGCGCGTGCGTGCTCGGTCTGGCGGCTCTCGCGCGGGCGAACGCGGCGCCGGAGGAATTGCTCGCTGCGCTGACTGCGATCTACCTCGGAATCGGCCTCTTCACGGCCTCGACCTACACGCTCTTCATGTCGCTCACCGATCCCGCGCTCGGCGCGACGCAGTTCAGTGCGTACATGGGCGCGACGAACCTGTGCGAGTCGTGGAGCGCGAAAGCCGGCGGGATCATGGTCGAGCGTCGCGGCTATCCCGACACGTTCGCATTCCAGGGCTGGGTCGGAATCGCCGCGCTGGTACTGCTCTTCGTTCTCCGCCCGCGCGCCTCCGCTGCGCGCACGGACGGCGTCAGCTCAAGCCCCAGAACATCGGAATGACGAAGCTCGCCACGACCGCCAGCAGCAGATTGAGCGGCAACCCGATGCGCACGTAGTCCCGGAACATGTAACCACCCGGGCCCATGACCATCAGGTTCGTCTGGTAGCCGATCGGCGTGGCGAAACTCGCACTGGCACCGAACGCGATCGCCATCAACAGCGGCTCCGGACTTGCTCCGGTCTGTGCGGCCAGGCTGAGCGCGATGGGCGTGAGCAATACCGCCGTCGCGTTGTTGGACAGAATCGAGGTCAAGAGACTCGTCAGTACGTAGAGCCCGCCGACGAGCACTGCCGGGTTCTGCTGTCCCAGTCCCTGGACGATCCAGGTCGCGGCTTCCGCAGCCAGTCCAAGCTTTTCGATCGCGAGCCCCAACGGAATGGTGGCGGCCAACAAGAGCACCACGCTCAGGTCGACCGCGCGCAGAGCGTCGCGCGCTTCGAGGCAGCGTGTGAGCATCATCAACGCGATTCCGCCGATCGCGAGGAATACGATCGGTGCGACACCCAGCGCCGCGAGCACGACGACGCCGCCCAGGATGCCGCCCGCGAGCGGAGCACGGTCCGGGAAGGTGATGTCTCGCTGGACGCCTTCGACGAGCAGGAGGTTGCCTTGATCCTGCAGGTACCGCAGCGGCTGCGTCTCACCCTGGACGAGCAGCACGTCGCCCGCGCGCAAGCGAAACTCGCGCAGCTCGTAGCGGTGCATGCGTCCCAGCCGCCGAATGGCCAGGACTTGCACTCCATAGCGCTTGCTCAAACCCAACGATCGGACCTTGCGTCCGATGTAGCGCGAATTCGGTGTGATCACGGCCTCGGCGATGCGCAGATCGACGCGGCTGACGCGCACGCGCTCGTCGTCGGCGATATCGGTGCCGTACTCGAGGCCTTCATCACCGAGCAGGTTCTTGATCGAGCGCGCCGTGGACTCCAAGAGGAGCACATCGCCGGCGCGCAGCACGAACTCGCCCTTCGGATTGACCTGCGCCTCTTCGTCGCGCACGACTTCGAGCACGCGAAACTCGCCCTTGGCCGGAAAGGCTTCGGTGATCGGCTTGCCCGCATAGCGACTGCTGCGCGGGAGGACGAGTTCGGTCACGAAGTGTCCAGGCGCTGTCGCAGGCATCAACTCGCTGAAACCGTCGCGATCAGGCAGGAGCCGCACGCCGATCGTGAACATGTAGATCAGGCCGACGACGACGAAGATCAAGCCTACGCCCGTGAACGCGAACATCCCGAGCCCGGGGCCGCCTGATTCGCGGTAGAGGCCGTCTACCAGCAGGTTCGTCGACGTGCCGATCAGCGTCGTGGTGCCGCCCAGCATCGAGAAGAAGCTCAGCGGGATCAGCAATTTGGACGGAGCGATCTTCGTGCGCTTGGCCAACGCCAGCGTCACGGGGATCATCATCGCCACCACCGGCGTGTTGTTCAGGAATGCGCTGAACGCGATGGTCGGAATGCCGATCACCGTCAGGACGCGGATGGGGCCGCCCGTCGCCCAGCGCGTGAGCTTCCCTACGACGAAATCGACGATGCCCACGCGTTCGACGCCGGCGCTCAAGACGAGCATGGCGACGACCGTGATCGTGGCCGGGCTCGAAAACCCCGACAGCGCCTCGGCCGGCTCCAAGATGCCGAAGACCGCGAGCGCAACGATCAAGAGCAGCGACGTGACTTCGATCGAGACGACCTGGGTTACGTACAGACTGATGGCCGCCACCAGGAGAGCCAGCAAGATCCACATCTGCATATGGGGATCGTAACTTTGGCTGTCGCTGGATCCTCCGCGCCATTTCGTTCTTGGCGGAGAACTTCAGGAAACGGACCGCGAAGGCGGTTGCGGACACTCGGTCACTTGTCGGGCCAGTCCTTGGCCTTGTTCTCGGCGTACCACGCCCTGAAAGCAGCCACATCCGGCTGCTTCTGACCGGCCAGCGCATTCAGCGTCGTGATCGTCGCGATGTTCATGCTCTCGGCGAACTTGGGCTTCTCGTCCGCAGAGATCGGTTTGTCCTTGTCGATGCGGGCTTGAATCGTTTCGTGCGCGGACAGGATCTCGCCGACGATGCGCTTGCGCTTGGCTTGAGTCTCGAGCTCCAGCGACGCGAACGCGGGCACGAGTCCGGCGTACAGGCGCGGATTGGAGTCGTCGAGCATCTTCAGGCTCGTGTCGAGCGCATCGGCCGTGCCGATACCGAGCTTCACGAGCCCCGCGGCGAGCGGCGTCACGCGCGCGAGATCCAGGCCGATCTTGCGGTCGTTCAGGAGATCGACGAGCGGCTTGAACGCTTCGACGCCCATCTGCGACATGCGCTCGGCCGCCTCGATCGGCAGATTGCGGGGCTTGGTCTTGTCCTTAGGTGTGTCGGAGACCTTCACACTGGCGATGATCGTCTTGAGTACGCGCCCGCGGTCGCGGGGGCCGCTCTCCTTGAACATCGCGATCATGCCGTCGAGCATCGCGACGGCCTCGGCGTCCTTCTCGGCGTCCTTGACGAGCTTTTCGAAGGACTCGACGCGGCGACGAACATCCGCGCGATCGTCCTGGATGTCTTGGGACGATTGACCCACGAGACCTGGCGCCTGAATGAGAGCGACGAGTGCGAAAAGCATAGTGATTACGGCAGGCATGATTCGGACCTCCTCTTGGATGGCCGACATCGTAACGCAGGCCGAAAAGCGCACGAACTCTCGAAACAGGCCCTATGAAACGTGAGGATCTGACTCCCACCCATGACTGACCCCCGATTTGCGAGCGCGCTCTCCACGCACACCGACTCCGCCGTCGCCTTCGAAGAAGTCGTGACCGAGTTGCGGACCGCTCTGGCCGGCGCCAAACCTGACCTGCTGGCGGTGTTCGTATCGCACCACCACGGACCCGCGATCGAAACGCTGGGCTCGCGTCTCTCGGGCGCACTCGGCGGCGGCGCTCTGATCGGGTGCACGGGCGAAGGCATCGTCGGCAGCGCGCGCGAAGTCGAGCGCGGAGCGTGCCTGTCCGTGTGGGCCGGCGTGCTGCCGAACACGGACATTCGCCCGTTCGCCGTGCAGGCTGAGCCGATATCCGACGACACGTTGCGCTTCACGGCCATGCCCGACGTGCAGGACAAAGCACGCGCGAGCATGTTGTTGCTCGCAGACCCGTTCAGCTTTCCGGCGCACGCGTACCTCGATGCGCTGAACACGGAGTTGCCCGGTGTACCTGCGATCGGCGGCATGGCGAGCGGCGGCCAGGGTCCTGGACAGAACCTCTTGTTCACCGAGAACGACCTCGTCGACGGCGGTGCGATCGGCGTAGTCGTCGAAGGCGACGTCGAAGTGCGCGCGGTCGTCAGCCAGGGTTGCCGACCGGTCGGGAAGCCGTTCGTGATCACGTCCTGCAAGGACAACTTCGTGCTGAAACTGTCGGGGAAACCGGCGTTGACTGCGCTGATGGAGACGATTCAGGGACTGCCGAACGACGATCAGAAACTGATGCAGCGCGGCCCCTTCCTGGGCCTCGCGCTCGACCCGCAAAAGAGCACCTTCGAGCGCGGGGATTTCCTCGTGCGCGGCATCATCGGCATCGAGAAGGAATCCAACGCGCTCGCGGTCGCCGACGACAGCATCCGCAGCGGCATGAGCGTCCAATTCCTCGTGCGCGACGCGGCCTCGGCCGGCGAGGACCTCACGCACCTGGTGCGCGATCACGTCGGCCGCGTTTCGGCTCCGACGTCGACCGGCGCACTGCTTTTCTGCTGCAACGGCCGCGGCACGCGCATGTTCAAGCGCCCCGACCACGACATCGAGTGCCTGCGCGCCGGTGTCGAAGCCGAGATCCCGGCAGCAGGATTTTTCGCGATGGGTGAGATCGGCCCCGTGGGTCAGCGCAACTTCCTGCACGGCTTCACGGCCAGCATCGCGCTGTTCCGACGCCGGAATTAGTTCTCGCGGCGTAAAATGCCGGGGCTCAGTTGGCGTACCAGTGCGAGCCACCCCCACGGAGACCCTGGATCATGAACCCCATCCTGCGCGCGACCCTCGTCTTGGGCGCTGTCCTGTTCGTGTCCGTCACGTTCGCCGGACTGTGCTTCACCGCCTGCTCGTACTCACACTTCGGCATCTCGACGGGCAGTTGGTCGGGCAATTTCCCGGAGAAAGCCGAGCGCACGGAGGTCCACGAGTTGCACCTCGCGAGCGGATCGACCTTGAGGGCGCACACGCCCTACGGCGTGATCCGCGTGCGCGCCTCCGATGACGGAACCGGATCAGCCCACGCCGTGGTGCGCACCCAAGGCAAGACCGTGGCCGACGCCCAGGCACGCCTGGGGCGCGCGCGGATCAACGTGTCCGAAAGTGCTGCCGGCACCACGCTGTCGATCGAATTCGAGCGTGACGCTGACTTGAAGGGCGCGGAACCGACGCCGTCCGTCGATTTCGAAATCTCGGTCCCGGCCGGGGTCAAGCTCGACCTGGGTTCGGACTCGGGCGATCTGGTGGCCGAAACCGGCCCCTTTGGCGAGTCGCGCCTCGTTTCGAGCTACGGCAACCTGCGGATCGAGAACGTCCAGGGCGACGCGGTCCTCAAGTCGAGTTCCGGCAACGTGTCCATCGCTCGTTTGTCCGGCGGGGCGGCGGACGCGCAGACCGACTACGGAAACGTGAAGATCAGCGCAGTCGACGGTACCGCCGTTCGCGCGCGGACCAGTTCCGGCAACGTTCGTGGCCAGGATCTGCGCGCGGCGACGATCGCGCTCGACAGCGACTACGGCAACATCAACGTGACGAACGCGACAGGCAAACTGTCGACGCGCACATCCAGCGGCAACATCAAGCTCGAAGGCGTCCAGGGCGCGTTGTCCGTGAGCACGGATTACGGCCGCGTCGACATCGATGGGATCTTCGACGCGCTCACGGCGCACAGCAGCTCGGGGGACGTCCGCGTGCGGGCCGGATCGGGGAGCACGGTCGCCTCGGCTTGGAAGATCGATTCCAGCTACGGGCGCGTCGCCCTGCAGGCGCCGAAGGACCTGAGCTTCGACCTCGACGCGCGCACCGACTACGGGGACGTCGACGTAGGCTACGCGATCGAATTGCCGGCAGGCTCGACGACCAAGAAGGGTCCGGCCATCCAGGGCAAGGTGAACGGCGGCGGAGCGCTGGTCGAGCTCAAGAGCAGCAGCGGAGCCGTGAGCGTCAAGCCTCTCGACCCCTGACCGCGCCCGCCGGTGCGGTTAGAGTGCACGGTGCATGGAATACGCCGCACTCGCCGTCGCCCTCCTCGCGTTGATCGTGGCCTTGTCCGCGCGCGCGAAGGCGGGCGGATCGTCCAAGGCGATCGAAGACGCCACCGCCGACGCACGTCGCCGGATCGAGAACGCGAATGCGGAGCGGGAGCGCGAACTCGACGTCTTGCGCAAGACGCTCGTCATGGTCGCGCGCAACGAGCAGGTCAGCGACGAGATGATCCTCGAGGGCCGCCTGTGGCGCGACGTGAACACGCAGGACGGCATCGCGCTCGTGACGAGCGGCCGCGCCAACGTTGTCGACGTGCGCACGCGCCAGGAGATGGCCGCGGGCATCATCCCCGGGGCACTGTTGATTCCGCTCGATGAACTCGAAGCGCGCGCCAAGGAGATTCCGCGGAACGGACGGACGACGATCGTCTACTGCGCTTCCGGCGGACGTTCGGCCTCGGCGTGCGAGTACTTGAGCCGCGAAGGTTTCGAGAACCTCGTCAACCTCGAGAGCGGCTTCTCCGGCTGGAACGGGCCGAGCACGATGCCGGGGGTGCGGTGAAGGCGAAGCGGTCCGCGCAGGCCTCGAACGCTACCGCCGCGCCGGCGGACACGCGCAAGTGGTTCGTCGTCGCGATCGCGTTGACGCTCGCCGGGATTCTGTTCTGGCGTCAGGCCACGGCGGTCGATCCGCAGCTCGAGAAGCAGGCCGGCACGCGTCATCTGCTCGAAGGCCGCCCGTCCGAAGCCGTCCCGTGCTTCGAGCGCGCGTTGACGGTCACCGATGACGCGGAGACGCGCTTCCAGCTCGCGAACGCACTGAAAGCCGCCGGCCGAGCCGCGGATGCGTCGCGCGAGTACAAGCGCGCGCTCACTTTGGATCCGCACAACTCCGCGATCTGGTTCAACTTCGGCAATCTCCTGCGCAGCGAATTCCACGACACGCGCAACGCGCTGGAGGCGTACCGGCGCGCGACCGAGAACGATCCGAACTTTGCCGATGCACAGTTCAGTCTGGGTGCGATGCTGCTCGAGTCCGGCGACTTCGAAGCCGCCGTCGCCACGCTTCAAAGCGCACTTCAGATCGCGCCACCGGGTGTGGCGTGGCGCGCCGACGCGGAAACGACACTCGATGTCGCGCGCCTGCGGGCAGCCGAAGCCAAGGGACTGCTGCCGCCGCCGCGCAAGTGAGCGGTCAACTACGGCGCCCAGACCGTCTTCCAGCCGTTCGACAAGTTGTAGGTGTCACCCGTGCAGAACACCGCCGCGTCGCGATACCAGATCTGGTAGTTGCGCGTGCCGGCGACCGTCACCAGACCGGCAGTGGAGAGCGACGGGTCACCTGCCGTCGGATACTGTGACGCACTCGCGACGTTGAACTTGATGGCGAGGCGAATGATCGATCCGGTCACGCACAGCTTGCCGTCGCCGAACGTGATGCCCGTGCCGCCCGCCATCTGCGTGGTGCCTTGGAAGTAGAGCGCGCCGCCGTTCGGCATACCTGAACCCGAGAGCACGAGTGTGTCGGCCGAGATCTTCGCCATGCCCGCCGCGACGAGCTTGCCGCCCGTGGCGCCGACGTTGAGGCAACCGGCAGCGTCGCTGGTGTTCGAGTTGTTCGCACAACCGCAAGGTGCGCCGGTCCCGTCACCCAGACAGAAAGCCGCACCCGCCGCGCCCGGGAAGCTCGTCGGATCGGCTGGATCGGAGCCCAGGTCGAGTTCGTCACGATCTAGCCAACCGTCCAGATCGCGATCGGTCCCGATGCGCACCTCGGTGCCCTTGGGCACGACGGTGAACGTGATTTCGCCGCCGATTGCTGCACCGCTCGTGAGCTGCGCCGTCGTGAGCGTCTCGCTCGCACGATCGGTCTGCCACGACGTCCCGCCGAGGAACCGCGCGCCGCGCGCGAGTCCCCCGCGGACGCCCTTCATGACGAGGCCGACCTTGTTCGCCGACGCGAGCGTCGTCATCGAACTCAACAGGGTGCTTTCGCTGGCCGTCGGCGCGGCACTCAGCGTCAGCTGTCGCCCGACGGCGGCGTGTGTGTCGCGGCTCGACGGACCTGGAGGTGCTTGGGCAGCGAGGCTCGTCGACCCCAAAGGTAATTCCGGTCCTGCGAAGGCCATCATGAACGCCGTCATGTTCGCGATCTGCTGATTGCTCGTAAACGTGAACGCCGGTTCCGAGAGAAAGCGCGCCATCGAATCGACACTGCCGTCGTGCAAGAAGCCGAAACCGCGTGTGTTGTTCATCTGGGTCAGATCGAAGCCGACCTTCTCGTACGCGTTGCGCACCTGTGGAATCTTGATCGAGACGTTCGTCGATCCGTCCTGCGACACGAGCGCGAGGTGGCGCTCGCCGTTCGGACCGGGCGCGATGGGCACGAAGGTCGCGCCGACCAGCGTGTAATCGGTGCCTGCACCGGTCGGCAGCGTGTGGCAAGTCACGCAACGAATCGCACCACCGTCCAAGCCGACCGTGCGGTAGTCGCTCAGCCCCGTTTGTGCGTTGCCGTTCGGCAACGGTTGACCGGCAGGGCCAAAGAGACTGCTCGTGAAGTGCCCCGGCAGAGCCAGGTTCGTCGGCAACGTGTTGTCGAAGTTGCGGTACGGGTTCGGCGGAAACGTGATCGTCGCCAGGAAGTTCTCGAACTCCTGCATTTCGGTCGCGGTCAACTGCGCATCGTCACCCTGCAAACCCTGGAACGCCGGATTGAAATCCTCGATGCCCTTGCGGTCACCGCGCCAATGCAGCGGCTCCTTGCCGATGATGTCCTGCAAGGTCTGCGTCGTCATCGGACCTTTCATCGGGTGAAAATCCTGGAACCCGCCCGTGAGGCCGGGGATCCCGGCCGCGAGGTTGTTGCCGGCGACGGGCGCCATCGTTCCGCTCGGATCGCCGAGGTCCCACGCCAACCCGTCCGTGCGCGAGTCGACGTGACAACTGCCGCACGCGGCTTGACCCAGACCCGAGTTCTTGTGCGTGTCGTACAAGTGCTTGCGGCCGACCTTGATCGCGACGGGCGTCGGATCGTAGAACGAGACCGAACCCACGACGGTTTCCGTCGCGGTCGAGATCGTAGACACGCGCGCCGCGAACTTTTCGAGGACGAAGACGCGCGCATTCGCGTCGTCGACGACGATGCCCGTCGGACCTTCGCCTACGGGAATCGCATCGGCGATCCCGGCCCGTGCTCCGACGCTGTCGATCACGATCACGTTGTTCGAGCCCATGCCGGCGATGTAGGCCTTGTTCCCGGCCGCGTTCCAGGCGATGCCGCGCGGATCACCGATCGACTTGTCGCGGTCGACTTGCGGGATCGTCGGTGTCGCGTAGGTGAGGTGCGGGTTCAGGTCCACGTTGCCGAGTGTCGTCAGTCCGTTTGCAGACACACGCGCGGCCTTTACGCGCACGAACTTGCCGTTGACGATCGGCTCGAATCGAACTTCGTTCGTCCCGTCGGTGCCGACGACACACACCTCCCCGCTCACCGGGTTCACGCCCACGGCCATGCAGATGTTCATGAGATGCTTCGTGTAGGTGACGCTCAACGTGGCGACGTCGATCACCGCAAGGTCGTTGTCGTACAGATCCCAACCCACCGGGCGATCGGATTTCGCCGCGTCCGGACCACTCACCATCGCCGTCCAGTTGTGCGCGTTGTCGTCCATCCACTGGCCGGCTGAGTTCTTCCGCACGATGAGCCCGACGCGTGGCGCGGGCGGCAAGGCGCCGTTGATCGGCGGATTGAAGGCCGTGCCCGCGTTGGGCGGAGGGTTCTGGCCGCCGTAGGGGCCGGTCGTGTCGCTGACGACGTTCTTCGGGAAGCCGCCGCTCATGGTCAAGCCGCCGCCGAGGATCGTCGATCCGTTGCCCGATTCGAAGATCGCGACGTACACGCGCGTGCCGTCCGCGCTAACCGCGAGCGCACGCGGGTCCTCGCCGAGCAGCGGAACAGACACCGGCGCCGTCGCGAGTGCCGCGGGATCGAAGACCTGGACTTTGTTCGCTTGTGAACACGACACGAACGCGCGCTGCGGCGAACCTGCGAACACGACGTCGTCGGGTTCGTCGTCGGTCTTGATCGTGGCGACGACGTTGCCGGCCGACAAGCTGACGATGCTCACCGAGTCCGAGATGTGATTCACGACCCAGACTTCGTCGTTCGTGCGCGCTCGCACGGAAACGGGATCGATCCCGACGGGGATGCTCGCGAGCCGCACGAGCTGTGCGCCGCTCGTGCTGAACACTTCGAGTCGATCATCGGCCGTATTGACTGCCAAGAGCCGTGACCCATCGGGCGTCATCTCGAGCGGGTGAACGTGCGCGTTCTCCCAGTTCACGAAGCTCTGCGCGGAGGCATCACGCTGAGCGACAAGCACGCCCATGCACACGAGTGACAGAGAGAGGCGCTGGATATTCACGCGGAGAAACCTCGGCTGGAGAGAGGAGAATCGAGCCTGGAATGCGGTCGGGGCGCGCCGTGGAAACCCACCTGCGCGCCCCCATGAGCGTACCCTGAAACCCGGTTTGCGGCGCTCAAGGGGCCCAAACGGCCCACCAACCGTTCGTGAGGTTGTAGGTGGCGCTGGAGCAGAAGGCCGTCGCGTCGCGGTACCACGCCTGGTAGCTGCGCAATCCCGGCGCAGCGACCAGACCAGCACTCGAAATCGAAGCATCGCCGGCTGCGGGGAACTGCGACGCGCCGGCCATGTTGAAGTGAATGCCGAGGCGCACGATCGAACCGCTCGCGCACAACAATCCGTCGCCGAAAGCGATGCCGCAGCCGGACGCATTCGAGGTCGTGCCTTGGAAGTACAGCACACCGCCGTTCGGCATCCCGGAACCAGACAAGACCAGTGTGTCCGCCGTGATGCTGGCCGTTCCCGCGGCGACGAGCTTGCCTGCGCTCGCGAGCGAATTGAGGCAACCCGCGTTGGCGCCGATGCTCGATTCGTTGCCGCACGGACACGCCGTCCCGGATCCGTCGCCGAAACAGAACGCGATCCCGCTCGCCCCCGGGAACAGCGCGGCGTCACCGGGATCGGAGCCCAGGTCGATCTCGTCGCGATCGCGCCAGCCGTCGAGATCGCGGTCGTTGCCGAGGCGTGTCTCCGTGCCCTTCGGCACGACGGTGAAAGTCATCTCCGCGCCGGCCGAGGCGCCGCTCGTGAGCTGGCTGGTCGTGAATGTTTCGCCCACGCGATCACTCTGCCACGTCGACGAGCCGGCGTAGCGCGCGCCGCGCACGAGTCCGGCACGAATGCCGTTCGCGATCAGTCCGACTTTGTTCGCATCGGCGAGCGCGATCATCGAATTGATCAGCGTCGTCTCCGGCGCAGTCGGCGCGGCGCGCAAGGTGAGCTGGCGCCCGACAGCCGCATGCGAATCGTGGCTGGGCGGGCCCGGTGGCTCGGCGGCGGAGACGGTTGTCGAGCCGGCAGGCAGGTCCGAGCCCGAGAACGCCAGCATGAATGCCGTCAGGTTGGCGACCTGCTGATTGCTCGTGGTGGCGAAGCGTTGGTCCCCGAGGAAGCGTTCGAGCGAGTCGAACGAGCCGTCGTGCAGGTATCCGAAGCCGCGCGTGCTCACCAACTGCGAGAGATTCAGGCCGGTCTTCTCGTACTGATTGCGCAGTTGCGAGACCTTCAACGTCACGTTCGTGGACGGGTCGTTGGCGACCAGCATCGTGTGCCGCTCACCGTCGGGCCCGGGCGCGATCGGCTGGAACACTCCGCTGATCGCGCGGTGATCCGTGCCCGCCCCGGTCGGGAGCGTGTGACACGTGACGCAACGAATCGCACCGTTGTCGAGCAGCAGCGTGCGGTGATTCGACAACCCCGTTTGTGCGTTGCCGTTCGGCAGCGGAAGGCCCGCCGGACCGAATGCGCCGGTCGTGAAGTGACCCGGCAACGGCAGACTCGTCGGCAACGTGTTGTCGAAATTCCGGTACGGATTCGGCGGGTAATAAATCGTCGCGAGGAAGGCCTTCATCTCCGCCATTTCGGCCGGCGAGAGCTGCGCATCGTCACCTTGCAGATTTTGAAAGGCCGGGTTGAATTCCTCGATGCCGGTTCGGTCACCACGCCAATGGAACGGCTCGAGCCCGATGATGTCTTGGAGAGTCTGCGTCGTCATCGGGCCCTTCATCGGATGAAACGCTTCGAAGAACGGCGAGAGCTGCGTCATGCCGGCGCCGAGATTGTTCCCGGCAAAGGGCCGCATCGCACCGCTGGGATCGCCCAGGTCCCAGGCCAGGCCGTCCATGCGCGTATCGACGTGGCAACTTGCACACGAGGCCTGCCCCAAGCCGGATGTGGCGTGCGTGGCGTACATATGCCGGCGTCCGGACTTGATCGCCGGCGGCGAAGCGTCGTGGAACGGCGTCGTGTCAATGACGGACTCGGTCGAGGTCGAAATCGTCGTGACGACGGAGGCGAACTTCGACAACACGAAGGCGCGATTGGTCGCGGGGTCGAGCACGATGCCGGTCGGCCCCTCGGGCACGGGAATCGTCTCGTTCAACCCGGCGCGTGCGCCGCTGACGTTCGCCACGATGACGTTGTCCGAACCCATACCCGCGATCCAAAGGCGCGTCCCGCTCGGCTCCCAAGCCACCGCGCGCGGATCTCCGATCGAACGGTCGCGCTCGGACTGCGGGATCGTGGAGCTCAAGTAATCGAGGTGAGGATTGAGGTCGTACACGCCGGCAGTGACGGTGCCCGCTGCGTTCACGCGCGCGAGCATCACACGCACGAACGTGCCGCGCACGTTGGGCTCGAATCGGATCTCATTCGTGGCTTCGGTGCCGACGACGGCGACCTCTCCGTTCACCGGGTTCACCGCCAGCGACATGCACAATGTCATGAGACGGCGCGCGTAAGTGACGTTCGTAGGATTGGAGGCGTCGAGGATCGCTACGTCGTTGTCGGGCATGTCCCAGCCGACGATGCGACTCGAGTCCGCCGCATTCGCGCCGCTCACCTTGCTCGTCCAATTGCGCGCGTTGTCGTCCATCCACTGGCCGGCCGCGTTCTTGCGCACGATCAGGCCCACTTTCGGCGGAGTCGGCAACGCCGGATTGATCGGAGGCGAGAACGTCGAGCCGGAGTTGGGAGGCGGATTCTGACCGTTATAGGGGCCACCGAAGAGGCTGACGACGTTCTTCGGAAACGCGTTGTTCGAGATATGGCCGCCGCCCAGGATCGTCGTCGCATTGCCGGATTCGAAGATCGCGACATAGACCTTGGTGCCGTCGGCACTGACCGCCATCGCGCGCGGCTCTTCGCCGACGATCGGCACGTTGATCGGTGCGGCTTGCGTGTTCGCGGGGTCGAAGACCTGCACCGTGTTGGCCTGCGAGCACGAAACGAAGGCGCGCTGCGGCGTACCGGCGAACGCGAGGTCAGTAGGCTCGTCATCCGTCTTGATCGTGTCGATCACGACGCCGGTGGAGAGCTTGACGATGCTGACCGAATCGGAAATGTGATTCACGACCCAGACCTCGTCGTTCGTCCGCGCGCGCACCGAAACCGGGTCTAGGCCGACAGCGACCGAGAACAGCCGCACGAGCTTCGGGCCGGTGGTGTCGAACACCTCGAGCCGCGCGTCGGGAGTGTTGACAGCGAGCAGGCGCGTGCCGTCCGGCGTGAGTTCCAGCGGGTGAACGTGCGGGTTCTCCCAGTTGACGAAAGCGGACTGCGAGAGCGCGGTGCCGACCAAAGCAATGACCGCAGCGAGGATGGAGAGGGTGCGTGAAATCATCAGAGAGAGTCCCGTTTCAAGGGTAACCCAACTCCCCCGACTGCGTGTGAATCCGACGCCACTTGTCGGGCTCTCCAAGGCGCCTTTAAAGGGTGGCCCTGCGGCCACCCCCGCCACGTCCGCTCGCAAGGAGGATCAGCCGAGCTTCTTCAGCGCCGCTTGAACTTCGGGCCAACTGCGCTCGTCGCCGGTCTTTTCCTGAACGCCCACGAAGGCGACCTTGCCCTGCTTGTCGACGATGACCGTCGCGCGGTGGCTGATGAACCTGGCCGGGTGCACGAGGCCGAACTTGGCCGTCACCTCGAGCATCGGATCCGCGAGCAGGTCGTGCGTGATCTTCTTGGCGTCCTTCCAGGCCTTGTGCGACCAGGTCGAGTCGCGGCTGATGCCGACGACGACGTCGGCGCCTTTCAGCATCGCGGCGTCGTGGCTGATCTTGCAGTTCTCCTTCTCACAGGTCGGGCTCCAGTCGAGCGGGTACCACATGAGCACCACCTTCTTGCCCTTGTGATCGGAGAGCTTCCAGTCCTTTTCGTCCTGGGTCTTGAGCGTGAAATCGGGAGCGGTCGTTCCAATGTCGATAGGCATGTTCAGTCCTCTGCGTTGGGGATTACTGGTGATCGCTCCAGTGTAACGAGGTCGCCGCCGTTGCCGAAGGAACGTGCGCAACCTTGACATGAGGCTCGTTGTTGACGATGAACGCCGCGTGCACACCGCGATTCAGTCGAAGGAATTCGAGCGCGACATCGCTTTTGCGGTCGAAGCCGCCGAGTGGGCCGGCGAGCGCGTTCTGGCCTTGCGCGCGAGCGGTCGCTGGAAGGAGACCGGGGTCCTCGCCGACATCGGCGACCAGGCGGCCGACGGCTTGTTGCAGGGCTTCATCCGCGGCCGCTACCCGGACGACGGCATCCTGAGCGAGGAGACGGCGGATTCCGCGCGGCGCTTGAGCAAGCAGCGCGTGTGGATCGTGGACCCGCTCGACGGCACGCGCGAGTACAGCCAACTGCGCGAGGACTGGGCGGTGCACATCGGCTTGATCGTGAACGGCAAGTGCGCGCTCGGCGTCGTCGGGCTCCCGGCGCGCAACAAGCTCGTGTGGGGCGTGTGCGCGGACGGCGCGAACGCGTACGGTCTGCGCGGCGAAGGCCGCCTCAACACCGGATCATCCCCGCTGCCCGAGCGCCCGCGCATCGCCGTCAGCCGCTCCCACACGCCGTCGTGGATGGCACGCTTCGCCGACCTCCTGGGCGCTGAGATGGTGTACTCGGGCAGCGTCGGCAACAAAGTCGGGATGCTGTTGCTCGACGAAGCCGACATCTACGCACACCGCAAGGGCTTGAACGAGTGGGACACTTGCGCGCCGGAATGCGTGGCGCGCGCGCTGGGCTGGAGCGTGTCGACGCTGCGCGGCACGGAGATGAGCTACAACCAGCCGAACCCGCGCATCGACGAATTCCTGATGTGCAAACCGGCCTGGCGTGAGCGCGTCCTGGCGGCGCTGATCGAAGCCGGCGCGGTCAAGGACTGACCTATTTGGCGCTGAGTTCGGCCACCTTGGCGCCGCCGACGTACACGCCGTCGGGGCGGATGGCCACGGTCACGTCGCCCGCGAGTTTCACGAAGTTCTTTTCGCCGAAACGCAGCCCCTCGCGTTCGATCGCGAGTTGCACGTCGTTCAGCTTCAGGAGCGTCTTCGACTCGGTGGCTTGATTCGTCGTCGTAGTGACGTTCGCGTAGTCGATCTTGACCCCGCGGTCGATCGTGATGGTCCCGCGCCACACGCCGGTCTCGCAGGTGACCTTGCTCTCAGCTGCATTCTCGATCGACATCGCCGTCACGAAACTCCTCGGCACGACGGTGTCCTTGGCGGGCGAACAAGCACAGGCAAGCAACGCCAGAATCACGAGGGTTCGTCTCATGCGCCGCATGATACGCCGCGAGCCGATTGAATCCGGATCCTAGATCTGGATCTTGAACGGCTTGAGCGCCAACAAGCCGAAGAGCATCGAGCTCAGCACGAAGACCAGGAGGACGCCGCCCGCACCGCTCGGCAGCCACCCCAGGTCGGCATCAGGATAGACGAACTCGATCTGTGCGAACGGAGATGGCGCTTCGAAGGCATCTTCCGCCGGCCACAGCAGCGCCGACCAGAATCCGCGCCCGCGCACGGGCTGCATCTGCCGTGGCGTAACGGCGCCTGCCGCGAGCAGCTTGCCGGCGCGCGTGCCGTCGGCGAGCGAGAACTCGATCGTATGTACGCCGGCAGTCAGGGCGATGAACTCCTGCCACGCGCGTCCTTCACTCGTGTTGCGCACGAGCGGCGAAACAGCGCGCAGCCCATCGGGGAAGTGGATGGTCAGGCCTTTGATCTGGTCCGCGAACTCTCGGCTCAGCGCGACGTTCAATGTGGTCCCTTGACCCGCCAGCAGCCCGGTTGCGCTCGCATGCAGCGGAACGGGCGCAAACGCGTAGCGCACGACGCACTGCGCCACCACGAACGTGAACGGGATCGACAGCGGAACGAACGGCAGCAGGTTGAGCGTCAAGTACTGCACGTTGCGCATCAGTGTCTTGCCGATCGCACGCGACACCAGCCGTGGATCGTCGGCGTAGATGCGGATCTCGATCAGGTGCGCCTTGATCTTGTTCTTGACGCGCGCGATCGCTTGCTGGCGCGAGATGTACTTGAACGCGATCAGCGCCAACACACCGAACAGTCCGCTCGCGATGACGAGCGCGTACGCAGGACCCAGCTTCTCCAAGGGCCAGAGCAGCACGTCGAAGACGGCGGTGACCACGTGGTTCAAGGCGTTCATGCGCGTGCGGCGGAGTTTCGCACGCCACTACGCCGCGTTCCAGCGCGCGCGGGCGGCGGCTGCGGGTTACGAAATGTAGCCCAGGCCTTTGAGCTTCTCGGTGATCTCCGCGTCGCTCTGGGCGCTCTCGAACTGGGCGAGTTCCTTCTCGAGGACGTGCACGATGAATTCCTCGTGACTCGCGTAGCCCGCGACCGCCGCGATCTTCTTGATGCGCTCCAGGAGGTCCTTGTCGATCTTGATCTTGTTGCCGCCGAACATGAAGTTTCCTATTCGAGCACCGGTTTCCCGTTCAGGCCGGGCGCCGGTGCGATGCCGTATTGTTTGAGGATTTCGACCGTGAGGTCTTCGAGGGAGTGGCTGCCGCTCCGCACCTTGCGATTGGAGAGCAACAATCCCGGAACGACGTCGGGCGCCATCAGATGGCTGCCGTTGAACGTCCCGCCCAGATTGTCCGAGAGCACTGCATTCGGAATGCGTCCGATCGAACTCTCCTCCGAATTCCCGAAGTTCACATCGTAACCGACGATCAGGTCTGGGGCTTCCGCCGTGCGCGAACCGTTGTAAACCGTCGACGCGCGGTCACAGCGCACGACCACCCGCAGGTCGCCGTCGCGCAAGGCCTCCAACTCACCCGCGATCCGCGCCAGCAGCGCATCGGCCTCGCGTCCGGGCTGCACGATTCCGGCCTCATTGTCGGGCGTCTCAGGGTCGTCGCGCTCGCGGTCCGAGCGATTCAAGTAGAGGCCGTTGAAGCCCATCCCGTACGCGACCGTCTTCGTCCAATCCACGTCGCCGGTGTAGATGTGGACCGGCTTGAACTCGGGAGATTCCGCAGGCAACTCCTTCGTCACGCCGGGCTTCAACACCAGGTACCCGCGCTCGACGAGCCAGGTGTTGAGCGAGAACTTGCGCCGGTACGACGCGAACCCGTGATCGCTCATCACGACGAACGTCGTGTCAGCGGGCAACTTCGCACGCAGCTCCCCCACGACAGGATCCATGCGCATGTACAGATCGGCGATCACGTCGCGCCAGGTGCTCGCTGGGCGTCCGCTCCAACTCGACGAATCAGCGGCAGCGAAAGCCGTGTCGTGCGCCGGGTGTTCGGGGTCGGCGTGACGCCACATCATGTGTCCGCACAGGTCGACGCCGGAGAAGTAGAAGAACAGGAAGCCGCCGTCCTTCTCGGCCGTGAAGCGCGCGGTGGCGTTCGCGAGCATGCGCACGCCCTCGTCGTGCAC
The DNA here is from genome assembly GCA_016795245.1 of Planctomycetota bacterium. Classification (GTDB taxonomy): domain Bacteria; phylum Planctomycetota; class UBA1135; order UBA1135; genus JAEUIA01. The sequence continues at coordinate 11,084 of JAEUIA010000003.1, read as the reverse complement.
GAGATCGGATTGCTGCATGAACTCTTCGTCGGTGATGATGCGCTCCTTCAGCGCATTCACATCCTCGGGCATGCCTTGCGTGTAGTAGATGCCGATCGCGCGCGCGACTTCGGCGCTGGCCGACTTCGGCGCCGACACCGGCTCGATCGGATCGAGCGGGTCGATGTTGATGGCTGACGCGTACAGTTCGACTGCGGGGGTGATCGAACGCAGGTGAAAGCGCACGGTCCCCGAAACTTTCGTGACGCCGCCTCCGAGGAAGCTGAACGACACGCGCACGAAATCGCTCCATTGTCCAGGCGTCAGCACCAGCGCACGCCCGGCGATCTCGACCGTCGCCGCACCGGCCTCGTGGTCGACGAAGATCGACAGCGGTAGCGTCTCCTTCGATCCGTCCTGTTTGAACGGATTGGCGGGCCCAGGGAGAGCGCTGTCGATGCGCCCGTTGTATTCGCGCACGGCGATGATCTTGCTCTCGCGCCCCAAGCTGTCCGCGGGTGGATCGGTCGTCCACAGCGTGCATTGACCGTACGCCGAATCGATCGCGGGCGTCATCATCCCCGAAAACGACAGGCCCTTGGCCGGTTCCACGGGGAAGTTCGCCGGCATGCGCCACACGTACGCCGGCACGCCGTGGTCGGCCAGGATTTGCCAGAACGGCTTGCCGGTGCGATTCGATTCGCTGCCGCCGCCGATCGGGAACTGGTAGCCCATCACGAACGGGATCGCGCTACCCGCGGTGAGCTTCGTCGTCGCCACGAACGGCTCGCGCGTCATCGGATCGCGGTGGATGAAATCGTAGATCCCGTGTCCGCCCGGATTCATGCCGGTGATGAAATTGGACCACGCGACAGGCGACTGCGGCGGAGTCGACGTCCCGAGTTCGTGCAAGCCGCCTTCGTCGATGAGGCGGCGAAAGTTCGTCATGCGCTCGGGATGTTGCGCGATCACCTCACGCAGCACATCGGGATCCATGCCGTCGATGCCGAGCACGACGACGCGCGGGAATTTCGTCGCGCCTGTGACCGGCGCTTCGATCGTCACGGTGCGCTTGCGCGCCGGGATCGCTGGAATCAAGAATACCGCCAGCACGGCGAGCGCCGGATAGACGGCCCAACGCGGAATTCTCATGCGTTCACCTCACCAGCCGTCGACGCCGACCGCGCGCGCCGTTCGGCGGCGGGCCTGAACAGCGGACGGCCTTGCATGTAGCGGGGAATGTCGATGCCGAACACGTCGAGCACGGTCGGCGCTATGTCCATCAAGGACGGGTCCTCGGCGGCGATCTTGCGATTGCTCCAGAACACACCGGGGACGAGGCGCGGATCGACGCAGTGATCACCGGACCAGCTCTTCGTGTTGTCGGTGAACACGACTTCCGTCACCGAACCGGTCGCGCACTCCCACGAATGGCGGTAGCCCTTCGAATACCCGATCAAGATCTCCGGCGCCGCGTCGGCGTACGGTCCGTCGTGCATTTCGTGCGTCAAAAACGCTTCGCGCACGACGCGTTCGTCGTTCACGGGATCCACGAGGCGTTCGAGTTTCTGTTTGAGTTCGCGACACAGCGCGGGCACTTCGTCCGGCGCGACGATGCCGTGCTTCTCACGACCTTTGCGGTTCACGAAGAGTCCGGTGAGACCCAACGTGAAAGCCTTGGTCTTCGACCAGTCGACGTGCTGGAACCAGTCGCCCGAAGTCGCGTGCCCGTCCTTCAGAACCAGGTATCCGTTGTCCTTCAGCCACGTGTTGAGATTCACACAGCGCCGGAAATCCGTGAAGCCGTGGTCGCTGATGACCATCAACAGCGTGTCGGGATCGTCGGCGATCTTCGCGCGCACCTCGCCGATCAACGCGTCCATTTTGGCGTACATGTCCGGGATCACGTCCTTGTAGCGCTCGAGCTCCTTGCCCGCGTTCGCCGGATGAGACGCGTCCAGCGTGCGATAGAACATGTGGCTGATGCGGTCGCTCGTGTCGAACACAACGGTGACGAAGCCCTTGCGCGTTTTGTCGAGCGCATCCCACAGATGCAGCTTGCGTTCTTCGAAATACAACCAGGCCTGCTTCAAGAACGCATCTTCGTCGATGACGCGCTCGTTGAGCGCCCACGTGTCCTCCGCCAGACCCAGCGTCGCGAACGGCCCGAGCGTCTTCGCCAGGTAGATCGAGTACACGAACGGATGGCTGATCGGCATCGCCGGTTTGTCGGGATCGATGTTGATCGGGGTGGCGTACAGCTCGAACTCACCGTCTTTCCAGTGCTGAACGTAGAAGCGCACGATGCCTTGAACGCCGTCGAAAGGCACGACCAGCCAGGGCGTGTATTCCTTACGACCGACTTCGACCGTCTGGCCGCCGACCGTGATGCGCGCACGTTCGAGCCTCTCGTCGAGTTCGACTCTGAACGGGGATTTCAGCGGATGCCCGTCCTTGCCGCGCGGTCCGGTGAGATTGGATTCGACGACGCCCTTGCGCACGACGATCTGGAATTGCTGGCCGCCGACGTGAGTACCGGACGGTCGCGCGCGCGTCGAGTAGAACGAGAACGAACCCTGTGTCCCTTGCAGGTCGGGTACGCACATCCCTGACAACAACGTGCCGTTGTCGAACGGCTGCGGCGGGAACGTGATCGGTACGCGGATGATCGAAGACCACACGCGCGACGCGCCGAGCAGCTTCCAGAACGGCTGGCTCTTCTGCAGCGTGCGGAACGAAGCGCGCGTGCCGAACGGGATGCGCGCGAAGCCCAGGTTCAGAGTGCGCTCGACGGTGCGGATGTCGGACGAACTCAACATCGGCGCATACGAGCACGGATCGCGCGTGAGGAAGTCGTAGATGTTGTGGCGCGATGCATCGACACCGGTCGCGTACGTCGACCACGCAACGGGTGAGATCGACGGGCACGCGGTGCGCAATTCGCTGAAACAACCTTCCTCGGCGAGCTTCTTCAGGTGCGGCATGCGCCCTGCACGCGTGAATTCTCGGGCCAGACCCGGATCGAGTCCGTCGAGCCCGATCACGATCACGCGCCGCGCCCTGCTGGCCCCGCGCCGCACCGGCGTGAGCGCGCGTCCGAGGGCCTTGATCGGCCAGGTGATCACGATCGCGATCGCCAGGAAGAACGTGCCGACCAGGACCAGGCCTGCGCCGACCACCGAGATGCCCGCCCCCGGACCGATGTAGGCGGATGCGGGCGCGGCCCCGACGACCGCGACGAGGAACGACGCGATCGTAAGGCGCAGGAATCGACGAGGAAAAACCATGGGGCTCGCGCTGGAGGACAAACCTAGGACGAGCGCGCGCTCCGCGGCACCTGGAATCCCCTCCCCAGCACTTCTGGGCAGGGATTCTATCGTCCAGGCCGCTGCGAGCCCTGAGCGCGCTCGCGTCGGTGCTGCGATTTCGGCCCCTAATTCGCGGTTCTCTTGCGGTGCGCGCGGGGTAGGCACTGTCCAGGAGAGAGGCCGCGCCCAAGCAGGCGCGGGCCGCACACCCCGCGTGACCGATCTTGGGATGCAGGAGTTCCGCGCTTTGTTCGAAGCGGAGCGGGACCGCCTGATGCGCTTTTTGTGCCATCTCACGGGCAATGCGAGCGATGCCGAGGACCTCCTGCAGGAGACGTTTCTTGCCGTGTGGCGGAAGCGCGATCAGTACGAGGGACGCGGAAGCGCCGCCGGGTACATACGCCGCACCGCTTTTCATCTCTTCTTGAACGCACGCCAGAAACAGACACGCCGTGATGCGCTTGCGCCGCGCTCCTACGAAGAGCCGTCGTGCACGCCCGTCGCCGATATGGACGAGCGCGAGGCGCGCGCGGTGCTCGTCGCGCGCGTGCGGGCGGCCGTCGATGAACTGCCGGAGGGCCCGCGCGAGGCCTTCATCCTGTTCAGGTTCGAGGGGCACTCCTGTGCGCAGATCGCGGAGATCACAGGCGCGCCGAAGAAGACGGTCGAGTCGCGGCTGGCGCGCGCGCTGGCGATCTTGAACGAGCGACTGAAACCGCATGCTCCGGAGGAAGCGCTCGAGTGAAGGCGCCCGACGAGAGGACGGTCTTCGACGACTTGCGCGCGTGGAGCGCGGGTACGCTCTCGGAGGACGAACGCGCGCGTTTCGAGCATGAATTGGCGCTCGACCCGGAGAAGGCGCGGCTCGCGGCCGATTTCCAGGCCGTGTGGAAGGCGACGGAGATCGGCGCTGCTTTCGCACACCCGAGCAAGACGACCTTCGACCAGATCGTGGCGCGCACCGAACTCGACCTCCGACCGCTGCATCGGCGTCGCGTCGCGGCCGCGGCGGCGTGCGTGTTCCTGGCTCTCGCCGCGTGGCTGGCCTGGGAGCGCTTGGGCACACACGCCGGGCCACCCGTCGTCGAGCTGCGATCGGTTCCACTGAACGCCTCCGATCCACGCGCGGACGAAGCCCCCGCGCTGCCTGCGTTGCTCGCGGATTGGTCGCCCGTGCGCGACGGCGGCATCCAGTGGCTGGATTCTCCCGCCGCCGCGCAAGCCGTGAGCGCAGCCGTCGCGCGACCGATCTTTGTCTACGGGTACGTCGAACAATGCCCGATCTGCCGCGGCTTTCAGCGCGACCAATTCCAGGATCCCGCGATCCTCGCACTGGTCGAGAAATCGGTGCCGCTGAAGATCGATCTGCTCGCGCTGGAAGAATCCGAGATGCAAGAGCTCTGGTCGCGCCGCTATCCGCTGCTCGAGATGCAGGACGAGCGCGGCACGATCTTGCGCACGTTCCCGGGGACTTTCGCCGACGTCGACATGCGCGACGAATTGGATCGCGCACTCGCCGGCGCCAAGGACCCGGATTGGGGCGTCGTCCGGCGGTTGACCGCGCTGTTCCTGCTCGCGCGCGACGCGGAGTCGAAGGAGCGCTGGACCGCTGCTTCACCCGCGCTCACGGAGTTGGCCGCGCACGAGGATCTGCCCAACTTCGCTGCCGCGGGCCGCAACGGACTGGCGCGCATGGCGGCGGCGGCGGCGCGCATCGTCGAAGAAGCACGCGTGAGTGCCAAAAAGTCCTCCGACTCGGCGCTGTCGAACTTCGAAGAAGCGGCGGCGCGTTTCAGCGGCACACCGTTCGAACCCGACCTGCGCGCGGTGCAGGCTGCGTGGCGTCGCACCGGGCGCTTCCCCGAACTCAAACAGCAGAGCTGACGCGCCGGACGCTCAGGGCCGGACGAGCCCGGCGACCTGCAGGTGCTCGAGGATGCGCGCGGTCGACACTTCGACGCTTTCGGCGCCCGTGTGCGCGACGATCTCGGGGTTCAACGGCGCTTCGTACGGATCGTCGATGCCGGTCATGTTGGGGATGAGCCGAGCGCGCGCCTGCTTGTAGAGACCTTTGGTGTCGCGCGCTTCGACGACGGCCAGCGGTGCGTCGGCGTACACCTCGATGAACGGCGCCTTGGCCTGGCGACGGACTTCGTCACGGATCGCGCGGTAGGGCGAGATCGCGGCGGTGATCACGCATACGCCGTGCTTCGCCAGCAAGTTCGCGACGAAGCCGATGCGGCGCACGTTCGTGTCGCGGTCTTCGCGCGAAAAACCCAGGCCTTTCGACAGGTTCTCGCGCACTTCATCGCCGTCGAGGATCTCGACCGGAACGCCCTTCGTGCGCAGCGCTTCCGCCACGCGCGATGCGAGCGTGCTCTTGCCGGACCCGGACAGCCCCGTGAACCACAGAACGAACCCTTGTGAACTCATGATGCTCAGCGAATCTTGCCTTCGAGGAAGGGCACCTCGAAGCACTTTTCGTGCATGATCGGCCCGTGGCCGAAATATCCGGCCTCGCCGAACAGTTCCCCGTGGTCCGAAGTCACGACGACGTGCGTGTTCTTCGGGACCAGGTCCCACAGCTCGGCGAACACGCCGTCGAGGTAGCGCACGGTGTCGACCTGTCGCTCCTTCAGTTCGTCGAGCTTCTGTTGGTCGAAGAACAGCGGCGCATCCTTGGTCGCGATCAGGTTGCCCTGTTCGTCGATCTGGCCGTCGAGCGATTTGAAGACTCCGTTCACGCCGCTGATGCGCGGCAGAGTCGACGTGTCTTCGTCGGGACGCGCGTACGGATAGTGCGTCTCACCGACGTTCAACAAGTAGAACGACGGGCGCGCCGAATCGAATTTCAGCGTCGGCAACATCGCGCGCATGTCGTTGTGCTTGTCCATGAGCTGAAAACTGTCGAAGTCACGGTTGACGCCGGTCTTCGGATTCAGGACGGGCAGGCTGACGCGCGCGTGCGTCGTGTAACCGAGCGAATTGCGCAAGAACCCCGGCAACCACAGGCCGGGCACCATCTTGGCGAACTCGACGTCCTTCGCGCCGAGGCGCTTGTTGTAGTTGTAGAAGTCCTGCTTGTAGTACTCGGACGCGTACACGTTGGGCGGGTTCGTGTGCGGCAGGAGCCCGGTCAAGAGGTTGTAGTGCGAAGGCCCCGTCCAACTGGCGTAGCTCCAACGCTTCTCCGGCTTCCCGAGCTTCAAGATCGTGCGCGGCTCAGCCTGCATGAACGTGTCGAAGCGACACGAGTCGAGCGTGATGACGATGAAGTTGTTTTCGGCGCGCGGATCAGGCCGCGGCGTGACGCCGAACGGGCGCGCGAGCGGTCGATTGGAGGTCGTCGGCGGTGCGGGCTTTTTCAGGAAATCGAAGAGGCCCATCGCGCTTTTTCGGGTTCGGCGTTCATGAAGCGGGCGGCGCTTCGGGCGCGCCGGGCGCAGAAGGTAACCGCTTTTCACGCAGCGGGGTAGCGGAACGGCACACGACGCGTCTCTTGCGCTACACTTCGAGGATCACGCGTTCCGACGAGACCAGACAATCATGCGCACGATCCACTTCCTCCTCGCTCTTCCCTTGTTGCTCACGGCCTGCGGGGAAACCGACCCGATCGAATTGACCAACCGCGGCAGCGCAGCCGTCGGCAAGGGCGAGTGGATGACGGCGAAGGCCGAGTTCGAGAACGCGCTGGCCCACATGGACCCGTCGAATCCGCAGTACATGCGCGCTTCGGTCGGGCGCTGCCAGGCGCTCGCGCGGCTGGAGCCGGCCGAGGGCAAGGCGGCCTTCCTGAAACTCGCGGCCGCGAACAAGGACAAGATCGCCGTCGGCGACGTGCATCTCGTCGTCAGCGAGTTCGTGGTCAAGAAGGAATTCTTGCTCGCCGCCGACCTCATGGAGTCGGCGCAGGCCATGTTCCCCGACTCGCAGAAGCTGAAGGAGCTGGGCGAGAGCGTCGCGACCGCGTCGCGCAAGGCGGGCGACACCAAGGCGTCCGCCAGACTGAAGAGCCTGGGCTACGTCGGCTCGACGGACTGAAGCGCGCCCGTCACGGCGACACTTTCACACGCACTGCGAACGTCAAGTCCGGATCTCCGCTGAGCGAGGTCTTGGCCAGCGTCCCCAGATCCGCGCGCGGAATCCCGCGGTAGACCTCTCTCTGGCCGAGCTTGACGACGACTTCGCGCTGCATGTCGACGAGTCGCTCGTCGAGCAGGACTTCGAGGCCCTTTGGATCTGCTCCGGCAGTGATCACGATCACGTTGGTCTTCCGGTCGACATCGGCGACGAGCGTCGTCCCCGCGACGGGTTTGCTCCACCAGAGCCAGTAGAATTGCCGTTTCCAAGCGAGGCTCGGCTGCCACACGATCCGCGTCGGCCGCGCATCGCGCTTCGCGGACTTGATCTTCTCGAGCAAAGCCTCCATCCCGCCGGGCGGAAGCTCGTGTTGACGGTTGGGCACTTCCCAGTACTCATGCTCGAAGCCGCCCCAACGCTTCTGCGCCTCGTCGAGCTTCTGCGCGGCGACGCGATTGGCGATCGGCGGCACGCGCGGATCGTCGTCGCTTTGGTAGATGGCGATCTTGACGTTGCGCAAGTTCGGAACGACACCGGGCACGATGTCGTCGATCCCCGTCGGGCCCGTCAGCGGCGTCGGGGCGCCGGCCGACGGCGCGAGCGCGGCGACGCGATCGGCGTGATGCGCGCCTAGCGTCCACGTCCCGTAGCCGCCCATCGAATGCCCGGAGAAGTACACGCGATCGAAGTCGATCTTCCACGTGCGCATCGCCGCCTCGACCAGTTGCACGACGAACTCCTCCGTACCTGAATCGGTCCACCCACGCGCCGTCTTCTCGAGCACTTCGGGACAGATCATCAGCCAATCGAGCTTGGATGCGGCGGAGCTGAACGCTGACTGCGCCGTCGTCGCGTCGCCCGAGCCCGCACCTCCGCCGTGGAACGCGATCAAGAGGCCCTTCGGCCGCGACGTCTCACCGCCGACGATGAACAGCCCGCGCTTCTCGGCTTCGAACCAGTGGTAGGTGCCGCGCTTTTTTTCGAGCTTGCGTTCCTTGCCCGCGATTTTCGCGAGGCGCTGCGTCCAGTCCTTCTGCTCGGCGGGTGTCGCGATCTCGACCGCTTCGAGCTCAGCGAGGCGCGCGTCGAATCCCGAGAGATCCGCGCCGAATCTGTCGGCCTCGAACAGCGCCTCGAGCGTCGCGACGGTCTCTTTCACAGTCGGCCTCTGGACCGCCTGATCCGTCGCGAGAGCGAAGCCTGCGATGAGAAGTGCTGTCAGCATGAGCGGTCCTCGTGGGGGGCGCAGTATCCACCTCCGACGCATTCATGTCCAAGCGTTGACGCAGCCTGCTCTCTGCTCGACGATTCCGCGAATGAAGCTCATCCCGCTCCTATTGCTGGCCGTGTGCGCCTCATGCCGCACGATCTCTCACGTCGAAGACGCGCGCACGATCGAGGGTGTCGTCCGCGCGCAAGAGGCAGCCTGGAACCGCGGCGACGTCGAGGGCTACATGTCGGAGGGCTACCTGCGCTCGCCCGAACTGACGTTCTTCTCGGGCGGCTCGGTCACGCGCGGTTACGACCCGGTGCTGGCGCGTTACTCGCAGCGCTACAAGTCGGACGGCAAGGAGATGGGACGGCTCACGTTCGCCGATCTCGAAGTCCTGACCCTGACGGAGGACGTGGCACTCGTGCGCGGCCGCTGGGACCTCGACTTCGAGAACCAACAGGACGTCGGCGGACTGTTCAGCCTGATCCTGCGCCGCACGCAAGCCGGCTGGCGCATCGTGCACGACCACACCAGCGTCGACGATTGAGCGCGGCTACTTTTGGTCGGCCAGAAAGCCGGTGGTCGGCTTCTTCAGCGCATGCTGGGTCAGGTCCTCGACGAGGTAGTTGTACGCATCGTCGACCGAATCTGTGCGGAAGAACAGGTTCACGTCTTCAGGCGAGATCGTCCCGTACTTCACCATCGGCTCGAAGTTCAGGATCTCGTCCCAGTACTCGGTGCCGAACAGGACGATCGGCATGTGCTTCTTGATCTTGAGCGTCTGGACGAGCGTCACGACTTCCATGAACTCGTCGAAGGTGCCGAAGCCTCCGGGCATCACGACCATCGCCTTGGCGAGGTAGCTGAACCAGAACTTCCGCATGAAGAAGTAGTGGAACTCGAACGCCAGCCGCCGAGTGATGTAGGGGTTGTCCTGCTGCTCGAAGGGCAGCGAGATGTTGAGGCCGATGTTCTCGCCCTTGGCCTCGGACGCGCCGCGGTTGGCGGCCTCCATGATCCCCGGGCCGCCGCCTGAGCACACGACGAAGCGTCGATCCGTCCCCGCGAGGCCTTTGGACCACTGTGTCAGCCGCCGCGCCAGTTCGCGCGTGTCCTCGTAGTAGCGCGACATCTTCACGCGCATCTCGGCGCGCGTGAGGTCGCCGCCGGCCTGCTGGGCGGCCTCGAGTTCGCGGACCGCGACCTCGCGCGACGGGATGCGCGCCGAACCGAAGAACACGATCGTGTCCTTGACCCGCAACTCCTCGAAGCGCGTCTGCGGCTCCAAGTACTCCGCCATGATGCGCATGATCCGCGCCTCGGGGCTCGCCAGGAAACTCTCGTTCTTGTACGCCTTGACGGCGCGGTATCGGCTCTCGGTCATGGGGTGGCTGCTTCTCGCGTGAGGATCGTGGACGGGTGCTGTTCGGCTGGCGCGCGCGCTTGCTTCACCCGGCTCGTGGGGCGCAGATCCTAGTGTTCTGAGCTCCGACTGCGGTCAAGAACTCCGGCGCACTGCGAGTTCCTGCCGCTCTGCGCCGATAGGGCCGATCGGCGCGCGTTTCGAACCTCACTCGTCGTCCTCGCGGCGCAGCTTGTCCTGGGCCGACTTGAACAGGTCGTCCAGTCGCGACTTCTTGCTGCGTTCCTCGTCGAGCGCATTTTCGAGCTTTTCCGCTCCCGATTGTGTGCGTCCGAGCACTTTGGATTGGGCCGAAGCCCACTTGTCCGTCGCCCCGGCGGTTGTGGACTGTTCGGTTTTCATGACACGAGCTGTAAGGACATCGACCGTCAACCGCGAAGAACAACACGGACAGGTCACGTCGATCTGTTTGGCACTCATGTCTACACCCCACAAAACCACGGGCTTGAAGCTGGTTTTCGGAACTTTGCGCGCACATTGTACGTCCGACGCACGTTCTTACTTCAACAGCATTCGGCTCCGTAACTCCCCGCGGACCGAAGTCTAGTTCGAACCCAAGGTCGCTCGCATGAGAACTCAAGACACCCCCGTTCAGCTCAAGAAGCTGCCCCCGGCCACCTTCCGGGTCCGCGATCGCGAGCTGCCACAACGCCTGCTCGGCGCACTCTTGTGGGTCGCGCTGTTCGTGATCCTGTGGAAGGTCGGCGGCGGGTGATGCACGTGAACGAGGAACTCGGCACGCTCCCCCGTGCTCGCGATTACGCAGCTCGTACGTAGCCGGCCTGATTGTCCGCAACGGTACGGAGTCAGGCTCCCCTCCGCCGTTTTCGCTGTTTCGGTTGCGGTGGCTGGCTGAGTTTGACCGTACGGAGCCAGGCTCCTGTGGTGCAAACTCGCCGGCGCGCGGTTTGCCGGTTGCGCGCGGTCCAACGCCGGCGAGTTTGCACCACAGGAGCCTGGCTCCGTACGGTCAAACTCAGCCAGCCACCGCAACCGAAACAGCGAAAACGGCGGAGTGGAGCCTGACTCCGTACCGTCCTACACCGACGAATCGGGGAAGAATGGCTCTGGCTCCGTACTC
>JAEUIA010000110.1 GCA_016795245.1 Planctomycetota bacterium | reverse complement strand
CGTTCTCGCCGCAGTAGAGCCCTGGAGTTTGCGTGCGATACCTACTGCGGCGAGAACGGCGGACTGGAGCCTGACTCCGTACGTTTCCGCCGAAGTGTGATGAAATTGCTCTGGCACCGTATTCAACAGATCGGCGGAGTGGGGCCGGACTTCGCACCCTGACGGTCGGGCGACGGAATCAGCGCGTCAAGGCGCGTGCACGGTCGGCCGTGACTTCGACAGCGAGCGGTAGCACTCGAACACGCGTGGATCTTCGGCCACCGCGCGGCGTGCGAACAGGAACAGCTCCAGGTCGGCTTCGATGTCCGCCAGGCCCTCGGAATTCTCCCCCGCCTGCCGCACGCCCATCAAGTCGCCCATGCCGCGCTGGCGCAGATCTTCCTCGGCGATCTCGAAGCCGTCGTGGGTGCGCAAGAGAGCTTCGAAGCGACGGCTGCCCGAAGGTGCGCCGATCAGGTAGCACGCGGATGGTCTGGAACTGCGCCCGACACGCCCGCGCAGTTGATGCAATTGCGCCAGCCCTAGACGTTCGGCGACTTCGATCACGATTGCCGTGGCTTCGGGGACGTCGACTCCGACTTCGATGACCGTCGTGGCGACGAGCGTGCGCACTTCTCCGGTGCGGAAGCGCTCGATGCTCTGCGCGCGACGCTCGCTGGGCATGCGGCCGTGCGCCAACTCGACGCCGTGGCGCGCCAACGGCGACTTGAGCAGGCGCTCGAAGCGCACTTCGGCGCTCATCGCACGCGGGTCGATGTCGCCCGTGACTTCCTCTCCATCTCCGATGCGCGGCACGACCCAGTAGACGCGCTCGCCAGCATCGACGCGCTCGACGAGCGCCTTTTCGAGCGCACGCTTCTCGTTCCCGCGCACCCACTGTGTCGTCACTGCACCACGGCCCGGCGGTTTCTCGTCGAGGACACTGATGTCCAGGTCGCCGTACAGCGCCAGCGCCTGGGTGCGTGGAATGGGCGTCGCGGTCATCAACAACGCGTGCACGTCACGACCCTTGTCGAGCAGTTGCGTGCGTTGTGCGACTCCGAATCGATGTTGCTCGTCGATCACGCACAGCGCCAGCTTGTTGTAGGCGACGTCGGTGCTGAACAACGCATGCGTCCCGAACACGACGTCGATCTCGCCCGCGACGAGGCGCAAGAGCAACGCACGACGCGCAGGCGCGCCCAAGGACCCCGTCAAGAGCCCTGCACTCAAGCCGGCGCGCTCGAGCACGCGACGCAGGCCGTCGAAATGCTGTTCGGCCAACAATTCCGTCGGTGCCATGAACGCCGTCTGGCCGCGCGCGCTCGCCACGAGCAGTGCGGCGTACAGACCCATCGCCGTCTTGCCGGACCCTACATCCCCTTGCAACAGGCGCCGCATCGGCTGCGAACGCGCGAGGTCCGCGCGCAGTTCGTTCGCGACGCGACCCTGTGCGCCGGTCAATGCGAAGGCGAAGCGGCTGCGCACGGCGCGGTCGTGCTCATCCTCGATCTCGATCCGCAGCGCGTGACCCGCGGCCGCTGCTGCTCGTCGTTCCTGGAAGCGCGCGGACAACTCGAGCAATTGCTCCAGAGCCATGCGCCGCCGCGCGGCATCGAACTCCTCCGCGGAGGTCGGCTGGTGCAGCTTGCGAACGGCGACATCCAGGCTCGTGAGGCCCAGTCGCGCCAATTGCACCGGAGCCAGCGGGTCGGTGACGCGCCCCTCGAACTGCGTGAGCGCAGCCCGGACGAGTTGCGCGATGAAATCAGAGGTGATGCCCTCGGGCGCGGGATAGATCGTCGCGACTTCGCCTGAACCCAGCAGGGGTTTCGCACTCGATCCGATCCTAGGCGAGGCCAGGGCGGGCCCTTTCTGATCGACGACCTTGCCGCGCAAGGTGACTTCATCACCGATCTTGAACCGTTTCTGCAACCAGGCCTGATTGAAGAACAAGGCCGGCAGCGAGCCGGTTTCGTCGCGCACCGTGACGCGCAACGTGGAGCGCCGACCGAAGCGCTGCAGAGTGGACTTCTCGATGCGACCGCTGATCTTGACCTCGCGTCCGACACAACTCGTCGCCTGCGCGATCGTCATGTCGTCCGCTCCCGACACCAGGCGCCGCGGCGCGAGGAACAGCAGGTCGCCGATGTCGAACAGACCCAAAGCCGCGAGCGACGCCGCGCGCGCAGGCCCGACGCCGTCCAGGTCGGTGAGCGGACCCAGGCGCGGTCGATGCGCGGCGTTCTCCAGGCTGGTGCTCACACCGCGCTCCTCGGGTCAGATGGGCCGCGTGCGGCGTTCGACCGCCGTGCGCAACGCCGCCGTCGTCGTGGCGAGTGAGCGCAGCGCATCGACGACGGCCGGTGAAGCGAGGCTGGTGCCCGCGCGCGTGTGTTCGGGATCGTCCGGATCGCCCAGCCCGCTGCCCTGGCCCGCGACCTTGACGTACGAGAGGATCAAATCGCGCACTTCACGCGCGTTTTCGAGCCCGGCGAGCGTGACGTTGTGTCCGGTCGCGCCATGCGCCTCCGCCTTGCCGCCGCCGCCCCCGCCGCCGGCCGTGTCAACGCGCAGATCCTCTATGCCGAACACGCGCTGCAGCGGACCTTGAGTCACCTGCACATTCTGCACGTTGGCGTAGGTCAGCGTCATCTCCTTGAACATCCAGGCACCTTGCCGCACGCGCAAGCTGCGATCGGTGACGACGTAGGTTCGCAGATCCCACTCGATATGCACGCAGAACCACGACACGGCGAGCAGCACCGAAACCGTGATCGCGAGCAGCACGATGAACACCGTGGCGACGGGCTTGCCTGAGAAGAGCGAGGCGATGCCGGCGATCAGCGCGAACAGCTCCAGCATCCCGGCGCCGATCCAAAACAACACCATGCGATAGGTGAGCCAGCGCCGGCTGGCACGGAACACCTGCACCGTGCCGTAACCGTCCTTGGGCGGATCGGGCGGCTTTTGCGGCAGACGCAGAAAACTCAACACCAGCGACTTGAGTGCGGAATACACGCTCACACCTTCGCTTCGACTGCACGTCGAGTGGCTTCGAGATCGGCTTGGATCGCACGCAGCAGAGCGACGACGTCGGCTTCACGCTCGTCGACTTGAGCTCGCTTGTCGCCGGCCGGCGCCAATTCGTGACCGCGCATCCGGCGGTACAGGAACTCGCGCAGTGCGTCGAAATCGCGCATGCCCTCGAAGGCCAGTTCGGAACTGCTGCTGCCCGATGCGGTCTGAACTTCGACCGTGCCGATGCCGAGCCAGCGTTCGACGAAATTGCGCTTCACGTGGATGTCCTGGATGCGCTTGTAGGTCAAGTGCACTTCGCGCTTGAACAGGATCCCCCACGACGCGCTGATGCCCTCGCCGTCGAGCTTGTACTTCAGCGTGTGGTACTTGAAATACAGCGGCACGAACACGATCGGCGCAGCGATGAGTGTAAGCAGCGCAGTGAGGGCATAGAGCGTCAACAGGTTCGGATCCGGTCGCGTGATCGCCATGATCTGCGCGTCGGTCACAGGCCTGTTTGCGGGTGCACGGGTCTCCATCGACTTCACTCCACTCGTTGTGACAAATCTCGTACGCGGGCAGGTTACGCATTGAAGCGCGGAAGGGTACAGAGCCGCGGCGTTTCGCGTAGGATCTCCCGCCGTGTCGACCCTCGCAGACCTGTGCTTACGGCTCACGGCAGCCTGTGTCCTCGGCGCGAGCGCCGCAGCTCTACAGGCACCCGAGGCGGGCGCGGAGACCTTCGCGGAAGCGCGCGACCGCGCGGTCGCCCGGCTGATCACGGACCTCGAGGGTCTGGCCGCGTGGAGTGCGGATTCCGAGCTCTACGCCGAGCGCGATCGGGCCTGGCGCGCCGTGCTGGAGCTCGATTCGGAACACGCGGCGGCGCGTAAGGCGCTGCGCTTCTCGAAGAAGAACGGGCTGTGGGTCGAACCGGCGGCCCGCGAGGTCAAGAACTTCAACGCCAAGGCGCTGCTGCTCCTGCCCGAAAAGCGCCAGGCCGTGGCCGAGCCGTTCCGCACGACCATGCTCACCGCGCTGGAGAAATTCGACGCTGACGAACCGACCGCCGCGCTCGTCTACCGCGAGATCCTGGCTGCCGATCCGGACGATGCCGTCGTGCACGCGGTGCTCGGCGAGGTGAAGTTCGAAGAAGCGTGGGTGTTGCACGAGACCGTCACGGCCAAAGCTCGCCGCGGCCAGATGAAGGAACTCATCGCGAGCGCGCTGGCGGACACGGGCAAGTTGTTCGTGAGCGAAATCCGTCCCTTCGAAGCCGCGATGGGCGTCGCTTTCACGCACCACTACGAGACGAAGCACGTGCGCGTGCTCGGATCGGGCGCCAAGGACGAGGTCGAGAAGACGCTGCGCGCCTGCGAGGCTGCGGGTGACCTGGTACGCTTCGCCTTCGGCCTGCAGACGGAGCACCTTCCGGACTACACCGTCTATCTGCTCGCGAACGGCGGCGAGAAGGACGCGGTGCTCTCCGGACTGCCGGGCATCGAACCGAGCTTCCGCGAATTCCTGAAAAACGTCGTCGGCGCGAAGATCCCCCAGCAGCCCTACGTCGTGTACTGGGATCGGCTCGCGCCCAAGCGCATCGACGGCAGCGTGCGCCAGACGTTGAGCGACTTCTTCGACCGCGGCTTGGGCCTGGGCATGGAATCGGGCTGGGCTTACGAAGGCCTGGGCCTCTACCTGACGCGTGAACTCGTCGGTACACGCTTGACGTGGTTCATCCAGCCTGACGGAGCGAGCAAGCCCGATCCGCTGCGCAGCCGACTCGCCAAGCCCGACACGAATTGGATCAACGAGGCATTCGTACTGCTCAGCAGTCCCAACCACCAGTCGTTCGCAGCCACGCTCGAGCGCGACGTCAACGGCATGAACGTAACCGACGTGATGTACGCCTACGCACTCGCGGCGTACTTCATCGAGGGCCGGCCCACGGAAGGCGCGGAGATCCTGCAGCGCATCGGCCACGGCGTCGGCGGCACGCGTCAGACGACTGCAGAAGCGGTGAAGGCCGTGTTGAAGCTGGACCTGCGCGCGCTCGAGAAACGTCTCGTGCGCTGGCTGTCGGAGCGCCGCTGAGCGCCATTTGCCTGCGCGTTGCCCAATCTTTTCTCGAGTTGACTCGAAGAGATCGATACCGACGGCGTTCCTGACTATCTATGGACATGAATCGCACTTCCACCGCATCGAACGCTTCCCGAAAGCCGACCCTGATGATCTTTCTTTCCCTGAGTCTCGCTGCACTGATGGCGCCGCCTGCCGCGGCTGCCGGTGTCCCCGTCACTTTCAAAGGCAAGTCCGGCACGACCGAGCAACTGCCCGCCGGCCTCTCTCCCGATCAGGTCGCAATCGTCGCGCGCTACGCGCCGTGGGCGAGCGGTGCGGGATATCGCATGGACTTCGATGCGCAAGGACGCATCCTCCTCGTGACGCACAAGAATCGCTCGCGCCTGCAGGACACGCTGCGCACGATCGGCAAGGCGCAGACCTGGTTCGACGGTGTGCTGCCCGCGCCCGAGCGCAAGGTGCAACCCGAGACGCCGGTCGACGACAAGCCCGCGCCGCCCGCACCGGAGCCGCTGCCCGAGGATCCGGAGTCGAAAGCGCTGCGCCAAGGTACGGGCACTCCCGCCGCACCCGACTCGCCGGGCACCAAGACCACGTGGCAGACTTCTTGGGGCACCGGTTCGATCGAGCCCGACACGCAGATCGCAGCCTTGTTCATCGTCAAGACCGCCGAGGACTACTCCACGCTCTTGGACGTGCTCGCGAGCGAGACGCACTACCTCAAGCATTGGATCGACGACGCGCGCAAGCACACCGGTTTCACGATCGAGGACCCGCTCGCGGGCGCGTACCAGGAGAACGCCGCGGGCCAGGAGGAATGGAACGGCGATCACGAGCTCATCAACCGCACCGTGCAACTGATGACGCTGCGGCGCTTCGGGCAACAACCCAACTGGATCGTGCAGGGCATCGCGTGGGACGGCGAAATCGCGGCCGACGGCCTGGTGTACTGCTTCCCGTTCCGCAGCGAGTTCGTGTTCGCGGCTGAACATGGTGCGTGGCCGAACGAGGCCAAGGCGCTGGTGAAGGACCTGGGGCGCACACTCGAACTCAGCGACGTTGCGAACTGGAAGCGCGGCACGTGGAAGGACAAGCCCGCCAAACTCGCGTGGGGCACCGTGCATCACTTGATCGGCCAAGGGCCGGGCCCGCTGTCGAACGCGCTCGAAGACATGCGCCTCATGCGCGAGAAAAAAGACCGCCGCACGACCGGTCCCAACTCGTGGGAGCGCATCCCCGGCTTCGAATTGTCCGCCGAGGACCAGACGGCGATCCTCCAGGCGCGCTTCGGACCTGATGTATTGAAAGACATCACGAATTCGGTGCGCTCCGGCCGCGTCAGCGTGCGCAAGGATCCGAAGCCGGGCACGAAGAACTCGGCCGGCCGGGGCTGATGAGCGGGCCCTGGATCGCGCTGGTTGTCTGCGCCGCGGTAGCCGGCGCGAGTCTATCGCGCGACGAAAAACCTCCGTCCGCGCCGGTCGCGAAGACCACGTTCGTGCTGCCGTGCGAGGGTTACATGCGAGCCCTCGAACGCGGCGGCAATTTCGGTCTCTTCGTCACCGGCGAGAAATCGCCCTTCAAGAATTCATACCACCTGGCCGAGGACGTGTGGCTCAAGGGCGGCACGCCAGTGCACGCCATCGGCGACGGCATCGTGCGCTATTCCGATTTCTCGCCGACGTGGACCGACAAGGCCGGTGTCGTGCACTGGAATCTGGGCAACGTGATCGTCATCGAGCACGCGCTGAAGCCGCCGATCGACGACTTGGATGCCGTGTGTTCGTTCTACGTGCACCTCGCCGCCGACCGACGCGTCAAGACCGGCGACCGCGTCGAGCGCGGGCAGATCATCGGCCGCATCGGCGCCGACAAGAGCGCGGAGAACGGCCGTTACCCCGCGCATCTGCACTTCGGCATCCATCGTGGCCCCTACTTTCAGATCTCGCCTGCCTTCGAGCGCGATGTCCGGCGCGCGGCGGCCTCGAAAGACGGCTTGCGCGCGGGCCCCGACGTCCTGCGCGGCGAACTGAAGTTTCGCCTGAACGGCGAGTCCAGCGTGCTCGTGACCAGCGTCGAATCCGGCACGAGCATCCTGCTGTCGCTCCTCGTCGGCAGCACGGCACCCGAGAACGCGCCGGCGGACATCATGAATTGGTGCCAGGGCTACGGGCCGCAGGACATGCTCGCCGAGTGGCTCGAGCCTTCCGCCTTCATCGCGGCGCACGCGGCGCCGGTCTCCAAGTCGCGCTGACTCCGATTCTCCGGCCACGCGCGTGGATCGTCTCGTACGATTGCAGCATGGCTTCCATCCGAACTTCCTTGCACATCGCCGCAGCAGTGGCGGCAGTCACCTTGGGATCCGCGTGGCTCGCGAGTTTCCAAGGGACACCCTACGAAGCGCCGCGCCGCTTGCAGTGGGGCACCATGCCCTCGCGCTGGATCAGCGGCGGCCCGAATTGCGGCACCGAGCCGCAGTTCCAAATCCACGCCTACAACCCCGACTTCTACATCCTGCGCCAGTCCTTGTGCACGAACTACGAGGCGCCCTTCCTGTTCCTCCTGTTCGGATCCCAGAAGGCCATCCTGTTCGACACGGGTGCCGGTGGCGTGCCGGTGCGCACGACGGTGCAAGGCATCGTCGACGCCTACGTCGCCGCGCACGGCGGCACTCCGCTGCAATTGATCGTCGCTCACCTGCACAGCCACGGCGATCACACGGCGGGTGACAGCCAATTCAGCGGCCAACCCAACACGACGGTGGTCGGCACATCGCAGAGCGCGGTGGCGAACTTCTTCGGCTTCACGCAGTGGCCGACGCAGCCTGTGACCTACGACTTGGGCGGTCGCGTGCTCGATGTGCTCGCGATCCCCGGACACCATCCCGCGCACATCGCCGTGTACGACCGGCGCACCGGGATTCTGCTCACGGGCGACAGCCTCTACCCCGGGCGACTGTACGTGAACGGCGCGAGTTCTCAGGGCAACTGGGGTGTGTTCAAGGCCAGCATGCAGCGGCTCGTCGATTTCACGAACACGCACCCCACGCGCTGGGTCCTCGGGACGCACATCGAGATGACCACGACACCGGGTGTCGACTTTCCTCTAGGATCGACGAGCCACCCGAACGAGCGTGTGCTGCAGTTGACCCGCGAGCACTTGCGTGAACTCAACACCGCGCTGCAGGCGCTGCCGACGCCGACGCTACAGGTTCACGACGACTTCATCATCTATCCGATCGGCTGAGCCCGAGTTTCGGACTCCCGGCTCCGCGAGCGGCCCGACGACGGATCACGCGCGACGGCGGTCGGTCGGGACGGGTCGGATGCGCGCCGCGAGTTCAGGGCCGCAGGTAGCCCCCGCTGCGCATCGCGCGCGCTCTGCTTCGGTGCGTCTCGGCGCCGTGGCGATTCCACCGCGCCTTCGAGGTCGAGCGCAGGCCCGAAGACGCCGCGATTCTCCGAATATCCTGCGCCTCGGTCATAGGGAACGCGCCCACCGCCGGGTAGAACCACCCGAGGTGGAACCTACCAGCGAGCCATGTCCGAGAACGATCCCTACCAAAGCACGGGGCAGCGCGAAGACGAGCCCTTGCCGCGCGTCGCCGCCGCGGATCTGCGTGATGCGTGGCCTGTGCTCGATGCCGAGGCGCGCATCGAGGGCTTCCGCTACCTGACGTCGAGCGACGCCGAGGAGTTCTTCCTCGAGCTGCCGGCATTCGACCGCGCGACGATCGTCACGGGTCTGCCGACCGCGGAACAGCGCTGGTGGATCCGCGCCCTGCCTCCCGACGACGTGGCGGACGTGATCCAGGAGATCAACGAGGAAGACCGCTCGCGCGTCCTCTCACTGCTCGACGATTCATCGCGCCGTGAGATCAGCGCGCTGTTGGCGTACTCGGAGGACGAGGCCGGCGGTTTGATGAACCCGCGGTACGCGCGTCTGCGTCCGGACATGAGCGTCGACGAAGCGATCAGCTACCTGCGGCGCCAGACGCGCGAGCGCGTCGAGAGCATCTACTACGCGTACGTGCTCGATCAACAGGCGCACTTGCTTGGCGTCGTGTCCTTCCGGCAGTTGATGATGACCCGCGGCGACGCGCTCGTGCGCGACGTCATGGAAACCGATCTGATCCGCGTCCCCGAGGAGATGGACCAGGAAGCGCTGTCGGCGCTGTTCGCGCAGCACGATTTCCTCTCCCTGCCCGTCGTCGACGCGAACGGCTGCATGAAGGGCATCGTGACGGCCGACGACATCGTCGATGTCGTGCGCGAAGAGGCCACCGAGGACATCCAGAAAATCGGTGGTACGGCCGCACTCGAAGCGCCGTACCTGCAAGTCGGCATGTTCGACATGCTCAAGAAGCGCGGCGGCTGGCTCGTGCTCCTGTTCGTCGGTGAAATGGCGACCGAAGGCGCGATGAGTCACTTCGGCGTCGCGATCGAAAAGGCGGCGATCCTGGCCTTCTTCATCCCGCTCATCATCTCGAGCGGCGGAAACTGCGGATCGCAGGCCAGCACACTGGTGATCCGCGCGATCGCGCTCGGCGAAGTGCGCTTGCGCGACTGGTGGCGCGTCTTCGCGCGCGAGCTCGCGGTCGGCACGTCGCTGGGCCTGCTGCTCGGCATCGTCGGATTCGTGCGGATCATGGTGTGGCAGAACACGTTCAAGAACGCGGACGATCCTACGGTCGGCTTCTACGGCGAACACTGGGCGCTCCTCGGCGCTACGGTCGGATTCAGCGTGCTCGGAGTCGCCTTGTGGGGCACGCTCTCCGGAGCGCTGTTGCCGTTCGCACTGAAGCGTTTCGGCCTCGACCCGGCGACGGCGTCGGCGCCGCTCGTCGCGACGATGGTCGATGTCACCGGATTGGTGATCTACTTCACGACCGCCGCGATCCTCTTGCACGGCACGCTGCTCTGAGCCCTCAGCGGCGCGGGAGCGACTCGAGCAGCGCGCGGACGGCGTCGCGCGCGCGGGCGGTGTCGATGAGCGGCGAGTAATCCGGCTCATCGGCCTCTGCGCCGAAGCGCCAGACGAAGACACCGGCGAGCGTCGGCGAACCGCTCCAGACTTTCAGGCGTTCGCTGAGATCGAGGTACTGCTGTGCCTGCCAGTCGGTGGAGGTGTGCCCCACTCCCAGCACGCTCGCGGCACCATCCAGCGTCGGGCTGAAGGTCGCTTGCGTCAGCAAGGCGCGCCTGCCCGTGACGCGTGCGGTGCGCTCCAGCGCATCCAGAGAGAAATCGATCAAGCGCGTGATCTCGTTGCGCGCGTTGAGACCGTCGCTCGTGTCGTCGAGGTCGAGCGTGGGTGAGAGTTCGAGCCCGACGTAGTCGAGATCCGTGAAGAACGGGACCTTTTCGAGTTCTTCAGGCGAACCCGCGGCGTAGGTCAAGGCGCCCGAGAACGGTCCGCGCGCGGCTGCGACCACGCGCGCCCAGCCGGCGCGTTTCCATTCCGCTTCGGGCGCGTTTGGCCTGCGTCCCACGAGTTCGGAGCTGGAGACTTCCGCCAGCCGTGTCCCGATGGAGAGCACGCTCGCGCCACCGAGTTCGGCCAATGCGGCGTGATGTTCGACGAACCTCGCGTAGCGGTCGAAGAACTCCTGCCAACCGCGCTCGTCCGAACGCGTCCAGGTTCCGCTGAATGTCCCGCCGTCACCCGAGAGCAAGTGCGGCGACAGCAGGGTGCGCATTCCGTGTGCGGACCCGGCGAGCAAGGCGGCCAGGATGCGCACGTCTCCTTCGCGCGGCGCGAGCTCGCGACGCGTCGCGTCGCCGAACACCGGAGCGATTCCGGGTTCGTGGCGCGCGAAGGCGGTAACGAGCAGTGCGTCTGCACCCAGGGTGCGCGCTCCGTCGAGCAGCGTGTCGAACTCGAGCGAGCCGTAGCCGCGCAATCGGCCCTGTCCGCGCGTCGCACGAAAGTCACAGGTACCGATGCCGCGCAGCATGTCGAACTTCCAGTCGCCTGCGCGCCGCGCGGCCCGGTGCTGCTCGTGCTCCGCTCGCGCGGACTGCGCCAGCGCCATGACCCAGTGCGTGAAGGCCTCCTGATCGGCGTCAACGGGCTCGTAGCGCTGTGTGCCGCGCCACAATTCGCGCACGAACTCCGGTCCGCGCGTCTCGCGCAAGAAGCGCCACAGTGCGCCACGCAGCGGTGAGATCACGTGCGCGGAGTCGCTTTCGGTCGCGTCGGCTGCCGTGAGTTCACTCAGTTTCCGAACTCCGACCGCAGCGGTGCAGCCCGCCAGCCAGCTCGGCATCGGCCGCCCCCACCAGGTCCAGGCCGCGTCGACTCCCGCGGCATCGAGCATCCACGGCTCGGCCGGTGCACCCAACGCGGACGAGGCCCACGCGCGCGCGACGCCCGCACCACCGTCGTCGCAGGAGTACAGGATCAGCGCATCCGTGCGCCGCGCGAGCGGGTCGAAAGTCGACAGCGCGTTGGGATCGCCGTCTTCCAGGTAGTCGAAGACGTTCGTCCACACGACCAGGTCCAACGCCGGAGCCTGACCATCGAACGCGCACCACGCGCGCACGTGTTGCAGCGACGCGCGGCACGAACCGGCATAGCGCGCGAATGCGTCGGGCGGCATTCCGGCCGTCGTGCGCACGTCGAAGCCCTCCAGGTCGACGGTGATCGGCACGAGCGCCGCCTCGCGCGCACTCCGCGCGCGCGTGAAGCTCGTGAATTCTCCGCTGCGCGGCGCGCCGTCTAGATGCAACGGACCTTCGCGCGCGACACGCCCCTGGTGCAGCACGCGCATCCACGGTCGCCACGCCGGCAATAGCGTGACGCAGTGCGCTGCCACTGCGGCCTCGGAATTTGCGAACACGAGCGTGACCGGCAATCCAGGCCTGTCCGGGTCCTCGAACGTGGCGATGCATGCGTCCGCGGCGTCCGCGAATTCCTCGCCCCCGTACTGAAATCTGGTGGTCGCGTCCGTGCGATCCACGACGACGCCGATGCGCTGCGCCAGGACCAGCGCACGGTTCGAATCGCGCGTGCCCACGACGATGCGCGGAATCTTGCGCGAGCGCACGGGATGGCCCTCAGTCACGAACGCATCGAACCGCACGGACGCGTCCGCGCTGCGCAGGCGCGCCGCTGCACGTTGCAGCGACTCGGTGAGCCCGCGCTCTTCGGCGACGATCTCGAGCGCCTCACCGCGCATCAAGTTGCGCATGAGCGCAGCTCCGCCGCCCGAACCCACCGGCTCGACTCGCCGGCACGCCGTCGCGCCCACGGAGAGCACGGTCAAGGCGAGAACGAGTGTAGATCTCTTGAACGCCATCGTGAGCCAGAGTCTATCGACCTTGTTCCCTGGAATCCGAAGGCCGTCGCAGCAAGAACGCGCGCAAGCGGCCGCGCTCGAACGTCTCCAGCACCTCGTCGCCCGCGAGCACGCGCGAATGTTCGCTGCCGTAGACGTTGGGAGTCACGACGCGCACGAATGCCGGCCGCGGCCGCATGTGTCCCGCGATCTGAATCTCGAACCCGGCGTACTCGATCGGCGTCTCCGCCGTCGCGAGTTGCGGCGGGCGATCCACGTAGCCGAGGCGCGGCACGGCGAGCAACTGCAGGACCGGCCAGTTGGCGACCACGACCGCATCCTGGATCGACTCGCAGCGCTCGGCGAGCGCGCGATTCAACTCCAGATCGTCCTGGTATTCGAGCGAGCGCTCCAGCAGCCAGCCTTCGTTCGAGACCAGGGGACGCGCGTCGTTCGGCACGCTCCAGTCGGCGTACTTCGTCGGATGGAAGCGCCCGTGCGCGTTCGCCAGTCCGAAAGCTGCGAAGGCGACGCAGGCCGCATAGATCCCAGCACGCGGCATCCGCAAGCGCGCGGCCAGGACCGCCACGGCGATCATCACGACCGGCCAGGCTTGCAGGAAGTAGCGCGGCAAGACGTTTTCGTACTGACAGTAGAAGCCCGTGAACGCGATCGTGAAGACGAACAGATCGATTTCGATACCCGGCGCTTCGCGCTTGAACAGCTTCCGCACCACGAGCGGCGACAGCGCCAGCACGGCGAACAATGCCAATCCGAACTCGGGCAGGGTCCACAGGCGCTTGCCCAGGAAGGCCACCGTCCCGCCGAAGGCCGACACGCCCGGCGGTGCCTTGTCGTAGTGCGCCAACACGGCAAGCTGCGCCGCGAACAACGTGAACAAGGCGACGTGTGCCCACACGGAACGCGCGATGCACTTTCGCTCCGCTGCGTCCGGATCCGCGGAGTTCGAACTGGCGAGGCGCAAGACGAGCGACGCGAGATTCGCGGCGACCACGATGATCCCGGTCGGCTTGACGAGCAGCGCGCAAGCCGCCCACAGCGCGGCGCGGCCGTGTTTGCGCTCGACGAGCGCCACGACCGACAGCAACGAGAACGCACACAGGACGATGTCCATGTTCATCTGCGCAGCCAGCGCGCGGAACATGGGCTGCAGGACGAGCGCCGCCGTGAGCAGCGCCGCGACGACTCCGCCGAGCGCGCGCCGGGCGAGCGCGAACGTCGCGGCGGCGGCGACGGCTGCGGCCGCGAACGAGACGCAGTGCAGGACGACGAAAGCCGCGCGCGGCTCGAGTCCAAGACGCTCCAGCAGCGCCACGACGGTAGGGTAGATGCTGAACGGGTAGACGCACGCTCCGCCGCGCGTGAAATACCCCGCCTCGCGCAAGAGCGCGAAGGGCGACAGCGAATGCTGTGCAGCCCAGTGTCCTTGCGCGAAGGCTCCCGTCAGCGCATCCCAATACGGCGGCTCCGCGAACGACTCGAAGTGCCATGCCGCAAGCAGCACGAAGGCCAGTACGAAGACGCGTGTGCTCGAGACGCGCTCGAGGAGTTCCAGTCGGCCGTTCATGCGCGCCTGTCGCTCTGCACGAGCACCTCGCGGTAAATGCGCTCGTACGCGGCGACCATCTGCTCGGGCAGGAAGCCGGCCTTGACGCGCGCCGGACCGGCGGCGCCGAGTCGCGTGCGCAAGTCGGCGTCGAGCGCGATGCGTTCCAGCGCCTGCGCCAGCGCGGCCACGTCGTCAGGCGGGACCAGCAATCCGGTCTCGTTCGCGACGACTGCGTCCGCCAATCCGCCGACGGCGCTGGCCACGACCGGACGCGCGGCGGCCATCGCTTCCAGCGCCGAGACACCCAGGCCCTCGCGCCGCGCCGGCAACACGAACGCGTCGCAGGCCGCGAGCAGGTCGCCCACGTCGTCGCGACGGCCGAGGAACTTCACGTGGGTGGCGAGACGGCGCTCCGCGACGCGCGTCTGCAGTCGCTCGAGTTCCTCTCCGGAGCCCGCGATGCGACACGCGAAAGCGACCTGGCGCTGTGCGAGCACGGCACAGGCGTCGATCAACACGTCGAGTCCCTTGCGCGCAACGAGCGACGCGAGCGCCACGAACAAGATCTCGTCATCCGCTGCGCCCAGTTCCGCGCGCGTCGCGGCGCGGCCTTTGTGCGCGACGACGCGCGCCGGATCGATCGTGCTCGGCACGAGTTCGATCTTGCGTGGGTCGACGCCGCCCGCGATCAAGTTGTCGCGCACGGCCGGCGAGATCGCGGCGACGCGCTGCACGAGCCGCCCGTACACGAGGCGTGTCCGCAGCCCGCGCTTCACGCGCCGATCCATGCGTCGTGTCGTGATCGCGGGAAAATGCGCCGCGCGCGCGGCGAGACCGCCCAGCCAGGTCGCGCGCCCCGTGTGCAAGTGCACGACAGCGGGTTTGAGCTCGCGCAGCACGCCGGCGAGTTCGACGACGCTGCCCATGTCCAGGTCGCCGCGCATGCGCACCGCCCGCGTCTCGAAACCGCGCGCGCGCGCCTCGCTCTCGGCCCGGCTCGCGGGCGGCGCGACGAGCACCGAACGGTGTCCGCGCGCACGCAATCCCTCCATGAGCAGGAACACCTGCACCTCGCCGCCCGAGAACCCCATCTCGGCATCGACGTGGGCCAGGCACAGGGGCGCGGCGTCTTGCATGCGGGTTGGAAGGGTCACTCTACGGCGGGCGGAGGCCCACGGCACGCGATGTGTACGCGGAGTGCCCGATCGCGCCCGACCCTGCGGGGCCCCTCCCAGAGACCGCGCCCTGCATTCCGGCGCGGCACCTGTGTGCGGATTCCCTGTGCGGTTTTGAACGCGTGTGCGCCGGGCGCGCGACCACGATCAAGTTTCGGAATGGGGTAACGCAACGGCGCGACTCGGATAGTCTGTCCTCATCGAGCAGGGTCGAACGGACGAGAGGAAAGCAAGCATGAGAAAGCTTTTGACCTACCTGTTTGCGCTGGCATGGCTGACCGTGTCGGCCCGCGGCCACGGGGGAATCTTCCTCCCGACTCCTCCCGACGTCCCGGTTCCCTCCACGCCGGGTGTGCCCGGCCCCGCGCCGGAGCCCGTGCCTTCGACGCCGAGCGTGCCGACCGGCCCGAGTGCACCGGTCGGACCGACGACGCCGCATCCCGCTTCACCGCCGCAGGCGCCCGCGACGCCGAAAGCTCCCGTCGGCCCGGCGACCGGTGGTCTGCGTCCGAGCGGACCGGCCACGGGCACTCCGGCGAAGGTTCCCTCCGCGGGCCCGGCCACGGGCGCGCTCGCGACGGCACCCGACACGACCTCCTGGGAAACGTGGTGGTTGTTCAATCAAGATCGCTACCTGAACTTGAAAGCACACGTCGAAGCGCTCGACGTCGCCACCGGATCCGACGAGACCTGGCTGGGTTCCGGAACCAGCACGCGCGCACAATCGACATCGACGCTGGCCTTGGAGCGCGTCGTCCCGGCGCTGCTCGAGAGCCTGGACAAGGAGCGTCAACAGGACATCGTCACCGGTGCTACGATCGCGCTCGCGCGCCTCGCGGACGGGCCGGTCGCAGCCCGAGCGGGAGAACTCAGCCGCACGTTCGCCGCGTTCGCGAACGATCCCAACCAGGAGATCTCCGAGACTTCCGTGCTGGCGCGCGGTCTCGTGGGCGACGATTCCTCCGCCCCGGAACTCGCGGGACTGCTGGCCGACTCCGAAAGCGCGCGCAAGGCGCTGGGCGGCCGCTCGGTCTCGACGCGCACGCGGGCGTTTGCCGCCTATGCGCTCGGACTGCTCGGCGCGCGCACGCGCAACGAGGATGTGCGCCGGTTCATCGTGCACCATCTTGTCGCCACGTTGTCCGAGGACCGCGGCGCGTCCGCCGACGTGCACGTCGGCTGCGTCATCGCACTCGGACTCGCGCCGCTGCAGTGGTCCGACAAGCTGGGCGAAGGTCTGACCTCCCCCGCCACCGTCGCCGCGGCGCGGCGCGTGTCGTCGATCGCGACCGCTTCGCGCGAGACGCAGTTGGAAACCCTGCTCGCGCTGTTCGCCAACAGCAAGGGCGACCGCTGGGTTCGGGCACACATTCCCGCGGCACTGGCCAAACTCGCCGAAGGAGCGGGCGAATCCGCCTGCGCCGAGATCACGGGTGTGCTGCTCTCCGCACTGGCGCCGCATTCGTCGGAGCGCGACGAGGTGGTCCAGGGCTGCGTACTGGCACTCGGCCGCGTCGGCGGCACGGAGGTCACCGCACTCGAAACGCGCGTGCGCGCCACCTTGCAACGAGTTGCGTTGGGCGGCGAACGTCAGTCGCGTTCGTTCGCACTGATCGCCATCGCACAGCGTGCGGCTTCGGCCCCTCTCGAGCGCAGTTCAGCCGACGCGCGGACTTTCTTGAGCACTCGCCTCTCGGACGGGCGGATGCAGGAACGCTCCTGGGCTGCGCTCGCGCTCGGAATCCTCGAGCACGGTCGCAACCTCGCGGGTGAACCGAATTCACTGTCGGTCCGCGCCAACCTGGCGGCGGCACTGCGCGATTCCGGTTCGCCGGATGAAGTCAGCGCGCTGGCGATCGCGTGCGGACTGACAGGCGACCGCAGTGCGGTTCCGGTACTGCTCGCGAAGCTCGAGCGCAGTTCGGATCCGCGCGTGCTCGGACACGTCGCCGTGGCGTTGGGTCTGATCGGCGACTCGACCGCCGGGCGCGTGCTCCAGGCGCAACTCGGAACGGCACGGTTCCGTCCCGAGCTCTTGAAGAACACCGCGATCGGTCTGGCGCTGCTCGAAGACCGCACGCTCGTTCCGACGCTGCTCGAAACGCTCGAGCGCGGCACCAGCCTGACTTCGCAAGGTGCCGCCGCTGCGGTCATCGGTTGGATCGGGGATCGGCGCGCCATCGATCCCCTCCTGACCCTGCTCTCGAATCGGACGGCGTCTGCGACGGCACGCGGCTTCGCCGCCGTTGCACTGGGCAAGGTGTGCGACCGCGACCGCCTGCCGTGGAACGCATTGATCACGGAGGACTTCCACTACCGTGCAGCGACGGCGACCTTGATCGCGGGCGACGGGACCGGATTGCTCGAGATCCTCTGACCGGGCCGGTTTGTCGGCCGCGAGTCGCTTCGCGGCGAGAGCTTAGGTACTGTTCGCGTCGATGACGAAGGCGCGCGGCGGTACGGCTGTTTTCCTGCAGAATCGCGACTTCTTCGGCGCGATGGTCGTGCATGTCCCGCTGCTCGAGACGTTGAGGCGGCTCACGGGACCGCTGGTCGTCTACGCGCCCTTCGAGCGCGGGCGCATGTTCACGGCGATCGGGCTCGCGGACGAGGTGTGCGTCTACGCCGGTGCCGGGGGCGCCCTGTGGAGCGATCTGCGCGAGCGCAAGTTCGAGCGCATCGTGCTGCTGCGGCCGCAATCGTTCGGTCTCACGGCACTGATCTCGACTGCAGGCGCGACGCGCACGCTCGGGTATGCGACGGCACTCTCCAAGCTCGTCTTCACGCGCACGATCCGACGCAACACGCAGATCTACCGCGCGCGCAACTACATGGACCTGGTCGCCGGCGAGGCACCGCCTGTGTCGTTCGCCGCCGCGATCGAAGCGCTCGCAGCCCGCAGCAGCGCGACGGCCGAGCACGCTTTCGTGTTGATGCCCTGCGGCAGCGAGGAGCGCAAGCTGTGGGGCGAGCGCAACTTCGTCGAGCTGGCGTTGGCCTTGAAGCGCGAGCATTCCGACGCACGCTTCGTACTCGTGCTCGGCGGCACGGAAGCGCGCTACGCCGAGCTGTTTCGCGATGCGGGCCTCGCGGAGTGCACGACGAGCTTGATCGACAAGAGCCTGGCCGATATCGCCGTCGCGGTGCGCGCGGCGCGCGCCGTCGTGGCCAACGACTGCGGGCCGAGCCATGTTGCGCAACTCGCCGGCGTGCCCACCGTACTCGTGTTCGGCAATTGGGACGGAGCCGCGCGCACGCGCATCGCCGAATGGTTCGATCCGCGACCGGGCGCGCGCTGCTTGACGACCGCGGAACCGGGCTCGATCACTGATCTCGCGGTGACACGTGTGCTCGAAGCGGTGCAGGCGGTCGTGCGCGATCCGGCGACTCCCGGGGTGACGGTCGCAGTGCCGTCGCGCACGGGCACGACGAGGCGTGAGTGATGCGCGTCGCGCTCGCTGCCGACGCGGTCGAGCACATCCTGCTCGTCTGTCTGGACAACCTCGGCGACCTCGTCTTCACGGCCAGTCTCGCGCCGCCGCTGAAGGCGCACTTCAAGGCGGCGCGCATCACGCTGTGGTGCAAGGAGTACGCGGCCGATGTCGCGGCCCTCGTGCCCGCGGTGGACGAGATCGTCGCCTGCGACCCGTTTTGGGATCGCGCTCCGGGTCGCGCCAAGGGGAGTTTCGTGCGCTTCGCTCGTACCGTGCGCTCGTTGCGGGCCCAGAGACACGACCTGGCCGTGATCACTTCGCCCCAGTGGCGCGCTGCGGCGGCGGTGCGCTTCACGGGTGCGACCGTGCGCATCGCGCAGGAGCGGCGCAAGAACCGCCGCTTCCTGACGCACATGCTCCCGCCGGCCGATTCGCTGCTGCCGGTGTTGCGGGACCATGCGCACCTGCTGGATGCGCTCGGCGTCCCGCATCCAACACTGCGCTATGAACTCGATGCGCAGCGCCTCGCGGCCGAGCGCGCGCGAATCACGCGCGCCGTCGGTGAACCGTTCACGGCTCTGCACGCGTTCGCGAGCGACCGGCGCCGCTGCGTGCGGCTGTCGGAGTGGATCACGCTCGCACGCGAACTCGAACAGCGCCAGGAGCGCGTCGTGTGGGTCGGCAGCTCCACGGAGCTCGCCGAAGTTCGCTCGCAGTCCACGGCGCCCGCGTCGTGGCGCTACGCGGACGAATTCACGAACGGCACGTTGCGCGAGACGGCGGCCCTGCTCGCCTGCGCGCGACTCTTCGTGGGACACGATTCCGGACCGCTGCACGTGGCCAATGCGCTCGGCGCACCGGTGGTCGGCATCTTCGCGCCGGGACAACCGGCGCGCACGTTTCCGCAAGGTGTTGCTCCTTCGCGCGTGCTTCATTCACCCACTCCGCAGGGCATCGACGTACGTGCGATGCTGGCGGAGATCGACGCCCTGTGCGCCCGTGCGGGCGCGGAAAGTTGAGCGCAGACACCATGCTCGAAGAAGAACGCCAACAGATCATCGACGACGAGCAACTGCGAATACTCTCGATGGGCTACCTCATCGCCGCCGGCGTCGACTTGCTGACATCGCTCGTGGGACTCTTCTACGCCGGCCTGGGCCTCGTCTTGTGGGGCGCCCTTCCGCGGCAACTGGCAGAGAAGGGCGGCTCGATGCCGCCGGCCGCGATGGGCTGGATCTTCGCCGCATTCGGGCTGCTCTTCTTTGTCGTCTTCATCGTGTTCGCGGTGATGAAGTTCATGAGTGCACGGCGGCTCAAGCAGCGTCGCTCGCGAACCCTGTGTCTCGTCACGGCTGGAGTTTCCGTCATCGGCATCCCCTACGGCACGGCGCTCGGTGTGTGTACCTTCGTCGTACTCTCCAGGCCATCGGTGCGGAGCGCGTTCGACCGGTAGACGGCCGCGCATCCAGCGTTCGACGAGCGTACAGCTCGCGCACCGTCGGCGAATGAGCAGTGGAACCCGCGCGAGCAGGGGCTAACCTTGCACTCCATGCTGTTCGTCGTCTTGAGTGTCGTCTGCGCGGTCTGCGTCCTCGCCTGGGGCCCGGGCCATCACCTGGAGTTCAGCGAGCGCGTGTGGCGCCGGCGCAAGGAATTGCTCCCACGCGAAACGGCGCTCCTGATCGACGAAGAACGCACGGCCTACGACTACGGCAACATCGCGGCCGACATCATCAACTTCAAGGCCTTCGGCGGCGCGTACAACCACTGCCATCGCTGGCTCATCATCGAGGAGATGCGCGCGCTGGCCGAGAATCGCAGACAGGAGGCCTTCATCGCCGGCTATCTGTCGCACCTCGCGGCCGACACCATCGCGCACAACCATTTCGTCCCCTATCACCTCGCGCGCTACGCGCGCACCAAGGGTCTGGGACACCTCTATTGGGAGATGAACGCCGATCGTTTCGTGCCTGAACGGCGTTGGCAGCGCGTGACCACACTCAAGAATCAGGACGCACTGACCGAGTTGGACGACCTCGTGAATCGCACGGTGCCGAAGAAGGCGCTGTCGATGACGACCAACAAGATGATCTTCAACCACGTTCTGCTCGTCAGCGAACGCGAGCGCTGGCGCGCCGGCATGGCGCGCTTGCACCCGATGAAGCGTGTCACGCTCACCAAGGGTTTCCTGGCCCTGTTCCAGACTGCGGCGGTCGATCGCATCCGACTCGCGCTGCACCCCAAGGGCTTCCGCGCCATCCAGCAGGTCGATGCCAACGGCAAGGACGCGCAAGCACGCGCGCTGGCGATGCGCACGGATGTGTTGCGCCGCTGGACGACTGCGCGTGCGCGCGGCGAAGGTTCGGAAGAGGCGGCCGCGACCTTCCTCGAAGGCATGCAATCACCGCCGCCGCGCTGATGTCTCCAAGCACTTGAATCGGGTGGGCGCAACGGAGCCGGAACGCGCGCGAACCCGCAGTGGGGAAATCCCCAGAACGCTCCTAGTCCGACGGCGGACGCGACCCCGCAGCGTTTCGAGACCGACACCGAACCCAACCCGCCAACGCTTCCAGACCGACACCGAACCCCGCACGCAACGCTTCGAGACCGACACCGAACCCCGCCCATTAACGTTTCAAGTCCGACACCGAACCCCACCCACTCGACCCCACCCCATTGTTGACCTCGGGGTTCGCGATTTGCGCAGTGGCGCTCGTCCGAGTTTGACCGTACCGAGCCAGGCTCGTGTGGTGCATCTTCGCCGCTGCAGAGC
>JAEUIA010000053.1 GCA_016795245.1 Planctomycetota bacterium | reverse complement strand
CCGGCGAAGATGCACCACACGAGCCTGGCTCGGTACGGTCAAACTCGGACGAACGCCACTGGAAAAATCGCGAACCAGGAGGTCAACAATGGGGTGGGGTCTGGTTGGGTGTGTTCGGTGTCGGACTGGAAACGTCGAGGGGCTCAGGTTCGGTGTCGGTCTGGAAGCGTAGATGGGTTGGGTTCGCTGCCGGTCTTGAAACGTTGCGGGGTGGGTGCGGTGTCGGTGTGGAAGCGTTGCGGGGTGAGTGCGGGGTCGGACTGGAAGCGTACTGGGAGGGGTTCTGTGCCCCGATCGAAGTGGGGACGGGTTCTGGGTTCGCTGGGCTTGCGCCGGCTGTTTGGCGTTCGCTCCCGGTCGGGATCCTTCGGCGCCGCGAAGGCGGCGAAGGACTCGCTTGAGTCTGCGAGAGGCGCACGAGCGCAGTTACGTGCTGCCGCTTGGACGCAGCCTCACCACCGCCTCTACGTGCACCGTCTGCGGGAACAGGTCCAGCCCGACGACACTCACCACCTCATATCCCTCGTCCCTGAACAGTGCCACGTCTCGCGCCAGGGTCGCCGGATCGCACGACACGTAGCGCACTTCGCGCGGTTCTCTGCGCGCAATTGCTCGGACCACTTCCGCTCCGGCTCCGGCGCGCGGCGGATCGAGCAGGACGAAGTCGACTCTGTGCGCGAAATCCGCGTGCGCCAGCGCATCCGCGACTGCGCGCGCTTCGAAGCGCACGTTCTTGATGTTGTTCACCGTCGCGTTGCGACGCGCCAGATCCACGGATCGCGAGAGCCCTTCGACGCCCAGGACTTGCTCGAAGTTCTTGGCCAGGGACAAGCTGAACAGTCCCGCGCCGCAGTAGAGATCGAGCGCCGTACTTCCCCGCGCCCCGTCGACCGCCGTCTGAACGAGCGTTTCCAACAGCCGTCGATTGCCTTGGAAGAATTGGCGCGCGTCCCACGTGAAGTGCAGGTCCCCCACACGTTGCTCGACCGTGGCGTCCTTTTCGACGACACCGCACACGTGCCCCCTCGCGTCGACGAAGGTCGTGCACACACGCTCATCTCCGGCCGCCAATTGGACCTCGACGGCTTGTGACGGAATGCGCGCCTGATCGGCTTGCAACCGCGTCAGTTCACGCTGCAACTCGGGCACGAGCACAGGACACTCGCGGATCGCTTCGACCGCGTGCGCGCGCGCGCGCCGGAACCCGAGCGCGCCCCCGCGCCCCGTGAACGACAGCGTGGCGCGCGAGCGGTAGCCGTACTCTTCAGCGAAGCGCACTTCTATGGGAGTTTCCAACTTCAAGCCGCCCAGACGCTCCAGCGCGTCGGTGAGATGTCGCGCCTTGGCCGCTCGCTGCGCCTCGGCCGACACGTGCTGCCACGTGCATCCGCCGCAGTGCTCGAAGTGTCCGCAGTGCGGCGTGCGTCGATCGCCCGACGGCGCGCGCACTTCGATCAGTCGGGCGCGCGCGTGTCGCTTCTGCACTTCGACGATCTCGACCAGCAGCGTGTCGCCCGGAGCCGATTGCGGCACGAACACCACGCAGCCGTCGACGCGCGCGACGCCGTCTCCGCTGCCGGCCAGGCTCTCGATCTCGACTTCGAGGCGCGAGCCGAGCGGCAAGGGACGCTGAAACTTGGGGGGCAACATCAGAGAACGCGCACGATGGATAGCACGCGGGCCGGCCCCGGGGAAACCCGAGACCGGCCCGCAGTGTGGGCGAGGTGCCCGTCAGATCAAGGCGCCCACGTCAGGTTCAGACCGTTCGTCAGGTTGAACGTGCTGGCCGTGCAGAAGACGGCTGCGTCGCGGTACCACGCCTGGTAGTTGCGGACGTTGCCCGCGGCGCACAGACCCTGGACGCTCACGAGCGGTTGCACGCCGCTCGGGTAGGCCGACGTGTTGCCGGTCGCGAAGACGACACCCAAGCGGATGATCGAACCGCCCATGCAGAGCAGGCCGTCGCCGAAGGGAATGCTCGTCTGGCCCGAGCCCTGGAAGTACAGCGCCGGTCCGTTCGGAACCTGCGTGCAGGTCAAGAGCAGCGTGTCCGAGGCGATGCTCGGCGTGCCGCTCGCGCGGACGCGACCACCCATGGCGAGCGAGGACAAGCAGCCCTCGTTGTTGCCGATGGGCGAGTTGTTGGCGCACGGGCAGGCCGTGCCCGTGCCGTCGCCGGCGCAGAACAGCGTGAACGTTCCACCGGAGGGAACCTCGACCGGCGTCGTCATGTTCGCGGGCGAGCCCGTCTTCCACAGACCCAGGGTCGCGCTACCGTTGGTCGGCGGCGCGTTGGCGTCGAAGCGGAAGTTGTAGGTCGTGCCCCAGCGCAACGCGTTCGCGTTGTTGTTGGCTGCCTGAGTTTCAGTGGCCCAGGTGATCGAGCCGGCCGTCTGTGTCACGGTCCAGTCCGTGTTGGAGAAGCTGACCGATGCGTTGCCGTCGCCGTTGCGGTAATCGATATCGTGGAAGCCGATGTTCGAGAGCGTCACGCCCGCGGGCAAGGGAATCGAGAACGAGCCGCCGTTGCGGTCGCTGTTCATGTTGTAGACGGCGTACTCGTAGTGGTACTGACCGCCGCCGAGGTTCGTGGTCTTGTACCCGACGATGAAGAGGCCGTCGCCGGGGACCTGAACGTCGTTCAGAACGACACCCGCCTCGGCCACCGGCCAGGCGCGGATGGCGGATTTCTCGCGCTGGGTCGTGCCCGCGAGCGAGAAGGTCGAACCGGACGCGTTGACCGTGAGTTCGCGGTAGCTGGCGTTGTTGTTTTGATTGCCGGCCGCTGCGTCGTCGGGGGTCACGTACTGGCCTTCGCCGAAGTAGCGCACGCCCGCCGAGGTGTCGACGTCCGATTGCAGGAATTGCAGGCGGCGCGCCACGCTACCCGACCAGGTCGGGTTGGCAGGCGGGTAGGTGTAGGCACCCGTGGCTGCATTGACCTGGAAGCGCGGACCGAGGCCCGACTGCGTGCCGTTGCGTCCCGCGGTGTACGGGTCGGCGCAGTTCACACCGAGCGAAGTGCCGTCGGTGCCGACACAGCCCGGGCAGCACAGCGTGTTGCTGAGCGCGAAGAAGCCGTGCTTGAGCCAGCTCATTCCGATCTGCTCGAAGCGGCCCGAGCCGCTGACGACGCGGTAGCGGTAGAGGTTGCCGCCGATGACCGGGTGCTGGTTCGTGCTCGAGATCCAGCTCAGGTTGGCGTTGCCGATGTTGCACGAGTAGGTGCCCAGCGAGATGGCATCGATCCCGCCTGAGGCGGAGTAGTTCGCGACCTCCTGGAGGTCGCCGACGATGACGTCTGGACCGGTGTTTCCGCCGCACGGCGCGACCACGGCGATCGTGAGCGTGCCGCTGCCGCCGGGCTGGCCGGGGTAGGAGCCGAGTTGGAGGGTGTACTGACTGCCCGACGTGGCGTTGAAAGTGATGCTCGACTGGACACTGCAAGCGTCGTCATTGCAGGCGATCGCCGCGGCACCAGGGCAACCCGCGCCGGTGTACGCCGCGAGTTTCGAGTCGAACGAAGCACCGCCGCAGGTCGAGATCGAGAACGAATCCGTGCTCGGCGCGGTCCAGGTGAACCAGACGTCCAGGGTGATGCCGATCTGGCCGGCTTGATTGCAGATGGCGTTGGCCTGTCCTTGCGTGCCGGTCGTCGCCGCGCTGGTGTTGAACGCGAACGTGCCGACCCCGGCGATCGGCGTGGGCGTCGTGCACGTGTCCGTGCCTTGTGCGGACGCACTGACAGCGAGTCCGACGCTGCCTACGAGGGCACACAAGAAGGGAGAGAGTCGCTTCATGAATAAGGAGCTCCGTGAATGGGCTGAGAGGCAGTGAGAGGAGAGAGAGGTTGGAGAAACCTGGTTCCAAGCGTACCCCATCTCCTGCTCGCGTGGAGGGGTGAAGTGGCCGCTTCGGGTCAGGCAGACCCGTTGGACCCTGTGGGACGCACGGCGCGCGGCCCGGGTTCCAAAGCTCGTGATTCTCGCCACGAAACGCCCCCCCCCGGGTACATGGCAGTTTCGTCATGCGCGCGACCCCCGGAGGGTCGGTGTGTCCTCGACGCGTTCGCCGGACGAGGACACACGGCCCTGCCTCGGGCATGCAATCCCTCTTGAGGGCCTGCGCGTTCACGGCACGGCGCTCGCATCCATCCGGCGTCGTCGCGCAACTTCCAAACCCCGCGCGACCTGAACGGAGATGAACATGAACATGCGCCCGCTCTTGACCCTAGCCGGTTTGACTTGCGCCTTGGCCTTCGCGCCCGCCGCGACAGCTCAGGATCTAGGCATCCGCTTCCAGAAGAAGAACGTCTCGGTCGGCCTGCACATCGGAAATCGGCCGGCGCCGCACCGTCCGCCCGCACGCCCGATGGGCTACGCGCAGCGCGAGTGGGTCCCGAGCCACTACGAGACCATCACGGAGCAGGTGTGGGTCCCGGGTCGCGAGGAGCGCGTGTACATCCCGGCGCGGTACGAGTGGCGCTACGACGCCTGCGGTCGCGCGTACCAGGTGCTGGTGTGCCCCGCGCGCTACGAGACGCGTTGCACGCCGGGCCGCTTCGAAACGCGCACGCGAGAAGTGTGGGTGGAAGGCGGGTGGCGCGTGAAACATTGCGCCTACTGACGCGCAACGAGTGAATACCCGGATCGTCACTTCAGGATGGGGAGCGTTCCGGGCACACGCCCTCGGCGAGCTACGCGCGCGCCGGGGGCGTTCTTGCGTGTGGGGCACCGCCCCAGTCAGCAAGGCGCGAAGACGGCCAGCGTGAATTGTTCGCCTGAGTCGTGGAACTCGCGTTGCACGCGCATCCCTGCCGCGCGCGCCAGCTCGCGCATTTCGTCGTCGGAGTACTTGTAGGAATTCTCCGTGTGGATGCGCTCGCCCTTCATGAGTGCGACCTGCAGCTCGAGTTCGGGGATGTCGATCACCTGCTCCACGCGGCTCTCGAGGTGCATCTCGATGCGGCCTTCGATTTCGTCGTAGAACGCGACGTGCTCGAATTGCGCGAGATCGATGGCACAGTGAAAAGTCGCCGCGAGGCGTGCGAGCAAGTTGAGGTTGAAGCGCGCCGTCACACCGGCCGCGTCGGCGTAGGCGGGCTCCAGAACGGCCTTCGACTTGCGCCGATCGATGCCGATCACCAGCCGATCCTCGAGCCCCATGTGAGCACACAGGCCACTCAGGAATGCGGCCGCCTCGGTGCGATCGAAGTTGCCCACGTTCGAACCCAACCACACGTACAGGCGCGGGCCGCGACCCGGGCTCGCGCTGCGCGCCAGACCGGCGTGGTATTCGGCGGCGATCGCGTGCACGTGGAGTGACGGGAAGCGCGCGGTCAGGGCGCGGGCGGAGGACTCGAGCGCCGAGCGCGAGATGTCGATCGGCGTGTAGCGCGCGCGCGAATCGCGTGCGATCGCGGCCGCGATCAAATGCCGCGACTTCTCGGCGCTGCCGCTACCGAGTTCGACGATCTCGGAGCCGGACGGCACCAGCGCGAGGATCTCGCTCGAGCGCGCGGTCAAGATCTCGTCCTCGGCGCGCGTGAGGTAGTACTCCGGGAGCGAGCAGATCTCCTCGAAGAGCTTGGATCCCGTCTCGTCGTAGAAGAAGCGACACGGCAGACGTTTCGGTGTCGCGCAGAGCCCCTCGCGCACGGCGGCCGCGAAGTCGTGGACCTGTTCGGCCGAGCCGACTTGCGTCAAGCGCACGCGCGGTCGCTCGCCCAGGAGTCCGAGGTCGGCGAGCAACGCACTCCAGGCGGCCGTTTCGGCGGCGAGCGAGAAACGCGGCGCGAGCGCCGTGCTGCACGCCGCGAGTTCGGCGCGCCATTCCGCGTCCTGCTCGAGGCGCGCGAGCAGTCGCCCCAAGGCGGCGGCGTCGCCCGCGGGAAACAGACCCGGATGGTCGGCGCCCAGCATCCCGACCGCGCCCGCGATGCGGGTCGCGAGGATCGGCTTGCCGGCGACGATCGCTTCGGCCAGCGCGATCGACCCGCCTTCGTTGAGCGAGGTCTGCAGGAAGGCTTCGGCGCGCGCGAGCACGTGCAAAGCCGCCTTGTGCGAGCGCTCTCCCAGCCAGCGCCAGCGCGGGTTCTCGGCGCTTTCCTGCCGCGCGCGATCTTCCATGCCGCGATCGATCACGGCCCCCACGTGCGACACGCGCAACTTGGATTCGATCGGCAGGGAGCGCACGGCCTCGGCCGGCAGGAACGGATCTTTGACGCCGCGCAGGTGTCCGAGAACGGCGACCTCGAACACGCCGACGAGCGGTTCCGCCGTGCCGTTCACGCGCTCGGCCGCTTGCAGGATGACGTGCGTCTTGGCCGCCCACTCCGGCCGCAGCCGCAAGAGCGCCGAGGGCTGCAAGACGATGATGCGCGTCGCGAGATCGAGCGAGCGCACGACTTCGGCTGAAGGCTCCAGATCCTCGTAGAGATCCGTGCCGGTCAGGACGACCACGAGCGGCGCCAGCGGATGCACGCGCGCGAACTTCGCGATCGACCCGGCGCTTTTTTTCGCGTGCAGCGCGACGAGCAGATCACACGGCGTGTCGATCCACCGTTCCACGACGCTGGCGGCGCAGCCGAGGTCGCGCAGGATGCGCACGTAGCGCTGCGCGGTGTGGCGGTTGCCGCTGGTCGAGCCCTTGGGCGCCGGTGTGACGACCTCGACCTTCAGCGCGCGCGCGACCTGGACCACGCGCTCAGAACGCAAAGCCGAAGACGAGCGCGATCTGGCGGTAATCCGTGTCGCGGTCGAAGCCCGACACGCTCAATTCCGGTCCGAGCAAGGCGCGCAGGTCGAGGCCGACGTAGACGCTGGGATTCAAATCGACCGTGACGCCGCCGTGCGCGTAGGCACCCACGCCCGTGTCGTCGTCCGTGTTCGAACCGCTGGCCTTGAGTTCGGAAGTGAAGAGCGAAACACCGACTCCGACGTAGGGCCGCACGACGTTGTCGCCGAACCCGACGCGCAATCCGCCGTACAGCTCGTTCATCTTGCCGTCGAACTTCGTGCCGCCCGAGCGCCCTGAATCGCGCGATCCCATGAACCCGACCTCCCAGCCGACGACGTTCACGCGATGCGAGAACTCGAGGCCGAACGTGCCCTGGTCCTCGACCGGACTCCAGTCGTCGTCATCGAGCGAACGCTGGCCGAGGTAGAACGTGGCGCGATTGGGCCGCGCGGCCGTGTTCAAATTTCCCGCTTCGTTGCGCGGCGGCTTGTCCTGACCGACGCTTGCGCACGAAGCCAGCCCGACGAGGGCGATCGCGATGATCCGTTGCATGTGCTGTTCCTCCGCCGACCAGGATCGCGGAACGAGCACCCGCACGCAAGGCGCGAAGCAATCAGGGCGGCCACGCCCGGAAGAAATCCGAGCGTGGCCGCGCTTGCATCACATCCGGGATTCTCCGTCAACAGGTGTTGACAGGCCCGCACCTGGCCGGGTGGGCCGAGGAGATTACTCTCCCCGGCCTCCCACAGATCCGGACTTGCGCGACTCACGCATCCGGCTCGTCAGGTCGAGGGTTTGCAGCAGCGGGGTGGGGCCGGGCCGTGGACGAGGTGGGGACGCGGGAG
>JAEUIA010000069.1 GCA_016795245.1 Planctomycetota bacterium | reverse complement strand
GCGAAGATGCACCACACGAGCCTGGCTCGGTACGGTCAAACTCGGACGAACGCCACTGCGCAAATCGCGAACCAGGAGGTCAACAATGGGGTGGGGTCGAGTGGGTGGGGTTCGGTGTCGGTATGGAAACGTTGTGGGGTGTGTTCGGTGTCGGTCTGGAAGCGTTGAGGGGCTCAGGTTTGGTGTCGGACTGGAAACGTTGTGGGGTTGGGTTCGGTGTCGGACTTGAAACGCTGCGGCGCGGGCTTCGGTGTCGGTCTGGAAGCGTTGCTGGGCGGGCTTCGGTGTCGGTTTGGAAACGTTGCGTGCTCGCGTTCGGTGTCGCTCTTCTGGCGTTGTTTGCCGGCTTTCCGTGTCGGTCTCGCAGCGTCTTTCGCTGGCATTCGCTGGGAGGGTTCGGCAAGCGTTCCATCCGCCTGGATGTGAATTCAGGCTCCGCTCCGCCGCTTCCGCTCCCTTGAAGCGCGCGGTTTGCGTGCGCTTCAGGGGAGCGGGAGTGGCGGAGCGGAGCCTGACTCCGTAGCGCGTCCGCGGCTAGTCCGGTTCCAGCGGGATGTCGCCCGTGTCGTCGGGCAGCACGACGCCGTCGAGGAAGCTCGCCAATTGCCGTGCACGCACCGGATGGCGCAGCTTGCGCACCGCCTTGGCCTCGATCTGGCGCACGCGCTCGCGCGTCACGCGGAAGATCCGGCCGACTTCTTCGAGCGTGTAGGTGTAGCCGTCGCCGATACCGTAGCGCAGCTTGACGATCTCGCGCTCGCGGAAGGTCAAGGTCGAGAGGACCTCGTCGATGCGCTCCTTCAGCATCTCGTGACCGGCCGCCTGCAGCGGGCTCTCGGCCGATTCGTCCTCGATGAAGTCGCCGAAGTACGAATCGTCCGACTCGCCGATCGGGCGATCGAGGCTGATCGGGTGCTTGCTGATCTTCATCACGCGCTTGGCTTCGTCGACCGAGATGCCCGTGGCTTCGGCGACTTCTTCGACGCTGGGCTCGCGGCCCTTTTGCTGCACCAGTTTCTTGGTGACGTTGCGCAGCTTCGACATCGTCTCGATCATGTGCACCGGGATGCGGATCGTGCGCGCTTGATCGGCGATCGAGCGCGTGATCGCTTGACGAATCCACCACGTCGCGTAGGTCGAGAACTTGTAACCGCGGCGGTACTCGTACTTCTCGACCGCCTTCATCAGGCCGGTGTTGCCTTCCTGGATGAGGTCGAGGAACGAGAGTCCGCGGTTGCGGTATTTCTTGGCGATCGAAACCACGAGGCGCAGGTTGCCCGAGCTGAGCTTGCGCTTGGCCTCTTCGTACTCGGCGAAGTGCAAGCGCACCTGATCGACGCGGCGCTTGAGGCGCACGGCCGGCTCCAGGCACTCGAGTTCGAACTCCTTGAGCTGGTCGGTCAGCTCGCGGACTTGCGTCGTCGCCTTCTTGCTGTTCTTGAGCGCGGCGAGTTTGCGTTCGATCGAGCGCATCTCGCGGTACTGGTCCTCCATCTTGTCGATGTAGGGGCGCACCTTCTTGACCTGGAGGTGACACTCCTCGATCAGGATCACGAGCTTGCGCCGCAGGTTCTGCACGCTCTCGAGTTGCTCGGCGCGGCGCTTCTTGGCCAGGTTCGGGTCGAGCAGCGGGCGGTATTCCTCTTGGATCTGGCCGATCAAGCGCCGGATCGTGACGAGGTTCACCGGCAGACGCTTGGCGAGGAAGTTCTTGCCCAGCGTTTCGACGATCTTGGGATCGTCGTCGGGCTTGGGATTCGGGTTGACCTTGAGTGTGCGATCGAACGCGAGTTCACCGCGCTCGACTTCCTCGAGGGTCTTGAGCGACGCGGTCATGCACAGACCGGAGCCCATCGCCTTCTTGCGGAAGCGCTTGCGCGTGATCTCGATCGTCTTCGCGAGGAAGATCTCCTGTTCGCGTGTGAGCAGCGGGATCTCGCCCATCTGCGTCAGGTACATGCGCACCGGATCGTCGATCTTCTCGGGCATCGACGAGCGCGGGAAGATGGTCTCCGGCAGATCGTCGTCCGAATCCGAGTCCTCGGATTCGAGCGACACCTTGCTCGGACCGTCGTCCTTGTCGTCGCCGCGCGAACCGGAAGAGTCGGCGTCGTCGTGAATGTCGATGCCCGCGTCTTCGAGTGCCACGAAGACGGCGTCCATCTTGTCCGGCGGGAGGAATTGCTCCTCCAACAGACGGTTCATCTCCGTGTACGTGAGGGAGCCTTTCTTGCGCCCTTCTTCCAGGAGGTGTTTGATCGTCTCCTCGATCTTGTCAGCCATGATGATTTCAGTCCTCGACTTGCGTGGGGGTGAGTGAACCTGTGCGGGCTTCTCGCAGGCCCTGATCGATACGGTGTGCGAACTCCAGGATCTCGGGCGCGTGCGCGGCTTCGGCGGCGCCGCCTTCGCGCATGCGCTGGGACTCCAGTTCGCTGAACTTCTGGCGCTCGCGGCGCGAGATCTCGTCCAGTTCGCGGCGCTTGAGCTTCGCGGTGATGCTCTCGACGATCTCGACCGGGTCGAAATCCTCGCCCATCGCTTCGGCCGGCGCGAGGCTCTTCGTGACGCGGTCGCGGGCGGGGTCTTCGCCGAGTGCCGTGATGACGCTCGCGGCGTCGATCTCGAGGTCGACGTCTTCGTACAGTTCGCCGATGACGGCGAAGATGCGCGCCAGTTCCTCGTCCGTGCAGCGGTCGAGGAAGGGTCGCACGATCGGAAACACGCCGGCGTCCTTGAGCACGGCGCCGAGGATGTCGCCGAAAGCGTCCGACGTCCACTTGTCGGTCGCGGGTGTGGGATTGGGCGCCGTGGGACGCGCCTGGGAGGCCTGTCGCCGACGTCCCTGCTGGTCGGGCAACTGGTTGAATTGCTCGCGCAGCCCTGTCGCCGGCAGCGCGAGGGCACGCGCCAGGTCGGCGATGCGCGAGTCGCGGTGCACGGGCTTCGAGATGCGCGCGAAGAGTTCCAGCACGCGGTCGACCTCGCGCGAGAGCTGCACGCCGGTGAAGCCGCGCAAACCGTCGACCAGGAAATCGAACCAGCCTTGGGCCAGTTCGACCTGTGCGAGGAAGGCCTGCGCGCCCTCGCGCACCAACAGGTCGCACGGATCTTGTCCGCCGGGGAGCGACACGACGTCGATTTCGAGTTCGAGCGGCAGCAGACCGTGCAAGGCCTTGTACGCCGCCTTGCGCCCGGCCTCGTCGCCGTCGAACACAAGGCTCACGCGGCGCGCACCGGTACGGCGCACGAGCGCCGCGTGATCGTCGGTCGTGGCGGTGCCGAGCACGGCGACGACGTTGGAGACGCCGCACTGATGCGCCGCCATCACGTCGGTGTAGCCCTCGACGAGCACGATGTGCGCGCTCTTGCGCACGACCGGCAGCGCGCGATCGAGCGCGTAGATCAGCGTGCTCTTCTTGAACACGTCGGTCTCGGCCGAGTTCACGTACTTGGGCCCGGCGGCATCGTCGTCGCTGAGGCGGCGCGCGCCGAAGCCGACCGTGCGCCCCTTCAGGTCGCGGATCGGGATCATCAAGCGGCCGCGGAAAAAGTCGTAGAAACGGCCGTCGTCGGTGTGACGCACGAGGCTCGCTTTTTCGCAGTGCGCGCGGTCGAGTCGCGCGGTGCTCGCCTCTTCGAGGAATGCGTTGCCGGTCGCCGGTGCGTAGCCGATGCCGAACGCATCGACGGTCGCTTCGGAGAGTCCGCGGGCGCGCAGGTAGCGCACCGCCGCCTGACCTTCACTCGTGCGCAGTTGCGCACGGTAGAACTGCGTCGCGTGTTCGAGCACCGCGAGCGACGCGTCGGTCTCTTCCCCGCTGCGTTCGTGGCCACGATTGCGCTGCGGCAGTTCGACGCCCGTGCGCGCGGCCAGGATCTGCACCGCGTCCATGAACTCGAGGTTGTCGAAGCGCTCGAGGAAGCGGATCTGGTCCCCGCCCGTGCTGCAGGCGCCGAAGCAGTGCCACGTGCCGCGCCGCGGATCGACCG
This sequence comes from Planctomycetota bacterium, assembly GCA_016795245.1. Taxonomy (GTDB): domain Bacteria; phylum Planctomycetota; class UBA1135; order UBA1135; genus JAEUIA01. The sequence continues at coordinate 20,119 of JAEUIA010000069.1, read as the reverse complement.
TGAACGAGGGCGTGCGCTCGTCGTGGAACGGGCAGCAGGCCTTCCACAGGGCGCCGCTCTTCTTGAGCCCGGGCACCCGCTCGCGGACGACGTCCTCGATCGGGGCGCGCAGCTTGATCGCTTCGAGTGCGCTCCTGAAATCGTCGTGTTGCAAGGTGGATGGCTCGGGGTGGGGATCGGACTGTTGGGGACGGGTGAAGGCGGAGCAGGCGCCTGAGCGCAGGGCGCGCGGACGGCTACTCGGGGGCTCTGGAGACGGGTTTGTCTTTCTGGATCTGGGATCGGGGTTGGGTGAGGTTGCTCGGCGAGGGCTGCGATCGAGAGGCTTGAGAGTCGGTCGTCGAGTCCAGGGCAGGCTTGGAGTCCAGCTTCGCGGGGTCCGGAGGGACTCCGCGAGGGTGGGCGACAACCGAAGACTACCCCGCTGGGAGGCTCCGAGAGGCCGTCACCCGGAAGAGAATTCCACCCCGCGCGCCCCTCGGCCAGGCCTCAAAAATCGTGACGGTCCGACCCCCCCAGGGCCGTACATCCGCGAAATTCAGGCGCGATCGAGCGAGAATGGGGACGAAACTGCAAGGAACTCGAGCAGGATCGCGCAGGCCGGGCGGTGCTTCGAAGCGGGGCGCAGAGCGCGGAATACCGTTCGAGCGGTCGGGTTTGGGCCGGAATCCTTCGCGGGATTCTAGCCTCAGCGGGCGTGGAAAACTACGTGGATTCTAGCGCGATCTCGGGTCGCAGCTCGAAATCCGCGCGAGGTCCGAGAGCGCGAGATCCTCGGCCCGCTCCGTCCCGCTGAACCCGGCAGCGCCGAGCCAGGCGTCCGCCGCGGCGCGGGTGCCGAGCAGGTCCTTCAGCACGCGGCCCAGCGTCTGGCGGCGGTGCTGGAACAGATCGTCGACGAGTCGCGAGAGCGCCTCGCGCTCGGCGCGCGGCCAGGTTTCCCTGCGGCGTACGAGGCGCACGACGCTGCTCGCGACCTGCGGCCGCGGCCAGAAGAGTCCCGGGGCGACCTCGCGCGTGATCTCGGGCTCGTAGTCGAGTTGCAGCCGGATCGAGAGCGGCCCCCACGCGTCGGTCGCCGGCCGCGCGGCGATGCGCTGCGCCACTTCGCGCTGCACGAGCACGGTCATGGACTGCGGAGGATTCAGGAGTTCGGCGGCGCAGGCCAGCACCGGACCCGACACCGAGTACGGGAGGTTCGCGACCATGTGCCAGGGGCCGCTCGCCGGCAGGGCGGCGATCACTTGCGGGGCCAGCGCATGTTTCGACGCCAGCACGTCGGTCTCGATCAGGAGCAACTCCCCTTCCCCCGCCAGCAAGGTGCGCGTGATCTCGGCGAGGCGCGGATCGATCTCGACCGCCACGAGCGCCGCGCCGGCGCGCAGGAGGTGCAAGGTCAGAAAGCCGCAGCCCGATCCGATCTCGAGCACGCGGTCCGCGGCCGAGATGCCCGAGTCGCGCACGATCGCGCGCACCATGTTCTCGTCGAGCAGGAAGTTCTGCCCGAGGCGGCGCGAAGGCCTGAAACCCTGGGCCTCGAGCGCCGCCTTGAACACGCTCCAAACGGGCCGCCCGCGTTCGTTGGGCGCGAGATCGCTCACTTCGAGGCCCCTTCGAGCAGCCAGCGCAGGGCGCGCGAGTTGCGCGTCTCGGCGACGAGCGACTCGAGCAGCGGCACCGCGTCGCGACCGAAGCGCCGACCGACGCTGACCAGCCGCGCGTGCGCCGCCTCGTCGTCGCCGAACTCCTCGGCGTGGAGCCGCAGGTATTCGCGCGCTTCGACCGCGCAGCGCACGCCGATGTCGTCGCCGCGCGCGCGCGGGTCGAGCGTCAGGTTCTGGAACTTCAACCGTCCGCTCTGATCGACTTCGTACATGGGCGCGAGCGGCGACGCGAACGACCCCCCCATGGCCCAGGCGCGCGAGTTCGGATCGGATTCGTCGGGGATCGGCCGGTCGATCGGGTCTTCGACCCACTCCCACACGTTGCCGCACAGGTCGTAGGTCGAATTCGGCGTCGCGCCGAGCTCGAAAGTCCCGACCGGAATCGGCCGCGAAAGCCCGAGTTCGAGCGTGTTCGCGACGAGGCTCGCGCGGTTCTCGCCCCAGGGGAATCGCAAGCCGCGCAGGCCGACGGCGACGCGCACCCACTCGCGCGCGGTCATGAGGCGCATTCCGCGCGAGCGTGCGAAGGCGCGCGCTTCCTCGAGCGTCATCCACGACGCCGCCCACGACCACGTGTCCTCGGTCCAGCCCGCCGTCATCGCGGTCAGTTGCGGATCGAGTTCGGTGGCGCGCTGGCGTTGGTAGCGCAGCCAGCGGCCGCGCGGCACTTCGTAGCGATCGACGAGCAAGGGCTCGGCGTTCGCGCACTCGACGCTGCGGCCGGAGAGCGGTGGAAAGGACACCGATCCGGCCGGGATGAACGCCAGTTGTTCGAGCTCGGAGAGCGCGTCTTCACGCGGCGACGAAGTTCCACCGCAGGCCGTCAAGCAGCCTGCGATGCACAAGGCGACCCACGCCCGCGCCGCGCGCGATGACTTTCCCACGCGGCGCAGCCTACCTCCTCCGCGGCCGGGATGCGCCCGTGCCACGGAGAGGGATCTCCTAGTTGCCCTTGCCCGACGAGGCCGGGACGGCGGCGTTCTTGTCCGAGACGAAGATCTCGACGCGGCGGTTCAGGCGCTTGTTCTCGGCGCTGTTGTTCGGGCGCAGCGGATCGTGCTGGCCGTAGCCGACCACGACGACGTCCGAGGCCTTGACCTTGCTCGTGGCCGAGAGCTGGGAGGCGACTTCGACCGCGCGCGCGGCCGAGAGTTGCAGGTTTCCGCGCGGGAAACGCTCCTTGGTCGCCGGCTTGCTGACGCGGTCGGAATCGGTGTGACCGCGCACCCAGATGCGGCCGTGCGGACGGGCTTCGATGTCGCTCGCGACCTTGTCCAGGGCGGCCCGGCCCTCGGCCGAGAGGTCCGCCGAGCCCGAGTCGAACAGGATCTTGTCCTGCACGACGAGGACGTAGCCGCCCTCGACGTCGATGCGCTCGATGTCACCCAGCGGGTGGCCGAGGCCGTCGATCTTGGCTTGCAGTTCCGACAGGCGGCTTTGGATGTCGCCGTCGGACATGCCTGCTTCGGACAGCGAGCTGACGTTGCCCGCCAGCGCGGTGCGGCGGATCTGATCGTTCTGCGCCTGCAGTTCGACGATGCGCGCATCGCGTTCGTAGAGGTCCTGCTGGGCGCGCTTCAAGGCCACGCTCAGGTCGTCGTAGTTGCGCTGCGTGACGCAGCCCGTGGAGAACATCAGGCCGGTGAGCGCAAGGGCTCCCGTACCGAAGAATTGAGACAGTTTCATTGCGGCTCTTTCGTGGGAACTCGATCGGTCCCCGGATCTCTTGCGCGAGATGGACGACGGCGCACACGGCACGTCTCCGGCTCGCCCCCTCGACTGCGTCGCACGCGGTGCTCCAAAAAAGCCTTGAAAACACGCGGTTTTCGTGACTTTTCGAGGCGGGCCGCAACGCGTGCGGTCTGCGCTCGGAAGTGCGCGAGGCGACGGCCGGAGTCTAGCGGTCCAGGCGGGCGATTCCAGATGGGGCTGGGCGCGAAAAAAAAAGTAGCGCGCCGATCCCGAGGGAAAGGCGCGCCACATGAGAGCGATTCTGTGCTCGGGTCGATCAGCCGAAGGCCGAGGCCAGCGTGGTCGCGAGCGTCGAGAAGACGCCGGAGCTGATCGCGATCGTGAAGGGGATGGCGAACACGAGGAGCAAGGTCGTGACCAGGAGCATGGTGCGCAACCCGGCGCCCTCGTACTCCTCGGGCACCTCCTCGACGATGGCGATGCGGCGCGCGATGGGCGCGGCGACGGCTTCGTCCTCTTCCTCTTCGGGCTCGGGCTCTTCTTCCTCGGCGTCGTCGAAGACGCCGACGTCCTCGACGCCTTCGTCGATGATGGTCTCGACTTCGGACAGTTCTTCGGTCGCCATCCCGATCTCCTGGGTCGCCATGCCGGCGTCGGAGAGGGCGTCGTCCTCGAAGATGAACTCTTCCTTCACGTCGCCGAGGTCCACGACCTCGCCGCCGGAGAGCTCGCTGCGCAACGTTTCGACGTCGGAACGGCGCAACTTCATCGTCTCGCCCTCGCGGAAGGCGCGGATCTCGCCCTCGGAGACGAGGCGCTTGAGCTCCTCTTCCTTGAGGCGCAGTTCCTTGAGCGCTTCCTCGAAGCTGAAGAATTGGTCTTTGTCGGCCACTAGCGGGTCTCCTTCTCGATCACTCGGGGGGGGGATCAGGGTTTCTTCGGCGGAGGCGCGACCGTGCGCTTGTTCTCCGCGAACTTCTTCTCGAGATCTTCGTACGTGTACTGCGACTTGTCGTTGTAGCCCTCGAGCTTCAGGTCGAAATCGATCTTGCGCGCGCCGACGAGCTTCAAGCCCTGCATCGAGTCGCTGCCGCCGTTCGCCTGGTAGACCGCGAGTTGGCGATTCTGCGTGTCGACGAGGTACAGGATCGACGAGCCGGTCAGGTCGATGCCGGTGACGGCGATCATCTGCCCGTTCGAATCGGCCATGCCGATCGCGGGGAAGGTCGGCAGCTGTTGCACGACCGGAGCGGGCGTGCCGGTCTGGCTTCCGCCTTGCACGGCGTTCGCGGAAGGCTGGAGCGCGACGACGAGGAGCGCGAGGAGTCCGCCGCCCAGGAACAGGGCGCCGCGGTCTAGGGTCAGGCGGGGGTAGGTCATGAGGGCACTTCGAGGGGGGCGTATCCTAGCTGGGGAGTGGGGTTGCGACCAAGGACGGAGAAAATGGGCGGTGCGAATGCGTCGCGGCTCCTGCAGGGGAGTGGCCTTCTTCGCTGGTCTGCCTCGGAGCGAGGCCGCGGAGCGCCCAGCCGATCGAGGTTCATCCGCCGCGCACCCCCATTCCAGCGTCCAGGGAGGCGTCCCTCGGGACATGACCAGCGAAAGGGGCCAGTACCCCTACCAGCCCGCCAGGTCGCCCGAGATCTCCTCCAAGAGATCCTTCAGCGTGACGATCCCGAGCGGCTTCTGCGCATCCCCCACGACCGCCAGCCGCTGCCCTGCGATGCGCAAGCGCGACAGCGCACGATCGACCGGTGTCCCGGGCGCGAGCAGCGTCAACTCGCGGCGGTGCGACAGCACCGGTTCAGCCGGCCCGGCGCCGAGCACATCGAGCTGGTGCACATACCCTTCCACCGCTCCGTCCGCTCCGACGATCGGCAGACGCGTGCGTTTCGAGTGCGACACCGCCGCGTACAGATCGACCTCGGCGTCGCGCGCGTCGAGGCGCGTCACGTCTTTCCACGGCACCATGCAGCGCTCGACCGGGATCGTGCGCAGATTGAGCACGTTGCGCGCCATCACTTCGGCGCTGTGCGGGATCGCGCCGCTTTTTTGCCCTTCGCGCAAGAAGTCCAGCACGGCGTCGCGGCCCTGACCGGCGAGGAACAAGCGCTCCTGGAATCCGAACAAGCGCGTGACGATCCACGTGATCGCGTACAGCGCGCGCTCCACCGGCCACAATGCGTAGCGCGTGAAGATCATGATCGGCGCGATGATGCGCAACCACGCGTGCGGGCGTCGGCGCGCGAGTTCCTTCGGCAACAGCTCGCCGAAGAAGAACACGATCGGCGTCAGGATCAACGTCAACCACAGCTCGAGTCCGACGTCCGGCACGCCGACGGCGCGCAAGAGGTGCTCGGAAGTGCGCGTCATGAACTCCAGACAGAGGTTGATCCCGACCACGATCACGATCACGAGCGCCGTGCCGTTCGACAAGAGCCGCGACACGAGCCGCGCCGTCACCGATCCGGCGCGCGCTTCCATGTCGACGCGCACTTTCGACGCGCGATAGAACGCGGTTTCCGCGCCGGAGTAGAGCGCCGACAGCACGAGACAGATCACCAGCACGAGCAGGTCGACCCACAAGTTCATGCCTCGACCGCCTCACCGAGCTGCACGGCCATGTCGACACTGGTCACACGTCGCCCGCGCACCTCGTGCGCCGTCAGCTTCAGCCCGGCGAGGCGCACGACGTCGCCTGCTTTGGGGATGCGTCCGAGCAGCGCCGCGACCAGGCCGCCGACGGTCTCGAAGCCCGCCGGCACGACCTCGCGCCCGAAGAGCTCGTTCCAATCGCGGATCGACAGTCCGCCCGAGACGCGGAAGGTGCCGTCCTCTAGCTTCAACACCGGGATCTCCGCCCGCTCGCCTTCGACGCGCAGGTCCCCGACGATCTCCTCGAACACGTGCTCGATCGTCGCGAAGCCCGTGGTGCCGCCGTACTCGTCGACGACGATCGCTTCGGTGCCCTTGTTCGCGCGCAAGTGATTCAACAGATCGAAGACGCTCGCGACTTCCGGGATGAACAACACCGGCTTGACGAGCTCTTCGACGCGCGCATCGGAGTGCGACAGCACGTCGCGCATCCGCACCTGCCCGATCACCGTGTCGGCGCTGCCGCGCACGACCGGCAGCCACGTGATGCGCTTCGCCAGCGCGCGCGCGATCGTGAACCAGCGGTGTTCTTCGTCCGGATCGTCCAGATCGATGCTCAGCATGTCGACGCGCGGCGTCGTGATCTCGCGCACGCGGATGCCTTCCAGCTCGACCACTTCGGACAGGAGGTCGGCTTCGCTGGTTTCGATCAACCCGCCTTTCGCGCTGTGCTCGAGCACGGCGTACAGGGCTTCCGCGCTGATCCCGGCCTCCGGCCGCGCTGCGTCGCCCAGAGCGCGCATCACGATCTCCAGATTCCACTGCACGAACGTGCGCAACGGGCGCACGAGCGCCACCACCGGCGTGAGCGGAATCGCGGCGAGGCGCGCGAACGACGGACCGGCGCGCAGCGCCAGCGACTTCGGCAGCATCTCGCCCACGAGCACCAGGACCGCGACGGCGATCAAACCGGCGACGACCTCGCCGTACGGGCCGCCCTCCGGCGCGAGGTCGGCCGCGAACGCGAAGAACAACACGTTCACGATCAGATTCGCCAAGAGCAGCGTCACGAGCAGCGCTTGCGGCTCGTCGAGCAGACGCTTCACCCCGGCGCCCGCGGCGGTCTTGCCGCGCTCGTCCAGCGTGAACAGCGCCGTCTCGGACGCCGACAAGAACGCCGAAGCCGCACCCAAGGCCGGCAACACGATCCACGGAATGGCTTCGCTGCCGATCACGACGCACCGCTGCCGCGCGCTGCGCGCGGATCCCACGCCGGCAGGCGCGCTTCGACTCGGAAACCGCGGCCCGGCTCGCTCGTGATGCGCACGGTTCCGCCGTGACTCGCCACGACACCGTGCACGATCGAGAGCCCGAGACCAGTGCCCTTGCCGACGTCCTTGGTGGTGTAGAAGAGGTCCGTCACGCGCTCCAATTCAGCCGCATCCACACCCGGTCCGTCGTCGCTGATCGAGAGCACGACCGCGTCCGCATCGGCCACGACGTCGACATCCACGTGTCCACCGCTGCCGCGCGTCTCCAGCGCATCGAGTGCATTCACGAGCACGTTCAACGCCGCCTGTCCGAGTTCATTGGCCTGCCCGAGCACCGGCGGCAGCCCGCGCAAGCGTTCGATGGTGCGCTCGTCCTCGAACGAAGAGCCCGCGAGCCGCAACTCGACACCGATTTTCTGCGCGCGGTAGGCGACGAGCGCCAGCGCGTCCGTGACCGGATCGACGAGCGCCAGCGGCACCGGCGCCGAGCTGCGCGGCGTGAAGCGCAAGAGCTTGCCGACCGTGTTTTGGATGCGTTCGAGGCCATGTTTCAACAAGGCGTGATACTGGTTGCGCTTCTCCGGCGCCATCGTCCCCTTTTCCAGCGCCTCGACCGCGTTCAGCAGTCCGCCCAGGGGATTGTTGATCTCGTGCGCGATGCCGGCCGCCAATTCACCGGTCGCCGCCAACCGCCGCTGCGTCATCGCCGCGGCCTCGGCTTGACGGAATTTCTCCGTGGCGACGCGCACGTCGCGCGCCAGCTCGGCGTTGTAGCCCTCGATTTTCTCGGCCATCGCGTTGAAGCTCGCGATCAGCTGACCCAGCTCGTACCGTCGATCGGTGGGCGGGATGCGCGCGCTCAGTTCACCGGCGGCCATGCGCCGCGCGCCGTCGGCCAGACGATCGACGGGATCGAGCACCAACCTGCGCAACGCGTGAAAGGTGCCCAGCGTGAGCAGCAAGGTCGACACCAAAAACCAGGGCAACAGTCGCTCGAACACGGCCCCCACGCCTTGTCCGCCGGGCGGCTTGAACCAGCATCCGCCCCACACCTCGCCGCGCTGGTTCACGACCGGAATCGCGAAGCCCGACAAACTCGGCACCGACGCGCGCGTGTCGATCGCGCGGCGGATGTCGCGCAACACGGCTTGCTCGTCGAACGCGCCCGTGCGGCCGTAGCGTCCGAGCGGATTGAGGTACGCGCCCAACGGTCTCAGATCGCCGCGCGCATCGACGTCGAAGCGCGCGCGCACCAAGGTCACGTCTTCGAACGAGCGCCACGCCGTCGAACGCAGGATCGGGGTGACGGCGATGCCGCCCTCGGAATCGATCATCGGCACGACCAGGCTGGCGATGACCGTGTTCAGCTCTTCCGAGATGCGCGCGCGCTCGTGTTCCAGGTCGCGCGCGAGCACGACCAGTCCGATGCCGAACGTGATGACGTTGATCACCGCGATCAGGGCCAGGATGCGCCAGCGCAGCGAGATGTACATCGCCGTTATCCCTGGATCCTCAAGCGTTCCCGACCTGGTTCATGATCTCCAGGAGCGGGAGGAACAAGGCCACCACGATGAAACCGACGAACACGGCCACGAAGATCAGGAGCGCCGGCTCCACGAGCTTGAACATCGCGTTGATGCGCCGGTCGACCTGGACCTCGTACGCGTCCGCGACCTTGAGCAACATCTTGTCGAGTTCGCCCGTCGCTTCGCCGACGTCGACCATGTTCGTCACGAGGTCGTCGAACGCGCCCGACTCGCCCATCGGCCGCGCGATGCCTTCGCCTTCGCGCACGGTCTTGCGGATGTCGTCGATGGCCTTGGCCAGCACTTCGTTGCGCGTCGCATCGCGCACGATCCCGAGCGCGTCGAGGTGCGGCACTCCGGCCTGGATCAAGGTGCCGAACGTGCTCGCGAACGACGAGATGTGTGCTTTCGACAGCACCGTCCCGAGCACCGGCAGTTTCAGCATCAAGCCGTGGATGCGGTAGCGGTAGCCGTAGCTGCGCTTCAGCAGCACGATGTGCAGGATGAGCAACAGGATCGGCACGCCGAACACGACGTACCAGCGATCCACCGTGAAGCGTGACACGTTCAACAGGATCTGCGTCATCCCCGGCAGCTCGATCTTGAACGACTGAAAGATCTCCTGGAATTTCGGAATGATGAACACGATCACGGCCGACACCACGCACACGGCGACGAACACGATCACGGCCGGGTAGATCAGCGCGCCCACGACCTTCGAACGGATCGCCGCCGCCTTCTCGAGGATCGACGCGAGGCGATTGAGCACGCGGTCGAGCACGCCGCCCGCTTCGCCGGCCTTGACCATGCTGGCGTACAGGCGGTCGAACACGCGCGGGTGTTTCCCCATCGCCTCGGACAAGGGCGTGCCGCCCGAGACGTCCTCGACCAGTTCGATCAGGATGTCCTTGAGCGGTCCAGGCCGCATCTGGCCTTCGAGGATCGTGAGCGATTTCACGATCGGGATGCCGGCTTCGGTCAGCGTCGCGAGCTGAATCGTGAAGTCGGTCAGCACCCCTGTGCTGACACGACCGCGCCGCTTCTTCGTGGTCGCGCCGGGCGCTCCGGGTTGCGCCGTGGTCGAAGCGCCGCCGGATGCGGGATGGGGAGCCGAGCGTTGGATCTTCTTCGCCATGAGTGTTCGATAGCCTCGTCTAGGCCTGCGTTTCGCGCAGCACTTCCTCGATGGTGGTCCGGCCCGCGACGAGCGCCGTGAGTCCGCTGTCACGCAACGTGCGCATGCCGCCGCGAATCGCCGCCGCGCGGATGTCGGCGGTCGAAGCGCGCTTCAAGATCGCATCGCGGATGGCGTCGTCGACGCGCATGATCTCGAACACGCCGGTGCGACCGCGGTAACCGGTGTGGTGACAGCGTTCGCAGCCCTTGCCGTACATGAACTGCGCGCCCTGCACGCGCTCGGCGTGCGCGCCGAGTTCCATGAGGATCTCTTCTTCAGGCACGTAGCTCGTCTTGCAATCCTGGCAGATCGTGCGCAACAAACGCTGCGCGACGACGGCCTCCAGAGTGGCCGTGATCATGAACGGCTCGACGCCCATGTCGATCAAACGCGTGATCGTGCTGGGCGCGTCGTTCGTGTGCAGCGTCGAGAAAACCGTGTGGCCGGTCAAACTGGCCTCGACCGCGACCGACGCGGTCTCGGCGTCGCGGATCTCGCCGATCAGGATCTTGTCGGGGTCCTGGCGCAGCACGGTGCGCAAGACGCGCGCGTAGGTCACGCCGATCTCGTCGTTGATCGGGACCTGCACGATGCCGTCGATCTCGTACTCGACCGGGTCTTCGGTCGTGATGATCTTGATGTCGGGTTGATTGGCCTCCTGCAACATCGCGTACAACGTCGTCGTCTTGCCCGAGCCGGTCGGACCGGTGACGAGCACGATGCCGTGCGGCAACTGTGTCAAGCGCGAGAGGCGCGCGTGGTCGTCGGGTTGCAGCCCCAGGCCTTCGAGATCGAGCGCGACGGACGAGCGATCGAGCACGCGCATCACGCAGCCCTCGCCCACGACTCCGGGGATCGTCGCGACGCGCAGATCGACCGGCCTGCCGTCGATCGACAATTCGATGCGACCGTCCTGCGGCAGGCGGATCTCGGTGATGTCGAGTTCCGACATGACTTTGATACGCGCGACGAGCGGCAGCGCGAGGTGCACGGGCGGCGCTTCGATCTCGTACAAGGCGCCGTCGACGCGGTAGCGGATGCGGAACTCGCCCTCGAAGACTTCGAAGTGGATGTCGGACGCGCGGTCCTTGATCGCGCGGTGCAGGATCGAGTTCAAGAGCCTGACCACCGGCGTGCTGACGGCCGCGGCCGCGACGTCTCCGCCGGCGACCGCGCGCGCGGCGTCGGCGATCGCGTCCTTCAACGACGCTTCGGCGCCGTAGTGCTTGTGCACCAGCGCCTTCAATTTCTCTTCCTCGGCCAGCGCGGCGCGCACTTCGACGCCGGTCGTGAAGCGCAGGTCTTCGATGACGGCGGTGTTCAACGGATCGCTGATCGCGACGACGAGCGTCTTGCCTTCGATGCGCAGCGGCAGGACGCCGAAGGTGTGCGCGGCCGAAGCGTCCACCAGCGCCAGCGCCGCTTTTTCGGGCACGATCTTCTCCAGATCGACGATCTCGAGCCCGGATTGCTCGGCCAGCGCGCGCGCCACGTCCAGCTTCGTGCACGCACCGCGCTCGACCAGGCATTGCCCGATCAAGCCGCCGTGCTTGCGCTGCTCCGCCAGCGCCTCCTGGATCTGACCCTCGCGCACGACGTTGCGCGCTTTCAGGATCTGACCCAGGAGCCGCCGGCCCTCGGCAGCCTTGGCCTTCGGTTTGGGCGCCTCGGTCACAGGCGCGTCTCCATGTCCTTGTCGTCCTGCGCCGCGTCGATCGCGGTCTCGCGCGTGATCACCCCGCGCTTCACGAGGTCGATCAGGTAATCGTCGAGCGTGATCATCCCGAGCTTGCGCGAGGTCTGGATCGTGCTCGGGATCTTGTTGGTCTCGTTCTTGCGGATCAGGTTCGCGATCGCGTGCGTCATGATCATGATCTCGAACGCGGCGACGCGGCCGGACTTGTCGGCCTTGGGCAACAGGACCTGGCTGATCACGCACAGGAGCGACACCGAGAGCTGCGCGCGGATCTGCTCTTGTTGGTTGGCCGGGAACGCATCGATGATGCGGTTGACCGTGCGCGCCGAGCCGGTCGTGTGCAGCGTGCCGAACACGAGGTGTCCGGTTTCGGCGGCCGTGATCGCGGCCGAGATCGTGTCCAGGTCGCGCATTTCGCCGAGCAGGATCACGTCCGGGTCCTGGCGCAGCACGCGCCGCATCGCCTCGACGAAGTCGGGCACGTCGGTGCCGACTTCGCGCTGCGTGACGAGCCCTTGTTTGTGCGTGTGGAAGTACTCGATCGGGTCTTCGATCGTGACGATGTGGCGATCCATCGTCTGGTTGATCCAATCGATCAGCGTCGCCAACGTCGTCGTCTTGCCCGAGCCCGTCGGGCCGGTGATCAAGATCAATCCGCGCGGCTTGCGCAGGAGCGGCTTGACGGCTTCGGGCAGGCCGATCTGTTCGAAGGTCAAGAGCGACGACGGGATCAAGCGCAACACGGCCGAGTAACGCCCGCGTTGGCGCATGACGCTCACGCGGAAGCGATCACCGCCGTCGTGCGCCACGCCGAAGTCGGTGGTGCCGACTTTCTGAACTTCGGCCCAGTGCTTCTCATCGCACAACTCGCGCACGAGCTTCTCCGTCGCGGCGTCGTCGAGGGCCGCGCCTTCGAGTGAAATCAGATCGCCCTTCACCCGCACGACCGGCGGCCGTCCGGGATTCAAGTGCAGGTCCGAAGCGCGGCGCTCCACGCACGTAGTCATCAATTCTCGGGCGCTCTTCACGACGGGTCCTCCAAATGTGTCGCCAGGCGGACGACGCGCATCACTTCAGTCGTACTCGTGTCGCCGCGCAGCACCTTGCGGGCGCCGTCCGCGAGCAGCGAGCGCAAGTTGCCCGACGAGGTGGCGTGCTTGCGGATCGCGTCCAGGCTCTCGCCGCGGAACGTCAGGTCGCGGATCGCCGGGTCCATCTCCAACATCTCGAAGAGCGCGATGCGTCCGCGGTAGCCGGTGCCTTCGCACGTGCGACAGCCGCGCGGGCGCTTGAACTGTCTGCCGGCGGCGAGATTGGGAGCGATGCCCAGGGTCTCGATCTCGCCCGCGCTCGGCGTGTAGCCCTGCGCGCACTCGGGGCACAGACGGCGCACGAGGCGCTGCGCGATCACCGCTTGCACCGACGCCGACACCAGGAACGGCTTGACGCCGATGTCCATCAAGCGCGTCAGCGCACCTGCGGCGTCGTTCGTGTGCAGGGTCGAGAAGACCAGGTGTCCGGTGAGCGCCGCCTGGATCGCGATCTCGGCCGTCTCGACGTCGCGGATCTCGCCGACCAGGATGATGTTGGGTGCCGCGCGCAGCATCGCCTTGAGGATGCGCGCGAAGGTCAGGCCGATCTTGGTGTTCACCTGGACCTGATTCAGGCCCTTGATGTGGTATTCGACCGGGTCCTCGGCCGTGATGATCTTGACGTCCGGTCGATTGAGTTCCGAGAGCGCCGCGTAGAGCGTGGTGGTCTTGCCCGAACCGGTCGGACCGGTGACGAGCACGATGCCGTTCGGGCGTTTGATCGCGCGCCGAAACCACTTGTAGTCCTCGTCGTCGAACCCCAGTTCGCGCAGCGAGATCAGCGAGCGCGAACGATCGAGCAAGCGCATCACGATCGCTTCGCCGTGCGAGGCCGGCAGGATCGAACAGCGGACGTCGATCGAGCGACCGTCGATCTCGAGGCCGATGCGTCCGTCCTGCGGCTTGCGGCGTTCGGCGATGTCCATCGACGCCAGGATCTTGAGGCGCGAGATCAGCGGCGCGTGCAAGTGCAGCGGATGTTCGGCGATGTCGCGCAACATGCCGTCGACGCGAAAGCGCACGCGCACGGCCGCGCGGCCGGGTTCGATGTGGATGTCGCTGGCGCGCGCTTCGAGCGCCTGGTGGAACGTGCGCGTGACGAGGCGCACGATCGGCGCGTCGCCTTCCTCTTCGGAGCCCTCGGCCTTGAGCGTCTTCGCGAGCAAGGCTTCGTCGCCCGCACCGTAGGCCCGCGTGAGCGCACGCTTCAAGGCGCTGGGCGCGGCCAGCACGCACACGACCTCCACGCCCAGCATGAAGCGCAGTTGGTCGGCCAGGATGCGCTTGAGCGGATCGTCGACGGCGACGACGAGCTTGCCGCCCTTCTCCATCAGCGGCACGAGGCCCTGCTCGCGCGCCAGCTCGGCCGGCACGCGCGCCAGGATCTCCGGCGCGATCTTGCCCTTGTCGAGGTCGACGAAGGGCAGACCCTCGGCCTTGGCCTGCGTGCGCGCGAGCGTGGTCTCGTCGACCAGGCCGAGCTTCATCAAGGCCTCCGGCAGCGCGAGAGAACCGTTGCGCTGGTAGGCCAGCGCCTCGCGCAACTGAGGTTCGGTGAGAACCCCGGCCGAGACGAGCATGTCGCCTAGAGTTTGGGTCAAAGGGGGCGGGGTGCGGCTCGGGGGAGATCGTGCTCGGTGCACGGCTCTCTATCCGCCGCATTCCGCGCGGTAGCTTACAAAACACAGTTCGCCCCGCCACGACGGCGGAGCGAACTGGAAGCGCTCAGGCGCGGGCTTCGACGCCTACTTGGTCGGCAACGGAGCCGGCGTCGGCAGCGGGGCCGGGGTCGGCGTGCCGCCGGTCGTGCCGCCGCGGCACACGCCCGAGATCATGGCCTTGAGCTGAGGGCGCTCCGGGTGGCCGATGTCGACGACGAGCATGCCCGTGAAGCTGCCCGAGAGGCTGTCCGGCATGCCGTTCAACGTGACTTCGACGTCGACCGCGTTTTCGCCCGGCACCGGGCGCACGATCGGCTTGAAGTACTGCGCGAATTCCCACTCGACGGTGTCGCGACCTTGGATCGAGACCTTCGGGTCGGTCAGTTTGAATTCCGGATCGTGCGACGTGACGCGGATCGTGCGCGAGAGCGACTGACCCGGACGGATCAGGCCGAGCGAGATGAACTCCTGGTTGACGGAGATCGCGCCGGTGACCTGGGCCGTGACCGAGGCCTGGCACTCGTAGGTCGGCATCTGGCCGTTCGGCATCTTGTCGCCGCCGGGGATCGGCAGGTCGGAGAGCATGCGGATCGAGAAGGCCATGTTGCCCTCGGCGAGACCCGGGCCGACCGCGACGACGACTTCGAAGCGCGTGCCCTTGCCGTCGGCGTCCGCGTCGAGCGTGTTCACGTCGATCTTCATGCCGCGCGGCATGTTGTCCTTGATCACGTTGAGCTTGACGCGCGTGCCCTTCGTCGTCGAGACGATCAGCTTGTCCGTCGCGCTGTCCTTGGCGCCCATCTTGGAGAAGTTGATGCTGGGCGGATTGATCTGGAAGAACGGATCGACGTCGGCTTCGAGGCCCAGGATCGTCTGTCCGCGCGGATCGTTCGTGTTGATGTTGATCTTGCTGCTCGCCGGGCCGCGCTTGTTCGCGGTGTGCAGCGTGGCGTCGATCTGGATCTTCTTGCCGGGTGCGATGGGGTTGCCGTACTGGTACGCGACCATGCTGCCGTTGTCCTCGACCAGGATGTTGGCCACGGTGCAACCGCAGGTGGGCTTCGCCTGCTTGATGATCAGGTCCTCCTCACCATCGGACTGCAGGATGAACTTGTGCGTCAGCACGTCGCCCTGCATGACCTTGCCGAAGGACTTCGTGTCGCTGCCGAATTCGTAGACGAGCTTCGCCTTGGAGTTCGGGTCGACGTCGAGCGCCATCGGATCGGTGGGCTTCTGGCCGGCCATCTTTTCCTTGAGCATCGACATGGCCTTGGCGTGCGCGTCGGCCTCGGAAACGCCCTGGTCCTGGAGCTGCGCCTGGAGCGCCTTCAGCTCGCGCTCGTTGATGCCGGAGGCGTCGCCGTGGTCGTGCCCGGCGTGCGGATCGAAAGCCTTCTTCTCCGCCTCGGCGGACAGCGCGGCCTTGGTGGCCTTCGCGATCTCCTCTTGGCTGGCGACCTTCGGGGCAGCGGCCGCGTCGGTCGCTTTCTTCATGGCGTCCTTGCCGCTCTCGGCGACCTGCGCCGCTGTCTTCTTCGCGACCTCAGCACCCTTCTCGGCGACCGCGACAGCCGCATCGCCGGCCTTGTTCGCCTTGTCCGCGGCTTTCGAAGCCATGTCGGCGGCGGTGTCCATGACCTTCTTCGTGGCCTCGGCGGCCGCGCCGGCGGGCTTGTTGGCGGCCGTATCGACCTTGGCGGGGGCCGGCTGGCCCGCATCGCCGCAGCCTGCGACGAGCAGCGGCGTCAGGCACAAGAAGGAGGTGAGCACGAAGCTCGGAAGGGCGAACGCGGGTTTGTGGGCGGGTTGGAGCATGGCTTTCCTAGTTTCCGGAGGCGAAGGCGAAGATCGTAACGTCGGGGCTCAGAGGCCGCGAGTACGGAATCGGCGGTGTAAGAGTTGGCCTCCCGGGGCCGATTTCTCGGGGAATCGGCGTCGCCCGCCCTCCGACCGCCCTGAGGCAGGTGGAGGCCGATTCCCCGACCCGGCGTGCGGGACCCGCGCGGCCCCCTGGTAGAGTCGCCGGACCCGATGCCTCCCCTGCGCCTACTCCAAGCCGTGGTCCTGGCCGTCAGCGCGGCCGGATGCTGCGTCGCCCCGCCGCGGGCGGACGAGTGGCTCGCGATCGGCTGGCGCAGTCCCGAAGCGGCTTTCGCGACCTTCCAAACCGCGATCCGCGCCGACGAACCCGAGCTCGAATACCGCTGTTTCTCGCAAGCCTTTCGCGAGCGCAACGACCTCTCGAAGATCGTGTGGCGCGAAGCGCGCGAGGAACTGCGTCGCGCCCACCCCTGGCTGCGGCGCGGCATCGCCGACGCGACCTTCAGCGAGGGACCGTTCGTGATCGAAGGACGCGCGAGCGGCATCGTCGTGAGTCACGGTCAGCGGATCCGCATCGATTTCGTGCGCGAGGATTTCGCCGAGCTGTGGGCCGGCGACCGACCGGTCAGCGACGAGCTCGTGCGCTTCACCGAACACACCTCCACGCAAAAGGCGCGCGACGGACGCACCTGGTTCCAAGGCTCGATCGTCCTCCCCGCGATCGACACCGACCCCGCGACCATCACCGAGATGCGCCTGGGCCGGGAGTGGAAGATCGACGGATTCGAAAGCCTCGCGACCGAGAACACCCAGACCGCTGAAGGAGCAGGCTCTCATCGTGCCCAAGAAAAAAGCCGCCATCCGCTCGACTGACCGCCGCCGCCGCCCCGTCGCGCGACCGAAGCCCGCCGCGAAATCGGCGGCGAAACCGCAGCTGAAACGCCCTCCCGCGCGCCGCACGACGAAGGCGCGCTCGACGAAGGCGCGCACGGCGGTGTCGCCCGCGCGCCGAGGCAGCACCGCGCGCACGCCGCAGTACGTCTATCCGTTCGGCCCGAACGGCGCCGACGGGGATCGCCATCAGAAGGACCTCCTGGGCGGCAAGGGCGCGAATCTGGCCGAGATGTGCAATCTGGGATTGCCGGTGCCGCCGGGGTTCACGCTCTCGACGGAAGTGTGTTCGTACTACTACGCGAATCGGCGCACGTACCCGAAGACGCTCGAGCGCGAAGTCGAGAAGGCGCTCGCGCAAGTCGAACGCGAGGTCAAGAAGAAGCTCGGCGACAAGCGCGATCCCCTGCTCGTCTCGGTGCGCTCGGGCGCGCGCGTGTCGATGCCGGGGATGATGGACACGGTGTTGAACCTCGGGTTGAACGACGCGACGGTCGCCGGGCTGGCGCGCGCTTCGGGCAATCCGCGCTTCGCGTGGGACGCGTATCGGCGTTTCGTGAACATGTACGCCGACGTCGTGCTGGGCTTGAAAGCCAAGTCGGATTCGCACCACGAGCCGTTCCGCGAAGCCTTCGAAGCCAAGAAGAAGTCGCGCGGCGTGCGCGAGGACTCCGACCTCGGCGTCGACGACCTCATGGAACTGGTCAAGGAATACAAGGCCATCGTCCTGGAGCGCACGGGCAGCGCCTTCCCCGACGATCCGCGCGAACAGCTGTGGGGCGCGATCGGCGCCGTGTTCCGCTCGTGGAACAACGAGCGCGCCGTCGCCTATCGCTCGATGAATCACATCTCGAGCGCGTGGGGCACGGCGGTCAGCGTGTGCTCGATGGTGTTCGGCAACCTGGGCCCCGATTCAGGCACCGGTGTCGCCTTCACGCGCGATCCTTCGACGGGCGAGAAGCGCTTCTACGGCGAGTACTTGATGAACGCGCAAGGCGAAGACGTCGTCGCGGGACTGCGCACGCCGCACCCGATCTCGACGCTCGCGACCGGCGCGCCGGCGGCGTGGAAAGAGCTCAACCGCATCGTGCAGCTCTTGGAAAAGCACTACCGCGACATGCAGGACATCGAGTTCACGATCGAGCGCGGCCGCCTGTGGATGCTGCAGTGTCGCAACGGCAAGCGCACCGGTTTCGCAGCGGTCAAGATCGCCGTCGACCTGGTGTCGGAGAAATTGATCACGCAGGACGAAGCGATCATGCGCGTGCCGCCCACGGCGCTCGATCAGCTGCTGCAACCGGTTTTCATCCCTGCGGAACTCGAAGCGGCGCGCAAGGACGGACGGCTCTTGACCAAGGCGCTCAACGCCGGCCCGGGCGCTGCATCCGGGCGCATCGCCTTCAGCCCCACCGAAGCGGTCGCGCGCCGCGAGCGCGGCGAAAACGTCGTGCTCGTGCGTGTCGAGACTTCGCCCGACGACATCCTCGGCATGGAGGCGTCGGCCGGCATTCTGACGGCGCGCGGCGGCATGACCAGTCACGCGGCGCTCGTCGCGCGACAGATGGGCAAGGTCTGCGTCGCGGGCGCGGGTGACTTGGAGATCGATTACTCGCACCGCTCGCTCACGGTCGGGAGCTGGATGCTCTCCGAGGGCGATTGGATCAGCATCGACGGCTCCAGCGGCGAAGTCTACGCCGGCAAGCTCGGCACGCAGAGCTCGGACGTCTGCTCCGTCTTGCTCGAAGGCGCGCAACCGGGCCCGAATTCGATCTACCGCTCGTTCGACAAGCTCTTGTCGTGGGCCGATGCACGCCGCACGTTGCGCGTGCGCGCGAACGCCGACCAACCCGATCAATGCAAGAACGCCGTCGCGTTCGGCGCCGAGGGCGTGGGCTTGTGCCGCACCGAGCACATGTTCTTCGCACCCGGGAAGATCGAAGCCGTGCGCGAGATGATCCTGGCCGACAAGACGGCCGATCGCGTGCACGCGCTGAAGAAACTGTTGCCGCTGCAGCGCGCCGACTTCGAAGGCATCTTCCGCGCGATGGCACCGCGTCCGGTGACGATCCGCAGCCTGGATCCGCCGCTGCACGAATTCCTGCCGCACGACGAACCGTCGATCTGGGCGGTGGCGCGCGATCTGGGCGTCGCGCCCGAGCGCGTGCACGCCAAGGTCGAGGCGTTGCGCGAACAAAACCCGATGCTGGGCCTGCGCGGTTGCCGCCTGGGCATCGTGTATCCCGAGATCACGATCATGCAGGCACGCGCGATCTTCCAAGCCGCGTGTCAGGTCGCGAAGGACACCAAGAAGAAGCCCAGCCTGGAGATCATGATCCCGCTCGTCGGGACGCGCCGCGAACTGGAGCTGCAAGCCGACGTCGTGCGCACGGTCGCGGAAGAGGTCTTCGCCGAGATGAAGATCAAGGTCCCCTTCCTGGTCGGCACGATGATCGAACTCCCGCGCGCGGCACTCACCGCCGGCGAGATCGCCCTCGCCGCCGACTTTTTCTCGTTCGGCACCAACGACCTGACCCAGACGACCTTCGGCATCAGCCGCGACGACGGCGGCAAGTTCCTGCCGCACTACATCGAGGCCGAGATCCACGCCGACGACCCGTTCGCCACGCTCGATCGCGAAGGCGTCGGACGCCTGATGGAGATCGCGACGCGCGAAGGCCGCGCAGCCAAACCGGGCCTGAAGATCGGCATCTGCGGCGAACACGGCGGCGATCCGCGTTCGATCGAGTTCTGCAACGAACTCGGCATGGACTACGTGTCGTGCTCTCCGTACCGCGTGCCGCTCGCTCGTCTCGCGGCAGCGCAGGCGGCCTTGCGCGGGGCGTGAGAATCCGGAGTCGCCCCACACTTCTACGCTTCGAGACCGACACCGAACTCACCCCGCAACGTTTCCAGTCCGACAACAAACTCCCCCAACCAGACCCCACCCCATTGTTGACCTCGGGGTTCGCGATTTGCGCAGTGGCGCTCGTCCGAGTTTGACCGTACCGAGCCAGGCTCGTGTGGTGCATCTTCG
>JAEUIA010000027.1 GCA_016795245.1 Planctomycetota bacterium | reverse complement strand
CGGCGCGCGGCTCTACGCCGGCGAAGATGCACCACACGAGCCTGGCTCGGTACGGTCAAACTCGGACGAACGCCACTGGAAAAATCGCGAACCAGGAGGTCAACAATGGGGTGGGGTCGCGAGGGGTGTGTTCGGTGTCGGACTGGAAGCGTTGTGGGGTTGCGTTTGGTGACGGACTGGAAACGTTGCGGGGTGAGATCGATGTCGGACTGGAAACGTTGGGGGGGGGGTCGGTGTCGGCCGCGAAGCGTTGCGGTTTGGGGTCGGGATCGAAACGTTGCTTTTCGGTGTCACTCTGAAAGCGCGTAGTGCCGGAAGCGCACGCCTGGGCGCGGGGTTGCCTTGAACTTCGCTCGCGAAGGTTCGGCTCGGAGCCTGAGTCGCTAGCGATTCTCGAGCTTCTGGATGCGCAACTGTCCGCACGCGGCATCGCTCTCGACGCCGCGCGACCAGCGCACGGTGGCGACGACGCGCGCGCGTTCAAGCGCGCCGCGGAAGAGATCGACGTCGGCGGTATCCGGCCTGCGGAAGGGACTTTCGCGCACCGGATTGAAGGGGATCAGATTCACCGTGCAGCGTCGACCGCGAAGCTTTTCCCCCAGGCGGCGTGCGTGGCCTTCGGTGTCGTTCTCGCGTCCGAGCAGCACGTATTCATAGGTGATCTCGCGCCCGGTCTTCTCGAACCAGTCGTCACCGGCGGCGAGGATGTCGTCGATCGGGACACCCTTCATCGCCGGCACGAGCACGTCGCGCTGGTCCTGATCGGGCGAGTGCAGGGAGATCGCGAGTTGAAAGCGCGGGCGCAGCGGCGCGAGTTTGCGCAGGCGATCGGGGAAGCCCACCGTCGACACGGTGATCTTGCGCGCGCCCATCCCCATCTCGTCGTGCACGACGCCCAGCGCGACGGACAGGTTCTTGTAGTTCAAGAGCGGCTCGCCCATGCCCATCACGACGCTGCGGCCGAGCTTTCCGAGTGCGGCGCCGCGCACGTACTGCTCGAGGATCTCGTGGGCTTCGAGGTTGCGCGACAGGCCGAGTTGGCCTGACGCGCAGAAGGGACAGCCCACAGGGCAGCCGACTTGCGTCGAGACACACAAGGTGGCGCCCTTCTCCTGGTCGCCTTCCGCCGCGTCGGGATTCGAGTACAGGCTCGGCATGTGCACGGTCTCGACCGTCGCATCCTTGTCGTTCGTGCGCGGGAATTCGATCAAGAGCTTCGTCGTCTCGTCGCGCGCGGAACTGCGCGTCACTTCGCGGCCGGCGAAGACGGGCGCTTCGGCTGCGAGACGTGCACGCACGTTCTTCGGGAGCGCCGTCATCTGCTCGTAGTCGAACAGGCTCTTCGTGAGCACGCTGTCGCGCACGATGTTGGCGTGGAACGGTTTGCCACCGAAACCGACGACGAGCGCTTCGAACGCCGCGCGCGAGTAGGAGAGCAGCGGAGGCTTCGCTTCGGCGCTCATGCGCGTGTTCTAGCGACTGGCGTGCAGCGAACGCCGCAGCAACTGAGCCACTTCGTGCGCCACGCGCCGCGCATCCGCCAGCGAAGGCGGGTTCGCGCCGCCGACGGAGCGGTGTCCGCCGCCGCCGTAGCGCTCCATGATCTCGCCGATGTGCGCCGTGCCCGGCAGGGGACTCCAGGGGTTTTCGCCGCAGGACACGTGGAATCCCGCGCGCGTCGGGATCACGCCGACCAGATAGCGCGCCTCGGGGTGGTGATAGAACGCCGCGAAGCGTTCACGGCGGATCTTGTTCGAGCTGGCGTCGAAGTGCACGACGCCGTCGGTTTTGGACAGCACCGTGGGCGGGAACTGCTCGAGCGCCTTGTCGCGGTTGCGCGAGGCGCGCTGGTGCGCCTTCTCGACGTCCTCGCGCGCAGCCACGCTGTCCAGGTCGCCGACCGTCATCGCCGCGACCAGTTCATCGCACCAGTCCTGCGACGGCGCGACGGTCATGGCGCGTGCGATGCGCAAGGCCGGGTCTTCGCCGAAGAGCGCCTGTTCGACGTTCGTGTAGCGCGCGGCGTCGATGATGTCGGACCAGCGCGCCATTTCGTCGAAGCGCGCGGGCGCGACGTACTGCCAGTGCTCGCGCGCGTGCGCGAGGATCAGCGGCGGACACGAAGGCGATGTTTCATCCCAGTTCCAGCGATCCGAGGGCTTGTACTGCGCTCGCAGTTCCTCGGTCAGAAACGTCGTCGGATGGTGATCGAACCAGTACTCGGCGCGCGGGTGGAAATGAAAATCGACGATCGCGAACCGCTGGCCGGCTTGGAACTCGCCCCAATTGTCGCGCTGGTCGTAGTTGACGCTCTTCCAGGTCGGATCCTCGCCCATCTTCGCGCGCAAGATCTCAGCCAGCACGGCGGCCGAGACCATCCCGTCGAAGTCGCGGTGGTAGTGGATGCACAGGGAGGAGGACATGCGCGCGCAAGAGGATACAGGTTCGAGGCTCGAACTTTCACGGCATTGACGGGACTCGCGTTGCGAGCGAGGTCGTTTCAAGCGACGATGCGAGCCTCATGAATGCTCTGCGACGCCTGATCCCGGCCTGTTTTCTCGCGTTCGGCCTTGCGCAACCGCTGCCGGCACGGTCCGCGGGAGATCCGCTCGATTTCGTCCAGCGCTGGTACGAAACCGCGCTAGGAGCCGAGAAGGACGGGCAGGTGGACGCCGCGCGCGCCGCCTACGTGCGCGTCCTGGAACGCGAACCGCGGCACTTGTCGGCGCTGGTCGCGCTCGCGCGGCTCGAGCGCGCGGCGCAGAGGACCGACGAGGCGCTCGACTGGGCCGGACGCTTCCTCGAACTGTGGCGCTTCCAGACCGAACGTCCCTCACACCTGGTCGCGGCGCAGAAGGAACTGGCCGCGTTCGCGCTCGAAGCCGATCCCTTGCGCAAGCGCAGTGACGCGCTGCGGCGCGACTACGTCACGAAACTCTTGAAGCTCGCCAACGAGCAACTCGACAACCACGCCTGGCACTCCGGTCGCGCGATGTTGCTCGAGGCGCAGGCCACTGATCGCGACCACCCCGATCTCGCCGCGGGTCTCGCGCGCATCCAAAAGGAAGGCGGCAGCGAACTGGCCGTCGCCGACGAGAGCGGCGGCGTCGATCCGCTCGCGGGCGTCACGCCCGAATGGGTCGCGGAGAACGACCCCAAACACACCGAGTGGGACAAAGCCTGGGTGCTCGAAACCGAGCACTACAAGATCCGGACGAATGCCGGCTACCGCGTGCTGAAAACCGTCGCGCGCGCGATGGAGCAGGTGCAGGTGTTCTACCGCCAATTTCACCAGTACAAAACCAAGGGTGAATCGATCCCGGTCGCCAACGTCCTGATCTTCAAGAACGCCGCGGAGTACAAGTCGCTCGGCAATCAACCGGTCGAATGGGCCGCCGGGCACTGGGACGGAACGAACGTCGTGACCTACGACGCGCGCAACGGCGGCGAAGGCGGACTCGCGGGGATGCTCGACACGCTCTTCCACGAAGCCAGTCACCAGTTCACGACGCTCGCCGGCGGCTCGTCGGTGCCGTCGTGGTTGAACGAGGGCATGGCGTCGTTCTTCGAGGGCACCAAGCTGCTTTCGAACGGCAAGCTCGATTGGAATCTAGTCGTGCCCGGCCGCTTGTATCCGCTGCTCGAGGATTTCCGCTCGGCGCAACCGCACCGCCTCGAGGACGTGATCCAGGGCAACGTCGACGATTACCGCGTCTACTACCCGTGGGGTTGGGGCATCGTCTACTACCTCTACAACGCCGAAGATGCGAGTGGGCGTCTGCTCTACCGCGCGTCGATGAAGGAGTACTTCCAGAAGTACCACGGCGAAGGTCACCTCGAGCGCTTCGTCGAGTTCTTCGTCACGAAGCCCAAGCTCGCGGGCGTGACGACGATCGGCGACTTCGAGAAGCGCTTCAAGGACTACTGCATCGGACTCGAAGCCCAGGACAAGGGTCTCGTCGACGCGAGCCGCCTGTACGAAGCGCGCGGCGACGCGCAAGTGAAGCTGGGCGATTTCCAGCGCGCGACCGAGCTCTACGACCGCGCGCTGGAGCGCGACCCCGATCACCCCGACGTGTTGTGGAAGCTCGCCGGCGCGCTCGAGAAGATCGGGCTCACCGATCGCGCGGCCGGCGCCTTGCGCCGTTTCGTCAGCGTGACCACTCCTGCGCCGGGCGACCCCGACCCCGAGTCCGCGCGCCGCGCGGAAGCCGAAGTGCGGATCAAGAAGGACGACACGAGCGCCAAACGTCTGGCCGAGTTGCGCGCGAAATTCCACGGGGATGCGCTCACGCTCGCGCGCGAATACGACGCGCAGGGCTTTCCGCGCCTCGCGCTGCGCACGCTGCGCGGACCGGCGACCGCGCTGCCGCCCAGCCTCGCAGCGCGCGAGCTGTACTTCGCGATCACGGATCGCTCGCACGTCTCGCTCGAGACTTGGAAGCTCTTGTTCGACGAGCGCACCTTGAAGGGCTTCTACGGCGGCGGCGAGGACTCGTTCAGCGTCGTCGACGGCACGATCACCGCCAGGATCGGAGAGGACGCCGACAACGCACAGACGGGCGGCGCGCGCACGCCGTCGACCGGAGCCGCGAGCGCTGGATCTGCAGCGCCCAAGGCCAACGGCTTCGCGTTCCGCCGCCTGTTCGTCGACGTGCAACCGGCGGGGGACTGGTCGCTCCAGGCAGAGATCCTGATCGGCGCGACCGGCCGCATGGCGGGCTTGTGCTTCGGCAAGAAGAACGACGGCCTCTTCCACGGCATCGCACTCCTGCCCGAAGGCTACGTCGATCTCTCGGCCTTCGGCACCGGCGCCAAGACCTTGGCGCGCGTGAAGCACACGCTCGCGAGCGGTTGGCATCGACTGCGCATCGAAGTCGCGGGCACGCGCGTCGTGGCCTCGCTCGACGACGAGCGCGTGCTCGAGTGGGAATTCGCCGCACGCGCGGAACTGCGCGGCGACTTCGGCCTCCTCGCGGGAGAAGGCACATCGTCCTTCCGCGACATCAAGCTGCTCGAATTCGACGCCGGCCTACCGCGCCGCACGGCGATCGGCAGGCGCAAGGCCGCCGTCGATCCCGAGATCGAGTTCGCACAACCGCTCGCGCGCGCGGAGCCCGGCCTCGTGGCCTACCGCGACGCCGCTCCGCCGCTCCTCACCATCAAGGAGTGGATCGGCGACGCTCCGCACGGCGGCGACCTCGATCGACTGCGCGGTTGGCCGCTCGTGCTCGCGTTCTGGACGACCGACCAGGAGCGCCAGGTGCCGCTGCTCCCGGGACTGATGAAACTCGCCGAGCGTCACCAGGACATCGGACTCCCGCTGATCCTCGTGACGAACGAGCCGCGCACCAAAGTCGAGGAATTCCTGCGCGACACCCCGGTGCCGTTCCCGATCGCGATCGACGATGCACACCAGACTTTCGGCGACTACGCGATCGCCAAAGTCCACCTCCCGCACGCCTACCTGATCGGGCTCGACGGGCGCGTCGTGTGGGAGGGCAATCCCGACTACAAACCCGAGTTCGGGACCTACCTCGACGAGCCGACGGCGGACCTGGTGCTGAAAAATCACCTCGCCGAACTCAAGCTGGCAGAGTCCGCGCTCGTCGAGGCCGCCGACGCCGTCTCGCGCGGCGACTACTCCCGAGCGGCCGCACTGTGGCGCCCGATCGCGGCGCTGGACGTAGCCAACGAACGCGTGACGCGAGCGAAGCGCGGACTCTCCCGTCTCGAGGCCGAAGGCCGCACGCGCATCGCGCGCGCCGAAGCCTGGGTGAACGAGCGGCGCGTGCTGCAGGCGGCGGCGCTCTTGGAAGACACCAGCACGGCACTTGCAGGATTCGCGAGCGGCGACGCGGCCCGGGTCGCACTGGAAACGCTCGTCAAGTCGAAGGCCTACACGAGCCAACGCGGCCTGGAGAACCTGCTCAAGAGTGCCGAGAAGAACGCTGCCGCCAAACGCGCCGACAGCGCGCGCTCGACGCTCGAAAGCCTGCTCAACAAGCTCGGCCCCGACAGCGACCCGAGCCTCAAGGAGCGCGCGGAAGCGTTGCTCGCGACGCTGTAGCTGCGAATTCGTCTGCGCATCGCACACGCACAACCGGATGCAAAGCAACCGGATGCAAAGAGTGTGACCCCAGGCCCGTCGCCCCGACACGCACCCCTACGCTCCCATCCCGACACCCGTCCCCGCGCCACCACGCTTCCAGTCCGACACCGAACCCACCCCTGAACACTCCGCGAGCGACACCGACTTCACCCCGCCGATCCACCCCATCCCTGACCTCGAAGAAGAGTCATACCCAGCTCTCATCCCGACACGCTCCTATCCTGACCTCGCGGATCGAGGCGCAAGTCCACGCAGCTCGCGGTTGCAGGCTCGCTTGCGCGAGGGGAGGGGAATCTCCGCGAGCGACACCGACTTCACCCCGCCGATCCACCTCATCCCTGACCTCGAAGAAGAGCCATACCCCGCTCCCACCCCGACACGCTCTTATCCTGACCTCGCGGATCGAGCCGCGCGGTACCCCGCGCGACTCGAGCCGCGAGGCGGCGCTGCGGAGCACGCCTGCGAATGCCGTTGCTCTTCAGCTTGCTTCGCGGCTCCTCCATCTGCATCGCGCGACGTCGAGGCGCGAGTCCACGCGGATTGCGGTTGCAGGTTCGCTTGCGCGAGGGGAGGGGAATCTCCGCGAGCGACACCGACTCCACCCCGCCGATCCGCCCCACCCCTGACCTCAAAGAAGAGTCATACCCCGCTCCCACCCCGACACGCTCTTATCCTGACCTCGCGGATCGAGCCGCGCGGTACCCCGCGCGACTCGAGCCGCGAGGCGGCGCTGCGTAGCACGCCTGCGAATGCCGTTGCTCTTCAGCTTGCTTCGCGGCTCCTCCATCTGCATCGCGCGACGTCGAGGCGCAAGTCCACGCAGATCGCGGTTGCAGGCTCGCTTGCGCGAGGGGAGGGGGAGGGGAAGGAAGGATGCGGCACTACGCGATCAGCGCACCCCGATGCCTGGTGGCCTACGCCCCTCCATAGTCTGTCGCGCGAAAGCGCGCGACTATGCACTCTCCCGCTGCTTCTCCTCATCCCCATCGATCGACACCACCGGCCGCTCCGTCTCACCGACATCCGTGGTGATCCCACGCGCCAGCGTCTTCGTCTTGCGCACGACTTCGGCATCGACCACGAACTTCACCTGGTCCTTGCGCGAAGGCAGCTCGTACAACAGATCGAGCAACATATCCTCGAAAATAGCCCTCAACGCGCGCACACCGGTCTCGCGCTCCAAGGCCACATCCGCAATAGCTTCGAGCCCGTCCGTCGTGACGACCAGCTCCTTGCCGTTCATGCCGAACAAAGTCTGGAACTGCCGCACCAGCGCATTCTTCGGCTCCGTCAAGATCCGCACGAGCGCGTCACGATCCAACGTCTCGAGCGTCGCCACCACCGGCAGACGCCCGACGAACTCCGGGATCATGCCGAACTCGATCAGATCACGCGGGATCAAGAACCGAATGAACTCGTCGCGCGCGCCCTTCTCACCGATCTTCGGCAGGCGCGACGGATCGAGCACGGTGCCCGACTTCTTCGCCATGTCAGTCACCAGTTCCTTGGCGTTCTGCTGACGGCCGAAGCCGATCACATCCCGCCCGACGCGGCGCGCGATGATCTCTTCGATCGCGCTGAACGTGCCGCCGACGATGAACAAGATGTTCGTCGTGTCGATCTGGATATAAGCCTGCTCGGGGTGCTTGCGTCCGCCCTGCGGCGGCACGTTGGCGACAGTCCCCTCCAAGATCTTGAGCAGCGCCTGTTGCACGCCCTCGCCCGACACGTCGCGCGTGATCGAGACGTTGCTCGTGGTGCGCGCGATCTTGTCGATCTCGTCGATGTACACGATGCCTTGCTGCGCGCGCTCGACGTCGAAGTCGCAGTTCTGCAGCAGCTTGAGCAGGATGTTCTCGACGTCTTCGCCGACGTATCCGGCTTCGGTCAACGTCGTGGCGTCGGCCATCGCGAACGGCACGTCCAGCAGCTTGGCGAGCGTGCGTGCGAGCAAGGTCTTGCCCGAACCGGTCGGGCCGACGAGGAGCACGTTGCTCTTCTCGATGTCGACGTCGCCGCCCACGCTGGGATTGCGCGACTGGTGGCGCAGGCGGTTGTAGTGGTTGTAGACCGCGACCGAGAGGACCTTCTTGGCGCGCGCCTGTCCGATCACGTACTCGTCGAGCCGACGCGCGATCTCGATCGGCGTCGGCAGTCGACGACCGCCCTCCGCGCCGATGGTCCCGCGGCGATTGGCCCCTCCGGTCGCGCCTGCGGCCGTCGCGGCGGCCGTGCCCTTCTCGCGCGCGGCGGCGTCGGGCGCGCGACGCTGCTCTTCTTGGAGGATCGAGTTGCAGATCTCGATGCACTCGTTGCAGATGTACACGCCGGGCGGACCGGCGATGAGCGACGCCACGTGGTGGCGTCGCTTTTCGCAAAATGTGCAGCGCTCTACGTGCCGGCCGCGCCCGGTGGATGAGGTCATGATCTCCCGATTCTAAACCGCGGAGAGCCCCTGCGGGCTACTTCGGCGGAGTTTCCGGCGTGGCCTTCGAGATGACCTCGTCGATGAGCCCGAAAGCCTTGGCTTCCGGGGCGGACATGAAGTTGTCGCGGTCGCAGGCCTTGCTGACTTCCTTGGCGGTGCGGCCCGAGTGTTTGGCCAGGATCTCCTCCAGCGCGGCCTTCATCTTCAGGATCTCCTTGACCTGGATCTCCATGTCGAGGGCCGTGCCCTGGGCGCCGCCCCACGGCTGGTGGATCATGATGCGGCTGTGGGGGAGCGCGAAACGCTTGCCCGCTGCACCCGCCGCGAGCAGGACCGCGCCCATCGAGGCCGCTTGTCCGACGCAGTAGGTTTGGATCTGCGGCTCGATGAGCTGCATCGTGTCGTAGATCGCGAGGCCCGCCGTGACGCTGCCGCCGGGCGAGTTGATGTACATCTTGATGTCCTGGTTGCGACCGCTGCGATCGAGCCACAGGAGCTGGCCCACGACCTGGTCGGCGACCATGTCGTCGATGGGCGTCCCGATGAAGACGATGCGGTCCTCCAGGAGGCGCGAGAAGACGTCGTACGACTTGATGAAGTTGCCGCTCTTCTCGACGATCGTGGGGTAGATGCCCTGGTTGGGCATCCGGTCACGGGACGGGAACATGTCTCGGTGCATCATGCTTGTGTTCTCTTCTGAACGCGATCTGGATCGTGTGGGACGCGACAACCTCGGGGATTCGTCCCGAGGTCGTCGCTCAGTGTTCATCGGATCTTGGACTGCCGCGACCCAAGTATCCAGGGGCCGCCGGCACTAGAGGCCGGCAAGAAGTTCCGGGTGAGGCGGTTTTGAGGCTCAGGAAGGCGTCGTGACCTTGGCATTCTCGCGCAGGAAGGTGCGCACCTTGCGCTCGAGCAGTTCGACCGCCATCTGATCGAACAGGCGCTTTTCCTGGTAGTACTTGCGCACTTCCTCGATCTCGGCGCGGTTGCGCTCGGCGATCTGCGCCAGTTCGGCTTCCATGTCCTCGCGCGTGACGAGCAGCTTCTCGGCCTCGCCGATCGTCTGGATCAAGAACAGGGCGCGCAGGCCCTTCTCGGCCTTCTCGCGTGCCTCGGGCTGGTGGGCTTCGGCCGAGGCCTTGATCGAGGCCTCGTTGGCGCCCTGCTCCTTGACCTGGGCCTTGAATTGCTCGACGCGCGCGCGCGTCTGCTCGTCGACCATCATGCTCGGGAGTTCGAACGAGTGCTGCTCGAGCAGGCGCTCCAGGATCACCGATTCGATGCGGTTGTTCTCCTGGTTCTGCTTGGCGATCTCGAGCTGACCGCGCACGTTCTCTTCGAGCTTGGCGCGTGAATCGACGCCGAACATGCCGAGCAGATCGTCGTCCGTCGGCTTGATCATCGAGTAGGCCTCGGCCACGTGCACGCGCGTGATGCCCTTTTGATTGCGCAGCTCTTCCTTGTCGATCTCCGGCGGGAAGGTCATCTCGATGTCGATCGTGTCGCCGTTCTTCGCGCCGGTCAGCGCCTTCTCAAAGGCTTGCTTGTCGGTGCCGGGCGTCGGGACCTGGGGCGAGATGCGCGCGCCTTCGCGCTCGAGCACGACGTTGTCTTTGTGCAACCACTGCACCTTGCCGACGATCATGCCGTCCGCGGGGGCACCCGCGTCACCGGCCGGTTCGGGGCGCGCTTGCTGCATCTTCAAGTTCTCGAGTGCGGCCTCGATGTCGGGCTTCATCACCGGTTCGAGTTCGCTCTCGACCGCGATGCCCTTGTACGTCCCGAGCTTGATCTCCGGGCGCAGGCTGACTTCGAAGCTCTGCTCCCAGTCGACGCCTTCGAGGATCTTGACCTCGTCGAGGTTCACGCGCTGGAATCCGACGATCTTGAGTTCCTTCTCGGCCACGGCCTGTTCGTAGGCCTGACGCACGAAGTGCTCGATCGCGTCGCTCTTGACCTGCGCGCCGAACTGCTTCTCGAGGATCTGCGGCGGGACCTTGCCGGGACGGAAGCCCTTCATGTTCGCGTTCTGGCTGACGTTCGTGAGGCCGCGCTTGTACAGGGCCTGGAACTCGGTGCTCGGAACGGTGAAGTGGATCTTGGCCTGGCAGGGGCCGAGTTGTTCGACGGTGACTTGCACGGGATGGTCTCTATTCGAGGCTTACGGACGGGAATCGAGCGAGAGACTTTAGCCGCTGCGCCGCGCTCCAGTCCACCCGCGGGTCGCGATTGCGCACGGACCGCTAGCGCGGCGGCGGTTCGACGGGCGGCGTGCGGCCCTCGGCCAGGGCCGAGAGGCGCTCGAGCGCGCCGTTCAGTTCGTGCTCGAGCTTGCCCTCGATCACGCCGCGAAAGAGGCGCGCGATCGGGTTCACGTCGAGCTCGCCGCCCTCCTGGAGGGTGACCGTGGTGACGCCGCCCGCCTCCTGAAAGGCGATCGACCCGCGGATCGGAAGGCTATTGAAGCCGCCGATCACGAGGTCGTAGGTCACGCCTGTGGCCGGGTCGGACGAGGTCAAAGTGAGCGTGCCCTGACCGACGTTCGTGCTCGTCCAACTCAACACGGCGCCCACGCCCGTCTCGGCGCCGGAGTAGCTGTAGCGGATGTCGGGTGCCTTGACCTTGCTCCACGGGAACCACTCCGGCCAGCGGCGCGGATCGTTGACGAGCGGGTGGATGGCGGCGGGCGTCGCACGCACGGTCGCCTGGGCCGACGCCTGCCACTGGCGCGGCAGGAAAAAACCCGTCACGAAGGCACCGGTGAGCGTGACGGCGACGAAGACGATGGAGAAGAGGACCAGGCGTGAGCGCATCGTGGGGGGCTTCGGGATGGTGGGCGGGTCGCGGGGTCCCTATCCTATTGGCCCCGATGGCGAACGCACCGAAACCCTCGCTCGAAATCACAGGCCTCGTCCGCGGCGGACGCGCGGCCTTCGATCGCGCGGCGCTCGCGCGGCTCGAGGCCGGTGCGCAGATCGCGGACGTCGGGACGCTGGTCGCGAAGAAGCAGGGCCGCGCCGTGCGCCTCGCCGCGCTCGCTCGCGCCGTCGGGTGCGACACGCAGAGTGCGCGCTTTCTGCACATCCTCTCGTCGGACGCGGGTTTCGCGGTCAGCGTGCCGCTCGACGAGGTGCTCGAGAGCGCGGTGATCGTGTACGAACTCGGGCGCGACGCGCTGCCGGACGCGAAGGGCGGACCTTTTCGCCTGCTCGCCGTCGGGCACCCGGACGAGTGCGTCAGCGTCAAGGCCCTCGCGCGGCTGACCTTCGCCGCCGAACCCGGTCCCGACACGCGACCCACGAACGACGAAGAACACCGGCGCCTGCACGAGCGCGCGCGAGCGAAGTCCCAATCCTAGACGAGAAGAGAAGCGCATGTTCTGGCTCCCCAAACCCTTCCGCCACGCCCCGCTCAACCCCGGCCGCCTTTCGATCGGCGGGTTGGTCGAGCGCCCCAACTTCGGACTCTCGTGGGTTGATCTCGCTGAACTCGACGAGCGCTTCCAGGTCGACAACGTGGGCGCCTACTCGACGCCGGCGCGCGTCCTGGGTGCTCCGATCCGCGGCGTGCGCATCCAAGGACTGATCGAACTCGTCGACGCATCGCCCGAAGGTCTGTTCGTGAACGCGCGCACGCACGGCGGATTCGAGATCACGGTGTGGCGGCGCGAGATCGAGCGCCTCGCGATCGTGTGTTATGCGCGTGGCGACGAACCGCTCGCGGCGGAAGACGGCGGCCCGTTCCGGCTCGTGCTCCCGGGGTTCAAGGACGAGTCGCGCGACCTGTGGGACTGCGGCCGGATCGAATTCAGCCACAAGCCCGGCGCCGATTCGCGCAACGGCCGCTCGCAGATGCCGCGGCACTCGCGCGAGCCGGGCGAGGTCCAGGGCGGGCTGACGCGCTCGCGCCCGGATCCGGCCGACGCACACACGATCATCTCGCCGCCGCCGACGTCCTGAAGATTCCGCCCTGGACGGCCGATCTAGTAGCGTGAGCCAGAGCTGCGTTCCAGGACTCGAGCCGTCGGCGCCATCCAGGCGGCGTTGCGGACTTGCAGCGGAGTGCAGCGAACCCGCGTCGTTCTTGCGCCGCATCTGGCAGGCTCGTCCAGCCCGACTTCTTCCACGAACTTCTGGTTCACGACACTAGAGCGCATGTCCAAGTCCCAGAGCATCGCCCGTCCCGCCGGGCTCACGTTGATCAACCCGCACAGCGAGGCGCTGCTTTGTGAAGTTGCGTCCGACTCGCGCGCAGACGTCGAGAGCAAGCTCGAGTGCGCACGCCACGCCGCACGCAAGTGGCGCGCCGTTCCGCTGGCGAAGCGCATCGCCGAGGTCGAGCGCGCGCTAGCTCACTTCCGCGAGAACGCCGAACAGATCGCGCGCGACGTGACGCAGCAGATGGGCAAACCCATCGTCGAGTCGCGGCGCGAGGTCGAGACCATGCTCGCGCGCGCCGCAGCGATGATCGCGCTGGCGCCGGATGCGCTCGCGCCGGACCTGGTTCCCGGCAAGCCCGGCTTCACGCTGCGGATCGAACACGTTCCGTTGGGTGTCGTGCTCGACATCGCGGCTTGGAACTATCCGCTGTTGATCCCGGTCAACGTGATCGTGCCGGCCTTGATCGCGGGCAATGCCGTGTTGTTGAAGCACAGCGCCAAGACGCCCTTGTGCGGCGAAGCTTTCGAACGCGCGTTCGCGAATTTGAGCGTGCCGCACCTCGTCTCCGCGCTCGTGATCGATCACCCCGCGACGGCTCTGCTGATCGCCGACCCGCGCATCGATCACGTCGCGTTCACGGGTTCGGTCGCCGGTGGGCGCGAGGTGTACAAGTCCGTCGCGGCGAGCCGCTTCATCGACGTCGGCCTAGAGCTCGGCGGCAAGGACCCGGCCTACGTCGCCGAGGACGCCGACCTCGAGTTCGCCGCCGACAACGTCGTCGACGGTGCCTGCTACAACGCCGGTCAGTCGTGCTGCGGCGTCGAGCGCGCGTACGTGCACGCGAAGTTGTACGACGCCTTCCTCGCGCGTGCGCTGCACACCATCCGGCAGTACAAGCTCGGCGATCCGCTGGATCCGGCGACGACGATGGGGCCGATGGCCGGTCGCTCGGGCGTCGAAACGATCGAACTGCACGTCGCCGACGCGCTGCAACGCGGCGCGCGTCTGCTCGCGGGCGGCCAGCGTCCGGCCGGGATGCAGGGTTGGTTCTATGAGCCCACGCTGCTCGCCGACGTGCCCGCCGATGCGCTCGTGATGCGCGAGGAGAGCTTCGGCCCGGTGCTCCCGGTCGCGCGCGTCGCCAACGACGCCGAGGCCCTGGCGCTGATGAACGACAGTCGCTACGGCTTGACCGCTTCCGTCTGGACCCGGGATCGCGCGCGCGCCGAACGCTTCGCGTTCGAACTCGAAGCCGGCACCGTCTACCAGAATCGCTGCGACTACCTCGATCCGACCTTGCCTTGGACCGGCGTCAAGGACAGCGGCAAAGGCTCGACCTTGTCGCGCTACGGTTTCCATCACCTGACCCGGCGCAAGAGCATTCACTTCCGCTGAGGGGCACAGTCGCCGCCTGCGGCGCTGGAGGGATGCGCGTGTCTGGTCGTGTCTCGCTCCGTCGGCCCAGATCTCGGACGACGTCTGGCCTCAGCGCCACTCGCTCGCATCACGCGGCGTCGCAGCGTTCACGCCCAACCTGCATGCTCCGCATCACGACGCGCAACCATGCTCGTAGTGTGCGTCCCGCTCACGGCCGCACCCTCCCGAGCAGGCCGGCTGGAACAGCTCCCGCTCCGTGCGAATCACGTGCTCTGCCCACATCCTGGGTGATCATGGCCAGTTGTCGCACGCATCCACGCGCGATTGGACTCCAATCAAAGCGCGTAACTCAGCTCTTCCCACTTGAAAGGGCGGACATTCCGCGAGCTGTGCTCGAGTGTTGCTGACCACCCTCGACACGACCGCCTGAAGTTCGGCGGGCCTTCCGACTGGGCTCTGACGGCTGATTCGCGAGCCCGCTTCGCCCTCCTGCGCCGTCGGGCTGCGTTGCTCCTCCTCGGCGTGTCATCGCGGTTGCGTGGTCGTCGCCGCGCGCCGTCCGCCGACGAATCAGCCGCTACAGCACACTGGAAGTCCCGACTGACGCGCACACAGACGGCCGGTTCAGGGCTGGACTTGCGTCAATATGCGCTCGGCGCAGAGTCTGTCAGCCTGGATCAAGGTCGTTCGCTCGCGCCTTCGCCCGAGTGCCATGCTCCAGCGCGGGGACGGACCGCATCCGCTGCGGCGTGAGAGCGCATACTCCTGCCTGAACGCAACCCATTGGTGTACGCCGTCGCGGGCAGCGTGCGCGCGGAGCAAGACTCGACGCACTCGACGGCGCAGCCCTGGTGTTCCGAACACGCAGTTCGTGGACGAGATCGAACCGTCCGCGCCTCCTTCGCAGCGTTGGAGGTCATGCTCGGGATGCAGCGCAACCGCATCACCGTCGCGCATTCGGATGAGGCCGCATCCAACCCGATTGCTTCCACGAAATTCTGTTCGTGGGACTCCCGCTTGGATCTCTCGCCGCGAGGGACTGCAGTGTCATCCGCTCGCGTTCGTCGTCCTCGCGTTCGTCGTCCTCGCGCCCCTCGTCCTCGCACCCTTCGTCCTCGCGCTCCTCGTCCTCGCGCTCCTCGTCCTCGCGCCCTTCGTCCTCGCGCCCTTCGTCCACGCGCCCTTCGTCCACGCGCTCGGTGAACTGCTCGGTGGGGGGCAGGGCAGCTTTGGGCAGGTCGAACACGGTGCGTCGCCGGCAGCCGGCATGAGCAGCTGCGTCAAGAACGTGGGGAGAGCCGCGGACTAGACCGCGCACGGAGGCCATCCTACTTCTCCGAGCAGGTCGCTCCATGCGGGGCCCTCGCACGTTCTTGCGCCCGATGGCTGCGGGCAAGGTGCGCCGTGTCACTTGTGCCGCGCTATCGGCACAAGCGGGATCAGTCCCCAGCGCTTCCATCCACAACCGAGCAACCAGGTCCTCGCCCGCGGAAACGGCGAGTCGAGTGCCTGCAGAGCACTCACCGGGCTCTGCTCCCATCCGTCGAACCACCGGCCGGACGAGCACGGATCCGCTCCGGCGAAGTGAACGCCGTGATGGTGCGCGTTGTGGAGCAGGTACGCGAGCGCATGGCGGACTTCGCGCGGCGTCTTCAGTGCGCGCGCATGGTAGCGATCCGCGAGGACGCGTCCGTTGCGCTGCCACAGCGCATTCAATCCGCGCGCGATCCGCACACACAGGCCCTTCATCCCACGCGCGAGGGCGCGCTCGTCCGTCGCCTCGCACACGAGGTGCACGTGATTGGTCATCACCGAGAAGTGCACGATACGCGCGCCGAATCGATCACAGCCAGCCGCCAGCGCGTCACGCACGACCCTGTGGGTGCGACGCCTGCGCAGGCTCTCCAACCCGGCCTCGAAGCGCAGCGTGACGTGCACCGGATGGCGCCGCGCAAGCGCGGGTCGCTCGCGGTGTTGCACGCACGCGAGTGCACCGCGCCGCCTGCGCCCAGCACCCTTGCGCGCGCCGCCCCAAGCGGAAAACTCGAAGGCCTTCTGTTGCGCGCGCTTCATCGTTCTCTCCACCGTACTGACGATCGGCAAGTGTCGTGGAGCGCAACAAAGTGCGAAATGTTTCAAGGTTGCTCACGGAACTCGCGGCGTCCAACTTGAAAGGGCGGACATCGTCCGCTCCGTGATCGACGTACCTCGAGGAAGGTCGTGAACGCTGTCGAGAATCGGGCCTGAGCCCTGCGCACGGATGCAGCCGACTCGTCACGAATTCCACAACGTGCTCGCGGACGAAACACAGGTACCCGCGTTCCGTTCAGGAACTCATGCTGACTGCGCAAGCCTGACCGACGCGAACAACCAGCGACCTGCTCGACGCGCCTTCCGTTCGGTGGCCCAAGCACCAGGCGCGCGTGTCCCGCGTGATATCCGCCCGTCGAATTCTGGCCACCGACCGCACCCCGATCGTCGTCCGCCGTTCACGGCTGCCCGCTCACGGTCCACGGATCGCGCCTCACTCCGCTCCTCGCCGACGCCGCACTGCTGACCGCTCGCGCCTCGCGCCTGACTTCTCGCGTCCCGCGTCCCGCGTCCCAACGTCCCAACGTCCCAACGTCCCAACGTCCCAACGTCCCAACGTCCCAACGTCCCAACGTCTCAACGTCCCAACGTCCCAACGTCCCAACGTCCCAACGTCTCAACGTCCCAACGTCCCAACGTCTCGCGTCTCGCGTCTCGCGTCTCGCGTCTCGCGCTTCGGCTCTCGCGCCTCGCGCTTCGCGCTTCGTGTCTCGCGCCTGGTGTCTCGCGCCTGGTGTCTCGCGCCTGGTGTCTCGCGCATCCCTCTCGCGCATCCCTCTCGCGCATCGTGTCTCGCGCCGCGCGTCCCGCGTCCCGCGTCCCGCGTCTCCCGTCTCCCGTCTCCCGTCTCCCGTCTCCCGCTTCACGTTCCACGTCTCGTGTCTCGCACCTCGCACCTCGTGCCCCGTGCCCCGTGCCCCGTGCCCCGCGCATCACTGCTCGCGTTCCACATCCCGCGTCTCACGTTTCGCCGCTGGAAGCTGGTAGCTCTCGGCTCTCGGCTCTCGGCTCAAGGCTCAAGGCTCAAGGCTCAGCGCTCAGCGCTCACTGCGGCGTGACGTACGCCGAGGTGATGCCGCCGTCGACGACGAACTCGGCGCCTGTCATGTACGAGGCGTCGTCGCTCGCCAGGAACAGGGCGGCCTTGGCCATCTCGGTGGCTTCGCCGAAGCGGCCCATCGGGATGTGGACCAGGCGGCGCTGTTTCTTGGCGTCGGTGTCGAGGAACTTCATCAGGAGCTCGGTCTTGAGCGGGCCGGGGCAGAGGGCGTTGACGCGGATCTTTTCGCGCGCGTGGATCACGGCCAGTTCGCGCGTCATGGCCAGCACGCCGCCCTTGCTGGCGGTGTAGGCGATCTGCGCGGTCGCGGCGCCGAGCAGAGCGACGAAAGAGGCGGTGTTGATCACCGAGCCGCCGCCGGCGCGGCGCAAGGCCGGGATGCCGTACTTGCAGCCGAGGAACACGCCTTTCAAGTTCACGGCCATCGTCTTCTCGAACGTGGCCTCCGACGTCGCGATCGCGTCGTCGTCGTCGCTCAGCATGATGCCGGCGTTGTTGAACAGGATGTCGAGCTTGCCGTAGGTCTTCTCGGCGAAGGCGACCATCTTCTCGCAGTCGGTTGCCTGGCTGACGTCGGCGTGCACGTAGGCCGCCTTGCCGCCGGCGGCGCGCACGCGCTCGACCACGTCGAGGCCCTGCTTGTCGATCACGTCGACGACGACGACCGCGGCGCCCTCGGCCGCGAAAAGCAACGCGGATTCGCCGCCGATGCCGCCACCGGCGCCCGTGATCAAGGCCACTTTGTTCTTCAGTCGCATGCGAGATTCCGATTCAGCTCAAGGAGACGAAGGTGGTTCAGATGCGCTCGAAGTAGCGCTGCCGTTCCCAGTCGGTCACGGCCTTGTCGAAGCTCTCGACTTCGTTGCGGTAGAAATGCGTGTAGTGCTCGACGACGTCGGCGCCGAAGCTCTGGCGCGCGAATTCGCTGCCCGCGAACAGTTCGGTCGCCTCGCGCAGACTGCGCGGCACGTGCGGCAGCGACTTCGCGGCGTAGATGTCACCCTCGAAGATCGGCGGGGGTTCGATCTGGTTCGCGATGCCGTCCAGACCGGACGCGAGGGCTGCGGCGTGCGCGAGGTAGGGATTGCAGTCGGCGCCCGGGATGCGGCACTCGATGCGCAGGCTCTCGCCCGTGCCGACGACGCGGAAGCCGGCGGTGCGGTTGTCGTAGCTCCACGCGAGACGCGTCGGCGCCCACGACGCCGATTGATAGCGCTTGTACGAGTTGATCGTCGGCGCATAGAACACCATGAGTTCGCTGGTGTGCGCGATCCAGCCGCCGAGGAACCAGCGGAAGGCGTCGCTGCACTTCACGCCGCCGAATGCGTGCTCACCCTGGAAGGCGTTCTTGCCGCTCTTCGTCAGGCTCAAGTGGATGTGACAGCTCGAACCGGCTTGATCCGCCGCGAACTTGGCCATGAAGGTGACGCTGATCCCCATGCGGTCGGCGACTTCCTTCAGGCACTGCTTGTAGATCGCGTGACGGTCGGCCATCGCCAGTGAATCGGCGTAGCGCACGTTCAACTCGTGCTGACCGAGGCCCCACTCGCCCTTCGAATTCTCGACCGGCACGCCGGATTGTTTCAGGTGGCGGCGCACGGCGGCGTTGAAGCCTTCCTCGCGCGTGCCTTGCAGCATGTGGTAGTCCTCGACGTACCAGCCGACGGGTTCGAGTTGGGAGTGGCCCCTCAAGGCGGCGTCGCGGAAGGAATCGTTGAAGAGGTAGTACTCGAGTTCCGAGGAGGCCAGCGGCTCGAAGCCGGACTTGCGCGCGCGCTCGACCTGGCGCTTGAGGATCGAGCGCGGCGCGATCGAGACGCTCGCGTTCGTCTTGACGTTCGCGACGTCGCACAGGACCAGCGCGCTCTTTTCGAGCCAGGTGGCGCGGCGCAGCGTGGTCATGTCGGGGACGAGCGCGACGTCGCCGTAGCCGCGCTCCCAGTTGGCGAAGGTGTACCCGGGAACGGGGTTCATCTCCATGTCGACCGTGAGGAGATAGTCGCACGCGTGCGTGCCGTGCGCGGCGCCGTCGGTGAGGAAGAACTCGGCCTCGTAGCGCTTGCCCATGAAGCGGCCGTAGGGGTCGGTGAACATGACCAGAACGGTTTCGATCTCGCCGGTCGAGACGAGGTGGGCGAGTTCGTCGAGGGTGAGCATGCCCTTGGGTGTGATCATCGAGGGCGGATCATACGGAACGAGGAAGGAGAGGGTGGAGGAGAGAGGGGTGGGAAAAGGGACACGCGCCCTTCGGCGTGGGGCCGAAGGACGCGTGTCCTTGGAGTCATGTCAGGCTGCGGTTGGGACGCAAGTCCCTCCGTAGTCTGCGCCGCGAAAGCGCGGCGCTAGGGCCGCGAATGCGCGGCGCTAGGAGTGCGGCTCGATGGGGTTCTTTCCGCCCCAGAATTCGATCGAGTTGAAGATCAAAATGTCGCCGTAATAGAACAGGCCGTACACCGGCACGATGTTGAGCAGGAGGAAAATGCCCTCGTTGCCCCACTTGTTCTCGGTGACGTTCTGGTTCCAGTGGTTCAGGTTGTTGAACGCGTTGTTCGGACCGAGACAACTCGTACCGAGCATCGTGAACGCCAACGCGGCGGACAGGAATAGCTTCTTCATCGCGGAATTCTCGCTTCAGTGAAGGCGCAGAGCGCGCTTCAGCTACCCGGCGCGTCGATGGGGTTCTTGCCGCCCCAGAACTCGATCGAGTTGAAGATCAGAATGTCGCCCAGGTAGAAGAGGCCGTACACCGGAACGATGTTGAGGACGAGGAAGATGCCCTCGTTCGCCCACTTGTTGTCCGTGACCTTGTGGTTCCAGTGGTTGAGGCCGTTGAAGGCGTTGTTCGGGCCGAGGCAGCTCGTGCCGAGCATGGTGAAGGCGAGGGTCGCTGCGAGGAAAATCTTCTTCATTGGAATGTGTGTCCTGTGTGGGACTTCAGAGGGGGTGTGTGGGGGGCTGTTCGCGGCGCGATGCGCATGCCGCGCGTGGCCGACCCCGTCCGTGCGATGAGAATCGCCCGGGGGAGTGGCGTCTTCTATACCGGGCGGGATGGCGCGAATCCAGTGCCTCCTCGCGAGCGTTCATTACGGG
Source organism: Planctomycetota bacterium (assembly GCA_016795245.1). Classification (GTDB taxonomy): domain Bacteria; phylum Planctomycetota; class UBA1135; order UBA1135; genus JAEUIA01. Next base: position 53,882 of record JAEUIA010000027.1, on the reverse strand, counting down.
CGCGCCACGTGGTCGAACGCCAGCCGGTAGAGCCGCAACACGGATTCATCGCTCTTCAAGCCGCCGAGTTCCCCGATCGAGACCCAGGCGAGCGCGTGGGATTCGTCCGAGAGCACGGGTTTCGCGCCGCTCGGGGCGAGGATCTGGAAGCGGACGTCGAGGTGCAGATGTTCACGCTCACTGCCGCGTGAGGGGATCGTGTGGATGTCGAGGTCGAGGACGCGCGGATCGATCCGGAGGTCTGCGATGCCGCTTTCCTCGAGCGCTTCGCGCAGCGCCACGCGCGCGAGGTTCGCGTCGCCGTCGCAGTGCCCGCCGAGTTGGAGCCAGCGGTCGAGCTTCTTGTGGTGGGTCAGCAGCGCGTGCGTGCGCTCGTGGTTCAGGATCAGCGCGGATGCGGTCAGGTGGCCGGGCAGGCAGGTGCGCAGGTGGGCGTCGTGTGGATGGCGCGCGATCCACTCCAGCATGCGCGCACGCGCTTCGATCTGGGGCGCGTCGGTGGGCAGGTATTGCTCGAGCAACGCGCGCGCAGCGGCGAGATCGGGCTCCTCGTGCAGGTTCTCGAATGTCAGGAAGCTGGTCTCGGGTTGACGCAATTCTGATCCTCCTCGGAGTCGCCGATCGAGCGCGAGTGCATGGGAACCACGGTACCGCATTCACGCAGCGCGAGGCAGCGCGAGGCAGCGCGAGGCAGCGCGAGGCAGATGGAGGAGCCGCGCAGCAAGATGCAGAGCAACGGCATTCGCGGGCGTGCTGCGCAGCGCCGCCTCGCGGCTCGAGTCGCGCGGAATACCGCACGGCTCGAGCCGCGAGGTCAACGAACAGCCGGGGTGGGAGGGGGGCCGATGGGAAGCGTTGCGGGGGCTCTGCTGTCGAAATGCGGTGCCTGAGCCGTTTGTTCACAGTTCGCCGCGGGTTGCGTGACTCTCGACGAACGGCTGCACGCGCAGTGTGGAGAAGCGGCTCTGGCAGCGTATTTCGTCCGTGAAGGGCCGCCGAGGATTGAGCGCGAATCGTCCGCTCGAGCTAGTCGCGCAGCAGCTTCTTGTACTTGCCGGCGCGCGAGGCCTGGCGCACGCCGCGCTTCGTGCGTTCCTTTTCGATCCACTCGTGGAACTCTTCGTAGTCGCCGGCGTAGAAGACGATGCGGTCTTCGACTTCGTCGAAGGCCAGGATGTGCGTCGCGACGCGGTTCAGGAAGTAGCGATCGTGCGTCACGACGATGGCGGAACCGGTGTACTCCTGGATCGCCTCTTCGAGCACGCGCAGCGTCTCGAGGTCGAGGTCGTTGGTCGGTTCGTCGAGCAGGAGCACGTTGGCCGGCTCCTTCAGCATCTTCGCGAGCAACACGCGGTTGCGCATCCCGCCTGAGCATTCGCCCAACAGCTTCTGCTGGTCCTCGCCCTTGAAGTTGAAGCGCGCGACGTAGGCGCGGCCGTCCAGGAGCTTGTTGCCGAACGGCACCTGCGGGTTGCCCTCGGTGATGTTGTCGAACACCGATTTCTGGTCGTCGAGCACGGTGCGCGATTGGTCGAGCCACACCATCTTGACGGTGGAGCCGATGTCGACTTCGCCTTTGTCGGGCTGTTCGCGGCCGGTGATCATCTTGAGCAGCGTGGTCTTGCCGCGTCCGTTCGGGCCGATGATGCCGAGCACGCCGCCGGGGGGGATTTCGAACGACAGGTCCTTGATCAGGACGCGGTCGCCGTAGCCCTTGGTGACGTTCTTGAGGTGGATGACCTTGTCGCCGAGGCGCGGGCCGGGCGGGATGCGCAGATCGAGCGGGTCGAGTGCGTCCTCGGCCTTCTGTTCCATCAGTTCCTTGTAGCGCGCGAGACGCGACTTGCTGCGCGTGTTGCGCGCCTTGGGCGTCTGGCGGATCCACTCGAGTTCGCGTGCGATGATCTTCTCGCGCGTCTCGTTCTGACCGCGGCGCGTCTCCATCTCGCGTTGCTTCTGTTCGAGATACTCCGAGTAATTGCCCTTGTACGGCCGCCCCTGCCCGCGCTCGATCTCGAGCATCCACGAGACGACGTTGTCGAGGAAGTAACGATCGTGCGTGATCAGGATGACCGTGCCCTCGTACTCCTTGAGGTGGTGCTCGAGCCACTCGACCGCGTGCGTGTCGAGGTGGTTGGTCGGTTCGTCGAGCAGCAGCATGTCGGGGTGCTGCATCAAGAGCTTGCACAGCGCGACGCGACGGCGTTCACCGCCCGAGAGCTTGGTCACGTCCGCGTCCATCGGCGGCAACCCGAGCGCTTCGGCCGCCTGTTCGAGGTGGGAGTCGAGTTCCCAGATGCCCTTGTGCGCCATCTCCTCGGTCAGCTTCTCGAACTCCTCGCCCATGTCGCCGGCTTCGGCGAGTTCGTTGTAGCGGCGCTCGATCTCGAGCAGCGGTGCGACGGCTTCCCGCAGGTTGCCCTGCACGTCGAGCTTGTCGTTGAGCGGCGGTTCCTGCGCCAGGTAGCCGACCGTCAGGCCCGCGATCGGACGCGCGGTGCCTTCGAAGTTCTTGTCCTCGCCGCTGATGATCCGCAGCAAGGTCGACTTGCCGGAACCGTTGGCGCCGATGATGCCGATCTTCGCGCCTTCGAGGAACGAGAGGGTGATGCCCTTCAGGACCTCCTTCTGGCCGTAGAATTTTTTCAGGTCTTGGAGCTGGTAGATGATCTTGTCGGCCATGGGGGCGAACAGGATAGCGATACAGATGCGCGCTGGGAATCTTCGCGCGCTCAAAGCCGGGTTCCGCGCCGTACACTGCGCCTATGCTGAAGCTCCCGGCGCTCGCCCTCGTGTTGCTGCCTCTCGCCTGTCGCGCACCGGCCGAATCGCCGGCGGTCGGCCTGCCGGCGGGCAAGTCGCTCATCGAATTGGCCTTGGAACCGGAGCCGATCGAGTGCTTCACCTACAAACCCGCGCACTGGAGCGGCGAGCGCATGATCTTCGTGCACCACGGCGTGCTGCGCAACGCGGACGAGTACCGCGACCACGCCGTGATCCTGGGGGACCGCTTCGATGCGCTGATCGTCGCGCCGCGCTTCGACGCCGAGCGTTTTCCGTCGCGCAAGTACCAGCGCGGCGGAATCCTGAACGAGGACGGGACTGCGGCGAGGCCCGCAGAATGGACTTACGCCTTCATCCCCAAGATCGCCGCCGCGATCCGTGAACTCGAAGGACGGCCGCGTTTGAAGCACTGGATCATCGGCCATTCCGCCGGCGGACAATTCGCGATGCGCATGAGCGCCTTCCAGGACACCGGCGCCGAGCGCATCGTCGCCGCGAACCCGGGGACGGATCTGTTCCCGACGCGCGACATGGAATTCGGTTGGGGGTTCGGAAAGCTGCCCGACGAACTCTCGAACGACGACGTGCTGCGGCGCTACCTCGCCGCGCCGCTGACTCTGTACCTGGGCACGCTCGACAACGCGGTCGACGAGTACCTAGACACGAGCCCGAATTCCGTCGCGCAAGGTCCGGGTCGCCTGCAACGCGGCCGCGCGGCCTTCGCGCTGGCCCAACAGACCGCGCGCGATCACGGCTGGCCCTGCGCCTGGCGCCTCGTCGAAGCCGAAGGCGTGCCGCACGACCACGAGTTGATGTTCGCGCATCCAAGCTGCGAGACGGCGTTGTTCGGCCCGCGCTGAAATCCTGACACGCGACCCACCACTTGATTGGGCGGAGATTCGCGCCACGCGGGCCGAGCGCACCGACAACGGGTGCCGTGCCGAGCCGGCGCGCGACGTTTTCGCCGCTGTAGGACCGCGCGCACGAGATCCAGTTCTGCAGCGGCAGAAATGTCGTGAGCCGGCCCGGCACAGCACCCCTGCGCTTCAGTCCAGGGTGCGCGGAACCCACTTGAATCGGCGGACATTGCTGCAGCCCGATCCGACTGCAGCGCGATCACGCGCGTGAAACACGCGCCTGGTTCTGTATCCTGTCGCCCCTCATGGCCATCCACAAAGCACTCGGAATCAAGCGCGATCACAGCGGCGCGTACGACGGCACCTGGCGCAAGACGTCGGGCGCGATCCTCGAAAGCGAAAACCCGGCGACGGGGCGCGCGATCGGCACGGTGCGGCAAGCGACCGGCACCGAGTACGACGCGTGCGTCAAGGCGGCGCAGAAAGCCTTCGAGCGCTGGCGCATGGTGCCCGGTCCGAAGCGCGGGGAATACGTGCGGCGGATCGGCAACGCGTTTCGCGAGCACAAGGAAGCGCTGGGCACGCTGGTCTCGATGGAGACCGGCAAGATCCTCCAGGAGGGTCTGGGCGAAGTGCAGGAGGCGATCGACATCGCCGACTTCGCCGTCGGGCTCTCGCGGCAGCTCTACGGCTTGACGATGCCGAGCGAGCGCCCGCTGCACTCGATGCGCGAGCAATGGCATCCGCTCGGGCCGATCGGGATCATCAGTGCGTTCAATTTTCCCGCGGCGGTGTGGGCCTGGAACTCGATGCTGGCGCTCGTGTGCGGCGACGCGTGCGTGTGGAAGCCGTCACCGAAAGCGCCGCTGACCGCGATCGCGATGACGAACGTCGCGCGCGCCGTGCTCGAACCCGACGGTTTCGGGGCCCTCGTGTCGCTCGTGATCGGCAGCAACGAAGACGTCGGCGCGCGGATGGTCGACGACACGCGCCTGCCGCTCGTGTCCTTCACCGGCAGCTCGCAGGTCGGCCGCGGCGTCGGCGCCAGGATCGCCGGTCGCTACGGCCGCGCGATCCTCGAGTGCGGCGGCAACAACGCCATCGTCGTGATGGAGGACGCTGATCTGGAATTGGCATTGCCCGCGATCCTGTTCGGCGCGGTCGGCACCGCCGGTCAGCGCTGCACGTCGACGCGCCGCGTGCTGGTGCACAAGAAGCTCGCTGCGCAAGTCGAGCGGCGCCTGTTGAAGGCCTACCGCGGCATCGCGATCGGCGATCCGCTGAAGAAGGGGACTCTGTGCGGTCCGCTGATCGACCGCGCGGCCGTCGACACGATGCAGGCCACGCTCCGTCGTCTGCGCGACGAAGGCGGCAAGGTCATCGCCGGCGGCGAGCCGTTGCTCCTGAAGGGGAACCTCGCCGGTGGTCACTTCGTCAAGCCCGCGATCGCGGTCGCGGAGAACCACTACCGTTCGGTGCAGGAAGAGACCTTCGCGCCGATCCTGTTCGTCATCAAGATCGACGACATCGACGACGCGATCCGCAAGCACAACGCGGTGCCCCAAGGTCTCTCGTCGGCGATCTTCACGCAGGACGTCCGCAACGCCGAGCGCTTCCTGTCCGCGATCGGCAGCGACTGCGGCATCGCCAACGTGAACATCGGCACGAGCGGCGCGGAAATCGGCGGCGCCTTCGGCGGCGAGAAAGAGACCGGCGGTGGCCGCGAGTCGGGGTCGGACTCCTGGAAGGCCTACATGCGCCGCCAGACCAACACGGTGAACTGGTCGCGGGAGTTGCCGTTGGCACAGGGGATTCAGTTCGGCTAGTCGCGCGCTCACCGTCGCGCGCTTGCGCGCGACAGACTCGCTCACCGTCGCGCGCTTTCGCGCGACAGACTCGCTCACCGTCGCGCGCTTTCGCGCGACAGACTACATAGGGGCGCGCTCACACCTGCCGTCGCAACCGGGGGGGGGAGGCCGCAACCGTCCCTCCCCACTCAACCACCCCACTCCACGAACGGTGCTCTCACCCGCACGCGCAACTTGGGAGCCGCGGGTCCACACTCCCTCCGCCCGCGCGCCGCACATTTCGGTGCCGGTCCCTTGACACCCGCTCCATCTAGTCCAGGCTTGAGGGATGCGCTCTCTCCCTCTCGCGCTCCTCGCGCTGCTTTTCGTATCCGCATCGGCTCGCGCGCAGTGGAACCCCGCGACCGGCCAGTGGGGCAAGGTCGATCCCGCCGACCTGCGGGTCATGACCTACAACATCGAGGACGCGATCTGCTCTTCGAACGCGAAGGTCGAAGGCCAGAACGATTGGTGTGCGATCGCGCGCCTCGTGGCCGCCTTCAAGCCGGACATCCTGATCCTGGAGGAGTGCGGCGACAACTCCGGTCAAGGCACGGGCTCCGGCGTCGATTCCGTTGCCACGCTGACCAACGTGATCAACCTGTTCCTGCACGGCGGCACCGACACCTACAACGGCAACACGCCGATCACGTCGTGGGTGCAGAAGTACGCGCCCGGCTTCGACATGCCGTACATCTTCGTGTCGAGCAGCACCGATGGTTTCAATCGCAACGCAATGCTCTCGCGCTTCCCGTTCACCGATCTGAACGGGGACGGCAACAGCACCATGTCGAACATCCCGAACGTGACCGCGACGGGATACTCGACCGGCGGTGACGGCGGCATCCGCGGCTTCATGTTCTGCGAGTTCGATCTCCCGAACGCGACCTACCTCGGCAATCTCGTCGTGGGCGGCGCGCACCTCAAGGCCGGTAGCCTCACGAGCGACCAGGCGGCGCGCGTGAAGGCCGCGCAGAACGTCGCCTACGTGGTGCGCCACTGGTGGAACGGCGACGGCGGTTCGGTGCCCGACCCTTTTAACAAGATCGCCGACAGCCCGGTCGCCACGAACGTGCTCGACGCCAACACTCCGGTCGTCCTGGGCGGCGACTGGAACGAGGACGAAGTGGCGAACGGCGCCTTTCGCGGACCGGCCGACTGGCTCACCCAGGCGCTGGTCGTCGGCGGCACGAACGACGGTACCGATCGCGACGGCACCGACATGACGCTCGACCCGGCCCTCAACTTCTTCACCGGCAGCGACGCCAGCCACAGTTCGGGCAAGAAGTACGACTACATCGGCTTCCAGGACAGCATCGCGACGATGCGCCTCGCGACGATCTTCATCAGCGGCTCGACGCCGTCGGCGGCTCAGCCGCCGGAAGTGATCGGGTTCACCGGCGGAACGTCTTCGGTCACCTCGACGGCGTCCGATCACAGGCCCGTGTTCGTGGACCTGCGCCTGCCGATCGTCGACTGCAACATGAACGGCATCGCGGACACGACCGACATCGCGCTCGGCAGCTCACTCGACACGAACCTCAATCAGATTCCGGACGAGTGCGAGTGCTTCATGAGCAACTACTGCGTGCTCTCGCCGAATTCGGTCGGCGCGGGCGCCGTCATCTCCGGATCGGGTTCGCTGTCGATCGCCCAGAACAGTTTCAGCCTGGGCGCCAGCGGCTTGCCGTTCAGCACCCTGGGGCTCTTCTTCTACAGCCAGACGCAAGCGCAGATTCCCTTCGGGAACGGCACGCGCTGCATCGGCGGAGCCATCGTGCGCCTGCCGATCGTCGGGGCCAGTCCGTTCGGCCTCGTGAGCTTCCCGTTGAACTTCAACAGCCTGGTCGCGCCCGGGATCATCGGCCCCGGACAGGACTGGCATTTCCAGTACTGGTTCCGCGATGCGCAGGGCGGCGGCTCGAACTTCAACCTGACGGACGGTCTGCGCGTGCGCTTCTGCCCGTGAGCGCTCCGTTGCGCGGCCGATCCGTACGCTCGCGTGACCTGTCCTTCGTGCTGCTCCTCGGAGCGGCTGCGCTCCCGGCCTTGATCTACGGTTCGCGCGGCGAGCCCGACCCGTTGGCCGCACTGTGCTGGATCGCGTTGATCGCGACGGCCGGCGGCTATGCCTGCGGCGCGCAGCGCGTGGCGCTCTGGCCGCTCGCTCCCGTCGCTCCCGTGCTCTGGCTCGTGACGGTCGCCTTCGCCGATGCGCTGTCGCGCCGCGATCTGCCGTCCGTGGCGTGGAGCGCGCTGCCGGTGTTCGGGTTGTTCGGTCTAGGGTTCGCGCTGGGCGCACGCGCGCACGGCGAAGTCCGGCGCGGAGTCGCGGCGCTGTTCCTCGCGGCGGTGCTGCTCGCGGCCTTGCCCTTGCACGGATTGCTCGGGGGCTCGGGTTTCGATGCGCGTGTCTCCGCCCTGCTCTTGGACGCGTCGCCCGCGACGCTTTTGGCCGAGTGCGCGGGCGTCGATTGGATGCGGCATCCGCCGATCTACGACGGCTCGGCTACCGTCGACATCCATCCGGCCTTGCGCAGTCCCTACAGCGCGCGGCTTGCGGGGAGCCTCGTCTTTGTGGTGGGATGCAGCCTCGCGTTCGCGGCGGAGCACCTTCGACGACGACGAGACGCCGCAGCGGCGGCGCGAGAGTGATGCCGATGTCCAAGCACCGATACTTCTGCACCTTTCCTCAAGAACTGATCTCCGAACCGATCATCAGCCACACGCTCGGTGACAAGTTCGGCGTCGTACCCAACATCCGGGCCGCCAGCATCACCGACACGATGGCGCTCGTGGCGGTCGACATCGAGGGCGAGGATGCGGCGATCGCGCAGTCGGTGGCCTACTTGAAATCGCGCGGCGTCAAGGTCGAGGAGATCTCCGACCAGGGCCGTTGATCGTGGGTGTCCTCTCGCGCGTCGTCGCCCTGGTTTCGATCGCGCTGTGCGCGAGCGCTTGTCGCAGCGCCACGGAATTCGGACGCGAAGCCGTCTGGCCGACGCCCAGACGCGGCGCGGTCGTCAGCGAACATCCGCTCGCGACGCGCGTCGGACTGGCCGTCCTCGAAGACGGCGGCAACGCCGCCGATGCGGCTGTCGCTACGGCGCTCGCGCTGGCCGTCGTCTACCCGCAGGCAGGGAATCTCGGCGGCGGCGGATTCGCGCTGTTCGTGCCGCACGCAGGTACGGCGCGCGCTTTCGATTTTCGCGAAACGGCGCCGGCCGCGGCGACAGGCGCGCCCTACCTGGACGAGCAAGGGAGATTCGTGCCCGAGCGCAGCTTGCGCGGGCCGCTCGCGACCGCGGTCCCCGGATCGCCCGCCGGTCTGGAACTTTTGCTGGCCGAGTCCGGATCGGGGCGTTTCACGCTGGCGCGCCTGTGCGAACCGGCGATCGAACTGGCGCGCAAGGGCTTCGAGATCGATGCGTGGCTGGCGCGCGATCTGGCGGCGCCGGGTGTGCGCGAGGGCATGAACGCGGCGGCGCGCAACGTGTTCTACCCGCGCGGTCGCCAACTCAAGGCCGGGGATCGCCTGGTGCAGGTCGATCTGGCGCGCACGCTCGAACTGTTCGCGCAGAACGGCGCCAAGGGCTTCTACCGCGGGTCGGTCGCCGAACTCATGCTGCGCGAGATCGAACGCGCGCGCATCCCCGTCGCCGAACGCGGCGGTGCGATTCAGGACGGCTCCGGCCGCGGCTGGATGACTCACGACGATCTCGCGTCGTACACCGCCAAGGAGCGCGCGCCGCTGAAGGGTTGGTTCCGCGGTCTGGAGATCGTGACCATGCCGCCGCCGTCTTCGGGCGGCATCGTCCTGGTTCAGGCACTCGGCATCCTCGAAGGTCTGCCGCTCGACACCGATCGCATCGACACGCTCGCCGCGCACAAGATCGAACAGCAAAAAGGTGCCGCGCTTTCGACCGACACGCCCGGGTTCTCGGAGCGCATGGCGCACTGGTGGATCGAAGCCTTGCGCGCCGCATTCGCCGACCGGGCTGCGTCGATGGGCGACCCGGATTTCGTGCGCGTGCCGATCGCGGATTTGCTCTCGACGGCTTGGATCGCGAAACGGCGCATCGAGATCGGCGAGAACGCGCGCGTGGACATCGAACCCTGGACGCCTCCGGCGCGTGAGGGCGGCGAAACGACGCACCTGTCCGTGCTCGACGAGGACGGCAACGCGTGCAGCTTGACGACGACGCTCAACACGACCTTCGGCAGCAAATCCATGGTCGAAGGCGGAGGGTTCCTGCTCAACAACGAGATGGACGACTTCGCGATCCAGAGCGGCACGCCCAACGAGTACGGGCTGGTTGGCGGGGCTGCGAACGCGATCCAACCGCACAAGCGCCCGCTCTCCTCGATGACTCCGGTCGTGCTGCGCGAGGCGGGCCACGCCAACGTGATGGTGCTCGGCAGTCCAGGCGGACCGCGCATCATCACCGCCGTCACACAGGTCTTGGTGCGCACGCTCGTCCTCGAACAGTCCCTGAGCGATGCCGTCCGCGCGCCGCGCCTGCACCAACAGTGGAGCCCGAAGGAGACGGTGTTCGAGCCCGACTTCGATCCGCTGCTCGTCGGCGTGCTCGAGAATCGCCGCGGTCACCCCGTGAGTTGGAGCAAGTCGCGCTTTGCGAGCGTGCAGGCGATCGCGCTGGACCGTCTGGGCGGAACTCCGATCACGGTCAGCGATCCGCGCCGCGGCGGGAGCGGCGGGACGCAGGGACAGACACCCAGCAAACCGGCCTTGCCGCCCGACGAGATTACTCGAGTTCCTTGAGCGCGAGTTCGCGCCACAGGCACGCGGATCCGGCGTAGGCGCCCAGCCCGAAGGCGCCGTCCAGCGCGTTTTCAGGGACGTCCAGCGCCAGGACGGGTTTGTCCGCCAGCCACACCACGAGCCGCGCGCCGTGCGCGACCAGCTTGAACGCGTGCTGCGTGCCTTCGGTGAGTTCGGGGATCGCGACGGTCGCGAGCTTCTTCCATTGCGCCTGCTTTCCGGGCGCAGCGCTGAAGCGAAAGACGTCGATGCCGTAGTCGGCGATGAACGCGACTTGCACGAAGGCATCGGCGGCGCGACCGAGCAGCACGTTCGCCTGCCGAGTTGCACCGGGTAAGATCGTGAGCTCGCCCTTCAGCTCGTAGTGCGACGACGCGGGCGGGAGCACGCGCCAGGTCAGTGCGTTGTGATCGCGACCGGCGGCTTGCGCCCAGACGTTGCCCAACGGCCACAGGGCTCCGTGCAATTCCTGCCACGCCGGTGCGCGCGCGCGCAGCCAATCTTCGAAACCGGTCTGCAGCGCCGCGCCGGCCGCGTCGCGCGCGACGGCCGTGCGCGCGGCGCGCGCGACGAAGGCCTGCGCGTCCGCCTCCGCGCCCGAGCGCCGGGCGGCGTCGACGAGGCGTGCGAGCAGCGGTGCCTGCTCCGAGGTTTTCAAGAACCGAAACCACTGCGCCAGGACGGCGCGTCGTTCGTCGCGCGTCAGTCCGGCGGGCACGCCTTCGATCAGGGCGAGCCACTCGGGCAAGGCACCGTTCGCGAGCAGCACTTGGGCGCGCAAGGTGCGCGTCGCCGCGCCCGGTTCCTCGTCGCGCTCTTTGGCCCAATGTCGAGCTGCGACCGCTTCCTCCGCAGCCCAGATCGCAGCACCCTCGTACAGCCAGCCGGGCAGGCGCGCCGCATGGGTCCACGCGCGCCGCGCGCAGGCTTCGAAGGCGGCCTGCGCGACGTCGAAGCGCGTCGGCAGCGGCAGGCCGATCAAGTCCAGCGTGACAGCGTCCAGCTCCGGACGCGCGGCGACGAAGGCGCTGCCGCTCTCGTCGCAGACGAACGAGCCCTCGAGCGCGTGCGCGCCGTGCGAACGCGCGTGCTCGGAAGCGGCGAGCGCGGCGGCGCTCGCGAACAGGTGGATCTGGATCGGCACGGCGCCGACGGGGGCGAGCTGGCCGAAAATCGATTCGGCGAAGGGCACGACGGCTTCGGCCGCGGCGAGGGCCGTGTCGGCGGAGGCTTGTGAATCCCAGTGCGCGACCACCAGAAAGTGCGCGCCGCGCGCGGAGCGCTGAGTCGCTGCCGCCTTGATCGGCGCGCCCGCCTGTGCCTCGGCAACTACAGCCTGAAGAGCCCCGGCGGAAGTCGGAGTTGCGTGTGCGGCGACGAGCGCGAGGAGGACTGCGGGGAACATGCGAGCTAAGATCGCCTCGATGCGGCCCTCCGACAAGCCTTCTTCCGCCGAGACCAGCGTGCACGCGGATGCGCGCCGCGGTACCGCCGACCTGAAATTCCAGCTCGAATGCCCGTTCGAACCCACCGGCGATCAACCGGCGGCGATCGCGAAGCTCACGGCCGGATTGCTGGCCGGCGAAAAGCACCAGACGCTGCTCGGCATCACGGGCTCAGGCAAGACCTTCACGATGGCGGCGGTGATCGAGAAGGTGAACCGCCCGACGCTGGTGCTGTCGCCCAACAAGACGCTGGCGGCGCAGCTCTACGCCGAGTTCAAGGAGTTGTTCCCGAAGAACGCGGTCGAGTACTTCGTCAGCTACTACGACTACTACCAGCCCGAAGCGTACGTACCGTCGACGGACACGTTCATCGAGAAGGACGCCAGCCGCAACGAGAACATCGAGCGCTTGCGCAACAGCGCGACGCGTTCGCTCCTCGAGCGTCGCGACGTGATCATCGTGGCGTCGGTGTCGTGCATCTACGGCCTGGGTTCGCCCGACAACTACGCCGAGATGGCCATGCCGCTCGCGGTCGGGACCACGATCGAGCGCGAGGACCTGTTGCGCGCACTGACGCGCATGCAGTATGCGCGCAACAACATGGATTTCCGGCGCGGGACCTTTCGCGTGCGCGGCGACGTCGTCGAAGTGTTCCCGGCCTACGAAGACGACCGCGTGATCCGCATCGAAATGTTCGGTGACGAGATCGAAGCGCTGGTGATGGTCGATCCCTTGAAGGGCGAGGTGCTGTCCGAGCACGAACGCTTGACGGTCTATCCCGCCAATCACTACGTCGCGCCGGCCGAGCGGCTCTACAAGGCGATCGACGGCATCCAGCACGAGCTGGTCGATCGGCTGGCGGAGCTGACGGAACGCAAGAAGCTGCTCGAAGCGCAGCGCATCGAACAGCGCACGCGCCACGATCTGGAGATGCTGCGCGCGACCGGGGTCTGCAACGGGATCGAGAACTACTCGCGCTGGATGGACGGACGCAAGCCGGGCGAGCCGCCGTTCACCTTGCTGCACTACTTTCCGCGGGATTGGGTCGTGTTCGTCGACGAGAGTCACGTATCGGTGCCGCAAGTCGGCGGCATGTACCGCGGCGATCGCGCGCGCAAGGAGACGCTGGTCGAGCACGGATTTCGTTTGCCGAGCGCGCTGGACAATCGCCCGCTGCGTTTCGAAGAGTGGGATGCGCTGGTGCGGCAGTGTGTGTACGTCTCCGCTACGCCGTCGGCCTACGAGATCACGCACAGCAACGGGAATGTGGCCGAGCAGATCGTGCGCCCCACGGGTCTGTTGGATCCCGCGATCGAGATCCGGAGCGCGCGCACGCAAGTCGACGATTTGCTGCACGAGATCCGGCGCACGGTGAAGAACGGGTGGCGCGTCCTGGTCACGACGCTCACGAAACGCATGTCGGAAGAGCTGACGAACTATTACTCCGAGCTGGGTGTGCGCGTGCGCTATCTGCACTCCGAGATCGACGCGATCGAACGCACGGCGATCCTGCGCGATCTGCGCCTGGGGGAGTTCGACGTGCTGGTCGGCATCAATTTGCTGCGCGAGGGCCTCGACCTGCCCGAGGTCGCGCTGGTCGCGATCCTCGACGCCGACAAGGAGGGCTTCTTGCGTTCGACGACCTCGCTGGTTCAGACCTGCGGGCGCGCCGCGCGCAACGTCGAGGGCCGCGTGATCATGTACGCCGAGAAGGAAACCGACTCGATGAAGCGCGCGATCGGTGAGATGACGCGCCGGCGCGAGAAGCAGATCGAGTACAACCGTGAGCGCGGCATCGTGCCGCAGACGATCTTGAAGCCGATCCGAGCCAGCATCGAAGCCTTGTACGAGATGGACTACGTCGAGGTCGCGCCGCTGCCGGACGCGAAGACCAGGAAGAAGCGCGGCGAGGACGTCGACGACGCCTGGATCTGGGAGCCCGCGCGGTTGCGCGGCGAAATCCAGAAGATGAAGGCCGACATGCACCAGGCCGCGACCGAACTGCGCTTCGAAGAAGCCGCGAAGTTGCGCGATCGCTTGGAAGAGCTGCAGGCGATCGAGCTGAAGCGATGAGCACGCTCGCCTGGTCGTCTGAGGCCGACCTGGGCCAGGTTCCCGAGCGACCGGGTGTGTACCTGTTCCGCGATGCGACGAATGCGGTGTTGTACGTCGGCAAGGCGGCGGATCTGCGCGCGCGGTTGCGCAGCTACAAGAGCGGCGGCGACGGTCGCTTGATGATTCCGTTCCTGGAAGCGGAAGCGCGCTCGGTCGAGACGATCGTGACGCGCACCGAACAGGAAGCGCTGCTCCTCGAAGACACGTTGATCAAGACGCACAAGCCGCCGCACAACGTGCGCTTGAAGGACGACAAGAGCTTTCGCATGTTGCGTCTGGACGTGGCCGAGCGCTTTCCGCGGCTGAAGCACGTGCGCGCGAAGAACCCGGACGTGGGCAAGGAGAGCGGTCGCTCGCGCTACTTCGGTCCGTTCGCGAGTTCGAGCGCCTTGCGGCGCACGCTCTCCGATCTGCACCGCGTCGTGCCGCTGCGCGATTGTCCGGATACGGTGATGAACCATCGCTCGCGGCCGTGTTTGAAGCACCAGATCGGTCTGTGCGCGGCGCCGTGTGTGGGGTTGATCGACGAAACCGCCTACGCGCAGCTGGTCGAGAAGGCCGCGCGCGTCTTGTCCGGTGACACGCAGGAAGTCGAACACGATCTGGCGACGCGGATGCGCAACGCGGCGGCCGAGATGGAGTACGAGCGCGCGGCGGTGTGGCGCGATCGGTTGGCGGCGCTGCGGCGCACGGTCGAGCGCCAAGGCGTGCAATCGAAGGACCGCGTGCGGCGCGATGTACTCGCGCTCGTGCGCCGCGGCGAGGACGCGGTCGTGCACCGGTTGTCCTTTCGCGAAGGCCGCTTGAGCGAAAGCCGCAGCCACACGTTTCGCTCGCAGCTCGACGACGAGGAGTTGCTGCACGTCGTGGTCACGGCGCTGTACGGCACCGAAGCGCGCGAGAAGCCCGCGGAATTGCTGCTGCCGTGCGAGCCGGCCGACCGCGTGCTGCTCGAGCACGTCCTGGGCGGCAAGGTCGTGCTCGTGCTGCCGCAGTCGGGGGAAGGCAAACGCATGCTCGACCTGGCGTTCGAGAATGCGCGCGCTGAACTCGTGCGGCGCGATGCGGAGACGAGCCGCGAGGAAGAAGCGCTGGAACAGCTGGCCGAGTTGCTCGATCTGGACACCGCTCCGGAGGTGATCGATTGCTTCGACATCTCGAACACGCAAGGCGCGCACGTGGTCGCGAGCCGCGTGCGCTTCAGGTCCGGGCACGCCGATCGCGCCGGTTATCGGCGCTTCAAGGTGCGCGGCGTCGACGGGCAGGACGATTTCGCGTCGATGAAGGAAGTCGTGGGTCGCAGCTTGAAGCGCGGCGTCGCCGACGGAGACCTGCCGAGTCTGGTCGTGATCGACGGCGGGCAAGCGCAACTCGCCAGCGCACTCGACGCGCGCGACGAAGCCGGTGCGTGGGACGTGACGATGATCGGGCTCGCCAAGGCGCGCTCCGAACGCAAGGTCGCCGGCGTCGTGAAGGAGAAGTCCGAAGAACGCGTGTTCATGCCCGGCGCCAAGGAGCCGATCGAACTGCCGCGGCACAGCGCCGCGCGACACCTGCTGGAGCGCATCCGCGACGAAGCACACCGCTTCGCGATCACCTTCCACCGCAAGGAACGCGGCCGCATCGCCTCGCGCCTCGATTCCATCCCCGGCGTCGGTCCCGCCAAACGCAAAGCCCTCTTGCGCGCCTTCGGCAGCGTGGCCGGCGTGCAACAAGCCAGCGTCGAAGCGATCAGCTCGATCTCCGGCATCGGCCCGGACCTGGCGCGCAAGATCCTCGAGCACCTGCGTTCCGCGTGATCGTGCGGTACACGGCTACTGTCTCCCGGATTCGCCTGCGTAGCACTGGGGTCGAGGGGCGTGGCTTTGTGCGGCGAGTCGGGGAGAAGGTAGCCGCGTACCGTGCGGATCGCGCGGCGCAGGTGTTCGCCGAACTGGGCGCAGGCGCAGAAATAAGCACTGCAAGGGACGGCCTGCGCCCCGTTCAGCGCGGACACAGGCGCGCCGTCGTCCCGTGCGGCGCCATTCCTCTGCGCCTGAGTCGCTAGATCGCACGCTTCCGTTCAGGTGAGCCATGCGCGGTCGCTCATCTCCGTTGCCGAAGTGTCACGCCATGCCGGCGCAATCCGGGTTCCACTGAGCCTGCTCGCGCACGCAAGGGGACTCTGGAGCACTCACGATGAAGCACTCGAATCGTCTCACCTGGATCGTCATGGCCGCGGCGTTCGCGACGGCGTTTCTCACGACTCTCATCGCGAGTCCAGCGCCACTCTTGAACGACTGGAAGCTGATCGGATGGAACGATCTCGGCATGCATTGCATGGACTCCGACTATTCCGTCTTCAGCATCCTGCCGCCGTACAACACGATCAACGCACAGGTCGTCGATCAGGCCGGCCAACTCATCGATGTGCCGGCCGGAACGACCGTGAGCTACCGCGGCGTTGCTGATCCCACAGGCTCCATCAACGTGACGTCGGCCGGCAAGACGAACTACTGGCAGCACGTACTCGAACTCTTTGGCGCGAATGTGGCTGTGGATCAGGGGCTCGCGGGCAACGACATGCCGGGCCTTGCCAACACGCCGCGTGCGATGACCTATGAGCCTGCGCACAAGTGGTTCACGGCCGTCGGCATCCCGATCACGCCTACGGATGACGCCGGGCGCTCACAGAGCTACCCGATGATGCAACTCCAAGTGCGCGACCCGTCAGGCACCTTGCGCGGAACGACCAACGTCGTGCTGCCGGTCTCCAGCGAGATGGACTGTCGCGCTTGCCACGCTTCCGGAGCAGGTCCCGAGGCGCGTCCCTTGGCGGGCTGGATCAACGAGCGCGACTACGAGCGTGATTATCGACTGAACATCCTGCGCCTGCACGACGAGAAGCAGGCCGGCAACCCCGACTACACCGCCGCTCTCGCAAACTTCGGATTCCATCCCAACGGTCTGTTCGAGACGGTCACGGTGAACAACCGCTCCATCTTGTGCGCATCGTGCCACGGGACGAATGCGCTTGGGTCCGCCGGATTCGGCCCGATCAAATCGCTCACGAGCGTGATCCACACCGGTCACGCGACCGTGACCGATCCCGTCACGCACATGTCGCTCGGTTCTTCGTCAGATCGTTCAGCCTGTTACCGCTGTCACCCGGGCTCCGAGACGCGTTGCCTGCGCGGGACCATGGGCAACGCCGTCGCTGCCGACGGATCGATGGAGATGCAGTGCCAGAGCTGTCATGGGCACATGGCGCAAGTCGGTGACCCGGCGCGCGCGGGTTGGTTCCAAGAGCCGTCGTGCCAGAACTGCCACACGGGTACAGCGACCGTGAACAACGGCCAGATCCGCTACGACACGGCGTTCGAACCCAACGGTCTGGAGCGGGTGGCGGTCAGCGCGGTCTTCGCTACGAATCCGAATACGCCGGCACCGGGCCTCGATCTCTATCGCTTCTCGGCCGGACACGGGGGCTTGCAGTGTGAAGCCTGTCACGGCTCGACGCACGCCGAATACCCGTCCGCGCATGCGAACGACAACTTGCAGAGCATCGCGTTGCAGGGACACTCCGGAGTGCTGGCGGATTGCACGGCCTGTCACGCGAGCATGCCCAACACGGTCACCGGAGGACCGCACGGCATGCACCCGATCAGCGCGAACTGGGCTGAGGACCATGCCGACGTCGTCGAGCACGGCGGCGTGGCGCAATGTCGTGTGTGCCACGGGACGGACTTGCGGGGAACGGTGCTGTCGCGCGCTCTAGGCGATCGCTCGTTCAACAACCACTTTGGCTTGAAGCAGTTCTGGAAGGGCTACCAGATCGGCTGCTACGAGTGCCACAACGGTCCGAACAGCAGCAACGCGACGAACAACCACGCGCCCACCGTCACGAATGCGGCGGCGACGACCCCTGCAGGTGTGTCGGTGCCGATCACCTTGTCCGCGGCGGACTCGGACGGCAATCCGACGACCCTGCGCATCGTGAAGCAGCCCGCGAATGGCACGGTGAGCCTGGCCGGCACGCAAGCGACGTATCACCCGTACGCAGGCTTCGCCGGCACGGACTCGTTCGCGTACGCGGCCAGCGACGGCTCGCGGCAGTCGCCGTTGGGGACGGTGACCGTGTCCGTGACGGCCAACTGGGACAACTACGGCGAGGGCACGCCGGGGACGAACGGTGTTCCGGTCCTTACCTTGGGTGCGGTGCCGCGGTTGGGCACGGCGGTGCCGATCTTCTTCGGCAACTCGTCCGGCGTGGCGACCTCGGCCATCGTGTTCGTGAGCCAGCGTCCCGGATACCAACCCACGCCGTTTGGAACTCAACTGTTGGCACAGCCCGGTCACCGAGTGCTGTTCATCGGTGCCACGGGCACGACGCGGTTCTTCCCGGTGACAGCCGACCCTGCGGCCATCGGAGCCAACTTGATCTTGCAGACGATGATCCCGGATCCAGGTTCGGCGACGGGGCGTTCGATGTCGCGCGCCATGCGGATGGTGTTCGGGCTGTAGAGCGAGGCACTCAGCGCGACTCGAGCTCTTCCCAGCGCGCGTACAGCACCGAGATCTCGGCGGTCAGCACGGATCGTCGCGCGTTGACGCGCTCGAGTTCGGCGCGCGGGCCGGAGTATATGGCCGGATCGGCGAGCAGGGCACCCAGCGTCTCGGCCTCGGACTCCGCCGCGGCGAGCTTCTCGAGCAAGCCGTCGTACTCGCGCTGTTCCCAGGGCGACAAGGGCTTCTTGCGCTTCGGTGCTTCGCTCTCGACGCGTGCCACCGGCGCGACATTGCGCTCCTTCGCCGCGGTTTCTTCAGCCGCCGCTTCCGCCGCCATCTTCTCGATCAAGGAAGACACGTCGCCCGTGTGCGCCAGCACCCCGCCCGCACCGTCGACGTACAGGATGCGCGTCGCGACGCGGTCCAGGAACCAGCGGTCGTGGCTCACCACGAGCACCGTGCCCGGGAATGCGACCAACGCTTCTTCGAGCATGCGCAGACTGGCGAGGTCCAAGTCGTTGGTCGGCTCGTCGAGCACCAGTACGTTGCCGTTCTGGCACAAGAGCTTCGCGAGCAACACGCGGTTGCGTTCGCCGCCCGAGAGCTTCCCGACCAGCGCGTGTTTCATCGCGCCCGGGAACAGGAACTGCTCCAGGAACGCGGCCGCGCGCAGCGAGCGGTCGCCGACCGCGATCTGATCGCTGTGCCCGGCGACTTCCTCGATCACGGTCTTCTCGGGGTCGAGCGCGCTGCGCGCTTGATCGATCCACGCGAACTTGACCGTCTCGCCGAATTCGACCGTGCCGCTCGCCGGTGCCAACGCGCCGCGACACAACTCCAAGAGCGTGCTCTTCCCCGCGCCGTTGCGCCCGACGATGCCGATGCGCTCGCCGCGTTGAATCGAGAGATCCAGCGGCGCGATCACGCGCTTTGTGCCGCGCACGGCGGTCGCGCGCACGAGGTCGATGACTTTGGTGCCCAGGCGCGGTCCGGGCGGCAATTCGAATTCGAGCCCGTCGCCGCGCGACTCCAGCTTGCCGTCCACCAACGTGTGAAAGCGCTCGATGCGCGCCTTCTGCTTGGTCGTGCGCGCCGGCGCGCCGCGGCGCATCCACAGCGTCTCGCGCCGCAGCAGATTGGCGCGCGAAGACTCGCTCTTCTCTTCGGACTCGATGCGTTCGGCGCGTTGTTGCAGGTAGTCGCCGTAGCTGCCGTCGTACGAAATCAGTCCGCCGCGATCGATCTCCACGATTCTGGTCACGACGCGATCGAGGAAGTACCGGTCGTGCGTGACCATCAAGAAGGGGATGCGGCTCTCGAGCAACCGGTCTTCGAGCCAATCGGTGACGAACGCATCGAGGTGGTTCGTGGGCTCGTCGAGCAACAGGAGATCCGGCGCGCTGAAGAAGAGCCGCGCCAACGCCACACGCCGCCGCTCGCCGCCCGACAAGCGATCGCACACGACCTCCGGGTCGTCGATGCCCAGGTCGTGCAACATGTGCTCGATGCGATGCTCGACGTCGTGTCCGCCGTAGCGTTCGAGGCGCGCCTCGAGATCCGCCTGCCGCGCGAGCAGACTGTCCATGCGCGCCGCATCACCAGCCGCCAAGGCATCGTGCACGACGTCGAGCTCCGCCAGGATCGCGCCGCGCTCCGTCGCACCCGCGTGGATGGCCGCGCGCGCCGTCGCACCGGCGGGCAAGGTCGGTTCCTGCTCGAACCAGCCCAACCGCAAGTCGCGCTTCAGCGTGCGCCGACCGGCTTCGGGCTCCTCGCGCCCGGCCAGGATGCGCAACAGCGTCGATTTCCCCGAGCCGTTCGGGCCGACGAGCGCGATGCGCTCCTGTTCGTCGACGACGAGCGCGACGCCGCGCAGGAGTTTCTTGTCGTGGTAGCTCTTCTCCACGCCCTCGATCGAAAGCAATGCGGCCATCGTGCTGTGAAACGCTTCAGTTCGCGGGCGGGCGCGAGAGCGCGCGCAGGAACGCGACCAGGGACGCGGCTTCTGCGTCGGTCAGGGCCAGGGGTTGGATGCGCTCGTCCATCTGCGCGTTGGGATTGCCCCCGCGACGGTAGTACGCGACGGCGTCTTCGAGCGTCGCGAGGCTGCCGTCGTGCATGTACGGGGCCGTGTGCGCGAGTCCGCGCAGAGTCGGCGTCTTGAAGCGGCCGCGATCGGACTCTTCTCCGCTGAACTCGAAGCGCGCAGGCAGCGCGACACCGTCTCGGGCCCCGATCCCCGTCGTGTGGAAATCCTCGTCCGTGTAGTTCTTGCCCACGTGACAGCGCCAACAACCCGCTTTGCTCTCGTAGAGCCACAGACCTGCGCGTTCAGGGTCGTCGAGGGCGTCGAAGACGCCGGACTGAAACCGGTCGACCGCGCTCTCTTGCGTGTGGATGCGCGACACGAAAGCCGTCAACGCGGTCGACAGGTTCTTCATCCCGGCGGGTGCGCCGAACGCCGCCTCGAATCGCGGGCCGTAGTGCGCGTCGGCGCGCAGTCGCTCGACCGCATCACCCAGGTCCAACCCCATCTCGCGTCCGTTCGGGATCGGCAGGAGCACTTGCCCTTCGAGCGATTCGACGTGACCGGTCCACGAGAAGCGGCGGCCGAAGCCGCGGTTGAAGAGACTCGGTGTGTGCAGCAGCGTGTTTGCGCCGCGCACACCGGGCGACGTGACCCGGCCGTCGGCGAATCCGTGCGCGGGATCGTGGCACGACGCGCACGACACCGTGCGATCGATCGACAGGATCGGATCGAAGAACAACGCGCGACCCAGTGCTGCGATCTCCGGCGCTGCCGGTCGGTCGACGAACCCGTCCGGGACGAGGCACTCCGGGATGCGCGCGCCGAAGTCGGCGGGCAGCGTGTCTTGCGGCAATTTGGAATCGCCGCTCAGCGCGACGCCGATGAGCGCGAAGAAAGGAGGTGCAAAGTAGAACGGCAGCTTGATCACGGACGTGCGAGCATCGCCCGTCCAGCCCGGGCTGACAAGGGTCAACGGTGAACGCCGGGGGCTTCCAGCCCCGAGTGCTCGACCCACTGCGAGTAGCTGCGGTGATGGATCTCGGGCTTGCCGCCCTCGGAATCGAGGACCAGGACGCGCGTCGCCAGGCCGCGCAAGAACGTGCGGTCGTGGCTGACGAACAACATCGTGCCCTCGAAATGGTCAAGCGTCTTGACGAGCATCTCCTTGGTCTCGAGATCGAGGTGGTTCGTCGGTTCGTCGAGCACCAGGAAATTGGGCGGATCGAACAGCATCTGCGCCAGGATCAGGCGCGAGCGCTCGCCGCCCGACAACACCGCGATGTGTTTGTCGATGTCGTCGCCGGGGAAATCGAACGCGCCCAGCAGGCTGCGCTTGCTCGGCGTCGAAGCCAGCGGGAAGGCCCGGTCGATCTGTTCCCAGATCGTGAGCTTGGGATCGAGCAGATCGAGCGCGTTCTGCGAGAAGTAGCCCAGTTGCAGCGAGGCGCCGAGCTTGACCTCGCCGGCATCGGCCTGCGTGTGACCGGCGACGAGCTTCAACAGCGTCGATTTGCCCGCGCCGTTCTGGCCCAGGACACACCAGCGTTCGCCGCGTTTGACCTCGAAATCGAAGCCGTCGTAGATCGTACGCGAGCCGTAGCGTTTGGTGACGCCCGCGATCGTCACCACGTCGTTGCCCGAGCGCGGCGGTTCGCGGAACTCGAAGGGCACGATCTCGCGCACGCGCGGCTCGTCGAGTTTCTCGATCTTGTCGAGCTTCTTGACTCGCGATTGAACTTGTGCGGCCTTGGCGGCGTGCTTCTCGAAGCGCTCGATGAAGCGCTCTTCTTTCTTGAGCATCGCCTGCTGGCGCGTGAACGCCGCCGATTGTTGCGCCGCGCGCACCGCACGCTCGCGATCGTAGAAATCGTAGTCGCCGCCGTAGACCACCAGCTCGCCCTTGTCGATCGCGACGATGCGCGTGACGACGCGGTTCATGAAGTCGCGGTCGTGGCAGGTCATCAACACGGCGGCGCGCGTCGTGCGGATGAAGCCTTCGAGCCACAGGATCGACTCGAGGTCCAGGTGGTTCGTGGGTTCGTCGAGCAGCAACACGTCCGGATCGCCGATCAGGACCTTGGCCATCGCGACGCGCATCTTCCAACCACCCGAGAGGTGACCGACGTCGCCGTCGATGCGCTCGTCGTCGAAACCGAGCCCGTGCAGGACTTCCTTGGCGCGCGACTCGATCTCGTAACCGCCGCGCTGTTGGTATTCGCCCTGCACTTCGCCGAAGCGCGCGAGCACCGTGTCGAGCCGGTCGCCGATCAGAGGGTCGCTGAGTTGCGCCTCCAATTCAGCGAGTTCGTGGTGCAGATCGCCCAGGCGACCGCTGCCTGCGATCGCCTCCTCGAGCACGGTGCGACCGGACATCTCACCGGCCTCCTGCTTGAACCAGCCCAGCGTCAGCGACTTCGGGACGTTCACTTCGCCGTCGTCGGGGTCCTCTTCGCCGGCGAAGAGCCGAAACATCGTGGACTTGCCCGAGCCGTTCGGACCCACCAGGCCGACGCGGTCGCCGGGGTCGAGTTGGAACGAGGCGTCGACGAGCAGCAATTGCCGACCGTAGTGTTTGCTGACTTTGTTGAGGGAGATCATGGGGTGCTGCGCGCTTCGGGGGCCGAACAGGATACTGTCCGGATGTACCGGGCGCAGCGACTTCATGCGTATGATCCGCGCCCTGCACGATGAGTTCTCCGAGCGCCGAACCTGAAGTCACGCAAGGCAGGCACGCGACCTTGCGCGCCGTGCTCTGCGCGCTGCTCGTGGCCGTGCTCACGACGATCGCCTTCCAGCCCGCGTTCGACGGCCAATGGCTGCACTGGGACGACGACAAGAACTTCGTCGAGTTCGAGACCTGGCGCGGTTTGTCGCTGGAGCACGTGAAGTGGATGTTCACCACCTTCCACCAGGGCCCGTACCAGCCGCTTTCGTGGCTGACCCTGGGCATCGACCACGCGTTGTGGGGGATGGATCCGCGCGGATACCACGTCACGAACGTGCTGATCCACGCTGCCGCCGGCGCGGCGTTCTTCGCCTGCGCTAGAGCGCTGTTCGGGCAAGTCCGTCCGCTGGCGCAGTCGCGTCCCTGGATGATCGACGCTGCGGCGCTCGTCGCGGCGCTCGCCTTCGCAGCGCATCCCTTGCGCACCGAATCGGTGGCGTGGGTGACCGAGAGGCGCGACGTGCTCTCCGGGCTGTTCTTCGCGCTGTGCTTGTGGATGTACCTGCGCTTCACGGCGAGCACGGGGCGCGCGCGCACGCGCCGTCTCGTGTGGGCGCTCGTGTTCTACGTCGCGAGTCTGTTGTCGAAGGGTCTGGGATTCCCGCTGCCGCTCGCGCTGCTCGTGCTGGACACATTGGTTCTCGGGCGTTGGAACGGCACGCTGTCGGGCGCTGCGAGCGCGGCGGGTGTCTCATTCGTCGCCCTCGCGCGCGAGAAGATCCCTTTCCTGATTCCCGCCGTGCTGGCCGCGGTCGTGGCGTGGATCGGGCAGCGCACGCACACGACCGTGATGCTGACCCTGGATTCCTATCCGTTCGATTCGCGGCTCGTGCAGTCGTGTTACAGCCTGTTTTTCTACGCCTGGAAAACACTCTGGCCCGCTGACCTGATCCCGCTCGTCCCGCTGCCGCACCCGCTCGTGGCGGGCGAACCGCGCTTCGTGATCGCGGTTGTCGCCGTGCTCGCTACGGCCGCGCTCGCGTGGATCGTGCGCCGACGCGCGCCCGCCGTCGGTGCGGCGCTGCTCGCGTACGCGATCCTCCTGGCGCCCGTCTCGGGCCTCACTCAGACCGGTCCGCAACTCGTGGCCGACCGCTACAGCTACCTGCCGTGCATGCCGCTCGCCCTGTTGTTCGGCGGTGCGTTGTTGTTCGCGGCGCGTGCGCAGCGCACGTGGCTTTTCGCGGCCGGATTGGCGCTGACGCTGGTACTCGTCCCGCTCTCGCGCGCGCAAGCGCGCGTGTGGCGCGACGACGTCAGTTTGTGGACGAAGACCTGCGCCGTGCGCCCGGACGACGCGCCGGCCTTCCGCAATCTCATGCTGGCCTACATGCGACCGGCCGAAGCGCGCATGGACACCGACCCCGCGGGCGCCATCTCGCTCTTCGAGGCCGGACTGGAAGTCGGCGCGCGCTGTCTCGCGGCCGGACCGGATGCGGGAACGCTCGCCAACCTGTCTTCGATCCACAATTCGCTCGCGACCATCCAACCGGAGCGCGAGCGAGAACACCTCGAGAGCGCGCTCGGTTTCGCACGCCGCGCCGTACAGCGCAGTTTCGAAGAGAAGAAGCACACGCCGGCCGCGTTCAAGAATCACGCCTGGACCGCTGTGCGGCTCAACCTCCCCAAGGAAGCCGTCTCGAGCTACGCCTGGCTCGCCGATGCTGCGCCCGACGATCCGGGCGCGCTGCTCTCGCTGGCGCAAGTGATGGTGATGGCCGAGCGGCCGCGCGATGCGCTCGCCGTGTTGGAGGTCGGCATTCCGCTCGCGCCCGACGCGCCGCGCATGTGGGCCTTGAAGGGCGAAGCGCACCGTGCGCTGGATGAAAACGCCGACGCGATCGCCGCATACGAGCGCGCGATCAGATGCGCCGCGGCACTGCCGGCGGAACAGGCGGAGAATCCGGAGGAGGTTCAGAACTGGCGGGCCTTGGCGGAGGCGTTGAAG
Organism: Planctomycetota bacterium; assembly: GCA_016795245.1. GTDB lineage: Bacteria > Planctomycetota > UBA1135 > UBA1135 > JAEUIA01. Next base: position 28,861 of record JAEUIA010000027.1, on the reverse strand, counting down.
CAAAAGTGAGCGACAACACGACACCGCCGACCACCACGCACGCACCGATCAAGCGCCGCGGCGTGAGCTCTTCCTGGGCCAGGAACGCACCCAGGATCAGCGCCACGATCGGGTTGACGTAGGCGTAGGTCGCTGCGCGCGTCGTGCTCGTGTGGCGCAGGAGCCACATGTACGCGGTGAAGCCGACCAGCGAACCGGCGACGAGCAACCACACCAGGCTCAAGACCGACTTCAGAGTCACGTGCAGAGCGTCGAATTCGTTCCACTCGCCGCGCAGCCCGCCAACCGCGAACTGCAACACACCGCCGCACAACATCTGCATCGCGGCGCCCTTCAGCATCGAGCCGCCCATGTCGGCCGTGCGCGTGAACAGCGAACCGATCGACCAGGCGAGCGTCGCGACGATCAGAGCCAGGATGCCGAGCGGATCGATGCGCACGGCACCCGTCTCGGGCCAGACCAGGATCGCGACGCCGACCAGGCCCGCCAGCACGCCCAGGCCGGTCAAGGGACGCGGCCGTTTGCCGCCCGGCCGCAGCCAGTCGAGCGTCATCATCCACAACGGGACCGTGGCGACCATCAGCGCCGCGAGGCTCGAATCGACGCGCTTCTCCGACCAGCACACGAGTCCGTTCGAGATCATGATCAAGAACGCTCCGCCGACCGCTGCGTTCTTCCACTGGCGCCACGTGGCGGCAGGCGCACCGCGCCAATGCGTCCACGCCAAGAGAATCAGTCCGGCCGCCGTGAAGCGCGCGCCGGCCATCACGAACGGCGGCAGCGTCTCGACCGCGAACTTGATCGCGACGTAGGTCGAACCCCACAACACGTACACCGCCGCGAAAGCCGCGATCAGGTGCACGCGCGAAGTTGCGGCGGAGACTGTGCTTTGCGTCATGCGCGCGGATGGTAATGCCGGTGCAGCGCAGTCAGTGTCTCCGAATCGAGGTGTGTGTACACCTCGGTCGTCTTGATCGAAGCGTGGCCCAGCATCTCCTGCACGCTGCGCAGGTCGGCGCCGCCTTCGACCATGTGCGTCGCGAAGCTGTGGCGCAGCGTGTGCGGCGAGAGGTCGCCGTGCAGTCCGGCCGTCTGCGCGCACTGCTTGACGATGCGCCAGGCGTCGTTGCGATGCAGCGGTTTGCCGCTCTTCGTCAGGAATACGAGGTCCGAGCGCCCGCCGCGCAAGACCGCCCTCCGGCCGTTTTGAATCCAGGTCGTGAGCGCTGCACGCGCGCGCGCGCCGAGCGGAACGATGCGCGTCTTCGAACCCTTGCCCGTCAACCGCACCACGCGCAGCGACGGATCGACGGCGTCGGTTGCGAGGCCGACGGTCTCGGACACGCGCGCACCGGATGCGTACAGGACCTCGAGCAACGCGCGATCGCGCTCGACCTGCCAGGCACTGCCGCGCGGCGCAGCCAACAGGCTTTCGACGTCCTCGGGCGACAACGTCACAGGCAGTGTGCGCGCCAATTTCGGCGCCGGCAGGAGTGCCGTCGGATCGGACTTCAATGCGCCGCTCTGCACCAGGTGCCGCAAGCACATGCGCAACGCGGCCAGGTTGCGCGCGACCGTGGCCTCACTCGCGCCTTCCGCGCGCCGCGCCGAGAGGTAGTCGACGACCAGTTCGGGGTCGATGCGCGCCAGGGTCACGCGCCGTTTTTCGGCCGCGAACGTGAAAAAACGCCGCAGATCCGCCGCGTACGCGATCAAGGTGTTGCGGGCGAGCCCGGCCTCGGCGCGCAGCGCGATCAGGAAGTCGTCGATCCCTTCCTGGACCTCGGCGGACAGCGCGGCCCGGGGCGCTCGCGCCGCCGCCGCGTGCGCGCCTTTCACACTCTCCTTGCGTGCGCGCTCGGCCATGCCGTTCAGGGTCGCCCCGGACGGCGCAACTTGCAAGGGGACCCGCTTGAGGGGATGTGGGGGCCTCCCTATACTTTTCGCCCCGCACTCCGGTCGCCTGTGAGAAACGGTCGACAACCAGTGGCTTTTCACCCCGAGCGAATCATCCAGGCTCCCGGCCGACACAGGACTCATGAAGCGACTCACGCCGAAGGAACTCGAGGACTACGAACAGCGCTTGCGCACGATGCTGGCCGTCTTGACGGGCGACATCGATCGGCTGGAAGCCGAAGCCCTGGGCGACCGCGGCGTTCCGCATGAGGTCAGCGCCGAGGGCGGCACGGACAGCTACAGCCAGGAATTCAGCCTGGAACTGCTCGAGCGCGACGAATCGACCGTGCGCGAGGTGCTGCAAGCCCTCGACCGCATCAAAGGCGGCAGCTTTGGGGCGTGCGAAGGCTGCGGCAGCATGATCTTGAAAGAGCGCCTCAAGCTGGTTCCGCACGCGCGCAACTGCATCGAGTGCCAGCGCAAGGAAGAACAAGGGCTCTTGTGATACGGTCCGCGCTCTTCAGTCCATGAGCGCGCTCACCACAGAACCTGCGGCCGGCGGTCCGACTCCGGCCACGCAACCGGTGCAGACTTCGACGAGCCCGCTCGTGCGCCCCAACGCGCGCGCCATCGCCACACGCTTCGCTTTCGTCGCGGCTCTCATCGTCCTCGACTTGTGGTCCAAGTCCGCGGTGTTCGCGTGGATGGAAGGCCTGGAATCCGCCGGTCGCCTCGTGCCCGACGATTGCGGGCACGGCCACCTGCGCATGCCGATCATCGACGGCTGGTTCACGTTCATGCTGTCCTTGAACCCCGGCGCCGCGTTCGGGCGCCTGGATTCCTACCCGAACCTCCTGATCGGCGGCCGCATCGCCGCAGGACTCTTGCTCCTGTGGCTCCTGATTCGCACGCCTGCGACCCGTCCGTGGCTGGTCGTCGCGTTCGTGCTCGTGCTAGCGGGCGCGCTGGGCAATCTGTACGACAACCTGCTGCGCGCGCGCGATCTGGAACTGGACCGCTACTACCGCGAGCGCACCTTCGGGCCGGTGCGCGACTTCGTCGACGTGTACTTCGGCGTGTGGAAGTACCACTTCCCGACCTTCAACGTGGCCGACTCGTGCATCACCGTGGGCGCCGTGGTGCTGTTGATCACGAGCTTCGCGCGCGAAAAGCCCGCCGCCGTCGATTCCGTTGCCGAGCCTGTGTCGGGCGCGTAGATTGCGAGCATGGCGCGTCTCGCTGTTCACCTGCCGCCGCTCGCCCTGCGCAATCCGATCCTGTCCGCGTCGGGCACCTACGGCCACGCGGCCGAGATGCAGCACATGGCCGATATCCGCGCGATCGGCGGACTCGTCAGCAAGACCGTGACGCGCCTCCCGCGCCACGGCAATCCGGCACCGCGCATCTGCGAGACCGAAGCCGGCTTCTTGAATTCGATCGGACTCGAGAACAAAGGCCTCGACTACTACGTGCGTGAACTCCTGCCGCAGATGGCAGAGCAAGACACGTGCGTGATCACGAACATCGGCGCCGAGCGCGTCGAGGATTTCGTCGAACTCGCAGCGCGCCTCTCCGACGAGCCGGCGGTCGATGCGCTCGAAGTGAACCTGTCTTGCCCCAACGTGCAGGAGGGCAAGCTGCCGTTCGCGACCGACGCGCGCATGGCGGCGCGCGTGATCGAGGAGGTCAAACGCGCGACGAAGAAGCCGATCTTCGCCAAGCTGTCGCCCAACGTCTCGCGCATCAGCGAAATGGCGATCGCGGTCGAAGCTGCCGGCGCGGACGCGATCACGGCGGTGAACACCGTGCTCGGCATGCAAGTGAATTGGCGCACGGGCAAGCCCGGACTCCACACCGTGCAAGGCGGCTACTCCGGCACGGCGATCAAGCCGATCGCGTTGCGGTGCGCGTGGGAGTGCGCGCGATCGGTATCGATCCCGATCATCGGCTGCGGCGGCATCACGACCGCGCACGACGTGCTCGAGTTCATGGTCGTCGGATGTACAGCGGTGCAGATCGGGACGGCGAGCTTCGGAGACCCGGGGCTCGTCGGCCGTTTGGCGGGAGAGGTCGAAGCCTTGCTCGACAGCGCGGGGATCGACGACGTCAACGCGCTGATCGGCACACTGCGCACTCCGCAAGCAACTCCGCGCGCGACGCGGCCGCACGAGGGGCAACAAGCGCCATGCGCCTCGAAAACATGACCACGGCGCACGTGCGCCGCGCCATCCAGATCTACCTCGAGATCGCCTGGCCGGGCACGGCGTTTCCACGCCCGCGCCTCTCCGAGAAAGACTTCGAAGGCATCGACTCCCTCGAGGAACTGTTCAAGCGTTTCGACAAGCCGCGCGCCGGGGAGAGCGGGAGTCTGAAGCGCTACATGCTGCGTCTCGGCAATGCGCGCTACCCGTTCATGAAATTCGTCGTGCAGGAATACCTGGTCGACGCCGAGTACTTCTTCTCGGTCGACACGCACGACGACCTGGACGTGCGGCCCGACAACCCCGACTACGACGCGTGGCAGGAACTCAAGCGACACAACCTGAATCTCAAGCTGGAGATCGAAGCGGCCTGGGCGCGCGAGGGTCTGCCGACGAACGCGGATCTCTTGTTGATCGCCGAAGGCATTGCGGCTGTCGAGAAGGAGAACGAGAAGCGCGCGCGGCTGCTCGTCGCCGACGACGAGACGGACGTCTGTCGCGGATTGGCGGCGCTCCTGCGCGGGCGCGGGTACGTGGTCGAGACGGTGTACGACGGCCGGCAGGTCATCGACCGGCTGCAGTTGGACCCGGTCCCAGACCTGTTGATCCTCGACTTCGCGATGCCCGAGTTCGACGGCGAAGAAGTCCTCGCCCGCATCCGTGCCGACCCGCGCCTCGTGGATCTGCCCGTCCTGCTCGCGACCGCGTCGTCGATCGATCTGAAGCGCGTGCGGCGCGCGAGCGGCTTCTTGCGCAAGCCGTATGCGCGCGAGGTGTTGTTCGCGATGCTGAGTCAACTGCTGGAGCGGCGGCCGCCGAAGTCCGGTTCATAGAGGCGGCGAGCGGGGCGCGGGCCGCGGTTGGAAGCGCGCTCGGTGCCGTCAAACCCGGTTCTGGCTCGAAATTGCGGCGCTTGGAGGCGACAAAGGGGGCTCACGCTTCCCTGAGACCCGCTCGGCTGGTCGAATAGTCCGCCCCCAGACGCCGCTTTGCGCGCGCGGGGGGGAGAACTCGAAGACGAACATGGATTTTGATCGCATATCGGACCGGTTGGGCGCGTTTGGCGAGAACGTCGGCCGCACCCTGAAGGGCATCTTCGGGGCCCGCAACGAGCGCATGGTCAAGCGCCTCGAGCCGCTCGTAGGCCAGATCAACGCGCTCGAGTCGTGGGCCAAGGGCCTCAACGCCGAGCAGTTCCAGGAGCAGACGCGCCTCTTCAAGGAACAGGTGGCGAAGGGCGAGAAGACCCTCGAGGACATCCTGCCGCAGGCCTTCGCGCTGGTGCGCGAGGCGTCGGTGCGCACGCTCGGCATGCGTCCTTTCGACGTGCAGCTCGTCGGCGGCGTCGTGCTGCACGAAGGCAAGATCGCCGAGATGATGACGGGCGAGGGCAAGACGCTCGTCGCCACGTTGCCGCTCTACCTGAACGCGCTGTCGGGCAGGACCTGCTACCTCGTCACGGTCAACGATTACCTCGCGCGCCGCGACGCGGCGTGGATGGGACCGATCTACGACTACCTCGGCGTGAGCGTCGGTTCGATCCAGTCGGACATGACCGCGTTCGAGCGCCAGCCGGTGTACATGTGCGACATCGTCTACGGTACGAACAACGAGTTCGGCTTCGACTACCTGCGCGACAACATGAAGACGCGCGCCGAGGATCAGGTCCAGAAGGTCCTCTCGTACGCGATCGTCGACGAAGTCGACTCGATCCTGATCGACGAGGCGCGCACGCCGCTCATCATCTCGGGTCCGGCGCAGGACTCGAGCGACAAGTACAAGGCCGCGGACGAGATCGCGCGGATGCTCGTGCGCGACGAGCACTTCGAGGTCAAGGAGAAGGAACGCTCTGCTTCGCTGCTCGAAGCGGGCATCGAGTTCGCCGAGAAAAAGCTGGGCGTGCCGAGCTTCTTCGTCCCGCCGCACGAGGACTGGCCGCACTTCCTCGAGAACGCGGTGCGCGCGCACAACATCTACACGCTGGACAAGGAGTACGTGGTCGACGGCGACGACATCGTCATCATCGACGAGTTCACCGGCCGCAAGATGACCGGACGGCGCTGGTCCGACGGTTTGCACCAGGCGGTCGAGACCAAGGAAGGTCTGAAGCCCAAGCAGGAGAACCAGACCCTCGCCACGATCACGTTCCAGAACTACTTCCGCATGTTCGACAAGCTCGCGGGCATGACCGGCACCGCGATCACCGAGGCGGGGGAGTTCCACAAGATCTACTCTCTGGACGTGATCCAGGTGCCGACGAACCTGCCGCTCGCGCGTGAGGACGGCGACGACATCGTCTACCGCACCGAGCCCGAGAAGTGGAAGGCGATCACCAACGAGTTGATGGCGGTTCACGAGCGCGGCCAGCCCGTCCTGGTCGGCACCACGTCGATCGAGAAATCCGAGCACCTGTCGAAGCTGTTGAAGGCGCGCGGCGTGCCGCACGACGTGTTGAACGCCAAGAACCACGAGCGCGAGGCGCACATCGTGGCCAAGGCCGGCGAAAAGGGCTCGGTGACGGTCGCGACGAACATGGCCGGCCGCGGCACCGACATCAAGCTGGGCGGCAACTTCGAATACCGCCTCAACGCGGAACTCGAAAAGGTCGGCCTGCACCTGGGCGACTTGGAAAAGCTCGCGGAGATCGACGCGATTCGCCAAAAAGTGCGCGCGCAGTGCGACGCCGACGAGAAAGAGGTGCTCGCGCTCGGCGGTCTGTACGTGCTCGGCACGGAACGCCACGAAGCGCGCCGCATCGACAACCAGTTGCGCGGCCGCTCGGGCCGCCAGGGCAACGCGGGCAAGTCCAGGTTCTATCTCTCGCTCGAAGACGACCTGATGCGGATTTTCTACCGCGACTGGGTCAAGAACGCGATGCAACGCCTCGGCATGACCGAGGACACGCCGATCGAATCCGGAATGGTCTCGCGCGCGATCGCCAAAGCGCAGAAGAAGGTCGAAGACCGCAACTTCGAGATCCGCAAGAGCCTGCTCGAATACGACGAGGTGATGAACCAGCAGCGCGTGGAGATCTACGGCACGCGCCAGGAAGTCCTCGAGTCGATCGGCCTGCGCGAGAAGATCGAGGCGATGTTCCAGCGCGTGATCGAGCGTCACGCACGCAGCGTGTACCTGCTCGACCCGGACGGCTTCCGCGGCTGGTTCCAGCGCACGTTCGGGTTCGAACTCGACGCCGGTGTGGCCAACGACGCGACGTCGAAGGTCGGTACCACGAAAGGCATCCTCGGCCTCGTCGTCGCGCGCTACGACGCGCGTGAGAAGGAATTGACCTCCGAATTGCTGCGCCAGGTCGAGCGTTACCTGCTGTTGAAGGCGATCGACGACAAGTGGCGCGACCACCTGTACGCGATCGATGCGCTGAAGGCCGGCATCGGTCTGCGCGGTTACGCGCAAGTCGATCCGAAGAACGAGTACAAGCGCGAAGGCTTCCAACTGTTCGAGAAGCTCCTGGCCGCGATCGAGGACGAGGTCACGAGCCTGATCCTGCGCATCCAGGTACAGCCGCCCGGTCAAGGCGGGACGCCGCCGCCGCGCTTCGCCTCTCCGGTCGCGCCGTCGAATCTGCCGCGCAACCCTGCGCTCTCGGCCGGCGCCACGATGCCGGGCCCCGGGTCGAATGCATCCGACTCGGGTCAGCCGGATCGGCCCGCGGCCCCACCGCCGCCGCCTCAGCGCCGGGTCCTGCCCCCGCCGACTTCCGTCCCCGCGAGCCACGCGTTCGACTTCGCGCGCCGTCAGCAGGCGCAAGCGGCCGCGCAACAGCGCGCGCAGGAGCAGAAGCGTCCGGCGGCGCCGATCGATCTGAAGAACGTCGGCCGCAACGACCCGTGCCCGTGCGGCAGCGGCAAGAAGGTCAAGAACTGCCACGGACAGTGAAGCGGCCCGGCGCGTTCAGCGAGGGATAGCGCGTGCCGAACCAAAGCGCAGCGATTCCTCCGCCCATCCTGGCGGACCCCAATCCGGGGGTCGTGCGCTGGGTGCTGCACGCAGTCTACGACTGCGCGTGGATCGTCGTCATCCTCTTGACCTCGCCGTGGTGGATCTATCGCTCGTTCGTCGACGGCGAGTTCCGCGCGATGGTGCGCGCGCGGCTGGCGTTGGGGCTGGAGCAACGGCCGCGCGGCGGCAGGCGCTCGATCCTGGTGCACGGAGTTTCGGTGGGCGAGGTCAAGGGTGCGCAGGCTCTGGTCAGGCATCTGGAGCGCGCGCGACCGGACCTCGACATCGTGATCTGCACCACGACGAAGAACGGCTTGCGCGTCGCGCACCAGACCTACCCGCAGCACACCGTGGTGCGTTTCCCGCTCGATCTGTCGTTCGTGGTGAAGCGCTTCCTGAAGCGCATCGACCCGGTGTGCGTCGTGCTGGTCGAGTTGGAGATCTGGCCCAATTTCCTGCGCTGCGCCAACCAGGCCGGAGCACCAGTCGCCGTGGTCAACGGGCGGATCACGGACAAGAGTTTCGCCAGCTACAAGTTGTTCAAGGATCTCTTGCCGCAGTTCAACCGCATCTCGCTCTTCTGCGTGCAGGACCAGGAATACGCGCAGCGCTTCGAACGTCTGTCGGCGAAGCGTGAGCGCATCCTGATCACCGGCAACATCAAGGTCGACGGGCTCGCCACCGGTCGGGGCGAACGCTCGGCGGAACTCGTGCGCCTCTTGGGAGGCGCGAGCGGGCAGAGCGTGATCGTCGCCGGCAGCACGCACGAGCCCGAGGAGAGCCGGCTCGTCGAAGCCTGGCTCGCGCACGCGCGCGACGCGCGGCTCGTGATCGTGCCGCGCCACCCCGAGCGCGCCGAAGCGCTGGTGCGCACGCTGGAGGCGGCGGGTGTGCGCCCGCAACGCTTGACCGAATTGCGCAACGGCGAGCACGTCGATCCACGACGCCCGTGTCTGGCCGACACGATCGGCGAACTGGAAGCGATCTACCGTCTGGCCGATCTCGTGTTCGTCGGCGGCAGTCTGATCCCGCACGGGGGCCAGAACATGCTCGAACCGGCGGCGCTCGAGCGCGCGGTCATCTACGGTCCCTACGTCCAGAATTTCACGTCCGAAGCCGCGCTGCTCGAACGCTCCGCCGCGGCCTTGCGCATCGACGGACCCGCACAGCTCGGTCCCACGCTGGCCGCGCTGCTCGCCGATCCCGCGCGGCGCGAGCGCATGGGCCGCGCCGGACGCGCCGCGGTCGAAGCCCAACGCGGCGCGACCGAGCTGACCCTCGCCGCCCTCACCGAGCGCGTCCTGCCGCACTCCTAGGCGGCCGTTCCCAAGTTCGCAGCTGTCCGGATCCGCCCGGCGCGCTATGCTCAGGGTTCGTTTCCATCCCGCACAAGCTCGGAAGGCACCCCGTCCGATGCTGTGGGGGACCGGCCAGCCGCCGCGCACCGCGCAGCGATCGAGCCGCCGTCCTGACTCGCGCAACCCACGGAATACTCCTCTTCACGAATGTCTCGACAACTCTTCACTTCGGAATCCGTGTCCATGGGACACCCCGACAAGGTTTCCGACCAGATCTCCGATGCCGTCCTCGATGCGTGCTTGCGCGTGGACCCCAACTCACGCGTCGCTTGCGAGGTGCTGACCACGACTGGACTCGTCGTCATCGCGGGTGAGATCACCACGAACGCCAAGGACCTCGACTACCAGAAGATCGCGCGCGGCGTGCTGCGCCGCATCGGCTACACCAGCGAGGATTCCGGCATCAGCGCCGACTCGTGCTGCGTGATGGTCGTCGTCGGCAAGCAATCGGCCGACATCTCGCTGGGCGTCACGGCGGAAACGAACAAGGAAAAGGAACAGGGCGCCGGCGACCAGGGCCTGATGTTCGGCTACGCGTGCAACGAGACGCCGCAGCTGATGCCGTTCCCGATCCACTACTCGCACCGCCTGGTCGAGAAGCAGGCCGAGCTGCGCGAGAAGGGCGTCCTGCCCTGGTTGCGCCCGGACGCGAAGAGCCAGCTCACCGTCGAATACGAGAACGGCAAGCCCGTGCGCGTGCACACCGCTCTCATCAGCACGCAGCACTCGCCGGACGTCGACAACGAGACGATCCGTCGCGAAGTGATCGAGAAGATCATCAAGGCGGTGATCCCTGCGCAATTCCTGGACGCGAAGACCATCTACCACGTCAACCCGACCGGACGCTTCGTCGTCGGCGGACCGCACGGCGACTGTGGCCTCACGGGTCGCAAGATCATCGTCGACACCTACGGCGGCATGGGCCGTCACGGCGGCGGCGCGTTCTCGGGCAAGGACCCGAGCAAGGTCGACCGTTCGGCCGCGTACGCCGCGCGCTGGGTGGCGAAGAACGTCGTCGCGGCGGGCCTCGCCGAGCGCTGCGAGATCCAACTCAGCTACGCGATCGGCATCGCCAAGCCGCTCTCGATCCGCGTCGACACGTTCGGCACGGGCAAGGTGTCGGACCTCGATCTGACGGCTGCGGTCGAAACGGTCTTCAACTTGAAGCCCGATGCGATCGTCAAGCAGTTCGATCTCAAGCGTCCGATCTACGAGCAGACCGCCTACCACGGTCACTTCGGTCGCGAAGGCTTCCCCTGGGAGAAGACCGACAAGGTCGCCGCCCTGAACGAAGCCGTCGCCGCCAAGGCGCGCAAGTAGTCGGCGCGCGCGCGCCAGCCCCCGGACCATGGGGGCGACGTCCGCGCAGTCGTGAACACGAGCACCCAGCCCGGCCCGCGCCGGGCTGGGGTGTTTCCACACCCCCTGTTCCCACACAGGCGGGCCGCGTGGCAGAGTGAGCGCATGCCCGACGAACCGCCTCCCGCAGTTCCTCCCTCGACACCGCCACCGCAACACGTCGTACCCGGAGCGACACTGCCGCCGCTGCAACGCGCCGTCGTGCCGCCGCCCGAGCCGCTCCGCGCGGATGAGGTGAACGCGGCGCTCTCGAATCCGCTGCGTGCGATCGACGTCGTCCTGGCTTCGCCGCGGCGCGTCGCCCAGAACCTTGAGACCTCCACGTCGCTCGTGACGCTGGCCGTCGTGTTCCTCGCCACCGCGGCGTTGTTCGCGCTGCCTTACGGTTTCGTCCTCGGCACAGATGCGTGGTGGCGCGTCACGGCCTTCTACCTGGGCTCGACCTTGTTGTGCCTGCCGAGTCTCTTCGTGTTCAGCGCCTACCTGGGCTTCGGCGCGAAGCTCACGAGCACGACCGTGCTCGCGCTCACGATCCCGGCCTCCGCTGCGCTGTTCACCGCCGGGTTCGCGCCGATCCTGTGGTTTCTGCAGATCACGTTCGACAGCGAAGCCAAACAGATCGGGTGGCGCGACGTGTCCAACGTGTTGTTGTGGATCTCGCTGGGCGCGGGCGTGGTGCAGCTGTGGCGCTCGATGCGCAAGCCGCCCGTCGATACCGCCGGCGCCTTCCTGTTCGTCTTGATGTGGATGGCGTGGCACGCCGTGTTCTTCTACGTGCTGGCGCGCATGGGGCACGTCCTCGGACTGGTCAGATGATTCGCAACGTGCTGGCCGCGTGGACCGCCCTGGCGGTCTACGGCTTCGCACTCGGGATCGCGCACAGCGCAACCTACGCAGTGCGCAACGTGCTGAAGTTCCCGCTGCTCGTGACGGTCACCGCCGTCGTGTGCAGCTTGTCGTGGTGGATCCTCGCGCGCGCGGTCGGTGCACCGTTGTCGTTCGTCGCCGTGCAGCGCACGGCCTGGCGCATGTTTCGCGATCTGGGCTTCCTGCTCGCGAGCTTGTCGCCGATCGTCTTGTTCTTCGCGCTCGTGATGCGCGCGACCGACGACGGGGTCCTGGGCGAGTACGATCGCTTCCTGGCGTTGAACATCGTGCTGATCGCCGTCAGCGGCGTGGTCGCGCTGGCGCGCGGCGCGCGCGCGCTGTTCGTCGAACACGCGCTCGCACCGGCCCGCGTCGTCGTCGTGATGCTCGCCTGGCTCGCCGTCAGTGCGACCGTGGGCGGCCAGGCCGCGTTCTTCATGCGGCCCTTCTTCGGTTTCCCGGCCACGCGCGGCGGAAATCCGCCGTTCTTCTTGGGCGCGGCCCCCGACCTGCGCGGGGCCACGAACTTCTTCGAGGCGGTGCAACAGACGATTTCGCGACCACCCTTGCCGGAGAGCCTGAGACCACCCGACCCGGTGCGCTGAAGAGCCCGGGGCGTCAAATGGGTGACTGATGCGGGTGCAGGGGGTAAAACGAGGGGATCCCCGGCGGCCTCGAGAACCGCTACCGACTCCAAGGAACTCATGAACTCGAACCGCTTCGCCACCCGCCGCGCGGGTTTCACCCTGATCGAATTGCTGGCCGTGATCCTGATCATCGGGATCTTGATGGTGTACTTGCTGCCCAAGATCCCCGAGGCGATCGACCGCGGCAAGGTGACCGCGTGCAAGGCCAACATGGGCGAGATCCGCAACGGCCTGCTCATGTACAACGACCAGTACAAGACGATCCCGAGCGAGAGCGGAGTGCGCTTTTTCGCAGCCCTCATCTACAAAGGTACGTGGGACAACAACAAGACCAGCGCGGCCAAGCTCACCTGCCCGGGCGTCGACAACAACAGCCTGGCCTTGGGCGGGATCCCGGACGAGACCCAATGGTTCGGGAACAAGGACATGATCGACGGGACGTACTCCGCCTACGCCGGCCGCAACATGAAGCAATATCCGCTGAAGAAGTTCCCCGGCGCGGGCAAGAACGTGCTGGTCGCGGACGACAACGACGGCGGCGAAGCCAACCATCGCACGGCGACCGTGTGCCTGTACGACGACGGCAGCGTCGGCGTGCACGAACTCTACGCGCTGTACGAGAAGGGCACGCTCAACAAGGATGCCGACCCGTACTTGAAGGTCGGCCCCGAGTCGCCCCTGGAAGAACTGCAGAAGCTCAGCCTCGATTGACGCGCTTCCCGGCGAACAGGCGCCGCCTGCCCAAGGTCCAGCGAAGATGAGCCCGCGCGCGCTGCTCGTCGCGATGCGCCCGCATCAGTGGGTGAAGAACGTCTTCGTCTTCGCCGCGCTGGTGTTCGCGCGCGGAACACGCGGCGCCTTGTTCGACGAGCACCTCGACGATGTGCGGCGCACGCTGTTCGCGTTCGGGGCCTTCTGTCTGGGCGCGAGCGCGATCTACCTCGTGAACGACGTCCTGGACGTCCAATCGGACCGCGCCCACCCGACGAAATGTCGCCGGCCGATCGCGTCCGGCGCGCTGAAGATCCCGGCCGCACTGATCGCTGCATTGGTCTCTGCCGCGAGTGCTCTGTGGCTGGGTCACCTGGCGGGCGGCGAACCCGTGCGCGTGCTGCCGATCGTCGCGGGCTACATGGCGCTGAATCTGGCGTACAGCATCAAGCTCAAGCACGTCGTGCTCGTGGACGCGTTCTGCATCGCGGCCGGGTTTCTCCTGCGCGTCATCGCCGGTGCGCTGGCTGTCCCGGCGGCGATCAGTCATTGGCTGCTCTTGTGCACCATGTTCCTGGCGCTGTTCCTGGCGTTGTGCAAGCGCAAGGCCGAGATGGATCTCTTGGGCGACGGCCGCGGCCAGCACCGCGCGATCCTGCTCGACTACGACCACACCTTCCTCGATCAGATCGTGACCGTGATGTCGGCCTGCACGATCGTCACCTACACGATGTACACCGTGTCGGACGACACGGCCGCCAATTTCGGCGAGAACAATCTGCTCATCTGGACCGTGCCCTTCGTGGTGTTCGGTCTGGCGCGCTACCTGCTCTTGGTGTCGACCAAACAGGGCGGCGGCTCGCCCACGCGCATCCTCCTCGGCGGCGATCTGCTGTTCCTCTTGAACACGCTGGGTTGGATCGGGATGGTCGCGTGGGTGCTGTCGCGCCCGCACTGAAACCGCTTCTCAGCGAACCGGCGCTTGGAGTACGCGCGCCGCTTCGGCGGCTGCGGCACGCAACTCGGGCGGTTCGTCCTCGTCCTGTGCAGCCTCGAGCAGGCTGAGCGCGCGCGCGGCATCCAGTGCGCCCAGCGCGCGCGCAGCCGCAACCCGCACGGCGAGCGGACGCGAGCGATCGGACAAGCGGCGCTCGATCTCGGGCACGGCGGCGCTGTGGTGCACGGCGCCGAGGGCTGCGATCGCGGCAGATTCGACGTGCTGATCGCGTACGAGCGCTTCCAAGAGCGCCGGCCCGGCTGCGCTCGCGCGCGCGCCCATATGCTCCAGCGCGCGCGCCGCGCCGACGCGCACGGCGGGATCGACGTCGATCAGCGCCTCGGCCAACGGTCCGGCGGCAAAGGCGGGCAGGCGTCCCAGGTCGGCTGCGCGGGCTTCGACGTCGCCTGAACCCACGGCTTGGATCGCTTGCCACACGGCGAGTTTGAAGCGCGCGGACGGGGGTTCGACGGCGCGCGCGGTCGCGCCGGGTTCGAGGTAGGACGTGCAGCCGAAATGCGCCAGCGTGCGCGCAAGAAACATGGCGGCCTCGGCGTCGCGCTCCAGTCGGTGCGCGGTGATCAGGCGCGGCACGACATGATCCTGCGTCGTGCTCGCGAGGCGGAACGCGCACTGCGCACGCATCCAACTCACCGGGTTGTCGCTCGCGTGGTAGGCCAGGATCGCTGCGGAAGCCGGCGAGTCGATCGCCGCCAGCATCTCGGCCGCCGCGCTGCGGACGGCGGCGTCGAGGTTCGCTTCCGCCAGAACCTGCGCCAATATGGGCACAGCTGCGTCGCCGAAATCGCGAGCGGACAAGGTCAGCATCGGCCGCATCGGTCCGGACTCCGAGGCCAGGTTTGCCGCGCGTGAACGCACCTCCGTGATCAACTCGGAGTCCGGGGGCGGGAGCGGCGGCGGTTCTGCGGCGCGGATCTCGGCCTCCAGGGCCTGGATCGCGCGCGAAGTGACGGGCTGGAACTCTTGCGGCCCGGCCGTCTCGGTGCTGCAACTCGCACTCATGGACAAAAGCAAGGCGAGGATCGAAAGCGGGTGGCGCAGCATCGAGGACAACATAGCGCCGCGCGCGGATCCGGCCACAAGGGATCGCGCCTTGACCCTGCTCGACGCACGCCCGTACCCTGCTTGCCCCGACCAACCCGAGCGCAAAGGAAACACCGTGCAGACCAGCCTGAAACTCACGAGCCGACTGGCTCAACTCGGCACCGAGAACGCCTTCGAAGTCGTCAACAAGGTGCGGGCCCTCGAAGCCCAGAAGAAGAGCATCATCCACCTGCACATCGGCGCGCCCGATTTCAAAACGCCCGCGAACATCGTCGAAGCGGGGCGCAAGGCGCTCGCCGACGGATTCCACGGTTACACGCCGGCCAAGGGTTTGATGCCCGTGCGCGAGACCGTCGCAGCCTACTGCGAGCGCTTCCACAAGGCGGGCAAGGTCGATCCCGACAACGTCATCATCTGCCCGGGCGGCAAGCCGACGATGTTCTACGCGATCACTTTGTTCAGCGATCCGGGCGCCGAGATCATCTATCCGAATCCGGGCTTTCCGATCTACGAATCGGTCATCCGCTTCTCGGGCGCGACGCCGGTGCCGCTGCACTTGAAGGAAGAGAACGGGTTTGCGTTCTCGGCCGACGAACTGCTCGGGAAGATCACGCCCAAGACGCGCTTGATCATCCTCAATTCACCGGCGAACCCGACCGGCGGCGTGGTGCCGAAGCGCGAGTTGGACAAGCTCGTCGCCGGCCTCGAGAAACAGCCGCACGTCGCGATCATGAGCGACGAGATCTACTCGCGCCTTCTGTACGACGGCGAACAGCACACGAGCCTCTTGTCGTACGAGTCGATCCGCGACCGCACGATCCTGCTCGACGGCTGGAGCAAGACCTATGCGATGACCGGTTGGCGCATGGGCTTCGGCGTGTGGCCAAAGAGCATCGTGGCCGATGCCGAACGCCTCCAGATCAACACGGTGTCGTGCACGAACGCAGCCGCGCAGATGGCCGGCAAGGAGGCGCTCGAAGGTCCGCAGGATTCCGTCGACGGGATGCGCGCCGCGTTCGACGAGCGCCGCGGGCTCATCGTCCGGGAGTTGAACTCGATCCCGGGCTTCAAGTGCATCTTGCCGAAGGGCGCGTTCTACGCCTTCGCCAACGTCAAGGGCACCGGGATTCCGAGCCGCGAGTTGGAGACGAAGCTCCTGTACGAGGCCGGCGTTTCATGCCTCTCCGGCACGAGCTTCGGTGCCTTCGGCGACGGCTACCTGCGCTTCAGCTACGCCAACAGCGCCGAGAACATCCAGGAAGGGATGCGGCGGGTGCGCGAGTGTCTGGCGGTGGCCAAACGCTGATCCGTCTCTTCCGTAGTCGCGCTACCGGCAGTACGGAGTCAGGCTCCACTCCGCCGTTTTCGCCGACGTGGTTTTGGCGCGTGGTCGAGTTTGACCGTA
Source organism: Planctomycetota bacterium (assembly GCA_016795245.1). Taxonomy (GTDB): domain Bacteria; phylum Planctomycetota; class UBA1135; order UBA1135; genus JAEUIA01. The sequence goes on along the minus strand of JAEUIA010000027.1, from coordinate 12,395 downwards.
CGGAGCCAGGCTCCTGGGGTGCAAACTCGCCGGCGCGCGGTTTGCCGATTGCGCGCGGTTCAACGCCGGCGAGTTTGCACCCCAGGAGCCTGGCTCCGTACGGTCAAACTCGACCACGGGCCAAAACCACGTCGGCGAAAACGGCGGAGTGGAGCCTGACTCCGTACTGCCGGTAGCGCGACTACGGAAGAGACGGATCAGCGCTGCGGCGTCTTCGGCGTGTGATGCGCCACGTGCAGCTTGCGCCAGCTTTCGTGATCGGCGAAGGCGAAGCCGTTCACGTGTTTGTCGGCTTTCAAGTCTTCGAGCGTCCAGACGTGCGGCGACATGTCGTCGAGCGCGACGCCGGAGTAGTCCGACAGGAATTCGATCAGGAACGCGCGCAGTTCCTTGTGGCCCGGATGCTTGCCTCCCACGTCGAGTTGAAGCGTGATGTCCGGCTCACGGCCGATCGTTTCCTTGACGTGTAGGCGGTTCTCGTCGGAGCTGAACTCCGAGCCTTCGTGAGGGAAGCGCACCGTGAAGACCGGGTCGCTGCGATTGGGGAAATACCAGTGATCGCGCAGGCCCCGGACGGTGCGGGCTCCAACCCAATCGCCGACTTCGGTGCGGGTGACGTTGACACAGTGGACGAAGACCGAATGCATGGGGTCCTACCTCCGCTTGGTGGTTTGCCGCCGGGCGGCGCACGTGCCGCGCGCGCGGTTGCTCTCTCACATCCGATTCTACGGGCTCGAGCGGTGCTCAAACCCCCGGACCTTGCAGGAAACCCGTACGAAGGCGGTAATCGACCTCCAAAAACACCCTCCGCGGCCCCTGTGCATGGTCAAGCGCGCGGCCGCGCGGGTATTCTGCGGCCTTCTCACTCCTCTTCTGAAATGGACTGAACGGTACTGATGGGCATCTTCAAGGCGTACGACATCCGCGGTCTCTACCCCAAGGAACTCGACGCCGCACTGGCGCACAAGATCGGGAGCGCCTTCGCGCGCCTCCTGAAAGCCAAGACTCTGGTCATCGGTCGCGACATGCGCACGCACTCCCCGGAACTCGCGGCGGCCGTCATCGAAGGCGCGCGCGACGCCGGCGCGGACGTGATCGACATCGGTCTCGCTTCGACACCGATGGCCTACTTCGCGATCGGTTCGATCCCGTGCGACGGCGGTTTGAACGTCACTGCTTCGCACAACCCGGGTCAGTACAACGGCATGAAGCTGTGCGCGAGCGGCGCGCGTCCGATTTCGGCCGCGAACGGCATCCTCGACATCGAGCGCATGTGCAAGGAGCCGACTCCCGCACCGGTGGCCAAACGCGGCAAGCTCGAGCGGCGCGATCTGCTGGCAGAGTACGCGGCGCACGTGGCGCGCTTCGCCCAGATCCCGCGCGACGTGAAGATCGCGATCGACGCCGCCAACGGCATGGAGGCGTACACCTTGCCGGCGATTTTGGAGCGTCTGCCGCGTATCAAGGCCTCAACTCTCTTCATGGACCTCGACGGGACCTTTCCGAACCACGAGGCCAATCCGCTCAAGGAAGAAAACCTCGACCCCGTGCGCGAGCTCGTGGTTCGCACGCAGGCCGAACTGGGCGTGTCCTTCGACGGCGACGCCGACCGCTGCTGTTTCGTCGACGAGGCCGGTCGCACGGTGGGCAACGATCTGATGACGGCGCTGCTCGCGCGCGAAGTGCTCGCGCAGCAAAAGGGCGCCCCGATCATCTACGACCTGCGTTCCTCGTGGGTCGTCAAGGAAGAGATCCAACGTCACGGCGGCAAACCGATCCGCGACCGCGTCGGACATTCGTTCATCAAGGCCACGATGCGCGCCAAGGGGGCCGTGTTCGGCGGCGAACTGTCGGGGCATTTCTACTTCGCCGACAACTTCGTGTGCGACTCGGGTGTGATCGCGATGATCTCCGCGCTCAATCTGCTGTCGCGTGAGAAGCAGCCCTTCAGCGCGCTGGTCAGCGACCTGCGCCGCTACCACGCGACCGGCGAGATCAACTTCCACGTAGCCGACAAGGACCAGGCCATCGCCGATCTCAAGTCCCGCTACAAGGCGGGGCGCCAGGACGAACTCGACGGCATCACGGTCGAGTTCGGTGACCTCGGCGACAAGGAATGGTGGTGGTTCAACGTCCGCGCCAGCAACACCGAGCCGCTCTTGCGCCTCAATCTCGAAGCTTCGAACAGAGCCTTGCGCGACCGTCGCCGCGACGAGATCGTGGCTCTCCTGGGCGAGCCCGAACATGGACACGCGTGACGCGCACAGATCCAAGCCTGTACTTGCACGCCCCTCGAATCGGAGAACAGCGAACATGAACTCACTCCTCGCACGCGCCGCGCTCGTCGGCCTGGGATTCCTCGCCGGCTGCGGCAGCAACGGCAAGACGCAGGCCGGCTCAGCCGCGACCGGCAGCGCCGTCGTCTGCGGCACGGTTCTGGTCGCCGCAACCGGCGAACCGGCGGCGAACGTCCGGATCGAGGGCCCGCACGGGCGCTCGACGAAATCCGACAAACAGGGTCGGTTCGAACTCAAGGACCTCGGCGTCGGCACGTGCGGAGAGCTCTGCGCCAAGGACGACTCGGGTCGCGTGGCAAGCCTCCAACTGAGGCCGCTGGCCGCCGGTCGCTTGGAAGTCGTATTGCAGCTCACGGCGCGTTGAGGCACCAGCGACCGCGGTTCTCTGCGCGGTCTGGAGCACGCCGCCTCCTTCGGTTATCCCAAGGGATCCCCGCGACCTGCCGATAGAGTCTGACTCGGCCCTGTCTTTTCTCCATGCACGCCCCGCAGAAGTCCATCCACACCGGCCGCTCACGACTGCTCGCGGCGCGGAGCCTGGTCGCGCCGCCCCGTTGGGCGACGGGTCTGTTCGCCCTAGGGCTGTGCGCGGTGCTGTGCGCGAGTCCGGCTCACGCTCAACGCGGCCGCGGCGACATCGCGATCATCCTCGACATCGACGAACCCGAGGTCGTCGCCGAGCCGCGCTTCGCGGCCCTGCCGGACGCAGCGCGCTGGTTCGAACTCGTGGCCCGCGATGCGCGCCTGTCCTTCACCGGACGCACGAGCGGCGCCGCGCGCGCCGTGCTCGACGCACCGGCGTCCACCGTCGAGCGGCGCGCGATCGCGATGATCGCGCTCGGATGCGCGGGGACCGTCGTGGAGCGCAAGACGTTGGAACGCGCGGCGCGCGACGGCTCGGAATTGGAACGGCGCGCGGCGATCCTCGCCTTGGGCGAGATGAGCGCGGGCGAGACGGCCGAATTCGAAGAGTGGGTCACGCGCGGAGAGCCGCAGTACGCCGAGTGCGCGCTGCTCGCCATGTTGCGCAGCGACCGCCGCGCCGAGCGCCGCCGCGTCGAAGAGATCGCCGCCGATTCGACGCACCCCATGTCGGCGATGGCCTCCGATCTGCTCGTCTTCCACTTGAGCCCTTCTACGAGCAAGCCGACGCGTGCCGCCGTGCTGCTCTTGCGCTTGCGCTTCGAAGCCGCGCGCAGCCACGGATTGGTCGACGGCGAGAATTGGCGCCTCGCCACCATCAGGAAGCTCGCGGAGGATCGTGAGTTCGCGCGCGACGTCGTGTTGTTCGCGTCCTCCAGGCTGCGGCTGCCCGCGGCGCGCGATCACGTCTTCGCGGCGCTCGTCGCGTCACAAGGACGCGCACGCCTGCACGCAGCGGCGCGCCTCATGCCGGCCGAGTTGTCCGACCTCGTCGACAACGCTCTGTGGCTCCCGAAGGATGTAAAAGACTGGCGCGACCTGCTCGCCGAGATCGACGCGGCACGGCTCGAGCGCCTGACCTTGCCGGTGATTCGCGCGGCGATCGAAGTGCCGGAAGTGCGCTACCAGGCTGTCGCGCTTGCATCGTTGGCAGGCGACGAAGATCTGTCGCCCCTGATCGGGCTCGACACCACGAAACTCTCGCCAGAAGAGCGCGTCTCGGTGTGTCTGGCCATCGGCGCACGCTCGGATCCGGGCTGGCTCGAGCGCTTTGCACTCCTCGGCGAGGACACGGATCCCAAGGTGCGCGCCGCGTATCTGATCGCGCGTTTCCGCCAGCGTCAGCGCGACGCGCTCGAGGCAGTGCACGCCGCCGTGGCCGACATCAACTCACCTTGGCACGTCGATCTGATCGAGGCCGCGTGCGCCGCGGTGCACGATCCGGCCGTCGCCGTGCTGCTCGAAGACCGTTTCCTCGACGCGCAGGGCGACGAAAAGACGCTGCTGGCCACGACCTTGTGCTTGGAAGGCCGACTCGTCGGTCGTGCGCGTGTGCGCGACGCTCTGTCCACCGAGCCGCCGCCCGACGGTCCCGAAGCCGCGCGCCAGGTGCGCGCCTTGCGACTCAACGCGACGGCGGAAGACATCGGCGTCTTGAAGTCGCTGTTTCCGAGCGTCGAAGGCGATCGCGACCTGGACCGCGAGTTGGTCCTGGCGCTGCTCGAGCGCAGCGAACCGGACGTGTTCCCGATTCTGCGCGCGGCGCTGTGGGACATGGACTTCGACATCAGCATGCTCGCCGCCGGCGTGCTCGCGAACGTCACCGGCGTGCGCGCGCTCGTGGCCGAGTTGCGCGTGCCGCCCGACGAAGCCACGTCGGGCGACCTGCGCCGCATCGGTTTCGCGATCGGCGAATGGGGCGGCATCGCGGCCATAGAAGCGCTGGCGCGCGAGTTGCGCTGGGCCAGCGGACATCCGGCGCTGCAGGGTGCACTGCTGGGTGCCCTGTCCACGCGCACTCAGTGAAGCGGGGGCGTTCCCATGCTTCAAGCTGACTGGAAACCGAACGGAGTGGTGGCGCTGCTCACCGACTTCGGGCTCAAGGATCCCTACGTCGGATTGATGAAGGCCGTGCTGCTCGCGCGCGCGCCGCATCTGCGCATCGTCGATCTGACGCACGGCGTGCCGGCCCAAGACGTGCGTGTAGGCGCGTTCTTCCTGGAGCGCTCGCGCAACTACTTTGCGCCCGGCACGGTGCACGTCGGCGTCGTCGATCCGGGCGTTGGCTCAGAGCGCAGGCTCATCGTCGCGCTCGATTCCGGACAGTGCTTCCTGGGTCCGGACAACGGGCTCCTCGCGGGGTGTCTGGGAAGTCGAGCCGAAGTCTTCGAACTCGATCACGCGCGCTGCGCGTTGCCCGCGCCCGCCCGGACCTTCCACGGACGCGACCTGCTCGCGCCGGCGGCGGCAGCCATCGCCGCGGGAACGGACCCGCGCTCGCTCGGGCTGCGCGCGATCGACGACTGCGTCCGCCTCGCTGCGCCCGTCGTCGAGCGCTCGATGGATGGAACCCGCGTCACGGTGGAAGTGCTCTTCTGTGATCGCTACGGCAACGCCGTCCTGGGCCTCGGGCCGGGCGATCTGGAGCCGCCGCTCGCGGCCTGGTGCGCGCGAATCGGCGCGCGCAGAGTGGGTTTCGCCGAGACCTACGCGCAAGTTCGCTCGGGCGAGGCGCTGCTCTTGGTAGATTCCTTCGCCGCGTTGGAGATCGCGGTGCGCGACGGCGACGCGTCGGCCGAGCTGGGGCTCGCGCGCGGAATGCGCGTGATCCTCGAACAGACCGCCCCCTGAAGCACCCACACTGGACCGAACATGCCTGAAGCACACATCATGGACCGCAAGGTCGCCCTGGTCGGCGTCCCGATGGACCTCGGCGGGGGACGGCGCGGCGTCGACATGGGGCCGTCCGCGATCCGCATCGCGGGCATCGAGGAAGGTATCAAGAGCCTGGGCCTCGCATTCGTCGACCGCGGCAACGTCTCCGTGCGCGAGCCGCAGTCGCGCACGCCCAAGAATCCCAAGGCGCGCTTCCTGGACGAGATCGCCGAGTGCTGTCGCGACCTGCGCGTGAAGGTCGAATCGATCCTGGCAGCCGGCGAGTTCCCGTTGGTCGTCGGCGGCGATCACTCGATCGCGTGCGGCACGGTGGCGGGCATCAGCTCGCACTACCACAAGCAAAAGAAGAAGATCGGCCTGATCTGGTTCGACGCGCACGGCGACATGAACACGCCCGAGAGCAGCGACTCCGGGAACATCCACGGGATGCCGCTCGCGTGTTGCATCGGTCGCGGTCTGCCCGAACTGGTGCAGATCGGCGAGCGCATCCCGATGGTCGACGTCGAGAAGGCGGTCTTGATCGGTGCGCGCACGCTGGACATGCGCGAGCGGGCCGAGATCAAGGACTCGAAGATCCACGTCTTCACGACGCGCGACATCGACATGTACGGCGTGCACAAGGTGATGAAGATGGCGATCGAGATCGCTTGCGCCGGCACGGCCGGATTCCACCTGTCGTTCGACATGGACGGGACCGACCCTTCGATCGCGCCCGGCGTCGGCACGCCGGTGATGGGGGGCACGACCTTCCGCGAGAGCCACTTGATCATGGAGCACGCGGCCGAATCGGGGAAACTGCTCGGCCTCGAGATCACCGAGATCAACCCGATCCTCGACAACCAGAATGCGACGGCGCGCGTCGCCGTGGATCTCGTGCTGTCGGCCCTCGGGAAGGCCGTGTTGTAGTCGAAACTTGATCGAACTCGTCCGATCCCTGAAGCGCAATCGACGCCTGCTCACGGACCTCGTGAGGCGGGACCTGCGTGCGCGCTATGTGGCGTCGAGCATGGGCTTCTTCTGGTCCGTGGTCTTCCCGCTCCTGAATCTGTTCGTGTACATGTTCGTGTTCACGATCGTGATGAAGTCGCGCTGGCGGCCGGACATGCCCAACCAGGAGTCGGCGTTGTTGATGCTCGCGGGCATCATCGTGTGGCAGGCGTTTTCAGAGACGATCTCGCGCTCGACGAATACGCTGGTCGAGAACCAGAACCTGATCCAGAAGGTCGTGTTTCCGTCCGAAGTCCTGCCGACCTACCTCGTCAGCTCGGCGTTGATCAACATGTTGATCGGCATCGGCGTCACCTTGCTCGCGGTCGGGTGGTTCGCGTGGGTCGATCCGCCGGCGCCGATCGCCGTGCCCGAAGGTGTCGTGACAAGCGTGCGCTACAAGTCGCTGGGGTTCTCGTACACCCTGCTGGCGCTGCCGCTCTTGATCGGTCTGCAGGCCATGTTCACGCTGGGCTACGGGTACTTCCTGGCGGCGCTGAACCTGTTCGTGCGCGACGTCTACCACCTGATCGGCGTGGCGCTGACGGTGTGGATGTTCATGACGCCGATTTTTTATCCGCCCGACCTCGTGGTCAACGCCGAGCTCGATTGGGTGTTGATGATCAACCCCATGTACTGGCTGATCGACAGCTACCGCGACGTGCTCGTGTACGGTCTGTGGCCGAAGCCCGAGGTCGTGGCGTACTTCGGCGGCGTCGCGCTCGTCCTGTTTTTCCTCGGGTCCCTGTTCTTCATGCGCCAGAAGGCGCGCTTCCCGGATCTCTTGTGAGCCATTCCTCGATCACGAACCCGGGTTCGAAGAAGCTAACCGAAGGCGGCGGCGGGGGAGCCAGCGCCGTCGTGTGCCGCGGCGTGTCGAAGGCCTACCGCTTGTACGACAAACCGCTGCACCGCCTGATCGAACTCGTGATCCCGGGCAAGAAAATGCACCGCGAGTTCCTGGCCCTGCGCAACGTCTACCTCGACATCCCGCACGGCGCGACCGTCGGCATCATCGGCGAGAACGGCGCCGGCAAGTCGACACTGCTCAAGCTCTTGACCGGCATCTCGCGCCCGACCAGCGGCGAAGTCGTGGTGCACGGTCGCGTGTCGTCGCTCTTGGAGCTGGGCGCCGGATTCCACCCGGAGTTCTCGGGGCGCGACAACATCCATCTCAACTGTTCGATCCTGGGCATGACCGACGCGGAGATCGAGGAGCGCTTCCCGAAGATCGTCGAGTTCTCCGAGCTGGGCGACTTCATCGAGCGTCCGGTGAAGACCTACAGTTCAGGCATGTACGTGCGCCTCGGTTTCGCGGTGGCGGCCAGCGTCGATCCGGACATCTTGATGATCGACGAAGCGCTCTCGGTCGGCGACGAACACTTCAAGGGCAAGTGCATCAATCGCCTGAACGAATTCCGCGAGCAGGGCAAGACCACGATCTTCGTGTCGCACGACATGGGTGCCATCAAGAGCATGTGCCAGCACGTGATCCTGCTCGACAAGGGCGAGGTGCTCGAGCAGGGGACGCCCGAAAAGGTCGCGGACGAGTACCTGAAGCGCGCGAAAGCCCGTGGCAACGAGCGCCTCTCTGCGCTCAACCGCGGGACGAGCGCCTACCCGCGCTGGGGTACCGGCGAGATCGAAACCCTGGACGTCGACATGCTCGACGGCGGCGGCTCGAAGACGCACGTGTTCAAGGTCGCTGAGCCGTTCCGCGTGCGCGTGCGCTACCGCGTGCACGAGCGCGTCGAGAACCCGGTTTTCGGCATCGGCCTGTATCGCTCGGACGGCACGTACGTGAACGGCGCGAACCACCATTGGCGGAAACACCCGATCTTGATCGACTCGGCTGAGAAGGGCGAAGAGGGCGAGGTCGAAATGCGCTTCGACACGATGCCGCTGCTCGCGGGCCAGTACTACATCACGACATTCCTGTACGACCACAGCAAGGCCGCGCCGACGGCGATCGACCATCGCGAGCACGCCGTCACTTTCGAAGTGATCGACGCTGCGCGCCTGCAGCACGGCATGCTGTTCCTGCCCTCGCGCTGGAGCCTGTCGCGCACGCGCGACGGCAAGAGCGAAAGGCTGGAATCCGACGCGTGAAACTCGACATCCAGGCACTCCCGTTCGACCAGTATCAGCGCTATAGGCTGGTCTCGGACCTCATCGACGAGGTGCGCACGAAGAAGGAACGCTTCACGATCCTCGACGTCGGCGGGCGCACGGGATTGTTGCGCGCCTTCTTGCCGACGGACGACGTGGCGCTCGTCGATCTGGAACCCTCGGATGTGAAAGGACTCGTCCTGGGCGACGGCAGTCGCCTGCCCTACAAGGACAAGTGCTTCGACATCGTCGCGACCTTCGACACGCTCGAGCACGTTCCGCCGCCGCGCCGCGCCGCGTTCGTGGCGGAGTGCGCGCGGGTCGCCAAACGCTGGGTCTTCATCGCCGGACCCTACCAGTCGCCGGAAGTCGAGGAGGCCGAGCGCATCTTGCAGCGCTTCCTCTTGGACAAGCTCGAAGTCGAGCACCGCTATTTGGAAGAACACCGCCACAACGGACTGCCCTCGCTGCCGGAGACCGAGGCCGGATTGAAGGCCGGCGGCGCCGAGGTCGCGCACATCGGCCACGGCAATCTCGAGCGCTGGTTGGCGTTGATGTGCATGGCGATGTACCTCGACTACGAGCCGCGCTTGAGGCCGCTCGCGGCGCGCGTGTTTCGCTTCTACAACGCGCACCTCTACGAGTCCGATCACGCGGCTCCCGTGTACCGACACGCGGTCGTCGGGGCGCTCGCGGGTGCACGATTGCCGAAGGGGCACATCACGACGACACCGCCCGTGGCCCCGCGCGGGACGCTGACGCAGTTCCGCGAGGTGGCCGACGAACTCGTGAGCTTCGACCGCGCGCGCACGGATTGGCGCGAAGAACGCGCGCGGCTCGCCGAGATCCTGGCGACGCTCGAAGGCGATCTGGCGGGGCATCGCTCGACGCTGGAGGACGTCAAGGCGCGCCGGAAGGAACAGGATGCGGTGATCGCCACGCTGCGCGAGGATCTCGCCGGGCATCGCGAGACGCTGGCTTCGGCGCGGGCTGAACTCGAGTCCGAGCGCGAGGCGAGCCGGCGCATGCGCAACGAGCTCGAAGCCGAACTCGCAGCACACCAAAGCGAAGAAGCGCATTTGCTCGCCGAGCTCGAGACCGAGCGCACCGTGAACGCGACGGCGCGCGAGGAACTGGTCGCGGACCTCGAACGCCACCGCGCGCTGAAGACCGAGCTAGAGAACCTCGTCGAGCAACGTGATGCCGTCCTCGCGGCTTTGGAATCCGACCTCGACGGACACCGCCGTTCTCTGGCGGCGACGCAGGCGATCACGGAAGAGCAACGCGCGGTGATCGAGGACCAGCAGCGCGCACTCGCGGACCTGGCCCGCCATCAGAGCGAACTCGAAGACTCGCTCTCCGACCGTGAGAACCAGATCGCAGCCCTGACGGACATCCGCGGGGCGCTGGAGCGCGAGTTGGCGGCGCACCGCACCGCGCTCACGGAGATCGAGGCCGACCTCGTCGGTCACAAGCGCACTTTGAAGGCGCGCGAAGCCGAACTCGAGGACTACCGCCGATCGCAGAAGTCCCTGGAAGCCGAGCTCGCGCGCCATCAGCGCGAACACGCTCAGGCCGCGGCGCAGTGGAGCGAACGATTGGAGGAACACGTCCGCGTCCAGGCGGCGATCGCGAGCGATCTGGGCGAACACAAGAAGGTGCTCGCCGACGTGAGCGCCGATCTGGACGGTCATCGCCGACTGGCTGTGGACCTGCGCGCCGAGATCGAAAGCGCACGGCGCGAACAGGCGCGGTTGCAGGACGAGCTCAACCGTGCCCAGCAAGAGATCGCGGCAAAATCCTCCGAGATCACGGCTGCGGCCCGGGCGCTGGCGGAGAACGATGCACTCATCGGTGCACTGCGCGGCGACCTGAAGAATCGCTGGAAGAGCATCAAGCGGGGCCTGGGCCCGCGTCGTCCGACACCCGGCGAGACGCGACAGCCTTGATTCAGTCCTAGAGCCGCGCCTTGCGCCGGGCTATAAAACGGCCCGCCCCCGCGCTGCACGCCCGTGACGAAACAACCGATCGACATCCAGAAGTTCGCCGCCCACGCCGGCTCGTGGCTCACGGGATCGGCGCCCGAATCGGACGTCGTCCTGAGCTGCCGCGTGCGGCTCGCGCGCAATCTCGCGGAGCACAGTTTCATCCCGCGTCTCGAGCCGCAGGCGGCCGAACAGGTGTGCGAGAAGCTCAAGGACATCCTGCTCGAGGCGCAGATCGACGGCGAGACGAAATTCGTACCGATGTCCACGGCGCCGCCGCTCTTGCGGTTGATGTTGCGCGAGCGCCATCTGATCAGCCGCGATCTCGCGCCCAGCGAGGACGGTCAGGGCGCTCAGCCAGGCCGTGCCGTCGCATTCGGTGCCAGCGAAACGCTCTCGGCGATGATCAACGAAGAAGATCACCTGCGCCTGCAGGCGATCGCCGGCGGCTTTCGCCTGGAGGCAGCGTGGGAGCGCGCGCAGGGACTCGACCGCCTCCTCGAAGAGCGCGTGCCCTTCGCCTACACGCCGAAGCTCGGTTACCTGACCGGTTGCCCGACCAACGTCGGGACCGGGTTGCGCGCGTCGGTGATGATGCACCTGCCCGGCCTTTCCGTCGTGCGCTCCGAACTCGAGAAGGTCTTCGCCGCGGCGCAGAAGACCGGACTCGCGGTGCGCGGCATGTACGGCGAAGGCAGCCGCGCGGCGGGGGACTTCTACCAGATCAGCAATCAGATCACGCTCGGCCGCTCGGAAGCGCAGCTCATCGACGATCTCGTCGCGCTCGTTCCGTGCATCTTGGATTTCGAGCGCAAAGTGCGCGCGACGCTCGATCGCGAACAACGCGCGGCGATGAAGGACCGCATCAGTCGCTCCCTGGGCTTGCTGCGCACCGCGCGCGCCATGCAGACCGAAGCGGCGCTCGCGCACCTTTCGAATCTGCGCCTGGGTCTCTACCTCGACTTGTTCGACGGGGCGTCGCTGAGCGTCCTGAACGAGCTCGGCATCCAGGTGCAAAAGGGCCATGTCCAGGCGCTGACTCCCGGAGCGACGACGGATGAGCTGCTCGAAGCCAGCGAACGTGATCGCATGCGCGCGAGCCTCTTGCGCCGGCGATTGGCGGACTGACTGCGCCGAACACGCAGGCGCTGGGGGCCGTCCGGCGCGCGCGCCTGAGCGCGACGGAATCCGCCACTTGAGCCACGCTCTATCACAAGACCTCCACTTTCCCCGGCGTTTCGCTCCCAAACTGGCCCCGTTTGGTGTTGCCAGCTCGCTCAGAACTGCCTGAATTTCCGCAACCGCGTTCACTCCTGCTCGTCGGGATGCCTGGCGGCACCATCTCCGTGTCGCCCAGGACACACCGATGGACCTCGAAAACCCGTACCCGCGCGGCTTCTGGCGCTTCCAGCCTCCGCGTTGCCCGCACGACGCCTGCCCGACGCGGCAGGATCGCAACACACCCTTCCGTTGGCAGCACAAGGGCCGCTATCAACGCCGTTGCGATCGCCGCTTCGTGCAGCGCTTCCTGTGTCTCGCTTGCAGGCGCACGTTTTCCGTGCAGACGTTTCGCGTCGACTTCGGGCTGCATCGTCCCGACCTGACGCCACGGATCTTCGACACGCTCGTGTCCGCCGTCAGTCACCGCCAGGCCGCGCGCATCATGGAGTGCAACCGCAAGACCGTGCGGCGCCGCATG
>JAEUIA010000024.1 GCA_016795245.1 Planctomycetota bacterium | reverse complement strand
CGGCGCGCGGCTCTACGCCGGCGAAGATGCACCACACGAGCCTGGCTCGGTACGGTCAAACTCGGACGAGCGCCACTGCGCAAATCGCGAACCCCGAGGTCAACAATGGGGTGGAGACTGGCGGGGTGTGTTCGGTGTCGGTCTGGAAACGTTGAGGGGTGGGGGTCGGTGTCGGACTGGAAGCGTTGATGGGTGCGTTCGGTGTCGGACTGGAAGTGTTGTGGGGCGGTGTTCGGTGTCGGACTGGAAGCGTTCTTTGGGCGGGGTCTTGTGGGGCGGGGTCCTGTGTCGCCCTGGAAACGCCGGGTGGCGGGCGTGGGCGCTCGGCACGGTACGATTCGCCCTCGGGCCGACGACGACGGACGCGGTGAGCCCCTTCCAAAACTCCTGCTCGAGCACTATCACTTCCCGCCATGTTGTTCTTCGATCCCATGTACTTTGTCTTCGTCGGTCCGCCGATGCTGGTCTCGCTGTGGGCGAGCTGGCGTGTGAAGAGCACGTTTCACAAGTTCCAGAACGTCGGCGTGCGCAGCGGCATGACCGGTGCGCAAGCCGCGGCCGCCGTGGCGCGCGCGGGCGGAGCGAACGACATCACGATCGAACGCGTGGGTGGTTTCCTCTCGGACCATTACGATCCGCGCTCGAAGACGCTGCGGCTTTCGCCCGACGTGTACGACGGTCGCTCGATCAGCGCGATCGCCGTCGGCGCGCACGAAGCCGGTCACGCGATTCAACATGCGAAGGCCTACGCCTGGCTGGGGTTCCGGTCGCAGATGGTGCCGGTCGCGAGCATCGTCTCGAACCTCTGGATCTGGGTGATCATGGCCGGCATGTTCATGCAGGTCCCGATGCTCGTGAACATCGGCGTCGCGCTGTTCGCTGTCGTCGTCGTGCTGCAACTGGTGACGCTGCCGGTCGAGTTCGACGCGAGCAACCGTGCCAAGGCCGTGCTGGCTCAGTCGGGCATCGTTTCAACCGCCGACGAAGCGCAAGGCGTCTCCAAGGTGTTGGGCGCAGCAGCCATGACCTACGTCGCTGCGGCGCTGACCGCGATCGCCACGCTGCTCTACTACTTGATGATCGCGAACCGCAGCAATCGCAGCTGAGCAGGCCTGAAGCGCGTTCGGGCACGACTCGGGAGGAGTTACGCGGAGTAAGTCTTCCCAGATCGAATGATGTGGGGATAATGGGGACGAGTCCCCACCCTGTCCATCACCCACAGCTTCGAGGCTCTCATGCGGATTTTTCCGGCCTTCGCGCTCCTCTGTATCTACGCGCTCGCGGCGCCGACAGCGTCAGCCCAGGCTGTGTTCGTGGAAGTCGAACCGAACGGCTCCAAGGCCACGGCCACGGTCGTGTCGTGCATGAGCGCAGGCGACCTGATCACGGGTGTGAGCTCAGGCTCGAGCACGATTCTCGGTGACTCGACGGTGTTGTCGCCGGACTACTTCCGGATCCGCACTTGCCCGCTGCCGCCCGGTATCTACCGTCACCAGCTGTCGATCCAGACTGCGGGCGCGCCCGGACACCAGGGGACGATCCTCGGGCTCGACGCGGTGGATCTGCCTCCGCCGACGATCACCAGTCTCGAAGTGAACCTCCAGAACTCGAGCGCGATCACGATTCCGGCGCGGTACCTGCAGTGGTACGGCTTCGGTCGCAGCGAGGAACTCTACGTGCGCATCACGGGCGTCTCGACGACAGTGGCTCCCTACCAGTTGATCCTGTCGACGACTCCGGTCACTGCGGCGGCGCTATCCAACGTACTGCACGCCGGACAGATCACGATCACGACGCACGGTCAGGGACACGCGACAGACACCGAGATCAAGATCTACGACGCAGCGCTGAATCCGGTCGTCGGCTTCGCGAATGACGACACGCCGCTGGCTCTACCCGGCGGCGGAACGACCTTTCAGTCGACGTTGCAGCGCACCTTCGTGCCCGGCTCGTACTACTTGCTGCTGTCGCGCTTCAACATGGCCGACAATCGTGTGACCGGCGTCGACGACGCCTACCAGGACGGCGATGTCGTGGACTTCCCCGATCTCGTGCTGGCGTCGAGTACGGTCGGTGGTTCGAACGTCTCGTTCGCCGTCACGGATGTGGCCGGAACCAGCGCGATTCCCGCCACCCTGCCGAACGCGGCGTACGAAATCCTGTGGTATCAGTTCACCGTCGGCCCTCCTTGGTCGATCACCGGCTACTGCTTCGGCAACGCCGGCGGCTTCGGCTGTCCGTGCGGCAACAACGGGCTCTTCGGCAACGGCTGCGCCAATTCCGGCAACGCATTCGGCGCGCACCTCGCCGGCAGCGGTGTGCCCAGCGTCGGCGCCGACAGTTTCGTGCTCCAGGGCTCAGGGATGCCGAATGGTTTCGTGATGTACTTCCAGGGCACGGCCTCTGTGCAGAACTTGTTCGGCGACGGCATCCTGTGCGTTGGCGGAACGATCACGCGCCTCGGCCTCGAAGCCAACGTCGCCGGGGCGTCGCAGTATCCGACCGGACCTGATCAGCCGGTCTCGATCAAAGGCATGACCAGTGCCGCGACAGGTTATCGCTACCAGGCCTGGTACCGCGACGCAGTCGTCTACTGCACACCGAGCACGTTCAACCTCTCGAACGGCGTGCTCGTCTACTGGGCACCGTAGCGAACACGCATCACCAGTAGGTGAAGAGCAGGGTCTCCATCGCGAGCGCCTGCAGGAGTCCGGCTGTGAGCAGGCGGCGCACCGAGCTGTCGTCGAAGCCGCCGCTTCCGACTGCGATCGTCGCGAGCCAGGGGAGCACGTAGATCCAGATCCGTTCTGTCTCCATGAAGTAGATCGGGGCCAACGTGAACACGCACACGGACAGGAGCGCAGCCGGAGACCAACGATCCGCGCTGAGATTTCTTGCGGCCAGCCGCGCGCGCACGGCCGGAATCAGGACCAATCCCGCGCCGATCGCGAATGCGACGATGTTGCCGTACGTGCGGTAGGGCCAGGTCGCGCGCGGTGTGCCGCGGATGATGCGCCCCATGAAGCGCTGGGCGTGTTCGCGCGCGTCGTGCAGGCAATCCCACAGCGCGAAACCGCTCGTGGCCCACAAGAGCCAGACGGCGAAGGCGAAGCTCGCGCCCACGGCGGCGAGACGCAGCAGCGGCGCGAGGCCTTCGCGGCGCACGCGCAGCAGCGCGAAGATGGTGAGCGCGAGGCCGAGCGGCAGGGCCGAGAAGCTCGCCAGCGTGGCTGCGACGAGCAGGACGCCCAGCGCGAGCGACCAGACCACGCATGCGCCAGGCCTGAACGCGCGCAAAGCGCACCACCATGCGCAAGCCGCTGCCAGGAGAAACAGGGAGTCGAGCGCGGTGCAAGCGTGATCGAGCGCGGAAGGTGCGCACAAGAACAGCAGCGCACCTTGTCGCGCCGCGCGCTCGCTCACGAGTTCGCGCAGCGCGAAGAGTGCCACCACCGCGGCCGCGGCAAACGCCGCCAGCACAGCCCATCCGGCCGCGAGCGGCGTCAGACCGAACAGCGTGCCGACCGTATGCAGAAAGAGCGCCGGGCCGGGCGGGTAGTGCTGTCCGTGCAACGACAAGCTCGGCATCGTCGCGACGTAGTCGCGCAAGAAGGTCGAGGCACTCTCGACGCGCGCTGCATCCTGCAAAAAATCCTGGTATTCGAAGATGATCGACTGCGCGCCCAATTCGCCCGCCGGTTGGCGCACGAGGAACAGCAGGAACGGCAGCAACAGCGCGAGCAACCCGAGCAGGGCCGTGAATTGTGCGCGCGACACTCGCTCGATCTGGGTGATGCGCGGTGCGATCCAGACGAGCCCGGCGGCCGCCGCGATGAAGAACAACGCGCGCGCGCTGAAGAGGGGGTCGATGAAGGTGTACAGCGGCGTCAACGGCGGCTGACCCTTGCGCGTGACGAGCAGAGTCGTGCGCAGGACGTAGAAGTCGAACGCCCACAGCCCCCCGAGCACGAGCGCCGCGATCACGATCGCGCGCCAGCTCACGCGCAGCGTCGCGCCACCCGCCGATTGAGATTCGCCGTTCAAGTCGGGGAGGGTATCCAGCGAACTCTGAAATTCAGGGCCCGGTCCGTTTTTTAGGGGCGCCCGCCGCCGGAGACGGGCGCCTCGGACGGCGCACGGGCGAAAAACCGGGTCGGCCCCGTACTTCGAGCCGAGTTTCGCAATACCCTTTCGGGTCGCACCCGCCTTGCGGCCCCCTCGATGACCGACAAACCGGCAAGCCTCTCCCTGTCCGTCGTGATGCCGGCCTACAACGAGCGCTACCTCGTGGCCGAGGCCGTGCGGCGCGTTCTGGCGGTCGAAAGCCCGCGCATCTCGTCGCTCGAACTGATCGTGGTCGACGACGGTTCCACCGACGGAACGCGTGAGATCCTGCGCGGTCTAGCGCGTGAACACGCGGGCCGGATGGTGCTCGTGGAGCACGAGCGCAACGGCGGGAAGGGCGCGGCTGTCAACACCGGAATCGCGCGTGCCACGGGCGACGTGACGGTGATCCAGGACGCTGACCTGGAGTACAACCCGCGCGATCTGGTGAAGGTCGTCGTTCCATTCTTGGAAGACGAAGCTGACGCCGTGTTCGGTTCGCGCTTCCTGACCGGCGAGTACCGCCGCGTTCTGTACTACCGTCACACGCTCGGCAACAAGCTCTTGACGGGCCTGTGCAACTGGCTCACGGACTTGAACCTGTCCGACATGGAGACCTGCACGAAAGCCGTGCGCACCAGTTTGCTGCAATCGATTCCACTGCGCAGCCGCGACTTCCGCATCGAGCCGGAACTCGTCTTCAAGCTCGAAAAGCGCGGCGCGCGCATCTTCGAAGTGCCGATCAGCTACTCGGGACGCACCTACGAAGAGGGCAAGAAGATCGGCATGCGCGACGGTTTCCGCGCGCTGGGCGCGATGTTCCACTGGTGGATCGAAGACGATCTCTACAAGCCCGACGAGCACGGCTCGAACATCCTGGTCAGCCTGTCGAACGTGCCGCATTTCAATCGCTGGATGGGGGACGTATTGCGCCCGCACATCGGCACGCGCGTGCTCGAAATCGGCGCGGGAATCGGCAACTTGACGCGGCGCTTCTGTCCACGCGATGCGTACACCGCGACCGACATCAACCCGCATTACCTCGACTATCTGCGCCGCACGTTCATGTCGCGCCCGTACGTCGACGTGCGCAAGTGCGACCTCGCTGACGCGCGCGATTTCGAAGCGCTGCAGGGCCGATTCGACACCGTCGTGTGTCTGAACGTGCTCGAGCACGTGGAGGACGAGGCCGGCGCGCTCGCCAACCTGCACTCTGCGCTGGAGCCCGGCGGACGCGCGATCGTGCTCGTACCGCAGAATCCCAAGCTGCACGGCACGCTCGACGAAGTGCTCGGCCACGTGCGCCGCTACACGCGCGCCTCGCTGTCCAAGGCGCTGGAATCCGCGGGCTTCGAAGTCGAGCGCGTGTTTGATTTCAATCGCGCCACGACACCCGCGTGGTGGTTCAACGGCAAGATCATGCGCCGCCGGCATTTCGGCCGCCTGCAATTGAAGATCGTGAACCACACCGTGTGGTTGATGCGGCCGTTGGACGCGATCCTGCCCTGGCACGGGACGTCCGTGGTCGCGGTCGCCAGGAAGCGCTGAGCATTCAGCGCAATTTGTAGATCTCGACCGGAGCGCCGAGTGAGTGCATGGCGAGTGCGCGCCACATCAAGTTCGACTCCGCAGCGAACTCGCTGTCCCAGTAGTAGAGGATCGGCGTGTCGCCGTACCGGTCGTTGCGCCACGGCGAAAAGCGCGCGACGAGCGTGCCTGATGCGCGCACCGCGTCGCGCACCTTGCTCAAATTCAATCTGATTTCGGGCCCGAACTCCTGGACGACGGCGTAGTCCGCGTTCAACTCGCGCACGTACGCCGGCGGATCCGAGAGCAGCAGCTGCACGAGCCGCGGATCGTGGACGGGCATGTTGAACACGTCGAACGCGTGCCGCGCCCGTTCGTCGGCCGGCAGCGCGGCCTGGTAGCGCGCCCAGCTCTTGTACTCGCGCCCGGTGGCGGTCGCGTGCTGTGCCAGCCCGCGGTCCGCGCGCATGAGCGGCAATTCGAGGAGCGGAACGAGCGCAATGCGGTCGGTGCGCTCCAGGTTCGCGCTGATCCAATCAGCAGCCGCGGTCGCCGTGTCGGGTGCGCGCCTCAGCATGACGACGTCGAGCGCCGTGAACGCCTGCGCGCAGAGAATGCCGCCGACGATCACTGCGGTCCACGCGCGTCGCCGGAAACAGCGGTCGACAAGCCACCACACTCCGACCGCCGCGAGCAGCGCGATGTAGGGCAGGAGCGGCAACAGAAAACGCTGGTAGCTGCGCTGCCACATGCCGATCATGAGGAAGTAGGGCAGCGCGTGAGCGAGCACGACGAGCAGATCGCGCCCGCGCTCGTCGAGTTGCAGGCGCGTCCGCAACAGGTTCGCAGTGCACGTGATCGCACCGATCGCGAACAACACCCCGATCAACGGATCGAAGTCACGCAACGCGCTGAGCACCGGTGCGAACCCGCTGCCGTTGAATTCGCTGAGTTGAACGCCGTGGCCGGATAGCTCGAGCTTGCGCCCCGCCTGCCACCAGCCGAGCCCGATCCGTCCCGTGCCCGGATCGAACACGAAGGGGTAGAAGACTCGCGCGGAAACCGCGCAGATCGCCAGCGCGACGAGGAGGTAGCCGTGCGCGCGCCAGCCGCGCTCCCTAGGTCGCAAGATATGCCCGGCGAACAACGCCGGCAGGGCCGCCAGACCGCTTTGCAAGGTCGCGACCGCGAGCCCGCAGGCGAGGCCCGCGAGCATGTACGCGCGCAGGTCTCCGCGGCGCACGACGAGCAGCGCGGCGAGGACCGCGGCGATCGTCGTCGTCGCGAGCACGGCGTGCGGTCGTGCCTGTTGCGAGTGCCACAGATGCAGCACGCAGAGTCCCGCGAGGGCTGCCGCTGTGAGCGCGACACGTCGCGATCGGAAGCGACGCGCGAGGCAGTACACCGCGGGCACGAGCAGGGCCGAGAGCCACGCGACGGTGACGCGCAGCGACAGGATCTTGGCGCTCCCTGCTGCGCGATGTTGAGCCAGCGTGCGCTCTCCGGCGCGTGATTCCGGTGACGGCGTCGTGATCGAACAGACCCAGGGCACGAGCTCGGGATAGAAGGCGTAGTTGTCCGTCTCGCCTTCCATGCGCTCCAGCCCGTGGAAGAGATCGAGCTGCGCCGAGTACACGCGTTCGTCGATGTGCGCGAAGTGCGGCAGCATGAATCCGACGCCGAAGAGCCGCAGCGCGAGCGCGATCACCGTCAAGAGCGTCACGCCCAGGAACGCTGCACGGGCTGAAATGTCAGCGTCCGGAGCCGGTGTCTCGCGAGCAGTCGTCATCGATGGGGCGGGAAGCGTGCGGATCCGAGGCACCGCTGGAGCCTTCCAACCCTACAACCCGCGCGCTCGCGCTGCACTCGTGCATCCGCACTGCACGAGTCGATCGCGACCGAGGAGTACCGGGCTCCGAGCCCGCTGTGCTGCCAGGTTGCCTCGTGCCTTTCATCGCCATCTCCTTGCCCCAGATGGGGCTCCAGGAGACGGCCGCTCATCCGCTCCGTGGACTACGTCAAACCGGAAGATGTTTCGACGAAGCACTACCAGTGCTGGTCGCGCTCCGTGCCCGGCCTGTGTGGGCCGAACAACTACGACCTGACACAGGGCTTGACGTTGATCTGGGGGCCGTGAATTCCGGCACTTCACCCTGCTCGTCGCAGAGTGAAGGAGCGATCGATGCGGGGCCGATCCGACATATCACGGATCGGCCCCGCATTTTTTTTTGGGCGCGAATCCGCCCTGAGCGGCGCTCAGGCACGATTGCAGAATCGAGGCCGATCTTCAGGGGTTTTTGGGGTTCACGCGATCTCGCGACCGTGGAATATTCGAGGTAGCTCCGTCCCAGTCGAGGCGGAGCACACACATCGTCCCGGATGGCCAGGCAAGCCGTCCGGATGCGTTCGTGCCAACCTCTCCATCCCTTTCATTCCATCAAATTCCCCATAGGGAGCCTTCTCCATGATCTTTCGAACTCTCGGAACGGCTGCGCTCGCGACCCTTCTCGCGTCCAGCGCATTCGCCCAAACCAACTTCCCCGAAGTCGAGCCCAACGGGCAGAAGTCAGAAGCCGACGCCGTCGGCATCGTGACGATGACTGCCGGTGACACGATCACCGGCGTCTCGACCGGCACGTCCACGACGCTCGGTCTCACGACCGACGCGAGCAGCGACACCTTCCGCATCAAGACGACGGCGCTGCCGCTCGGCATCTACCAGCACCGCATGACGCTGACGACCTCGACCACGACCGGCCACACCGGCACGATCCGCGGTCTGAACCAGACCGGCGTCACGGGCACGGCCTCGACCGGCGGTACGCCCGGCACGACCGACAGCACCGTGCAGACGAGTTCCACCACCACGGTCAATCCTCCGCCGCGCACGAACCAGTGGTATGGCTTCGGCAAGCAGGAGGAGCTCTACTACCGCGTGAGCGGGGTGAGCACGACGACGGCGGCCTACACAGCGACGTTGTCCACTTCGACCGTGGGCTTCACCGTGATTCCGACTCCGTTCGAGAGCGGCAGTCCGATCGAGATCACGACCATGGGCCTGGCGACGGCGGACACGGACATCTTCGTGTTCGACGGCAACCTGGACGCGATCCCCGGCTACAACAACGACGACAACGGCCCGGCCGGAGTCGGTTTGCAATCGCGCCTCGTGCGCAGCTTCCCGACCGGCACGTACTACCTCGCCATCGGCAGATTCAACACGGCTTGGAACCTGCCCTCGGCGCCCGACGACGACTCGTTCGGTTTGATCATGGACTTCCCGGGATCGCTGGTGTGTTCGACGACCACGCCGACCACCACCACCGATGACCGCGACTTCGCGATCAATGCGGCGAACGGCTCTGTCTCGGTTTCGAACCAGGTGGTCGGACCCGACTCCTACAGCATCCAGTGGTTCCGATTCACGACTGCCGCGGGTGCACCCAACATCGCACCCTCCAACGATCTGTGCGCCAACGCTCTCAGTGTGGGAACCGGGACGACCACCGGCTCATCGAGCTTTGCTTCGGCCTCCGGCACGTCGAGTTGTGATGCGACCGGTGCTGATGTGTGGTTCAGCTACACGAACGCGAGCGCCAGCCTTCAACTCCTGAGCGTCGACTCGTGCGGCACCTCCTACGATTCGGCCCTGGCCATCTTCAGCGCCTGTGGCGGTACGGAACTGGCCTGCAACGACGACTGTGGCGGAACTCCGTGTGGTGCGACCGCGAGTTGCATCTCCGGTCTGTCCCTGAGCCCGAGCCAGACGGTCTTGATCCGACTGAGCGACAAGGGTCTGGGCGGCGGTGCCTACACCTTGAACGTCTCGGCTGTGTTCCCGCCGCCGTCCAACGACGACTGCGCCACGCCGATCGTGCTCGGTGGTCCGGGGACCTACCCGTTCCTGAGCGAAGGTGCGACGACGGGCGTTGAAGGCCAGAGCGCAACGACGGGCTGCGGCAGCTCGGTCAAGCGGGATACGTGGTACACGTACACCGCGACCGTGACCGGCACCCTCACCGTCTCGACCTGTGCTCAGATGACGAGCAGCAGCAAAGACACGAAGATCGCCTTGTACAGCGGTGCAGGTTGCCCCGCTGGAACGGGCATCACGTGCAACGACGATGCAGGCTCAACCTGCTCCGGCATGGGCGGCAGCACGCTCGAGTCCATCGTCTCGACCTCCGTCAATTGCGGCGACGTGATCACCATTCAGATGGGTCACTTCAGCACGACGACGGTTCTGGCCGGCACGTTCACCGTGTCGGAAGTGGGCACGTCGTGCAGCACGCCGACAACGGCGTTCTGCCTGGGTGACGGTACGGGCGCTCCCTGCCCGTGCGGTAACACCGGTGCAGCCGGTCACGGCTGCGGAAGCTCGGCCTTCGCGGGCGGAGCGATCCTCTCCAGCACGGGTATCGCGAGCGACGAGACGAGCGGCACGGATACGCTCGTCCTGACGGCGACCGACATCCCGGGCCCGGGCTTGTTCTTCCAGTCCAACGGACTGGCGGGAGCACCCATCAACTTCGGTGACGGTCACCTGTGCGCCTCGGTCGGCATCATCCGCCTCGGCGTCGTGTTCCCGGCCGCGGGCGTGGCCTCGTACCCGGGTGGCTTGACCCCGAACCCGATCCACATCCAAGGTGGCGCGGTCGCGGGTCAGACGAAGCACTACCAGTGCTGGTACCGCTCGGTGCCCGGTCTGTGCACGGCCAACAACTACGACCTCACGCAGGGCCTGACCCTGACGTGGGTACCCTGATGATCGCAGCGGGCTCGCCGGCCTAGACCGGCGAGTCGGCACGGATTGAAGCGAGGCCAGGCTTGGGGGTTTCCCCGGGCCTGGCCTCGACGCTTCCTCGCGACTGCAACCTACGGACGTTGGTTCCGAAGGCCGCGCCGGCCCGATCACGCGGTGAGCGGAGGTTGCCGTGGAGGGGGAAGCTGGGTCTCCGCCGGCAAGCGCTTCGAGTCTGGACTGACCAGGAAAGGAATTCCGGGGCCGGCGACAGTGCAGTGAATCCGGAGACCCCGAAAAAAACGACCTTCTCGGCAACCCATCCGCATGGGAGAATGAATCGTTGCCCTACTCGCGTCGAGGCAGGGCGCTCGGATTCCGTCCGGGCGGGCTGGCAGGCCCTCAGGATTCAAGCTTGCACATCCCACTCTCTCTAGATTCCAGACCTCTTCAGGAAGCCTCTTTCCCCATGAAATTCCGCACCTACGGATTCGCTGCATTCGCGACCGCTCTGCTCGCGACCAGCACATTCGCCCAGACCAATTTCCCCGAAGTCGAGCCCAACGGGCAGAAGTCCGAAGCCAACGCCGTCGGCATCGTGACGATGACTGCGGGTGACACGATCACCGGCGTCTCGACCGGCACGTCGACGACGCTCGGTCTCACGACCGACGCGACCGGCGACACGTTCCGCGTCAAGACTGGCGCGCTCCCGCTGGGTATCTACAAGCACCGCCTGACGGTTACGACCTCGACCACGACCGGTCACACCGCCAGCATCCGCGGAGTCAATCAATCCGGCGGCGTCCCCGGCACCACCGACAGCACCGTGCAGACCACGTCGACCGCAGGTGCCATCCCGCGCACGAACTACTGGTTCGGGTTCGGCAAGCAAGAGGAAATCTACTACCGCGTCGGCGGTACGACGACCACCACCGCGGCGTACACCGCCACGCTGGGCACGAGCACGGTCACTCCCGTCGTCGTTCCGGGCACTTTCGTCGGAACCTCGATCACGATCTCCACGATCGGTCAGACGACACAGGACACGGAGCTCTACGTCTACGATTCGAACTTCAACCCGATGCCGGGCTACCACAACGACGATGAAGGTCCGGGCGGCGCGACCGCTCAGTCGCGCATCATCCGTCCGTTCCCCGCCGGCACGTACTACCTGGCGGTTTCGGACTACAACACCTGCAACAACCTGAGCGACTCGAACGGTGACGAGGACTTCACCACGGGCCTCCTCCTCGACTTCCCGGACGCGCTCGTCTCGGCCGACCGCGAAACGGGTCCGGTCGACTACGACGCCACCATCGACGACGGCAGCGGTCCGGTCGCGGTGACCTTGGTCGGTGACGGCGAATTCGACATCGCGTGGGCCGTCTTCACGGTCACCGCCGGCGCTGCGCCTGCCAACGACGCGTGCGCCTCCGCCGCGGCGATCACCAGCTCGGCCGTTGGCATCCTCAGCACGGCTACCAATGACGGCTCGTCGAGCTGTGACACCGGTGGAGCGTCGTCGAGGGATGTCTGGTACTCGTACACGGCCGGCGCCACCGGTCAGCTCTCCGCGAACACCTGTGGCAGCTCGGGGGACACCACCCTGGCTGTCTTCAGCGCCTGCGGCGGCACTGAGCTGGCTTGCAGCGATGACTGCGGCGGCACCCCGTGCGGTGGGACGAGTTCCTGCGTGTCCGGTATCGCACTGACTTCCGGCCAGACTGTGATCCTGCGCGTCAGCGACAAGGGCACCGGCACCGGCCTGTTCACCCTGAATGTGAGCCTCAAGGTCGTCGGTGACGACTGCAGCTTGCCGATCACTCTCGCCGGTCCCGGCGTCTATCCGTTCGACACGACCTCGGCGACGACGGGAACCGAGGGTCAAGGCACCCCGACCGGTTGCTCGAGCTCGGTCAAGAAGGACCTCTGGTACACCTACACCGCGACCATGAACGGCACGCTGACGGTGACGACCTGCAACCAGACAACCAGCACCACGCGCGATACGAAAATCGCGCTGTGGCCGGGTGCAGGTTGCCCGACGGGCTCGAACCTCGCGTGCAACGATGACGCGGGTGCGACCCTCTGCCCGACCCCGGGCTCGACCCTCGAGTCGACGGTCTCCACGGCCGTCACCTGCGGTCAGGTGATCACGATCCAGCTGGGTAACTTCAGCGCGACGGCCAACATCACCGGTACCTTCACGGTTTCGGAAGTCGGCACGAGCTGCGACACGCCGACGACGGCGTTCTGCCTCGGTGACGGTACGGGCGCTCCCTGCCCGTGCGGTAACACCGGCGCGGTCGGTCACGGTTGCGGTAGCTCGGCCTTCGCGGGCGGAGCGATCCTCTTCAGCACGGGTATCGCGAGCGACGAGACGAGCGGCACGGATACGCTCGTCCTGACGGCGACCGACATCCCGGGTCCGGGCTTGTTCTTCCAGTCCAACGGACTGGCGGGCGCGCCCATCAACTTCGGTGACGGTCACCTGTGCGCCGCGGTCGGCATCGTCCGCCTCGGCGTCGTGTTCCCGGTCGCGGGCGTGGCCTCGTACCCGGGCGGCTTGACCCCGAACGAGATCCACATCGCGGGTGGAGCCGTCGCGGGTCAGACGAAGCACTACCAGTGCTGGTACCGCTCGGTGCCCGGTCTGTGCTCGGCCAACAACTACGACCTCACGCAGGGCCTGACCCTGACGTGGGTG
>JAEUIA010000116.1 GCA_016795245.1 Planctomycetota bacterium | reverse complement strand
CCGTTCCGCCGGTGGGGGGGGCGGGGGGGGGCCCTTGTGTGGGTTTGTGCCCGTCGGGCCAGCGCGCCTGGGGGCCAATCTTCGCCGGCATCCCCCGTGGGGGCCCGGCCCGGGGGGCGGGGGGGTTTGTGCCACCACAGGAGCCTGGCTCCGTACGGTCAAACTCGATCACGTGCCGCAAGCACGGCACCGAAGACGGCGGTACGGTCAAACTGGGCGCGACGGAGTGCTAGAGCCGCGCGCAGCAGGCCTTGAACTTGCGACCACTTCCGCACGGGCACGGATCATTGCGGCCCACCTTGTCGGCCTTGTGCACGAAGGGTTTCTCGGGCTTGCGCGGTGCGTGGTGCGCAGCTTCGCCCGTGCGGACGGTCTCCTCGAACTCGTGCGCGGTCCCCTCGAGCGCGCGCCGCATCTCGAAGAGTTGCGTGACCACCGCGTTCTCCGCCAGGAAATCGACGTACGCGCGCAGCACCTCGATCGCGTGCGCCGCCAGCGGGTCCTTGCGCCCGAAATGCCCCGGCAAGAGGTGTCCGACGATGCCGTGCATGTGTTCGCCGTCGAGCAAGCGCGGCGCAATCCCCATCTCGTCGTAGGCGCACGCCAGGAACGCGTCGACGATCTTGCGCGTGTCCTCGCGCGGGAGCTTCAAGGCCTGGGCCTGGGGGGAATCGAGGAACGCAGCGCTTTCGAGGCGGATCTCACGGCTCTTCATGCGGCGCAACATAGCACTCGGCTACACTGCCCTGAATGGACCTGGTCCTCGTTCACCCCGAGATTCCGCACAATACCGGCTGCGCCGCGCGCCTTTCGGCTGCGCTCGGGTTGCGTTTGCACCTGGTCGAGCCGTTGGGTTTCTCGTTGGAGGATCGCTACCTGAAGCGCGCCGGGCTCGACTATTGGCCGCTGGTCGATCTGGTCGTGCACGCCGATTGGCCCGCGCTCGTCGCGCACCTCGAACAGGGCTCCGCGCGCGAGATCGCGGCGCGCCTGCGGCTGTTCAGTGCGCGCGGCGGCACGTCGCTGTTCGAGACCGCGTTCGAAGCGGACGACGTGCTCGTCTTCGGTAGCGAAACACGCGGATTGCCGTCCGAGTTGTTGACGCAACACGCAGCACGACGAGTCTACGTCCCGATCCGAAGCGGCGTGCGCTCGCTCAATCTCGCCAACACCGTGTGTCTGGGCGTGTACACGGCGCTCGTCCGTGCGGGTGTGCCGTTGCCGGACAATGACGGCAAGTACGCCGCGCACCCTGAAGCGCCGCTGGACGTGAAACCGATCTCGCGCGTCAAGCGCGTCGACGCGTGAGCGAGCAACCCGTCAAGTCGCCGCCGACGCGCAAACCGCGTGCGGGGGATCAGTTCGAGCTCGATATCGTGGCCTTCGACGGCCGCGGTCGCGGCACGGCACAGCGTGACGGCTATCACTTCACCGTCAGGCGCGCCGCACCCGGCGCGACGGTGAGAGCCATGGTCTTGCGCCGGCGTGGTGCGAACATCGAGGCGGTCGCGCTCGAAAAATTGGCAGCGGGACCCAAGGCCGTGGAGCCTGTCTGCGCGCACTTCGGTGCGTGCGGCGGTTGCAGTCTGCAAGACCTGGCGTACTCCGAGCAACTCGCCGGCTTGCGCGCGCTCGTCGAACGCTCCTTCACGTCGCGCTTGTCGACGCCGTTCGAATTGCACGACGTGATCCCCGCTCCGGCGACGACGCGCTACCGCAACAAGATGGAGTTCACGTTCTCAGCACGCCGCTGGATCGCACCCGGCGAGCCTGAAAACGCGCCCAACGGCTTCGCGCTGGGCATGCATGCGGCCGGCGTGCACGGCAAGGTCGTCGACATCTACGGCTGTTCGATCCAGGCGCGAGTCGCCGACGAAATCCTGGCGACGGTGCGCGAATTGAGCGTCGCGCGTGCGCTTCCGCCTTGGGATCCGAAGCTCCACACGGGACTCTTGCGCTACCTCGTGATCCGTCACGCCGGCTCGAGCAGCGAAGTGCTGGTGAATCTGGTGACGTCCGACGAAGCGCCCGATGTGATCGATCCCTTCGTGCGCGAGATCGTCGCGCGCCATCCGACGATCACGACCTTCCTGCAGAACGTCAACTCCCGTCCGGCCGACACCGCGATCGGAGATCCTGGGCGCGAGCGCGTGCTTTTCGGAGGCGGTGTCATCCGCGAGCGCATCCTGGGCCTCGAATTCGAGCTGTCCGCCGGGTCGTTCTTCCAGACGAACAGTGTGCAGGCCGAGCGCTTGTTCGAGATCGTGCGCGAGGAATGCGCACTGACCGGCGGTGAGACTGTGTACGACCTGTACTGCGGCACGGGCACGATTGCGCTGATCCTCTCGGCGGCGGCGCGCGAAGTGATCGGCTTCGAGATCGTGTCGTCGTCTGTCGCGGATGCGCGCGCGAATGCGTTGCGCAACGGGATCGGGAACGTGCGCTTCGTGGAAGGCGATGCGCTCGATGGACTCGCGACCGAAGGCTTGCCTGCGCCCGACGTGGTCGTCGTCGATCCGCCGCGCGCGGGGTTGCACAAGAAGGTGCTGCCGCGCCTTGCAGCGCTCGGAGCGCGGCGCATCGTGTACGTGTCCTGCCATCACCCGGCCGCCGCCGAGGACGCGCGCGTGCTCGAGAGCCTCGGTTGGCGCGTCGAACGCGTGCGGCCGATCGACATGTTCCCGCACACGCCGCACGTCGAGTGCGTGATCACCCTGGTCCCGCAATCCGCATCATGAGCGCCGCATCCCAACCGCCGCGTGACGCAGCCGGCCCCGCGCGCTCGCCCTACGGCGGATTGTGCGCGGATTGCGCCAAGGTGCGCCTCATCACCTCGGACAGGGGCTCTGTCTTCGTCATGTGCCGCGAATCCCTGGTCGATGCCCGCTATTCCAAGTACCCGCCGCAGCCGGTCCGTTCTTGTCCGGCCTTCGAAAGGCTACCTTCGCAGGCATGATGGAGATGCGAACCGAGCCGGGCACGTTGCTCGCCGCCGCGCCCTTGTTGCAGGACCCGAACTTCACGCACACGGTCGTACTGATGTGCGCGCACAACGAGTCGGGCGCGCACGGTCTCGTGATCAATCGGCCGGCGCCGTTCACGGTGCAGAAGCTCCTGCCGCAGCACGAAAAGCTCGGCCTCTCGCATTTCCCGGTGCACGCCGGCGGGCCGGTCGGATTGGACACGCTGCAGATCGTGCACCGCGTGCCGCGCGACATTCCCGGCGGGTACGAGCTCGGCAACGGCGTGTACCTGGGCGGCGAACTCGATGCGCTCGCACGCTATCTGGCCGAGCACGACGACGATGCCGCGAACGACGTGCGCATGGTGCTCGGCTACGCCGGTTGGGGCCAGGGTCAGCTCGAGCTCGAACTCGCGGGCGGTTCGTGGTTGCCGTCGCGTCTAGATCCCGATTGGGTCTTCGATCCCGAACCGCAACTGATCTGGCGCAAAGTCCTGCGCGCACTCGGTCCGCTGGGCGCCGACATGAAGGACCTGCCTCCCGACGTGACCTGGAACTGACTTTCAGCGACTGCGCCGAACTGTGAAATACGGTGCCAGAGCAGTTTCTTCACACTTCGCCGTGGTCTGCGGAGCCAGAGCCATTCTTCCTCGATTCGCCCTCGCGCGACGGCCAACAGTCAGGCAACCCGGGGCGAATCGAAGAGGAATGGCTCTGGCTCCGCAGACCACGGCGAAGTGTGAAGAAACTGCTCTGGCACCGTATTTCACAGTTCGGCGCAGTCGCTGAAAGTCAGTTGTGCGCCGCGCCCGCGCCGTTGGGGGTCTTCATGCGCGGCATCGGGCGCAACTCGCCGTTCTCGGAGTCGTCGTGATCGGCGCCCTTTTTCTGCAGGCCGGCGAGATCGAGCACGCGTTCGAAGAGGCGCACGCGTTCTTGCATCGAGAGCGACTCGACCGGGATGTACGGCACGCGGAACATCTCGAGCAAGAGCTTGACCATGCCGTCGATGCGCACGACTTCTTCCCACTCGAGTCCGGCGCGCACGCCGTCCTCGACGATCAACTCGCGGTGCGGACGCAGGAAGAACACGAGGCCCGCGCGCACCGACTTCATGTAGCCGGCGAGGCGCGGATCACCGGCGATGTCGCCGAGGATCGTGGCGTGATGTCCGGCGTAGGCCAGATTGCAGAACGCGCGATCGGACACGAATGATCCCGGTTGCGCGGCTTCGGCTTCGAGCTGGCGCTCGAACACCTGACGCTGATACCGATCGATCAAGTCGATGTTGGAGCGCAGGCCGCCCAGTTGCGCCTCCATCTCGGCCAGCACGCCGCGCGCGACCTCGGAGATCATCGGCAGGCCGTAGTTGTCGCGGATCCAGCGGGCGAGGGTGGTCTTGCCGGTCGCGTGGGCGCCGACCAGGTAGATGCGCAGCGGGGGTTGCATCGGAGGGGTCTCGAAGGGCGTCTTTGGGGCAGGGCGGGCCGCCGTGGCCCTCGCCAGGGACACTACAGGCCCGGTCGTCCCGGCGCCAGACCCCCAACCGGCAGTAGGTGCGCCCTCCGCTCCATCTCCAGTCCCGCGTACGGATTGTGATCGCCGGGGAGTTCTCCTTGAAGGGTCGAGCGAGGGCGCGGACCATCGACCCTGCGGGTGTGTTGGACGGCCCCCGCTCGGCAGATTCTGCAACTCCGTCCCAGTGATCGCCTTGGCTTCGAAACAACCGACCGCATCCCAAACTCCGTCCGCCGAGCCCGTCGCACCGAAGAAGAAGCGCGGCCTGCTCGGCTTCTTCTTCAAGTCCGCACTCGGTTGCACGGCCTTTGCCTTCGGGGTGTTCGTCGTGCTCGTGCTGTTGCTACCGACGCTCTCGAGCGGTTGGGCGACAGGGTTCGCGCGCGACGGATTCAACAACACGTTCAAGGGCTCGGTCGAGATCGCCAAGATCGACCTCGCCTGGTTCAGCGAACAGCGCATCGACGGCGTCGTGATCCGCGATCCCGACCAGCGCGAAGTGGCGCGAGCCGCGGTCGTCATGCCATCGCTCCTCGCGCTGGCCAGGTCAGGGCAGACGCGCATCGGTCGCGTCGTCTTGGACGTCGACGCTGATCTCGTGCAAGACGACGGCGGCCTGACGAATCTGCAGCGCGCGTTGGAGCCGCGTCACCCGGCTGACCCCAACGCCCCGGAGCCGTCGAAGGACGCAATCTCCGATTTCGATCCGATCGAGTGGTTGTCGCAACTCGAACTCGATCTCGAGGTGAGGTCCAAGCGCCTGACCTGGTCCGACCCGGAGACGCGCCGCATCGGCCAGCCGTTCGAAGTGCGCGAACTGCTCACCACGGTCAAGGCGCGGCCGAAGTCTCCGATCGTCGTGCACACCACAGGCAAGATCGTCGCCGAAAAACCGGGTGCCTTGTCGATCGACGCGACCATCGCCGGGCCGATCACGCCCGCGAAGGCGTGGCCGCTGGGCAAAGTCGATGCGCAAGTGCGCGTCGAGGGCTTCTCGACAGCGATGATCGACGGCCTGGCCGGAATGCAGGGCAATCTGACCGAAGTGCTGGGCCAGCGCTTCACGTTCAAGGCCAGCGTGAGCGCCGCTGCGCTCGACGCGGGCAAGTTGGAATTGACTCTCGACGGTGAACGAGCCGGCATCGCGCTCGCCGCCGTGCTCGAAGGCGGCGTGTTGCGCACCGGCGACAAGCCCGGCCTCGTGGCTTCGTTCCCGGCGCCGCGCGGATTCTTGAAGACGTACATCGATCCCCACCTGCCGAGCGGATCGAAACTCGTACTCGACCCCGGTACCGAGCCTTGGAGCGCGACGGCCGCACAGTTTTCAGTGCCGCTACCGCCACCCGATGCCCGCGATCTGAAGAGCTTGCGTGCGACGCTAGAACAAGTTGCTCTCGATCTTCAGATCGTGGTGCCCAGTCGCTTCGCGTTCGAGAACGAGATGACGCGCGCCGGCGGCGTGCAATTCGCGCTGCGCAACATCAAGACCAGCGTGCGACTCGCGCCTGGAACGCCGGTCTCCGCTCACGTCGAGGCCGCACTCGAATCCGGCACGCCGGGCAGCTTCTCGTTCGACGTCTCGGCGCGTGATGCGTGGGAGAAGCTTGCGGCCGATGCGCTACCCATCGTGGATCTCGAACTGCGCGTGAAAGAGCTGTCGACCGCGGCGATCGGTGGTCTGGCAGGCGAATCCGAACGTCTGACGGCCGCGATCGGCCGCACGTTGAATATCAGCCTCGACGGCAAGAAGGTCAGCCTGGATGCCGGAACCCTGACCGCGAACATCGTCGGCAATGAAGGTGCGACGCAGCGCCTCCTCGTCGACGTGTCAGCGCGTGTCGAAGGCGGTCACATGTTGATCGACGGCGCGGACAAGTTCAGCGTGCGCCTGTCTCCGTCTCAGGAGTGGCTCTCGCGCGAGATCGCCGCGGTCGCACCTGAAGGCACGGAACTGGTGGTCGAAGCAGGCGCGAATGCCGTCACGATCGAAGCTTCAAACGTCAAAGTCCCGATGCCCGACCCGGCCGGAGGCGACTACTTCAAGAGTCTGCGTTCTGCTGCCGCAGGCACGCTCGGCGTGCGCGTCGCGGGTTTCAGTTACGCCGATGCGACGTTGCGCGCGGCCAATACCCGTGTCGCCGTGCGCAGCCTGGCGATCGACGCTTCGCTGCAAGCCGGCGGCGCATTCACCACCGCGGTGAAGGGCGATTTCGAGCAAGGCACCTCGCGTGGCAAGCTCGTCGTCGACGCTTCCGGCTCGGATCTGTTCGCGTTCGCGCCGCCGAACACGCCGGATCAGTGGCCGCCGCTGGACGCGAAGGTGCTCGTCTCGAACCTGCCTGCCGCGTTGGCGGACGCGTTCTTGCAACATCAGAACATCGTCGAGCGCGCGCTCGGCAAGCAGATCTCCTTGGCTTTCGACGCCAAAGGGGTGAGCACGACCAAGGGGTCGCTGCGCGTCGAAGTCGAAGCGCCGAATGCCAAAGTTTCGTTCTCCGGCAAGGTCGAAGGCGGAGTGTTCAAAGCCGCGGGTGACGATGCACTGCACGTCGAAGCACGCGTGCCGGCGCAAGTCTTGACGGCGGAACTCGCCGACATGCTGCCCGCGGACACGCAGTTGAAATTCCCGAATCAAGTTGCCGCGCTGACGCTGGACGTGCGCGACCTGGCCGTTCCGGTTCCGAAGCTCGGAGACGCGACGCCGTTCGATCTGGCCGCCACGCTGGACGCTGTGTCGGCCAAAGTGAATGCGACCATCGCCGGTGTTGGAATCGAAAATGCACAGACGCAGGAGCTGAAGCTCGACGTAGTCGCTCGAAACATCGTGCTCGAAGCGGTCGTGGCGCCGCGCGCGCCGCTCGCGGTCAAACTGAAATCGGACCTCGCTCCCGGGCGCGACGCGAAGCTCGTGCTCGAAGCCACGCTGGCCGATCCGTTCGCCGTCTTGAAGGACAAACCGCTATCGCCGCTGGACGCCAAGATCGAACTCTCCGGCCTCGACACGAGCGTGCTCGACGCCGTCGCCGGTCAAGACGGTGTGCTGGCCGGGCTGTTGGGACCGGAACTCCGAGTCGTGGTTCAAGCCAACGGTGCTAGCGCGACGAGCGGTGCGTTGGTCATCGACGCGAATTCACCGACGATGGTGTTCCGTACTGCAGCTCGATTCGACGCTGAGGGATTGCGCTGCGAGGGCGAGGACGGGATCGATGTGCGCTTGACTCCGACGGCGGCATTCGTGGAGCGCTACACGAGGCAGGTCTTGCCTGCGGGCACGCGCATTCAACTTGCGAACGACGCCGGACCCCTGACAGTCAAGGTGCGCAACGTCCTGGTGCCGCTGCCGAAGCCGGCCGCTGATCCTGCAGCTGGCGGCGCGCCGATGAGTTCGGATCCTGCAGCCGCCGGCGCGCCGATGAGTTCGCGCGACATGCTCGATCAGATCTCGAAGCTGGCGTTCCAAGTGGAAGCCAATGTGCCGACCCTGATCTACGCTGACGCAGCGACCGATGCGGCGAGCAGGCCCGTGACACTCCAGAATCTGCGCATCGCGAGCACGTTCAAGCCGAACGATCTGCCCTTCGCACGCGTTTTCGGCGCCATCGTCGACGAGCCGGCAGGGGAAATCGCGGCTGAAGTGCGCGCGCTCGACCCGCTGACGAAGCTCGGCGAAGAGAACGGTCTGGCGACGTTCCGCGCCAAGATCGACGTGCGCGCGAGTCGCGTGCCGACCGCGATCCTCGACATGCTCGCGGGTCAGGGAGGTCTACTCGTCGAGGCGCTCGGCAGTCGGTTGGACCTGACTGTGGCTGCGCCCGAGATTTCGCAGACGAGTGGGGCCTTCACGCTACAGATGCGCTCCGACCTGCACGGCATCGTCGGTGCGGGGCACATCGAGTCGGGCATGATCGTCGTCGATCACGTCGACGGCCTGGTCGCGACCGTGGGGCTAGGCCCGGTGATGTCGCAGCGCGTCGTCGGCAAGCTCGTGCCGACGATGGTGGCCGTGCAGAAGCCGGCCGGGGCGACGCCTGCTATCTTCGCCGTCGATGCTCTGCGATTCCCGCTCGACGGTGATCTGCGCAAGCTGGACGGGAGCGTGCGCGTCGATCTGGGCGAGGTCAGTTACTCGCTGTTCCCGAAGCTCGCGTCGTTCCTCAACGAATCCTCGTCGATGGCGCCCGCCAAGATTCCGGTGATCACGGTGCCGATCACGAAGGGCGTCGCCGGTTACTCGCGCCTGCCGGTCAAGATCGGCGCGAAGGAATACATTTTCAGCGGCACCTACGACATGGTCACGGATGCAGCACAGCTGACGGCGAACGTGCCCGTGAGCGTGCTCGGCAAGCAAGTCAGTTCGGAACTCGACAAGCTGCGCGAGTACATCGATCCGGCGCTCACGTTGCCGCTCACGATCAAGGGCAGCCTCTTGAACCCGAGCATCGGCGTCGACGAAAAGGGCCTGCGCAAGGTGATCGAAGACGCCGGCAAGAAGGCGCTGGAGAAGGCCGGCAGCGGCTTGATCGACGACTTGTTCAAGAAGAAGAAAAAGGACTGAGCGCTGCCTGTTGGGAAACGAGGCCTGGCGGAGAATCGCTCCTTGCCGTGCACGGACACCGCAGCGTGCCCGTCCAAGTCAGATGCAGTCGCGAGTCCGGTGGACTCAGACCGCGACCGTGCGTCCGAGCTTCTCCGATACGACCTCGCCGACCTTCGTGAGCAGATCGTGGCCGTCGCGATCACAGACCCAACGCCTGCGAGTGGCGTCCCAGTTGTAGTGCCAGGCGCGCGCGCCGGCGGCCAACCACATCTGATCGGCGGCGGCTTGCCGGTTGAGGACGAAGCGATCGCGATCGGCGAATTCGAGTGTGATCACACCGTCCGTCAGCGCAAAGTCGAGCTCATCGGGGTCGAAGGGCTCACAGAACTTCGCGACGCGTGCGAGGCATTCATCGACCAGCTTCAAATACGTGCTGCGATCCATGGCAGCACGACAGCCTACTCCTTCTCGACGCTCGCGAACATGCCTTCCGTGATCCACTCGCCGAACGAGCGCGAGATCTCGGCCTGCAATTCCGCCGGGTCGCCGTGGAAGCGGCGCGTGCCTTCCGCGATCGCAGCGCTGATCGGCAGGCCGCGCGCGAGTGCAGCGAGGATGTGATACATGGGCTCGGTCAGGTCCAGGCGCCATACCGTCCATTCCTTGCGCCACACGACCGTGAAGGTGCGCCTGCGGTCGAGACTCGGCAAATCCTCGCTCTGCCGCACAGCACGCACGATCGAATTCGCGGCGTGGTCGTAGCTGGCGACGGACAGGCCGGAAACGCAGACAAGGCGCTGTGTCGCGAAGTCTGCCGGATCGAGGCGTCCGACGGCGTCCGAGGTGAGGACCGTGTCGATCTCGGCATCGAACGCGATGCTCATCGCGCACTCCATGCGCGCGATGTCGTGCAGAAGTGCCTTGCGCGAGATGCGGAACTTGCCCGCCAGGAATTCGGGCAGTTTGCGGCCGAGGTTGTTCAACGACCAATGACGCGAGGGGTGCTCGCGCAGGTAAGCGCGGGCCATCCGACGGAAGTCGTCGTGCCCGGCGAGTGAGCAGACGGCGCTGTATTCCTCGCTCAGGATCTCGACGAGCCGTTCGAAGTACATGTCGGAGTAGATCTCGACACGCTGCGCCGGACTGAGGGTGCGCGACGGCTTCACGTGCAGTGCCGCCGAGGCGTCGCGCTCGGCGCGCGACTTCGAGCGGCTCTCGTGCGGGCGCACGATCTCGCCTTGCAGCCAATGTTCGAGCGCTTCGAGCGGCTTCACGGTTGCGCCGACTCCAGCCGCTGCGCGGTCTTGACTGGCCGCTTCATGCCCGTGAACGCATGCGCCTTCTGCGCCTCGGCGACGACGACATCGAGCGCGGGGATGTCCTCGTCCCACTCGTAGAGCAGCGAACGTCCGCCTGTGAGTTCGCACGCGCGCTCGCACAGGCGCCACACCTCTTCGACGGCTTGCCCGGTGTGCGTGTCGAGGATGTGCGTGCCTTTGTGCGTGTGGCCCGCGACGTGGAATTGCACGACGCGTTCCATCGGAATGCCGGCCAGGTACTCGTACGGATCGAAAGCGTGATTGAAGGACGAGACGAACACGTTGTTCACGTCGAGCAAGAGTCCGCAGTCGGCGTCTTCCGCCATGCGCGCGAGAAACTCCCACTCGCTCATCGTGGTGCTGGTGAATTCGGCGTACGAGCTCGGGTTCTCGATCACCAGCGGTCGCTCGAGGATGTCTTGGACCTGCCGGATGCGCGCCACGACGTGGCGCAGGCAATCCTCGGTGTAGGGCAGCGGCAGCAGATCGTGCAGGTTCCGGTGCGCGACGCCCGTCCAACACAAGTGGTCCGAAACCCAGCGCGCCTTGGACTTCTGCGCCAGCGTCGCGAGCTTCGTCAAGTAATCGCGATCCAGTGGATCCACGCTGCCGATCGAGAGCGACACGCCGTGCATGACGATCGGATAGTGCGCTGCGACCTGCTCCAGGATCCACTGCGGACGCCCGCCGACGTCCATGAAGTTCTCCGAGATGATCTCGAACCAGTCGACTTCGGGCAGCGTCTCGACGACGTGCGTGTAGTGCACGGTGCGCAGACCGACCCCTACACCGAGGTTCGGCAGATCAAAGCGCGGTTTGGCGGGTGTGTGCTTCACGACTCGAAAAAGAACCAGCGCAGAGGAAGCGCCCGGCGATCTGCCGGACGTCCTCCGCGCTGCGTTGTGTCGCGACTAGTGCTTGACGGGAACGGCGCAGCCGCCCTGGCCCTTGCACGAGTTCTTACCCGCGCAACCGTTGTTGCCGGTCGAGCAACCGCCCTGACCCTTGCACGCGTTCATGCCCTTGCACGAATGCTTCTCGGCGGAAGCGCAGCCGCCCTTGCCCTTGCACGAGTTCTTGCCCGCGCAACCGTTGTTGCCCGACTTGCAAGCGCCCATGCCCTTGCAGGCGTTCATGCCCTTGCAAGCGTGTTTGCCGCTTGCTGAGGCCTCCATGTGCGAACTCTTCTTCTCGGTGGCACAACCCGCGAGCGGGGCGCCGGCGATGAGCGCAGCGAATGCGGCTGCCACCAGGGTATTGACTTGAACGTTAGCCATTGAATTCGGTCTCCAGGACTCGAGGTTTGCGTTGAGGACTTTGTTCCATGTCCCCGCGACTACGTCGTTCAGGGACGCGGAGACTACGCAGCAGCCCCGCAAATCGGACGCGACTCGCTCGAAATTCCGGCGGCCAAACGGGCCTGGAGCCCGAAAAAGCGCGCTCCAGCGGCCTGGCGCGGCGTCGGCGCCCTATTC
The DNA here is from genome assembly GCA_016795245.1 of Planctomycetota bacterium. Lineage (GTDB taxonomy): Bacteria > Planctomycetota > UBA1135 > UBA1135 > JAEUIA01. Next base: position 26,115 of record JAEUIA010000116.1, on the reverse strand, counting down.
CAGGCCCATCGACGCGACGCCCTCTTCGTCGAAGCCGAGCATGTGCCCGATCTCGTGGAAGAGCGTGACGCGGATCTCTTCGATCAGTTCCTCACGCGTCTCCGCGAAGCGCTCGAGGTTGCGCTGGAACAGGAAGATGCGGCGCGGGAGGTGGCCGCTGGAGTCGCTGGACACCTCGAGTTCGGAGGCCCCGACGAAGAGCCCGAGGATGTCGGGGGGAGTCTCCGAAAGATCGCCGCGATCGATCATCCAATCGAGCGGAACCGGTTCGACCAGGATCTCGGTCGTTTCGAGCGGTAAGCGAAACTCGTCGGGCAACTCGTCGATGGCTTCCGAAAGGACGGCTTCGAGTTCTTCCGTGGTGAGGCGAACGGGAGCCTTGGAGTCCGCATCACTCAACGCAGCGGCCTCGGTGAGCAATTGGTCGGCCTTCTCGAAGTCGCCGCGCAAGTCGGCGATGAGCGACAGGCGTTCGAGCGCGGAGTAACTGCGCTCGATGCCGATCAGCTTCTCGAGCGTTTCCTCGGCCGCATCGATGCGCCACTCGCACAGGAGCAGTTGCCCTTCGGCCCACAAGAAGTCGGGGTGATCGTCGACGTCTGCGACTTCACGCACGCGCTCGAGCGCCGCGCGCGCACGGACGAGTTCGCCCATCTCCGTCAGCGCGATGGCCTCCGGGATCCAGCGGTCCGGCCAATCCGGATCGAGCGTTGCCAGCTCGGCGAGCGCGCGCTCGGGTTCGTCAGCGTCGAGGGCTTCCCAGGCGCGTTCGACGACGGCGTCCTCGGGACCGGGCGCGCTGTCGTCCCAGGGGTCGTAATCGTCTTGAATGGGTTCCATGAGGGGCGGAGATCATCGCAAGTATGAGCTTCCGAAGCCAGGACGAGGTTGAGACGCCCACGTGCCGTCACTACTGTTCGAGAGGCTCAAGTCGGAGCCGTGCTTGCCGTTTTCACTGATCGTACTGTCCTCCGCCAGCATCGAAGCCGGCACAGTGGCACATCTGCTGCTGGCGTTGGGTGTTCTGTTATTGGCCGCACGTTCACTGGGAGAACTCGCGCGCTACTTTGGATATCCAACCGTACTCGGGGAACTCTCGGCCGGCATCCTGCTCGGACCGGCGCTGTTTGGACGCCTCGCACCGGACCTGAGTGAGGCCGTGTTTCCGAGTGTTGGACCCACGAAAACCATCCTCGACGGTCTCGGTACTTTGTCGGTCACCTTGTTCTTGCTCGTCGCCGGCATGGAGGTGGACCTGTCGCGTGTAGCTCGGCAAGGCCGCACGGCGCTGCTCGTAGGGTTGTTCGGCATCGTCGTGCCGTTCGGACTGGGATACACGACCGCTCACACTGCACCCGGACTCGTCGGATTCGATCCTGGCGGGAATCCGACGGTATTCGCCTTGTTCGTCGCGACGGCCTTGTCGATCAGCGCGCTGCCTGTCATCGCGAAAACGCTGATGGACCTGCAGCTCTATAAGAGCGACTTCGGGACGATTGTCATTGCGTCCGCGATCCTCAACGATCTCGCGGGCTGGATCGTGTTCGCCGTCATACTCGGCATGATCCACAATCCGGGTGAAGCTCCAAACGTGTGGGGCATCGTCCTGCATTCGATCGGGTTCGCGGTTGCGATGCTGACGGTCGGACGCTGGATCGTCCATCGCGTTCTGCCGTGGGTGCAGGCGCACACCGCCTGGCCTGGAGGTGTGATCGTATTCTCGATTTCATTCGCGCTGGTCAGCGCTGCGATCACGGAATGGATCGGAATCCACGCTATTTTCGGAGCGTTCCTGGCCGGCATCGCGCTGGGTGACTCGGCGCACCTGCGTGAGCGCACGCGCGCGACTGTAGGTGAGTTCGTGTCGTCGTTCTTCGCGCCGCTGTTTTTTGCGCTGATCGGACTAGGCATCGATTTTGTGTCCCACTTCGACTGGGTGGTCGTGCTCGTCGTGCTGACCGTCGCGTGTCTAGGAAAGATCGTCGGCTGTGGCGTGGGAGCGCGCTTGTCGGGAGTTGCACCTCGCGAAGCGCTCGCCATCGGGTTTGCAATGAACGCGCGCGGATCGATGGAGATCATCTTGGGCGTGACCGCGTTCCAGGCCGGCGTGATCGGCGAGCGTCTGCTCGTTGCCCTCGTCGTGATGGCCCTGGTGACTTCGGTCATTGCGGGACCTGGCATTCAACGAGCCTTGGCGCGCCGAAAGCCGGTGCGCTTTGCTCGGGCGCTGAAGAGTGGTGCTTTCGTGCTGGAGCTCGCTGCGGGTGACGAGGACACAGCGGTGCGCGAACTCGCCGCCGCAGCCGCGCGCGCGACGGGGGTGGACGCCGGTGAGATCGAGCGCGCCGTGAGGCAGCGCCGTACGGCATCGTCATCCCATCTCGTGGACGGTGTGGCCGCGCCGCGCGCTCAGATTTCGGGGATCGAGTGGCCTGTGGTCGCGCTGGGCCTGTCTCGGACTGGAGTTGCGATCGAGGGCGCTCCGGCCACCAGCGCATCGCTCGTCTTCCTCGTGCTCACACCTGCGGCCAGGCCTGAAATCGAAGCCGAGATCCTGAGTGACCTAGAAGCCACGTTGGGCAGCGCCGAACTGCGCGCGAAGATCCTGGCCGTGCAAAGCTACACCGAGTTGCTGGCCCTGCTGCGCGCCGACGGTGCCGCCCGCTGACGAATCCCGCGCTCCACCGATCTGTTGAATACGGTGCCAGAGCAATTTCATCACACTTCGCCAGGCAGTGCGCAACTGTTAGCCAACGGCGGTCGGCGAAGTGTGATGAAATTGCTCTGGCACCGTATTCAACAGATCGGTGGAGCGCGGGATTCGTCAGCGCTTCTTCTTCGCCGCCGCCTTCGGCGCAGCGCGCAGCCGGGACTGCGACGCGGCGAAGGAGCAGATCGGGCACGTCGTCAGGTCGTGCCGCAAGGCGGGGCAGTACTCGCGGCCGAACAAGATGATCTTCAAGTGCATGGGGATCCACGTTTCGACCGGGAACGCGGCCTTCAAGTCGCGTTCGGTCTTCTCGACCGACGTGCCATCCGACAAGCCCCAACGCTCGGCGAGGCGATGGATGTGCGTGTCGACCGCGAACGCCGGTACGCCGAAGGCCTGAGCCATCACGACGCTGGCGGTCTTGTGCCCCACACCGGGCAGAGCTTCGAGTTCCTCGAAAGTGCGCGGGACTTTCCCGCCGTGTTTCTCGACCAGGATCCGCGCGAGTCCCGCGATGTTCTTGGCTTTGGCCGGAGCGAGCCCGCAGGTCTTGATCAGCGCGTGAATTTCCGCGACCGGCATTTTCGCCATCGCCGCGGGTGTAGGCGCACGCTCGAACAACGCCGGTGTGACCATGTTCACGCGCACATCGGTCGTCTGCGCCGACAGCACGACGGCGACGAGCAACGTGAACGGATCGCTGTGATCGAGCGGAATCGGCGGGTCCGGATACAACTCGTCGAGCACTTCACGGATACGTTGGACCTTTTCTGCGCGGTTCACGAGCGTAGGATAGCGCGACGATGCACGCCGATCCGCTGATCAAGGACTTCCTCGCCGGAAAGACCTACGCCGTGGCCGGCGCCTCGCGCGATCGCGCCAAGTACGGCAACAAGGTCCTGCGCTGCTACCTGCAGAACGGCCGGCGTGCGATCGCCGTGAACCCGCACGACACCGAGGTCGAGGGCGTTACGTGCGTCGCGGACCTCGCTTCACTGCCCGAACCTGTGCACGGTCTCTCGATCATCACGCCGCCGCCGGTGACCGAGCGCCTGGTCGAGGACGCGCATCGCGCCGGCATCACGCGCATCTGGATGCAGCCCGGCGCCGAGAGTCAACGCGCGATCGATCGCTGTCGCGAACTCGAAATCGCGTTGATCGCGGGCGGTCCGTGCCTGTTGGTCGCGCTCGGCTATCGCGAGCGCGATTGAAGCTCACCACTTGACGGTCGTGAGCACACCGGGCGTCAGCGCGACCGGACGGCGCCCGAAGTCTGTGCCGAGGATGTCGCCGAGGATGAGTTCGGTCGCGGCGTCGCTCAGCTCCAATCCGGTCACATCACGCGCGTCAGCCGCGATGGCCAACGCCCCGGCCGTCGAGAATTGCACCGTCAGTCCCGTGCCGTCGGTGGTGACGGCGCGCAGGTAGCGGACACCGTCGCCGGGCGGGAGGCCTACGACCTGCAGCGGACAATACTGGTGAACGACGATGACGGGGCTCGCGAGGTTGAGTTCGTCGACGGGAACGAGCCTGCGCACGACTTTCGCACCGGAGATGTCGAAGACCGCGTGTCGTCGCGGAACCGCCGTGAGCGTGAACATCCCGTCCGGATCCGTGATCACCGTCGATTGCACCCAACTGCGCGTAGAACGGACGAGGTTGCTGTCGGAGCGATACGCCACTCGCAGCTTCATGTCGATCTGCGCGCCGCTGATCCCGAGTCCGTCGTGGCCGATCAGGCGTCCTGTGAGTTGGTCGATCAACGCGTCGTCGGGGACCACGATGTCGACGCCGCTCGCTCCGGCCGGGATGGGTTGTGAATCGACGCGCACGAGCGAGTCTTCGTTGTAGACCTGCACGCGGTAGGTGCGGGGGAGGAGCCCGTCGATCGTGAACTCGCCCTTTTCGTCGGTCAACGATCTCCACCCGGGCGCGCGCATCAGCGCTTCGGCGGTGTTGTCCGAGCGCGAAAAGCGCGTCGGATCCAGCAGCGCAAAGTACCACCCGGGGAGCGGCTTGAATTCGCTGTCGACGACGCGTCCGCGGAGGGAAAGCGGCGTCGAACCCAGAACGAGTTCGAGTCGCGGCAGCGGACGCGGTGAGGCGCGCAACCAGCCGTCGAACGACGCGATGACGGCGGGCAGCGAGCCCTCTTCGATGGCGTAGAGCGGTTGGTCCGTGTTGACCAGCTCCGCGCCCCGGAGTTCGAATTCGCCTTGCTCGTTCGTCGGCGCGAAAGCGCCGTCGATGAGCACGTGAGCTTGGGTCGCCGGTTGTCCGTTCGCGCGCAGCACGATTCCGCGGATCAGATCACGCGTCGCGGTCGGGCGCGTGACGACGCTCGCATCAGGCGCGGCGAGCGCTCGGGGGTTCGAGTCCGGCGCGTTCGTCGTCGCCAACACGTTCGTCTCCTGCGCACGTCGATCCGGCGTCGGCGCCGCCGCTTCCTCGCGCGCAGCCTCTTCGCGTTGCCCGAACCAGACGCCGATGCCGGTCAGCAGCGCGGCGAGCGCGAGCAACACCAACGTCGTTGTGCGATGGGTGCTCACCACACGACGAGCGTCACGCGCTCCGGACTGAGTTGCACGGGGCGCTTCCCGATCACCTGTTGCTCGGGACCGTAGAGCACGAATTCCACGGCGTTCTCACCGACGCTGTACACGCGCGTCGAGGACGTACTCACCGCCTGTATGAAGTCGGATGTCGAGAACATGCCCCAGTCAAATGTACTGACCGGGGTTTGTGCTCCGCGTGAGTCGAGTGCACCCAGAGCGTGACCGGCGCCGTTGATCGGCATGCCCTCGACACGGAAATCGCAGCGACGATTGGCCACGAGCGTGACGGTCGTGGCGAGGTCCATGTCTTCAACTGCGTGTCGAGTGGGGATGACGGAAGTGCCCGCCAGCGTGAAATCGACGCCTGCGCGAGGCACGTGTTCGAAATCGAACGTGCCGTCAGGGCGGGTCTTCACGGAGCCACTACCGGCGTACATCGTCGGCCTGCCGTTCGAGTCCAAGTGGGGGAGCAGCGTGACGGTGACGTCGTTGAGCGGAGTCCCGGTCTTGGAAACGACGTGGCCGGAGACATGCGCGACAGATGTGCCCTTGGGGATGATCAGGTCGACGCCGCGCGTCCCTGCGCGAATCGGATGCGACTCGACGTTGACCATGGACTTGGGATCGAACGCGCGAAGCCTGTAGTCACGATCGAACAGCCCGTCGATTTCGAACCGGCCCGCGGCAGACGTGGTGATCTCGCACGGACCGTATCCGTAGAAGCCGGCGGCCAAGGCTTCGAAAGTTCTTGGGTTCGATGTGGGGTCCCCGCCGTGAGAACCGTCGACGAGCGCGACGCGCCAGCCCGCGAGCGGCGCACCGTCGGCATCCATGACAGTTCCCTCGATCGAGAGAGCCGGCGGCCCGAGCACGATCTGGATGCGTTGCGCGCTGTCTGGATCGGCTGCGACCAACTGCGCGAGAGCCGCGATCGATCCGGCTTGAGTACCCGTTTCCACCGCGATCAGATCGCCGATTTCGGAGTGGAATCGCGGCATTCGAAACGAGAACGCTCCCTGCAGGTCGGCGGCGACCTGCACTCCCGCGAAGAACACGATCGCCTTCGCAGCCGGTTCGCCGTTCGCGCGCTTCACGACTCCGGAGATCGTCGGTCTGGGTAGCTCGATGCTGCGCTTCACTACGAGCCGCAAGTCCGACGTCGGTGTTGTCGGTTGGGGGATATCCAGTGTTTCGTAGCCGTAGAGGCGCACCGTGATGCGCACGCCGTCCACACGAATCGCATGGGGGAGCGAGAAGGTCCCGTCGTCATTCGTGAGGGCCCACGGCGCCTCAGTGGCCCCCGTGCCGTCCAGCGGATCCGGAAAATGCGACAGGATTGCGTCGTCGAACTCGGTGTGGACGGGCACGGGACCGATCCCGGAACCGGTTTCGTCGACGAGAATGCCTGCCAGGGGGACGGTCGGTGCGACGACGATGATGAAGTTCCCGCCTTCGCTGAAAGTGAGTGTCGCTCGAATCGTGACGTAGTCCGCCGCGAAGGCCTTCACTGTGTCCAGCGCCCCCTGCGATTCCAGATCGAACGAGCCGTCCGCGCGCGACCGCGCAACTGCGACCCACGAGTGCTCTCTGAAGCTCAACCTGGAGATCTCCAAACCTCCGACCGGCTTCCCGTACAGATCCAGGACGCGCCCGTGGATCTTGCGCGTCGTGGGGAACTCGAACTCGGGTATGGGAGTAGGAATCGGCGGTGCCGGACTCTCCACCGTCTCGCGCTGCGATTCGTCCGCTTGCGCTTGAACCAACTCAGCCGTTGCGCCCTCAAACGTCGCTCGTCCAGCCGTTGGCGCGGCCGCTTCCTCGCGCGCAGCCTCTTCGCGTTGCCCGAACCAGACGCCGATGCCGGTCAGCAGCGCGGCGAGCGCGAGCAACACCAAAGTCGTCCTGCGATTGCTTCTCATTCAGGTACTTGCTTGCCCGCGAGTCCGCCGCGAATGCGACTCGATTCAGCCTTGATCCTAACCTGCTGCATGCCAAAGCCTGCTGTCGGAGCTCGGCGCTGAAGCTGGACCGCGCTCAGCTCGATCACTGCGCCTGACTGTCTCGAGCAAGATGGCTGTTACCAGTCCACGACGGTGAGCGTGCCCGGGGTCAGCGCGACGGCGCGTTCTTGTACGCCTCGGCCGGGACGGGTGATCAGTCGCAACTTGACGATGCGCTCGTCCAGGTACAAATCGGGCACAGCAGACCCGGTGAATTCGAGTGAAGTCGCGGAGCGGAACACGTCGTTCTCCTTCCACTTGACGTCCCATTTCGAACCCCAACTCGTGAGTGCGTGCACCACACGAAGATCAGGTCCCTCCGGCAGCCCCGTGATTCGAACTGCACACAGGCGGGCGGTGGTGAGGACGATCAACGAGTCGAGATCCAGGTTCGAGAGTTCGAACGGTCTCTCGGTGATCATGTCGCCCTGCACCAGGATCCGGACACCCGTCCGAGGAACCCACTGCATCTGAAACATGCCGTTCGCATCCGTGGAAACAGGAGGCCTCCGGCCTGTGCCCACCGTGGACTCGAGTGTGACGAGTGCGCCAGCGATGGGCGTGTTGTCGAGCCCCACGAGCCGGCCCGCGAGCTCGGCCACGCGCGTGTCGGGTGGCGCGATGATCTCGACTGCGCGCGCTCCGGCACGGAGACCTGGGCTTTGAAGGGATCGCAACGTGGCCGGATCGAACGCAGTGAAGTGGTACTCACGATCCATCAGACCTACCCATTCGAAGGCGCCGTTGGAGTCGGTAGTCCGGCCTGAAGTGGATCCGTTCTCGATGAGTGGCTCCGCATAGTCGCCGAGATCGCTTGCACTTGCCGGCGAGATTCTCGTCGGGTCCTCCAAGTTCAACTTCCACCCGACGAGTGGGCGATGTTCGCTGTCCATCAGTCTTCCTTGGATCGAGAGCACAGGAGCCCCCAGCGTCAAGACGACCGCGGGTCTGGGCTGTGCGTCGAGCATGAGCGGCTTGGCAACCGTCACTCGCGCAGGTTGCGAACCAGGTTCAAAGGCCCAGACTTCATGCTCTTCACCGACGAATACGGAGCGAATGCCGATCCTGAATTCTCCACGCTCGTTCGTCCTGGTGGCATGGCCGGCGAGGTAGACGCCGGCGCGAACAGCAGGCTGGCCGTTCGCACGCAGGACCGTGCCTGTCAGCTGATCTTCGGGTCGAAATACTCGGAGTTCGGGCAGATCGAACTTCCAGTACCGCAGGTCAACAGGATCTGTTGCGGGTGTCTGCGCGTCCGTGCTCGCGGCTAGGATGCGGTCTTGGATCGGATCAGCGTGCTCGAGTTCGATCTCCTCTAGAGACTGAACGCCTTCAGCTTTCGTCAGCGGATCGATTCGCGCAGCTTGAGCTTCATGTGTCTCGTGCCCAAGCCACATCCCCAGGGCCAACACGAAAGCAATGCCGGTGGCGAGCCCCAATATGAGGGCTGATTTGCGCTCTCGATTCATTACCTATTCACCAATGCACTACCGTGATCTGGCCCGGCACGAGCTGCAGGGGACGCCGTGTGACTTCCGAGTCCAGCGGCGAATAGAGCACGAGTTCGACCGCGGATTCGCCCACGGAATAGAGCGTGGACGAATCCGCCGAGAGTTCGGTGCGCTTCGAGCCGCGCGTTCCATTTCGAGTAGTCACGCTGATCGACAAACTCTCCTTTTGCGCATCGAGCGCACCGAGCCATGCCTGTCCGTTCGCAGGTGCCAGGCCTTCGATGCGGAAGGAGCACACGCGATCGACGGTCAGGTTGATCGGCTGATCGAGGTCGAGGGTGCCTATTTCCAAGGACTTCGAGACCAAGCCCTTGCCGCGCACGTTCAGTGTGGCCAGGCGGCGAGGGATGTTGTCCATGCGGAACGAGCCGTCACTCGCGGTCGGGGCACTCACCCCGGCATCACGCTGGACGCGCACACCCTCGGCGCGCCCCGTGAGGACTGTGACGTAAACACTCGCCCTGCCGATTCCCACGCCGTCGCGTCCGATGACTCGTCCGGTGACCACGGGTACGATCGAATCGCGTGGGAACGAGAGCACGACCTCGCGCGCTCCGGCGCGGATCGCCTCCGGTTCGAGCATCACTGTGGTGCGCTCATCGAAGATCTCCAGGTGATACTCGCGGTCAGAGAGGCCCCCGATTTCGAACTGCCCGAGTGCATCCGTCTTTACCGCCGTCGGCGTCCCACTCGTCAAACCCTCCACGGTCCGACGCGGCCGGGCGCCCGGCATCACCACCGTCGGATCTAGCAATCCGACATGGCAGCCAGCGCATGGCCTTCCGTTGGGATCCAACACGCGCCCCTGGATGGAGAGCGACTGTCCTCCAAGTACAAGTCGCAGCGGGCTGAGATCGCCGGGAGTTTCTCTCACGATCTTTCCAAAGCCAGGCAGGATTGCTGCCTGCGAATTCGCTTCGATCGCAATGATGGGCAGCCCGTCGAGCAGTCCGCGCGGGAACGTAAGTCGGAACTCGCCGCGCGCCCCGACGGTGGTCACGCAGTCTCCGAAACGAACGGTGGCGCGCGTGGCGAATTCTCCATTGGGGCGCAGCACCTCACCGACGACAAAGCGGTCTCCGACGCCGGCATCCTTCTCGAGAACGATGCGCACGAATGCACTCAGGTTGTAAGGCAACTCGACCGTGCGCTCGATGTAGTCCGCGCAATTCACGACCATGGACGAACCGGGCATGCAAATCGCTCGATCGAGCGTGAATCGACCCCTGGCATCGACGCTCTGACTCCTGCGTTGCGCCGGCGCTGTCTGGTCCCAGGTCAGGGAAAATGTCGCGAGCGGATAGGATGGCGGCTGCACTGCAATCGTCGCGTTCGGGATTGGAACTCCCTTCGCGTCGACGACTTCTCCCATCAACGTGGTGCACGGCGCGACGATGATGATGCCCGATTCCAAAGCATGCGAGGGCCAGACTTGCGCGCGGAGCGTGCACCAACCGTCGGCGGAAGCGATCAGATTCAGCTGGTGGCTCCTTGCGTCGAACTCGAATGCACCGTCGGCGCCCGAGACAGCGAGTTGGGGTGCAATGGACGGGTCCGACGTGTCGACGGTGATCACTGCGCCCGCGACAGGCTTGCCCGTGATGTCGAGCACGGTCCCGGACACGCGCGCGGCGTGGCCCGCCAGCGACGGAACGTCCTCGGTCGCCGTCGATCCCGACGCGTCTGCGCGTATGGTCGCAGGCGTCCGCGTCGTCTCCCCGGACTCCGTGAGTGCCAACTTGTCGGATTCGCCTTCGAGGGCAGATGGATTGAGCGTCGGCGCCGCTGCTTCTTCACGCGCAGCCTCTTCGCGTTGCCCGAACCAGACGCCGATGCCGGTCAGCAGCGCGGCGAGCGCGAGCAACACCAACGTCGTCCTGCGATTGCTGCTCATCGGATTCGTTTCGATCAACTCTCGGCCACCGCCACCGCTGCCGCGATGCCGGCGTCGTGCGTGATCGTGATGTGGATCACGCGAATGCCCTTCTTCTGCGCGATCGCGGCCGACGCGCCGTGCAGGACGCACTGCGGCGCGGAGCCGGGGGCGCGCACGACTTCGATGTCGATCCAGCGCACGCCGCGCGTCCAGCCGGTGCCGAGGACTTTCATCACGGCCTCCTTTACCGCGAAGCGGCCGCAGTAACTGGATATGCGTTCCTTCTTGCGCTCGCAGTAGGCGCGTTCACCCGGCGTGAACAGGCGCTCGAGCATGCGCTCGCCGCGGCGGGCGTAGGCGGCTTCGAAGCGCGAGATCTGCGCCAGATCTAGACCCAGGCCGACGATCGCCATCGCTCACGCCTTCTGCAGCGCGTGTTTCAGCGCGGCTTGCAGGTCCGGATGCTCGAACTCGAAGCCGGCCGCGAGCGTGCGCTCGGGGACGCAGCGTTGACTCGCGGTCAACGCGTTCGCGACTTCACCCAGGACGAGCTTCAGCGCGAACTTCGGCACCGGGAACAACGCCGGACGACCCAGCGCAGCTCCCAAGGCCTGCGCGAAATCACCTTGCCGCACGATCCCCGGTGCGACGACGTTGAACGAGCCGCGCACGCTCTCGTTGTCGATCGCGAACACGATGAAACGCGCGAGATCGTCGACGTGCACCCACGGAAACCACGATTGCTTCGGACCTAGCGAGCCGCCGACGCCGAACTTGAACACCGGCACGGCCTTCGAGAGCACGCCGCCGCCGAGTCCGAGGACGATTCCGATCCGCGGATGGACCACGCGCACGCCCAGTTGCTCGGCGGGATCAGCTGCCTGTTCCCACTGGACGCACAAGCGCCCCAGGAAATTGTCGGCAGGAGCGGCGCTTTCGGTCAGCGCGTCCTCGCCGCGATCGCCGTACCAGCCGACTGCCGACGCGCTCACGAAGACGCGCGGTCGCTTGGAACTGCGCTCGAACGCGGCGACGATCAGTTGCGTCGAATCGACACGACTCGAGGTCAAGACGCGCTTCTGCGCGTCGCTCCAACGCTTGCCGACGATCGGTTCGCCCGCCAGGTGCACGACGGCGTCGAAGCGCGCCACATCGGGCAACCAGCGTTCGAACGTGACTCCCGCCTGCGCCGCCCGCGCGCGCTCGGGGTTGCGCGTGACGATCACGACGCGGTCGCCGCGCGCGCACAACATGCTCACCAGGACCTGTCCGACGAATCCGGTACCGCCGGTGACGAGCACGTTCATCGCGCTACCCCGCGGGCTCCAACTCGATCAGCACGTCGCCGGTCTTCACGTCGGCGCCGTCTTTCGCGACCATGCGCGCGATCTTCGCCGTCTTCGGCAGGCCCGCAGTCGCGCGGTACACGACGTGGCTGAAGGTCTTCATCACTTCGATCATCCCGACCGGGCGGCCTTCCGTGATCTCGGCGCCGACGGTGACGAACGGCGGTTCGGAGGGCGCGGAGCGGTGATAGAAGCGGCCGCTTTGCGGAGCGCGAATCGCGAGCGCGCTGGATTTCGTTGCCGCCTCGATGCGCGCGACCGGTTTCGCTTTCGCCACGTTGCCGACCGGCGCCAGGCGGTAGAGGACTTCGCGGAACGCGACCGGCTTGCGAATGAGTTCCGGCGGATCGGACACGACCTCGCCCAGCGCACCTTCGGGCACGATCAACTCGTACGCGCGCCCCAAGGCCAGGATGCGGCCCGCCGATTCTCCGGGCGCGACGACCGCTCCGCGCGGCAACGCGCACGTGAACCAGCCGACTTCGGGCGCGGCCAGACACTGCGCGTCGCCGTCTGTGACGAGTTCGAGTTCCAGCGCGTTCGCTTTCATGAGCGCGGCTCCGACAAGGCCGCCAGATCATGCAGCGACCAGATGCGCGGATTCTTCAGCGTGCGATAGCCCGTCGCTTGGTACGCGCACTGCGCGAATGTCTCGAGCCACCCGCGCAACTCGCTGACCGACACGATCTCGTCCGTGTCCATCTGCGAGGCACTCTTGTACGGATCCATGTCGCCTTCGATGCGCGCTTCGGTGTCGCGCATGCCTTGCTCGATCTCGGCGCGCTCCTTGGGGTCCTTGGTCGCGATCTCGAAATCGTCGTCGAGCTTCGTGTTGAACGCCGCGATCGCCAGCGTGCGGCCTTCCATCACCGATTGACGCGCGATCGGCGTCGAGATCTGTACGACCGGCTCGTACGGCAGGCCCGCCATCGCGTAGTAGCCGGCGCCCGAAGCCTTGCGCAACAGCACCGTGAACATCGGCACCGTGTTCGTGCTGTTGGCGTAGATCAAGCTCGACCCGTAGCCGAGCAATCCCAGACGTTCGGCTTCGACGCCGATGTCGAACCCCGAGATGTCCTGGAGCCACACGATCGGAATCCCGTCCGCGTTGCACGCGCGGCTGAACTCGGCGACCTTTGCGATGCCCTCGCGGTACAGGATGCCGGCCGGCTTTTTCGCGCCGCGGTGTTCGGGGTCGTCGATCACACCCTGACGGTTGGCGACGAAGCCCATGTACAAACCGTCGACGCGTCCGATGCCGACCATCATCTCGAGTCCGCGTTCGGGAAAGATCTCCCAGAAGAGACTGCGGTCGACGACGCGCGCCAGCACTTCTTCGACGGCGTAGGTCATGCGGTAGTCGCTGGGGAACAACCCTTCGAGTTCGTGCGCAGCGTGGTGCGGCAGCGCGGCTTCGGCCCCGTGACGATGGAAGTCGGCGCCGGAGCTGGGCAAGCGTTCGATCTCGGCGCGGATCATCGCGATCGCCGTCTGGTCGTCGGGCACGCGCACGTCGGCGCAGCCTGAGCGATGCACGTGTACCTCGGGGCCGCCGATGTCGAGGCTCGAGAGGTGCATGCTCTTCGCGCCTTTGATCAGCGCCGCGCCCGCGATCACCATGTACGCGGATTCGGTCATGTATACGCGATCGGAGATGATCGGCATGTAGCCGCCGCCCGCGATGCAATCGCCGAATACACCCGCGATCTGCGGCACGCCGGCGTGCGAGAGCTCGGCGTTCTTCTTGAAGATGTGGCCTGCGCCGGTGAGACCCGGGAACGAGGTCGATTGTTCGGGCAGGTACAAGCCGCTGCAGTCGACCAGGTACACGACCGGCAGGCGCAAACGCAGGGCCATCTCTTGAGCGCGTTGGATCTTCTCCGGCGTGCGCGGCCACCATGAACCCGATGCAACCGTGTTGTCGTTCGCGATCACGATCGTCCAGCGTTGCGCGACCTTCACGAACGCGGTGACGACTCCCGCCGCAGGGCTTTCGAGCTTGCCGAACTTGCGGCCGTGATTGACGAAGGTGCCGACTTCGCGCACGACCGAGCCTTCGTCCTTCAGCGCGTCGACGCGATCGCGTGCCGTGAGCTTGCCTTTCTTGTGCACGCGCTCGACGTACGACTCGCCCCAGCCGAGTGCGATCTGGGCGCGCTTCGCTGCTAGAGCCTCATCCTTCGCCTGCATCGCCGCGCGGTTCTTGGCGTAAGTAGCGGTGTCGAGGAACGCGTCGCGCGGACTGCCGATGGGGGAGAGCGGAACCTTGGCCATGTTCTAGACGCGCGCCTTCTGTCGCGGCTTCCAGCCCGGAATCGAACGTGTGTCGTACTCGCCGCGCGCGAATTCTGCGCTCGCGAGGACGGCGAGGTGCAGCGGAATCGTGGTCGCCACGCCTTCGATCACGGCCGCCGACAGTGTGCGCACCATCGTTTCGATCGCCGACGTGCGGTCGGGCGCGTGCACGATCACTTTCGCGATCAGCGAATCGTAGTAGGGCGGGACTTCGTAGCCGGCGGCGACGTGCGTGTCGACGCGCACCGTCCCCGGACCGCGATCCAGCGGCACATCCATGCGCGTGATCACGCCCGGCGAAGGCCGGAAATCGTCGGCCGGGTCTTCAGCGTTGATCCTGCATTCGATCGCGTGACCACGCACGCGCACGTCGATCTGCGACAGGCGCAGCGAGCGGTTGGCGGCGACGTTGAATTGTTCCTGGACGATGTCGATGCCCGTGATCATCTCGGTCACGGGGTGCTCGACCTGCAAACGCGTGTTCATCTCCATGAAATGGATGCGGCCGGATTGCGCGCGCAGGAACTCGATCGTGCCGGCGCCGGCGTAGCCGATCGAAGCCGCAGCACGCGCGGCGCGCGCACCGAGTTCCTCGCGCTGATCAGGCGTGAGCGCGGGACTGGGGCTTTCCTCGATCAGCTTCTGGTGGTTGCGTTGGATCGAGCATTCGCGCTCGTACAGGTGCACGGCGTGGCCGAAGCGATCCCCGATGACCTGGACCTCGATGTGACGGCCACCGGTGAGATACGACTCGAGGTACAAGGCTCCGTTGCCGAAAGCGCTCTGCGCTTCGTTCGAAGCCGAGATGTAGCCGGCCTTCAACGCCGCGTCGTCGTGACACAGACGCATGCCGCGACCGCCGCCGCCCGCGTCAGCTTTCAAGATCAACGGGTAGCCGACGCGCGCCGCGACCTTCAGCGCATCGTCGATGTCGACGAGGAGACCGATCGAACCCGGGATCACGTCGAGCCCGGCCGCGCGCATCGCGGCCTTGGCCGGCGACTTGAGGCCCATCATCTCCATCACGCGCGGACTCGGCCCGATGAACGTGATGCCGTGTTGTTCGCACAGTGCGGCGAAGCGCGCGTTCTCGGCCAGGAAACCCCAGCCGGGATGGATCGCGGTCGCACCGGTCTGAAGCGCTGCCTGCACGATGCGGTCGAAGCGCAGGTAGCTCTCGCGCGGCGACGGACCGCCGATGCACACGACTTCGTCCATCTCCGCGAGCCAGCCGGCGCCTTGATCCGCGGTCGAGCACACGCCGACGACGGTCATCTTGCTCGCGCGCGCGGCGCGGGCGATGCGCACGGCGACTTCGCCGCGATTTGCGATCAGGATCTTCTGAAACATGCTGTGGCGTATTCTGGGGCGCGACAGAGTAGCTAAGGTAGTCGCCGATGTTCAGGTTCAGCGGACTGTTCTTGGTGCTGTTCGGCGGGCAGCTCACGCCCGCCCCCGAACTCGACGTGCGCGGCGAGCTGGCCCGGCTCGAGAGCGCGAACGGGGCCGAGCGCGCGGCCGCCGAGCGTCGGCTGGCGGCGCACCTCACGCCGGCGGACCGACACGTTCTCGAACAAGCGCTCGCCACGGCCGGTCCCGAGGTCGCGGGGCGCTTGATCGAGGCTCTCGCGGCGGAAGATCGGCACCTGGTCCTCGCGGCGGACTTGTCGGCTTCGACGGATGAACGCGTCGCCTCGGTCGGGCGCAGAGCCGTGATCGAGTCCGTCATGCGTTGGAATCCAGGCGCGAATGAACGCGGTCTGCGCGGGACGGAATTGCAGTCGGCGATGAGTGCCTGGACCGGCCCGCGCATCGAGATCGACCTCATGCTCGCGGTCGCGCCGCTCGAAGACGTGCTCGATCTCTGCGCGCGCGCGACTCCGGTTCGACTCGGTCTCACGCTCGATCCGACCATCGACGCGAGCGCGCGGTCGCAGACCCAGGCCGTGATCGCGGGGTCGTTCGCGAGCGTGCTGCGCGAACTCGCGGTGCGCCACGGGCTCGATGTGGTCGGATACGGGTGCGCGGAAGACGCGGCGGACAACTCGGAGCGCTGGCTCGTGCTCGTTCCGACCCCAACGCCGGCCGGCCGCGATGTGACGGACGACATGGCGTCGCGCCTCGCCGATTGGAGCGCGCTCGTCGCCGGGTCCGCAGCCATCGGCGCGCGTTCCGCGGCGGCGCGCGCACTGGCGGCGAGCGGTTGGCCGGGCGGCGTGGACTTCCTCGCGCAACGCTTCCGCGCGAACGGCGATCGCGCGGCGCTCGACGGCTTGATGCTCGCGGCGCGCCGCGGTCGCGTGGCCCCACAACTTTCCGAGTCGAGCGCACAGACGGCCATGCGCGAGGAGCTGCAGCGCGCGCTGGCTGCCGGACCATCCGGCGATCGGCGCCTGGTGCAGGTCGCGACGGCGCTGGGGGCGACCGGCGTCCGCAATCCGCGTGGCGAGGACTTGTCCGCAGTTGCGCTGGAAGGACTCGCGCGCCTCTCCGGCCGTGCTCTGCACGCGCGACTCGTCGAACTCGATGGACGCGGGCTCGCGAGTGAGGCGGCAGCGGAAGCACTCGACGCGGTGTTGCAACGCGCCGATGTCGCACAGGGGACGCACATGCTGGCGCTCGAATTGCGCGCCCGTTGCGCGGCTCCGTTCGCGTCCGTGCCGCGCGCGCGCGCCGCGGTCGAATGGTCAGCGCAACGCGGGCGGTTGCGCGACCTGGCGCGCGCTCTGCGCGATGCACGCTCGTATCCGCCCGAAGAGTGGCGCGATCCGGCGCAGCTGCCCGCCGATTGGAACGCGTCGATGCGCGCGTTCGTGGCCGAAGCGTGGTTCGCGCGCGGCGAGTTGGACCGCGCCTCGCGACACGTCGCTCACGCCTTGGAAGGGTCCGACGCGATCACGCGTGAACGACTCGCCGAGAGTTTGCGCGATTGCGCGCGCGCGGCGCCCGGGGCGAGTGCAGACGCCTGGTTCGATCTGCTCGTGGAGTCCGCGGAAGCCGACGCCGGCGCTGCAGGTCGCGCACGCGCCGTGCGACTGGTCGCGCTCGCCCTTGGGCCTGAGTCCGAAGCGCGCGCCGCCGAGGTCCTCGCGACGATTCCGACACCGGCGGTCGCGCGCGAGGACCTGCTCTTGCTCGGAGCACTCGCCGCAGGCCCGCGCGGCGCGGAGGCCAGGCAGCGCCTGATCGACTCCATCTCGACGACGGCCGCGATCGACGCCGTGCTCGCGGGTCTCGACCGCGCGCTCTACGAATTGCGTGCGTCGATCGATCCTGAGCCGGAGCGAGCCTTCGAGCAGGCCGTGCGCGCCGTCGCGCGCGAACAGCCGCAAGGCGTGCGACTGCGCTTTTCCGTCGGCATCTGGCCTGTGCCCCCGTGGCGTGATCCTGTGCGTCTCGCGGCCTGGGATCGTTCGGTCGCGCGTTACTAGCGACCTGCAGGCCGTCGGAAACCGATTCCGGCCTCCAGGGCTTCCATCCTGAGCGCCGAAAAGGATGATGGTCCGCGAAAGGTCTCTGATGCCCCTGTTTCCGAACCGCCAAGCCAAGATCGGTCCGCTGCTAGCGGCCGAGCCCGACGAAGCCCGCAAGGTGCAAGTGCGCACCGAGCAGATCGCGATGGTCACGCAACCGCGCGGTCAGCTCGCCGAGCAATTCCGTTCGCTGCGCAACTCGATCATCGCGCTCAACCCCGAAGGCGCGCCGCGCTCGATCGTGATGACGAGCGCCTTGCGCGGCGAGGGCAAGTCCGTCGCGACGATCAACCTCGCGATCGCGATGGCGGAGATCCAGGGCGCGCGCATCTTGATGCTCGATGCCGACCTGCATCACCCGGCGATGGAGCGCTACCTCGGTCTGCCGCGGCGCCAAGGACTCACCGAACTGGTGCGCGGCACCTGCCCGATGGACCGCGCGATCCGCGCCACCTCGATCCCGAACGTCTCCATTCTCGGCCCGGGCGAACTGCCGCACAATCCGTCCGAGTTGCTCGGCACCGATCGCGTGACGACGGTGCTCGGACAATTGAAGCAGCGCTTCTCGTACATCCTGATCGACACGCCGGAATCGATGACGATCAGCGACGCAGCTCTCCTGGGTTCGCTCGCCGACGGCATCGTGCTCGTCGTCCGCCTCGGCTCCACCCCGCGCCAATACGTCGAGCAGACCTACAACACGCTCGAAGCGATGGGCGGCAACGTGCTCGGCACGTGCCTGACTGGCGCGCGCATCGAAGACACTTCGGCGCGCTACGCCGAACGCTGAGGCGCGTCAGCCGCCGGGGAACAGGAGGCGCTGCAGGAGGCCGCGGGATTTCGGCGGCGTGACGGTCGCGATGGGTGGAGCGACGGGTTCGGCGGCGGGGACGAACGGTGTACCGCGGCGTGCGGCGCGGATCAGCGCTTTCAGGTGGCGCTTTTCCCACTCCACAGCGCGCTCGAAATCGACGTACGCGCGTTCGGCACGCCTGAACTTGCGGCCGTGGTGCACCCAGCGATTGTCGCTGCCGCGTTCGGGCGGATGGACGGCGTGCAAGAGTTCGTGGAACAAGACGAAGCGCACGAACCACGCCGGCACGCCTGCCTGATCGAGCACGGGATGGATGCGCACGAGGCGCGGATCGGGATCGAAACTGCCGAGGCGCAGCGAACTACGCGTGCGACTCGGGCCGCGCCGACCCCACGTGATCGCCGGGAGCTTCGCATCCGCCTGATCGAAAGCCCCCGCGAATTCACGCTCGATCAGGCCGCGCGCGAGCGAGTCCAGATCGTGATGCTCGCCGCGGCCGGCCCCGTGCGCGACACGCGCAGTGACCGGGATCGACTCGAGCGTCGTCGCGATCCATTCATCCAAGGCGGCGCAGGCGCGCGGTGCGCGCGAACCGGAGCGAATCCAACTCGCGACGGCGCGGTGCACGCCCGGCGGCGCGGAGCTGAACATCGAGTGCAAGCGCACTTCCAGCGCCGAAGGTGAACCGCGGCGCGGCGCCGAAACGCGCTTGACCTGGATCGGCGTGCGCCGTGCGCGCGTGTAGACGACGCGCACCGGGCACAGGAGCTCCAACGTGAGAAGGTCCTGCCACCGCTCGGCGGTGAGAGGACCTTCGCTGGGTTCGTCGACGCCGCTCGTCATGAGCGGAGTCTACAACAGGATCAGTCTTGCAGGCGCAAGTCCTGGGTCGTGACGTCGCCTTCGGCCACGATCACGTTCATCTGCGAGCCGTTCGAATCGATCAGCTCCTCGAACGGATTGCCGGCCGCGCGATTGGCGCGCATCCCGGACAACTGGTAACGACCGGCCGGCGCATTGCTCAGCACGAACTTGCCGTCGCCGCCGGTCTTGGTCGCCATGTTCACGTACTGGATGCCGTCGATCGCGCGCAAGCGAATCGTGCCGCCGGAGACCGGCTTGCCCGACGCGTCGAACAGCGTCCCGCGCACCGAACCGCCGCGCAACATCTTCAGGTCACCGGCTTGCATCACGCCGCCTTCGGTCACGCGCAGGCCTGTGCGGTTGAAGGGCGTGAATCCGTCCGCCGTGATCACCAATTGGTAGATCTCGGGGTTGAGTCCGCTGCACACGAAGCGTCCGGCGTCGTCGGTGCGCACTTCGAC
This sequence comes from Planctomycetota bacterium, assembly GCA_016795245.1. Lineage (GTDB taxonomy): Bacteria > Planctomycetota > UBA1135 > UBA1135 > JAEUIA01. The sequence continues at coordinate 6,210 of JAEUIA010000116.1, read as the reverse complement.
CGTCGTGGCGTTCGTGGGGAACTGCGGGCCGATCGCGCGCGTGAATTCGTCGTCGGTCCAGGTGTTGTCCTGCGTCATGACGCGCGCGCGTGCCACGGGCTTGCCGTCCGGGTCCACGACACGGCCGGTGATCGAACCGCCGCGGCCGAGCTTGACCACGATGCCGTTCACAGGCTGGCCGAGTTGGACGGTGAAGTTGGGCGAGAGGCTGGGCGCGAAGCCGGGCGCGGAGGCCTCGACCACGTAGTCGCTGGGACCGCTGGACTGGATGCAGAACTCGCCCTTGTCGTTCGTGACCTGCATGAGTTCGGCGCTGTGCGCGGCGGTGGGATTGCCTTCGCCATACCAGAAGCGCAGACGCACGGCGAAGTTCGTGACGGGCGCACCCGTGCCGCCGTCGATCACGACGCCGCACACCGAGGCTTCCTTCATCATCTCGATGACGACGTTGGCGGTGTTGCTCTTGATGCGCGTGTTGTTGCGCCCTTGCACCATGCGCCAGCCGGCGCAGTTCGCGATGACGTTGTAGTCACCGGGGACGAGGTTCTCCATGAGGAACTCACCCTTGGCGTTGGTCTTGACCTGCATCGGGCCCGACTGTTGCGCGTGGCTGACGGCGACCGCGATCACATTCGCGTCCGGCACCGGTTCGTTGTTCGAACCGATGACACGGCCCGAGATCATCTCCGAGATCTTGAGCGTGAAATCGCGCGCGTACATCTCCTGCTTGTTGAACACGAAACCGCCGACCTGGATCTTGCCGTAGCCCGGCGCCGAAACACCGACCGTGCGCGGACCGGAGGGCACGTTCGCGAAGGCGTACCAGCCTTCCTTGTTGGTCGTGGTGGTCAGGCGATCGGGCGGCGCGTCGCCGATCTGCAGATAGTTCTCGCCGTCGAGGTGGAGCGTCGCGTCGGTGATGCGGTTGCCGGCCTCGTCGCTGACGTAGCCCGAGAGCGTTCCGCCGCTCGTCAGGATGATCGGCGCCTGCTCGACCGTGCCGGACTCGCCGATCGGCATGCTGTTCTCGCGCGCCTGCGCGTAGTTCGGGTGCGTCACGATGATCCCGTACGTGGTGCGCGGCTCGATGCCCAGGAACGTGTAGCGACCGTCCGAGTCCGAGAGCACGCGCGGCTCCGACAGCGGGTCGGGGCGCGGATCGTTCAGGAACATCAGCTCGCCCGTCTGGAACTTGGTCAGCGTGACCTCGGCTCCGGAGATCGGTTCGTTCTTGTCGTTCTTGATCAGGCCGGTGACCTTGTTGTCGAAGTGGATCGGATTCGCCTGCCCGACGGCACCCGGAGTGACCGGCTTCGTGTTCTGCACGGTGCGGTCCACAGCCTTGACCGGCTGGGTGAGATTCGTGGCGGTCTTGGGATCCGTCGGCGTCTCGGGCGAGCTGATCGGCGGCAGCTCGACAGGCTGCGGCTTGTCGGACTTGCGCGACAGGGTGAAGAAGAGCGCGCCGATGGCGGCCAGGACGAGGATGAGTACGAGTGCGGGTTTCATGTCGATGAGGGGCGTCGTGCGGGGATGGGATGCTGGAGATAAAAGCCGCCGACGCGCGTGTGGGCCAAGGGACGCAGAGTGGGGAAGGGGCTTCCCGGAAGTCGGCTGATGTTATCGGCAGGTGAAGCCGGAGTCCCGCCCTGGAGCCATGGGTACTGGCTCCCTCCGCTGGTCCAAGCCTGAGAGGCGCCCTTGCGGAGGCCTGGAAGGGGGTGCTCGGCGGACGAACCGCGATCCGCCGGACGCCACGTGGCCCCGATCCGATGACGACCAGCGAGCGTAGCCACTATCCTGGAGGGCCCCGAGGCCGGGTCCCGGGGCCGAAATCAGGCCTTCGAAGGCGTGGGCACGCTGTCCTGATCGTCGCTGACCTCACGACCCGGCCAGAACGACTCGAAGTACACCTGCGAACCCAGGAAGTAGGCGAAGAGCACCAACTCGAAATCCACGCGCCGGAAGACCTGGATCGTCGATCCGCGCCCGAATCCGGCCGGCTCGATGCGCGCCATCTCGCCCGTCTTGGGGGCAAACATGCGCCAGCCGCGGTGGAGTCCGGCGACCGGTAGCAGGCGGTAGGGCTTGTTGCCCGTCGCCAGCGCGATCTCGCGCGCGAAGAAGCTCCAGCGCAGGGACGAGCCGACCCACTCGCGACCCTCGGTCCAGCAGGAGAACTGGCTGCGCAGGAGCCCGGGGTCGCGGCGGATGAGCAGCACCTCGCCTTTCGTCGGCTGGTAGCGCGCCCCGCGGATCGGGCCGCGCCCGCTGCGCTGCACCGTCAACACGCCGATCTCCTCCCCGTCAGGGCCGGTGATCGCGTGGCGTGCCTGGAACAGGCCGCTCACGCGGGTCTTGTAGGTGGAGATGGCTTCGGGCATCGGACAGGGGGCGGCGGGGGGGAGCGCCTCGGGAAAAGGGCCGGACAAGTGTCCCGGCGAATCGGTCGGGTGGCAAGTCAGGAGCGCTCAAAGACCGCCGGGAACGCGCAATTCAGCGGCGGCGGCAGCTACGATCTCCAGGGCGGCGCGGCAATCGGCGCTCGTCGTGTGACGCGAGAGCGAAAAGCGCACGCACTCCGCGGCTTCGGTCTCAGCCAGGCCCAACGCCAGCAACACGTGGCTAGGGCGCCGCGCCTGCGCGTGGCAGGCGGAGCCGGCCGAGGCGTACAGACCTTGGCTCGAGAACGACATCAAGAGCGTTTCGGCGTCGAGCCCGGCGAAGCGGATGCTGGTGGTGTTGGCGACGCGGCGGTCGCGAGCGCCGTTCACACTCGCGCCGGGGATGCGAGCCAGGAGGCCGTTTTCGAATTCGTCGCGCAGTGAAGCGACTCGTGCGCGCGCGTCGACGTCGGCCGCGAACGCGCGCGCGAGTTCAGCGGCGCGACCGAAGCCGACGATGCCGGCCACGTTCTCGGTTCCCGGTCGGCGCCCGCGCTCTTGCGACCCGCCGAAAACGAGCGGTGCGCACGCGAGTCCGGCGCGCACGTACAGAGCTCCGACACCCTTGGGTCCGTGCAACTTGTGCGCGCTGATCGTCGCGAGGTCGGCGTTCAGGGCGCGCACGGAGAGCGGCAGTTTGCCGGCCGCCTGAACCAGATCGGCGTGGAACAGGATGCCGAGTTCGCGGCAGCGCGCACCCAGCGGCGCGATGTCCTGCACGACGCCGATCTCGTTGTTCGCGAGCATCAGCGAGACGACCGCGCACTCCGGCGTCAACTGAGACATCAGGGCGGGAAGGTCGACGAGGCCTGTGCGCGAAACGCCGGCGCGCACGACGCGCGCGCCGGATCGTTCGAGCTGCGCGCAAGGCTCCAAAACGCTCGAATGCTCGGTCGCACACGTGACGATGACACGCCGTCCCGACTGTGCGGCGAACGCGGCGCGCAACGCGAGATTGTTGCTCTCCGTGCCGCCGGAAGTGAACACGATTTCGTCCGGCGCGGTCGCTCCTAGAAGACGTGCGACCGAAGCCCGCGCGGCGCGCACGGCGTCGGCCGCGTCCTCGCCGAGTGCGTGCGCGCTGGAGGGGTTGCCGAAGCGCTCACCCAGGAACGGCAGCATTGCGGCGACGACCTCAGGGTCGGCGGCGGTCGTGGCGTTGTTGTCGAAGTACAACACGGATGCGCGCGCGCCCCGGCTACGGGGGCGCAGAACTCACTGGTACAGCGCGCTCAAATGCTCGGGCAGCTTTTCGCCGGTCGTCGTGCACGGCTCGCAGAAGTTGTTGTCCGCTGCGGGCGAATGCGTGCAGTGACGGCATTCGTTGATCTTGTGCAGCGCCTGCGCGACCTTCTTGCGCTGCTCGTCGAGCGCGCGCACGCGTTCGACCAGCATGCGGTCTTGTTCCTCGAGCGCCTGGCGCACGCGATCCAAGAAGACCTCGCGGCCTTCGTCGGCCTGGCGCGCGGAGATCAGTTCGCGGATGCGGTCGAGGTGCAGGCCGAGTTCCTGCATGTCGCGGATCATCTGCACGCGGTTGATGTCCGTGAGGCGGTAGAAGCGGAAACCGCCCTGGCTGCGGCCGGCCGGCGAGAGCAGTCCCAACTCCTCGTAATAGCGCAGGGTGCGCAGGTTGGTGCTCGCCAGGCGGGCGAACTCGCCGATCTTCAAGAGCTCTTGTTGGGGCTTCATCGGGTCCTCTTCGCGGACGGATCCCTCGCAAGGGACGGGTCGGGGTGCGCGTCAGGTCTGCACGATAGCACAATCTACCCTTACGGCAGGTTTGAGTTACGTCCGGGGGACGCCGAACTCGCCGTCCGCTAAGCTCTGCGAATGCTCTCCGACATCGAAATTGCACGCCAGCTGAAGCTCACCCCGATCACCGACGTCGCCGCGCAGTTCGGGGTCCCGACGGAGTCCGTTTACGCGCACGGGCCCACGAAGGCCAAGATCGATTACCGCACCGGACTCGCCGCGCGCGACGCCGGCCGCAAGCCGCTGCGCTACGTGCTCGTGACCGCGATCACGCCCACGCCGGCGGGAGAGGGCAAGACCCTGCACACGATCGGTCTCTCGCTCGCGCTCAACAAGCTCGGCAAGAAAGCAGTGTGCACGCTGCGGCAACCTTCGATGGGTCCGGTGTTCGGCGTCAAGGGCGGAGCGGCGGGTGGCGGCCACAGCCAGGTCGTGCCGATGGAGGATTTCAACCTGCACCTGACGGGTGATTTCCACGCGGTCGCCGATGCCAACAACCTGTGCGCGGCGGCGCTGGACACCTCGATCCTGCTCGACAATCCGCTGAAGGTCGACCCGGCGAAAGTCACGTGGCGACGCGTCGTCGACGTCAACGATCGCGCGCTGCGTCAGGTCCGCATCGGACTCGGCGGTTCGAAGAATGGCGTCGAGCGCGAGACCGGCTTCGACATCACGCCCGCTTCGGAAGTCATGGCGGTGCTCGGGATGGCCAGCGATCTCGCCGACATGCGCGCGCGCCTGGGGCGCATGGTCTTGGGCCGCAATCAATCCGGCAAGCCCGTCACGGCCGAAGACCTCGGCGTCGCGGGCGCCATGTCGGCGATCCTGCGCGACGCGCTGCACCCGACTCTGATGCAGACTTCGGAAGGCACGCCGGCGCTCATCCACACCGGTCCCTTTGCGAACATCGCGCACGGCAACGCGTCGATCATCGCCGATCGCGTGGCGGCACGTTTCGCCGATTGGGTCGTCACCGAAGCCGGATTCGCGGCCGACATGGGCGGCGAGAAATTCTTCGACATCAAGTGCCGTGCGTCGGGCATGAAGCCCGACTGCGCGCTGCTCGTCGCGACGGTGCGCGCGCTCAAGGTCCACTCGGGCCGTTTCACCGTGAAAGCCGGCTCGCCGTTGCCGCCGGAGTTGTCGCGCGAAGACCTCGCGGCCCTGAAAGAGGGCTGTTCGAACCTCGAAGCGCAGATCGCGAACGTGCGCCGCTTCGGCGTGCCCGTCGTCGTCGCCGTGAACCGCTTCCCGAGCGACACCGCGGCCGAGATCGCGCTGGTGCGCGAGTGCGCGCTCGCCGCCGGCGCGGACGCTGCGTGCGAGAGTCGCCTGCACGAGCGCGGCGGCGCGGGCGGAATGGAATTGGCCGAAGCGGTCGTGAAAGCAGCCGAGTCGGGCAAGGCGAAGCTGCGTTTCGCGTACGAACTCGGCGCGCCGATTCGCTCGAAGATCGAATCGCTCGCGCGCGACGTGTACGGCGCCGGCGGCATCGAGATCATGCCCGAGGCGGCGCGCGGCATCGACGAACTCGAGGAACTCGGCTTCGGCCAGCTCCCGATCTGTGTCGCGAAGACCCAGTACAGCTTGAGCCACGATGCGGCACTGCGCGGGCGGCCGACCGGATTCACCTTCCCCGTGCGCGAGGTGCGCCTGTCCGCCGGCGCAGGATTCATCGTCGTGATGGCGGGAGATATCCAAACGATGCCGGGCCTGGGTCGCAGCCCGGGATACAAGCGCGTGGACCTCGACGCCGAGGGTCGCATCACCGGCCTGTTCTAGTCGGCCGACGGCCTTCCAACCTGACACCGAACCCCGCCCCACGACGCTTCAAGACCGACACCGAACTCACCCCTCAACGCTTCCAGTCCGACACCCAACTCACCCAACCAGACCCCACCCCATTGTTGACCTCCTGGTTCGCGATTTTTCCAGTGGCGTTCGTCCGAGTTTGACCGTACCGAGCCAGGCTCGTGTGGTGCATCTTCGCCGGTGTAGAGCCGCGCGCCGG
>JAEUIA010000115.1 GCA_016795245.1 Planctomycetota bacterium | reverse complement strand
CCGCCCAGGCTCACCTCCGCCGCCACACCCCACGCCCGCGCAGGTTCCTCTTCTGGCGCGGCCGGGGCGCCGGCTGTGGGGGGGGGCGCGGGGGCGGGCCCGGCCCACGACCACCCCCCCCCCGCGCCTGGCTCGGTACGGTCAAACTCGGGCGAACGCCACCGCGCGAACCGCGAACCAGGAGGCCGCACTGCGAAGCATGCGTCGAATGCCGTTGCTCTTCTGTTTGCTTCGCGGTTTTCTTCTGCCTCGCGTCTCGTGAGGCGGGTTCGATAGTGCCTCGCGCTAGACAGTGAGTGCTGAATGGATGTCGGAGAACATCTTCCACGCGACACCACTACCCGCGAGGCAGCTGGGAAGATCCCGGCCAACTGGGAAGCAACGGCATTCGACGCGTGCTCCGCAGCGCGGCCTCGGGGTTCGCGGTTCGCGCGGAGTACCGCGCAAATCGCGAACCCCGAGGTCAACAATGGGGTGGGGTCTGGTTGGGTGTGTTCGGTGCCGGACTGGAAGTGTTGAGGGGTTGGGTACGGTGCCGGACTGGAAGCATTGAGGGGTTGGATTTGCTGTCGGGATCGAAGCGCTTGCTGTTCGCTTTCGGTTGCTTTCGGTTGCTTTCGGTCGCTCTCGTTCGCAAAGCGTTGCGAGCTCGGGTCGCCGTGGAATTTCAGCGGCCATCTGGGATCGGTGTCGTCTCTGCCTCCCGCTTTCGCCTGCCTTGGCCTGCGCTCGCCCGCTTCTTCCTGCTCCCGCCCGTTGCTCGGCGGCCTCGTCCCCCTACCTGCTCTCGCTCCGCTCGATGCCTCGACTGTCCGTTGCCGCGTCTCCCGACTTCTGTGCGGGCCGCGGAGTGTCTATCTTCGGGCGCATGAAGATCCTCGTGCGCATCGCTCTAGCTCTCGTGCTCCTCGTCGGCATCGGCTTGCTCGTCGCCGTGTTGATGATCGACAAGCTGGTTAAGGCGGCGATCGAGACCGGTGGCTCGCGCGCGGCCGGCGTGTCGGTCACGCTTTCCAGCGCGGATGTCTCGCTGGGCGCGGGCGGATTGGGATTGTCGGGGTTTGCGATCCACAATCCCAAGGGGTTCAAGGATGAGCCCTTCGTCAGCATCGGATCGGCGCAGGCGAAGTGGCAGAACAGTTCGCTGCTCTCGCGCGAGATGGTGGTCGAGGAATTCGAGTTGAGCGGTGTGCAGATTCTCTTGGAGCACCGGGACGGCGGCACCAACTTCGGACCGATCTTGGACGCGCTCGCGGGCGGCGGCAAGGCGGCGCCGGGGCCTGAGGCGGAAGCGAGTTCGCGCACGCTGATCGTGAAGCGCATCGTCGTGCGCGACGTGAAGGCGTCGGTATTCATCGCCGGGCTCACGCAGGACTCCGCCGGCGTCGTGATTCCGAAGATCGAGCTCAACGATTTCCGGAGCGACGGATCCACGACCGAGATCGTCGGCGCACTGACGCGCACGATCGTCGACGCGCTGCTCTCCTCCACGCTCGATGCCGGCGGCAAGAATCTGCCGAAGGAGATCCTGTCCGGACTCGAGCGCAAGGTCGACGCGTTGAAGTCCGAAGCGAAGGGTGTGCTCGATCGCGCCAAGGACCTCAAGGACGCGTTCAAGAAGCTGAAGTAGCTTCCTCGTCCGAGCCGACCTCGGCCTCGCGCCAATCCTTGATGCGTTGGTAGATCTTCGCGCGCGAGATGCCGAGCATCTCGGCCGCGCGGCCCTTGTCGCCGCCCGCTTCTTCGATCGCCTGCAGGATCGCGTCGCGTTCCAATTCGGCGAGCGGGCGAACTCCGGTCTTGTCGGCACCGGCGCCGGATGTGCGGCGCGCCGCGCGCACCAGTGCGGGATCGTCGATGTCGCCGTTCGAGAGCACGCACAGGCGCGCGACTTCGTTGGCCAGCTCGCGCACGTTGCCCGGCCAGCTGCGCGTGCAGAGTTTGGAGACGACCGCCGCGCTGATCGCGCGCCTCACGCCGCTCTTGGCTTCTTCGAGGCGCAGGAAGTGCGCGACGAGGCGTGGAATGTCGTCGACGCGCTGTTCCAGGGTCGGCATCGCGATGCGCAGCGCGTCGAGTCGGTACATGAGGTCCGCGCGGAAGCGCTGTTCGCGCACGGCGAGGTCCAGGTCGCGATTGGTCGCCGCGACGAGGCGCACGTCGGTGCGCCGCACGACCGAATCGCCCAACCGCCGCACTTCGCCGGTCTCGAGCACGCGCAGGAGCTTGGCCTGGAGTTCGAGCGGCAACTCACCGATCTCGTCCAGGAACAGCGTCCCGCCGCTCGCGCGTTCGAACAGTCCGGGGCGGTCGGCGTCGGCGCCGGTGTAGGCGCCCTTCTTGTAGCCGAACAGCTCGGCCTCGATCAGAGTCTCCGGTAGCGCAGCGCAATTCTCGGCGACGAACGGACCCTCGGCGCGCGCACTCTGCGCGTGCAAGGCGCGCGCGGCCAGTTCCTTGCCCGTGCCGCTGTCGCCGATGACCAGCACCGGCAGCTTGCTCGGCGCGGCGCGCGCGATCCACTCGTGGACGGCGCGCATCGGCAGCGACTCTCCCACCAGTCCTGAAGCCGGCGGCACGACCGACGCGGCGCGCAGTGCGGTGCGCGCGGCCTGCAGGTCGGTCTCCTTGTGCGCGACCTGGTGTTCGAGTTCCTTGTTCAAGCGCTTGATCTCCGCCATGCGCCGCACCTGCCGCACTGCGAGCGCAGCTTGTCCGGCCAAGAGCCCGAGGAGCCGTTCCGCGCGCTCGTCGAAAGCGCCTGCGCGCAGGCGGTGATCGACGTACACGACGCCGCGCGATCCGCGCTCGATGTCGAACGGCGCGCACAGGATCGAGCGCAATTCGAGTGCTGCGACGGACGGCGCATCGGCGAGTTCAGGATCGTCGACGGCGTTGGAGAAGCGCAGCACGCCGCTCTTCGACAACGCCTGGCGCACGATGCTGTGGCTCAATTCGACCTCGGGTTCGGCGATGTCGCCGCGGCGTGAGTCGAGCGCGGTCTGGATCGCGATCTCGCCGTCGACCTCCAAGGCCACGAAGCCGCGCTCGGCGCCGGTCACGTGCAAGGCGCTGTCGACGATGGCGCCCAAGAGGTCGGGCAGCGCCTCCTGCGCCACGAGGCGGCGGTTGATCTCGAACAGGGCCAACATGTCCATGGGAAAGTCCTCGTCTTCGGTTCCGAGTGCGTCGAGTGACGCGAGATCGAGCGGAAAGGGATCGGGCATCGAGAAGAGTGCACGCCGCAGCGCCTCCGCTTCGCGCGGCGTGAGACCTTGAGCGGCCGTCGCAAACAGGCGCAAGCCCGCCTCCAGGTCGGCCTTGGCCTGTGCGTTCTTCGGGCTGCGCGCGGCGGCTGCGAAATAGAGGCGCGCGGCGCGGTCGTCGCGACCCAGCGCCTCGAGCTCGCGCGCACGCGCGCGCACGGCTGCGATGTCGCCGCCGCCCGCGAGCAGCGCCAGGAGGCCCTCGTCCAGACCTGCCCCGGCCTCGGCCGCGGCGCGCGGCTTGGATTCGAGTTCGCGCACGACGGCTGCGGCTTCGGCGCGCGTGGGTACTTGCTGGAGCGCCTCGGCCAGGTCGCGCGCGCGCACCGCCAAGAGACGCGCGCTCGCGTCGTCGCCGCGCATCCAGGCGGCGCGCGCGCGCGACAGGAGTGCGCGCGGATCGGCATCCAGCGCCTGAGCGCCCGCTCGCGTCCGTCCGCGCTCGGCGATCGTGGCCGGTTCGCCGATGCGAGCGCGCACTTCCTCGGCCCGCGCGTCGAGCAAGGCCGCATCCACACGCCGGGAATATTCGAGCAGTTCCGCCGCCGCGCGCGTGAGTTCGTTCAACGCCGCGCGCGCGTGCCCGCGATCGGCGAGCGTCAGACCCAGCATGCCGCGCGCCGCCGCCGAACCGGCGTGATCGCCTAGACGTTCGCGCACGAGCGCGGCGCTCTCCAACAGGTTCTGCGCCTCGATCAGGCGCCCGGCGTCGCGCATCAAGCCGCCCAGGAACAAGCGCGCCTGCGCGATGCCCGGGAGAAAACCGATCTCTTCGTACAGCGCCAGCCCGCGTTGTGCGAGCGCCAGCGCAGCCTCCGTTCGACCGCGTCGGCGTTCGAGCGTGCTCGAGTTGAGCGCGTGCGCGGCCGCGCGCAGCGGATCGGCCGCGAGGGACTCGACCGCGGAAGCTTGCGCCAACAACTCGTCGGCGCGCTCGATCTCGCCGCGCCGCGCGCGACTCAGCGCCCACAGCGCGCGCAAGTTGCCGCGGCCGCGTTCGGTCTCGCGCGGATCGGCGAGCGTCGCAGCGATGTGCTCGTCCAGCTCCGTGTCGCGGCGCGCATCGAACAAGACGCGCGCACGCGCCAGTGCGATCTCCGTGTTGGCGGCCTCGTCGATGCGCGCCGCCTCGGCGAGTGCCGCAAGCGCCTCGTCGTACTCCGCGCGCTGCAGCGCCGCCGAGCCGCGGATGCGCGCCGCCACACCGCGCGCCTTGGGAGCGGGATCCCGCTCCAACGTCCGCGCCAGATCGAGTGCGCGGTCGACCGCGCCGGCTGCGATCCAGGCCGCGGCATGCTCGCCCGTGATCTCTGGTTCCAAGGGGCTCTGCGCACGCCGCGCTGCGCGTTCCAAGCGTGCGAACAGATCCAGTGCGGCATCGAAGGCGCCGCGTTGCAGCGTTTCACGCGCCGCGAGGAGGACGCGTTCCTTCACCTCCGTGCGCTCGAGCTCGCCGGCTGCGCGCGCGGCAGCCCAGGCGTGCGGCAACCCACGCAGCCAGGGAGCCTGGGCTGCTCGCAGGCTCGCGCACAGTCGGCCCTCGATCGGCGCCCACGCGCGCGCTTCGAGTTTCAGGTCCAGGGCGCTGCCTTGGAAGCGCAGCCAACCGGTGCGCGCGTCGCGCTGCACACAACCCACGGCGATGGCCTCGCCCAGCGCACGCGCGGCGCTCTGTGCGTCCTGCGCGCAGGCGTCCACGACCAGCGCGAACGGCAACGCGGCGCCCGCCGCCGCCAGCACGGCGGCCGGTTCGCGCGCGGAAGGCGGGAGATCGAGCGTGCCGGAGCGCCGCAGCGCAGGATCCGGGAGCGCGCCCTTGCGCACGCGCGGACGTTCGTCCCCACTCTGGATGAGTCCGCTCTCTACCAGGAGGTCGATGCGCGCGCGGATGCGTGCCGCCGCGCCGTGCGTGCCCTGGTAGATCCACTCGGAGAGTTCTCTGCGCCGTTCGACGCCGGTCTCTTCGAGCGCCTGGAAGAGGAACTGCTCGACGTCTTGCGCGCGCGCGCACGGGACGCGCACCGCGGTCCATGCGTCGCTCGCCTGCGAGGACGGGTCGCCGCCGGCGTGCGTCGCGCACACGATCAGGGCGCGCGGTGCCGCCTCGCCGCGTGCGCGCGCCTGCCGCGCCGTGCGCCTCCAATATTCGACCACACGCGCGTGTGCGTCCTCGTCGCCGAGCGCCGCGAGCACGATCATGTCCGCCGTGCGCGCAACTTCCAGTGCAACGGCCTGGTCGAGTGCAGCGGCGTTTTCGAGGGCCGCGCAGGCTGCTGGGTCGAAGCGCGCCGTGCGCACACCGTCGAGTCCGGCGGCGATGTGAGCATCCTCGACGACGAGCGCCGCGTCCTCGCCGACAGGCAGAGTCCACCACTCGCACACCGGCAGCTCTGCGTCCAGAGCCGCGCTGAGGTGCGCGAAGCGCTCGCGCAAGAACTCGGCGCGCGCGGTGCGCACGGGCCACTCCAGCGCGACGCGCGTCGCGCCGGTCTCGCGCGGCAGCGCCAGCCGCGCGCGCAAACTCGCCGCGACCGTGCGCGCGCTCGCGGGCCGCAGCGCCGGGTCGCGCTCCACGAGGCGCGCCACCAGATCGCGCGACCACGGCGGCAGTTCGGCCGCGTCGATCGCGAGGGCTGCGAGTGCGTCGACCGCCGGGAAGCGCGCGTAGAACTGCGCCGGCGTCGCGTGCCGCGGCACCAGGAGTCGCGCGAGCATCACGCCCAGTGCGAACAGATCCGACCTGGGTGTCGCCTGCGCACCGAAGAGCACTTCGGGTGCGACCGAGTAGAACGATCCCGACGCCGCCCCTTCCGTTCTCTCGGCGCCGCGCAACTGCGCGAGGCCGAAGTCGGTCAGCACGGGTTCTAGATCCGCGCCGACGATCACGTTCTCGGCCTTGAGGTCGGCGTGCACGAATCCGCGTTCGTGCAACTCGCCGAGCGCATCACAGACGCGCGCGACGATCGCCCCGAGTTCACGCGCGCGCGCGTCGTCCGCACGCGCCATCCCGCGCGCGTGCTCGGCTAGATCCACGCCGGCGACGAAGCGCCGCGCCACGAACGCGGTGTCGCGCTCGACCAGCCCGTGGTCGACGAGTTCGGCGAGCCCCCGCGCGCGCACCGCGCCGAGCACCGCCAGCTCGCGCACGCGCTCGCGCTCCGCCGCCGCGCCCTGGGCGAGCCGCAACACCACCTCGCCACGCGGCCCGGCGGCGTGCAGCGTCACGGCGCTCGCGCCGCGCGTCAGCACTTGCAACACCCGGTAGCCGGGCGGCAGCGGAGGCAGGGTGGTGTGGGGATCCGGCATGGGTGCGTTTCGTCCAAAACGTGGACTGGATTCTAGATTCTGGATGACGCGAGGCGGTGGAGCGATCCTCCCCCCGCGAGAGAAACCCCGGACGGGGTGCCCTGGGCGATTCCCAGGCGGCATAGACTTTGTTCCGAGCAGGTGACCTCCTCAGGCAGGACTGCGATGCGAAACCCCACATTCACCCTCTGTGCCATCGGGCTCCTCGCGAGCGCGACCCCGGCTCAGGAACACGTCGCCGTGTGGGAAGGCCCGGCCGCGGGCCCGGGCGCGATCGCTCTGTACGATCCGGCGACGGGCCTCCCGTCGGGCGCACCGGCCGAACTCAGCGCGATCTGGCTCCTGCCCTTCGAACTGGCCGGCCGCACCGACCTGACCGAGTTCTCGCCCGCGCGCGCGCGCCGCTTCACCGACATCGCCGGCGCGAGCCGCGTGCGACTGCAATCCGGCGTCGGATCGCTCTACCACTTCGTGCGCGCCGGGTCGGGCGGCAGCGCGAGCTTCGGTTTCCTGTTGGTTTCGCGCAGCGCAGAACCGCGCATCTTGATCGAGCGCGCGGGCATCGGTGCGGGCGGCGGCCGCAATCCGTTTCACTCTCAGATCGCGGTCGCCCCCGACGGGCTCGCCTTCCTCGTTGCTACGCAGGCCGCAGGCGGCGGCGATCTGCTCGAGATCGAGACGAGCGGCGCCTTCGCGATCCACGAGCGTACGGCCGCCGCGGGACCGGCGCGCATCTTTCCGTGGGGGCTGCAACTCGGAGCGAACTTCGGCGTCGCCGTCACGAACTTCGGCGTGCTGCGCTTCGATCGCACGACGGGCGCACAGGCTGCGCTCATCGGGTTCGGCGCCGACGCACCGCCGACGTACTTCAGCGGCATCCTCGCTGCGAGCAACGACACGAGCCACGTCGTGTTCGCGGCCGGGACTTCGGCACAGATGCAGCACGTCTACAGCGCCGGTGCGAGCGGCGACGCGCGACGCGCGACGCAGACCGCCGGTCCCGTGATGCGCGCCGGCACCGCACTCGACGGCCACGGGGGCCCGTGGCTCGCGGTGTCGGACGACGGGGTCTGGTGCGCGTGGCGCACGACCGGATCGTCGGCGACCGGACAGGTCACGCACGAGTGCATGGTCGCACGCGCGCAGAACGTGCCCGCCCCGGCCGAGCAATTGTCTTCGGATGCGCGCTTCCTCGACACGCTGGACGAAGTCGCGCTGTTCGCATTCCGGGGCCCCGCGCGGCTCTTGTTCGGCGTCGGGGAACAGAACCCCGGCGGATTGCCCGGCAAACTCGATCTATTCAGCGTCGACCTGCAGGCGGGCGCGGTCCCGCAGTTTCAGAATCTCACGCTGACTTCCGGCGATGCGACGGTGCCGTTCACCGCAGTCCCGACGCTCAAGCCATCGCGCGCCGTGCTGCTCCCCGACGGCAGCGGCATCGTGCTGCACGATGATTCCGGATCGAGCGGCGACATGAGCGTGTGGCGCGACGGCGTGCCCGGGTTGCAGACCGTCCTCGGACAGGTGAAGGATCTGGACACGCTCGACATCCGCGGACCGGGCGCGCTCTTCGCAGTGCGTCGCGACGGCGGCGCGCGCGAGCTCTACCGCGGCTCGAGCACCTTCCTCGGAGCGCCGACGCTCGTGACCTCGACCTCCTCGCTGACCTGGTTCGAGCGCCCCGTCGCGCGCGGGGACGGTTGGACCGGGTACATCGAACGCGATCTGAACGGCGAGCGTCTGGCTCGAATCGACACGGCCAGCGGTGCGCTGGATGCACTCCTCGGCGGCCCGGCGCTGTTCGGGCCGGCGATCGGCTGGAGCGCGAACGGCAGCCTGCTCTTCACGCGCATCCAGGGCAGCTATCATGCACACATCGCCTGGCCGCTCGCCGCACGTCCCGTGCGACTCCTGTCGAACGGATCCGCCGGACAGATCCTGCCGGCCGATTGACGCGCGCGTCGCGCGCCGCGCGTTCCTTTTGCGCCGGCACTCGCCGGCGGAGAGTGCGCGCGAAGTCGGCGGTCAGAGCGCGCGCCACTGCACGCGGGTGCCCGCTTCCCAGGTCTCTTCGCGCGCCGGCCGACCCGTTTCGTCGTACACGATCCAGACGCCGTCCTTGTCGCCCGCGCGGTAGCTGCCGGCGGCGCGCGGCAGTCCGTCTTCGGCCCACTCCTGCCAGGGACCGACGCGCAAACCGTGCGCGTACTCACCGGTGACGAGGCGCGTTCCGTCCGGATACCAGGCGGTGTAGGCACCGTGGCGCAGCCCGTGCTCGTAGCGCGCGCGCTCGCGCAGTTGACCGCCGGGATGGTGCAACACGAACGCTCCGTGGAGCACGCCGCCGTCGTACTCGATCACGGACGCGGGCGAATCGTCGCCCCAGAACGTGCGCCGCACCGTCGTGCGGTCGCAGGCCGCGCAGACGACTCCGACGAACAAGGCTCGGGCGACCGCGATGCGCGTGTTCATACGACTGGAGTGTAGCGCGCCGCCGAGCCGAGAAAACTCGAACTCGGCGGCACCCTGTTGCGACTCCCGACAATGCGCGACGTCTCTCACGCGTCCCGCGCCCGGCGGCGGCCGGGTGGGCCGAGGAGATTACTCTCCCCGGCCTCCCACAGATCCGGACTTGCGCGACTCACGCATCCGGCTCGTCAGGTCGAGGGTTTGCAGCAGCGGGGTGGGGCCGGGCCGTGGACGAGGTGGGGACGCGGGAGCG